>CALGPW010000001.1:0-13739 GCA_937959535.1 uncultured Candidatus Saccharibacteria bacterium
CACCTGGGACTGGAGGAGCAGCTTTAATATCTGGAGAGCCGCCAGCATCGCCACCCCGTCCAGCTACAGTTTCTGGTCTGGTGCCAGCATCACGAGACGCCCTACTAGAAACTGCCTCGGCCGCTCCAGACACTAAGTCATCTATAATAGAGTAGTACGCTATCTTCACCTGATCAGAAGATTGCGAACCTGTAATCGCGTCGCGCATATTTTTTAACGAACGCCACACTTCTTCCAAACGCGAGTCGCTTTTTAATTGTTCAGTGCTAGGTTCATAATTTGGATCTACAGCAAGACGGTCAAAGACACCAGCTACAATACTAGCATCTCTAGCTACAAATCGAACATAACCATCAGAATCAGATTCTTTTAAGCCATTTACTTTTGATACTAAGCTACTAATATACTTGTCTTCATCTAAAATATCCCTTATTCCATGTTCAGGACCTTTTTTGCCACGGCTATTTTCTGGACTCCTCATTGCTGTTCTTTCATTTTTTAATTTTCGTACAATAATCCTTTTTATTGTAACTCTTTTCTGTAGTAGGCACAAGCATAATTTCTCTATTTCCTCAAAAATATAGTAGATTACGCATATATAGTAACATAAAATGCTTGACATTTCAACCATTTTGTGATAGCATAGTAGATAATCAGCTCAGTGTGAGGTGGAAGTCGCACTATATCCTGATAGGAAGTTGATGCATTTTGACAATTCGGTACGCAATTAGCGTCAATTCATGCTATTTCGATATATTTGTTGCGGCTTCGCGCGTCGAGCGTGGCACGTTTTCTGCGAATTTCGCAGGCAGCGTGCTGCGCTAGAAGCATTGTCGAGCGGTTTGCTCCGAAGCTCGCGCAGTATAACGTAGTAATGATTGAGTAAGAGAACAAATCTAGGTCGATGGAGTTTTGACAGTAGCAGCGACTAGCCGATAAAATCAATTTGTCGGTTGATCGCCGCTACTGTCATGCCAATAGTGCGGATGTTTTATCCACAGGGGTGCGCCGCGCCCCACGAGCTCGAAAGGAGCTCATTTTGTCAACTACCAACCCACCGGCGCCGGCCCAGCCGGCAGCCTCCCGCGTCGTACCGACGCGGGAGGCCTACCGGGTTCTGAAGGAGTGGGCGGATGCCCACCCTCAGAACCAAAATCACGATAAGGTTGTCGACGAGCTCGCCGAGCTCGCCGACCCAACCGTGTGGGACGACGAGTCCCGCGCCGCCGAGGTCGCAGGGCGTCTCAACGTCCTGCTGGCCTCGGCCAGAATCGGGGTCTGGACCGCTGCGGCGGTTCCGGCCCCGAATTCCACCCCGGCGCCGGCCCAGCCGGCGCCCATCACCCAGCCGGCGGCGCCCACCACCACTCCGGCCCCGGCCCAGCCGGTGCCGGGGCCACGGCCGTCGTGGCTGACGGCCTGGGCGGCACTGGCGGCCTGGCAGCGACTGGCCGCCGTCGCGGTCGCCATCGGCATCGTCCTCGCCGGCGCCGCCGCTGGCGCGGCGGCTGGCCTCGCGGCCGTAGCGGCCGCCGCAGCCGGCGCCGCCATCGGCATCGGCGCCGTCATCGCCGCGGCCGCCATCAGGCGCGGCGGCGGCGCCGCCATCGGCGCGGCGGCTGGCCTCGCGGCCATCGCCGCGGCCATCGCCGGCCTCCTGGCTGGCGGCCACGTGAGTCTCTCCGCCGCCGCCATCGCCGGCCTCCTGGTCGGCGCTGGCCTTATGGCCCTCCTGGCCGGCGGCCAGGAGATCATGGCCGCGATGAAAATCGCGGCCGACAAGGACGGGACTCAGCGTCCCCAGCGCTGAATCCTGCCCCCTCTCCCGGCCCCGCCGCCAGCGGGGATCCGGGATCAATCAATCACTACTACCCCCGCCTCCGGCGGAACCTTGCCATTCCAGGCAACTGTTCTGTCGGGGGCGGGCAACCCCATGAAATACCATGATTTGATACTAATTTGCCTGCCAGATTTGTAGCTGCTATATTCATATATGAACATTACCAGCCCGATTATCAAATAATAAATTAAAAAGGAGTTATATCATGAAGCTATTTGCCGGCCTTTCTGCTATCGCCGTGGTAGCGGTCAGCGCTGCTGGCGTTGCTAGCGCCCTAAACGCCAATCAGCCTAATAACACGCCAGCTGCCAACCAAACGCAGCAGCCAGTCTACCGCTGCGAATCGTTAGGTATCGACCATATCGCCAGCGACAGCTACAAATTTTCTGTCAAGTACGCCGCCTATAACGGCGCTACTTACAAAGGCACTGTCTACCGCGTCTACGATGCTAATGGCAAAGAGGTCTACAACACTGCCGGCGCTAAATTCAACGGTTTCGAACCTGGCAATTACACTGCCAAGGCTTTCATCACTGTATCGGTCAACGGCAAGGACGAAACCGTCACTAGCGACGGCTGCACCAAGACTTTTACTATCAAAGCCGCTCAAAACGACCAGAATAACAAGCCGGACAAACCATCCGAGCCAGCGCCGCAGCCGCAAGAGCCGTCGAAACCAGCCGATCCAGGCCAAAACAAGCCAGGCGACCAGAAGCCGACGCCGCAGCAGCCTTCCAAACCTGACAATCAAAACAAGCCTAACAATCCAGCTCCGCAGCAACCATCGACTCCTGCCAAGCCAACAGAACCGTCTAAACCAACGACACCTGCTCAACCGAGCCAGCCCGACACAAAGCCGACCACGCCAAACACACCGAATACATCGGCTACACCATCAAAGCCAGCGGCTCCAGCTAATCCAGCGCCTACAAACCAGCAGTCCTCGCCAACAGACGCCGCAAATTCCAACGCCACGACTACACAAACAAACACAGCCAACAGCCCGTCTAACAACGCTAGCACGCCAAACCAACTACCAAAAACTGGTATCAGCGAGCTAGCCGGCCTAGCTGGTACTGGGTCGCTTGGCTACGCGCTGTATGCCTACATAGTATCGCGCAAAAACCGTTAATCTAGCTTGACCGCTCGCACTTTGCTCTAATAAATAACCCCGCTCTTTCGACCGGGGTTATTTTATTTACTAATTCAGTGTTCGCCTGACCAATTCGCGGGTAAAGAATTCCAGCGTATCGCCGATAGCCAGCTGCAGCTTCTTCTGTGTCCGTAGGCTCAAGCCGCACATCTCGCCTTCGAATACTTCTTTGGCTTCCTGCTGCTGCCGCTGAACGTTAGCGACCTCTACCTCGGCAAGCTGCTCGCCGCCGCGCTTGGCGCGCACTAACAAATTCGGCGTTACTTTGCCGCTGATTACTTCGCCGCCGCAAATTACCTCGTCGCGCATCGTCCGGAAGACGCCTTTGACTTCTAATACGCCGACCTCCGTCTCGACCACCTCTGGCGACAGCAAAGCTTCCATATTTTTACGAGCATCGTCTAGCAGTTCGTAAATCACTTTGTAAGTGCGCACCCGCACGTGATCGCGGCTCGCCAAGCGCTTGACCGCTGGCGGTATCTCGACATTGAATCCGTAAATAATAGCATCCGAACTATCCGCCAAACGTACGTCGCTCTCGTTGATATTGCCGACGCCGCTGCCAATAATTCGCAAATCAATCGCGCCGCCAGTGTCAACCAGCCGCAAGCTATCCATCACCGAAGCTAGCGAACCCTGCACGTCAGCCTTGACGATGACGTCGAACTCTTCGCTGTCGTGCTTTTGGGTCATCATTTTCAGCAAATCGGCGCCAGTAACGTTAGTGCTGGCAGCTTGCCTTTCTGCTTCAATTTTAGCCTGCTCTACCTGGGCACGAGCAATCTTCTCATTCTTCACCACAGTGAAAACATCGCCGAACTGCGGCAATTCCTTGAATCCAGTGACTGTTACTGGCGTTGACGGACCAGCTAATTTTAGCGCTTCGCCGCGGAAATTAGCCAGCGTGCGCACCTTGCCGTATGATGTGCCGGCAACTAGAAAATGACTCGGTTTCAGCTGGCCTTGCTCGACTAGCAGATTGACCACCGAACCGCGGCCCTTTTCCATGTGCGCCTCGATGACCAAACCCTCAGCCGGAACGTCAGTATCGGCTTTCAGCTCCTCCATATCAGCCACTAGCAGCACCATATCTAGCAATTTATCGATATTTTCGCCAGTTTTAGCGCTAATCGGCACCATAATCGTGTCGCCGCCCCATTCCTCTGGATTCAGCTGGTATTCGCTGGCTAATTGAGCTTTAACGCGGTCGATATTGGCACCTTCTTTGTCGATTTTGTTGATAGCCACGACGATTTTAGCATTAGCATTGCGAGCAAATTTAATCGCTTCGACCGTTTGCGGCATCACGCCGTCGTCGGCAGCCACCACAATCACCACTACGTCAGTCAAAACCGCGCCGTGCTGGCGCAGCGCCGCAAAAGCCTCGTGCCCTGGCGTATCTAGCAAGGTGATTACGCGATCGCCGCGCTTGGTCTGATAAGCGCTGATATGCTGGGTAATTCCGCCCGCTTCGCTAGCTACGGTTTTCATGCCGAGAATCGTGTCTAGCAGCGTAGTTTTACCGTGATCGACATGTCCCATCACTGCTACAATCGGCGGCCGCAGCGATGCCTTGGCAGACGGCTTGTGCAAATGTTGCACTGGCGCAGAATTAACTTCTTTTCGCTTCAATTGTACGGCAATTTTCAGCTCCTCGACGATAATTTGCGCCGTCTCGAAATCAATCCGCTGATTAATTGTCGCCACGATGCCGTTTTTGAACAATTCACCGACAAGCTGCGTTACTGGCAGATTCAGAGCCTCGGCCAATTCTCCAACGGTAATAGAATCGGCAATCGTCAGAATTTTCTCTGGTTGGCTCATGTTTTCTCCTTTCTACCCGCAGCTTATCGGGACAATTATCCGCTAGATGCGCGGGCTGTTACTTGGTTTTCTTTTTCTTGCCGCCCAAACTCAGGCTAATTTTGCGGCCTTCGCGGTCAATGTCGAGAATTACGAATTCTTTGCGCTCATTCAAGGTAAATACCTTCTCGGGATCAACATCGTTGCCGCTGCCAAGCTCCGAGATATGCACTAGCGCCTCGACAGCCGGGCTAATCTGAACAAAGGCGCCAAACGGCGTAATCCGCGTGACTGTACCTTCGACTTTTTGGCCTTTTTCGAGCTTCTCAACCTCGTCGAGCCACGGGTCTTTGGTCAGCTGCTTGACACTCAAGCTCAAACGGTCTTTGTCAATCGAGATAATTTTAGCTTCAACCGACTGGCCGACTTTGACGTAATCATTCGGATTACCGACACGCTCCCAGCTGATTTCTGAAATGTGAATCAACCCTTCAATACCATCAACATTAACAAACGCACCGAAATCTACTACGCCCGTGACCACGCCTTTAACCGTATCGCCAACTTTCAGCGTAGCAAAGCGCGCTGCCAAGCCGTCTTTGATGGCTTCTTTCTCAGAAAAAATCAATTTGTTAGTCTTGCGGTCACAGTCCAAAATACGCACTTTCATCGGCCGGCTGACCAGCGCGTTCAAACGAGCCAAAATTTCGTCTTTGTCGGCACTGCCAACGCGCGGGTAATGCTCGGCGCTCAGCTGCGATACTGGCAAGAAGCCGCGTACACCCTCGTACTCGACAAGCAGTCCACCGCGGTTCGCATCGTACGGCGTAATCTCGACAATTTCAGCAGCATCAAAGTGAGCTTGAATTTCTTCCCAGCCACGGTCTTTGGCTGCCTTGCGCAGGCTCAGCAGACTGTAGCCGTTATCCAGTTCTGAATCAATCACGCTTGCCGACACTTCGTCGCCGACATTCAATTGGCGGCCGAAACCGACCTCGCGGCGCGGTACGTAACCAATTCCTTGCGCGCCCAAATCTACTAATACTTCGTGTTTTCGCACGCTTAAAACGTGCCCAGTCACCATCTCGCCAGCAACTAGCTGTTTCGCATTGTCGCCCGCCAAGAGGTCGTCCATCGTAATCGTGGCCTTTGCCATAAATACGTCATCAGCAGATACCCAGGGTTCGGGTAAACTCTGCCAATTCTCCTTTCTTAAATTTAATATTTCTCGAGCAGCACAAAACAATGCGCACTCAGCCACTTACTAGTATACCTTATCCGACCTCTAATGTCTAGATGAGGCGGCGCGATTTGACGTAAGCAACCCCCAGCCCCAGCAGGCCAGCGCCAGCTACAACTGCCAACACATCGTCAACCGGGCCAGTCTTTGGCAAACTGCTGGCTTCATGGCCAGTTTTCGGCAGCTTGTTGTTAATAGCAGCAGACGAACCTGTCGCCGAGTTATTAGAGCTGCTAGAAACAGTGCTAGAAGCGCTGGAATTGGAGTTGGAATTAGAAGCCGGAGTCGAATTATTAGAATTGCTGCTAGTAGAGGCGCTCGATGTGTCCGACGCGCTTTTTTGGTCGCTCTGGCTGGCCGCACCAGCGTTCGACTTCTGTGCTGGATCCGAACTGTTGTTACTTTTGTTCTTGTCTTCTTGCTTTTTCAATGTATCAGCAAGCGAGTCTTTTTTCTTCTCGTCTCCCTTAGGCTTATTAGCTTCAGTATTGCTCTGGTTTGTATCTTTTTTTGGCGCTGGCGCAGTGTTGCTGCTTTGCTCGTTTTGAGTTTTTTGGTCGTTTTTGGCAGTTTCAGATTGAGACGTTTGTGCCGTTTGCTGCGTATCTGTCGAATTCAATTCACCCGAATGGCGCACCATGTACACGCCGCCAACAAACGCCGCCGCTAGCGCCGTCCCCACCAGCACAAAACCAATCACTGAACCTTTCTCGCTACGATGTGCCACTTTACTGTTATCCTCTCATAATTACCTTACTTTTCTATATTATACACCTTTTCTGCAATAATATCAACTATACGCTATACTATCGTCTGTGATACGATAGATTCATGATAGTAACAATCGATACTGGCGGGACAAAGACGCTCGTCACTTCTTTTGCCGATAACGGACACATGGGCAAACCACTTAAATTTCCCACTCCCAAGGAGCCAAAAGCTTATGTCGCCGAACTAAAACGCGTAGTCCGCGAACGCTATTCAGACAAAAAAGTCGATGTTATAGTTATCGCTCTGCCTGGTATCATCAAGAACGGTACTGCTGTCTGGTGCCAAAACCTCGGCTGGGCAGACTTTCACGCTTCCCGCCTGCTGCGAGACCTGCTGCCAGGCGTGCCGGTACTCATCGAAAACGATGCCAACCTAGCTGGGCTCGCCGAAACGCGGCTTTTACGAACAATCCCTAACTGTTCGCTTTATGTCACAGTTAGTACTGGCATCGGTACTGGCGTTTGCACTAACGGCTACATTGACCCGGGTATGCGCTACAGCGAAGCTGGCCGCGCGCTCGTCGAATATGGCGGCAAGATCCACTCGTGGGAAAGCTTTGCCTCTGGACGGGCCATTGTCGACGCTTATCACAAATTTGCTCGCGACATCACCAGCAAACGCACCTGGAAGAAAATCGCTGATCGCATTTCGCGCGGCTTTCTGGCCGTCATCCCGATAATTCAGCCTGACATTATCATCATTGGCGGTAGCGTCGGTACTTATTTTGAACGGTACGGCGATTACTTGCGCGATATTTTAACTTCACATCTGCCGCCGCACATTCCATGTCCAAAGATTATTCAAGCGCGCCATCCCGAGGAAGCGGTTGTCTACGGATGCTATTACTATGGCAAAGATTACTTGGCTCTCGCAAAAAATAAGCGCTGACGCCGCCCGCCAGCCGCATCTCGAGCATCTCACCCTAGTACCGGGTGAGATATTTCGTTGGAATTATACCGCTTGTGCTATTACTTATAACCCTAACGACCCTCATGCCTGCCAGCGCTTGCTCCACGAATACGGGCATGCTCTGCTCAATCATTCTGGCTATTCACGCGACATTGAATTAATCGCTATGGAACGCGCCGCTTGGCAAAAAGCACTAGAAACCGCAGCTAAATTTTCAGTAGCAATTGATAGCGAATTAATTGAAGACGATATTGACACCTACCGCGACTGGCTGCATGCCCGTTCGCAATGCCCGCATTGCCAGTCAACCGGCTTGCAGACCGGCCCGAACAAATATTCCTGCCTGACCTGCGGTGGTTCTTGGCGCGTCAATCAAGCTAAGCACTGCCAACTGCGACGTTATCTCAAATAAAATAAAAGCGTCTCTTGGATTGAGATGCTTTTATTTTTGTGGTCGCGGTCAACAGAACTGCGATTAGGCAGCTAATGTAACATCGTCCTGAGTCATCGCTGCTTTTGCTTTGCCGCGCCGGCTGATACGGCCGCCTTTGGCCCCAGCAATTCGCGCAAGCGCCGGGTTAGCGGCAAAACCGCCCGTGTGCCCGTTTTGGCCACCTTTACGGCCAATTTTTGCGTAAAAGTTTGGGTCTTTGGCTAGATTTTTTTGAGCTGCTTTCTTGCCGCCAACTTTTGTTCCTGCCATATCATTGTCTCCCGCCCGCTCCGGGCAATATTAAAAGGGCTCGCCTACCTCTGTAAGAGATAAGTAAACCCTCGCTTTATCTCACATACGTTATATGTACTCTTTTATATTAGCACAAACGAGACAAAATGTCAATGGTTACAAATTATGAAATTATGGTATAAAAACCATTGCGTTTATTCGTCTGGTGCGATATTATAGATATGCACCTGTTTGAACCTTCAAAACTACGAGGTTCACCACAAATACAATTCTCGTTTTCTGCGAGATCCGAGAATATAAAAATAACGCTCTCGAAAGAGCGTTATTTTATTTACTGAACTATCACGAAACGCAGCAGCAATCCGGGAGCCTGCTCATCTCACAAAGACATCCTAAACGCTATCGGACAATCTGTAGTTTCACCGCTAACAGACAGTGGTACTAAACATGTCAGCCAAAAATAAAAACCACCCTTTCGGATGGTTTTTATATAATTCGGCACCGTGCTAGATTCCCACTTGCGCAGTATTATCGCCGCTGAGGAGCTTAACTTCTGTGTTCGGGATGAGAACAGGTGTTTCCTCCTCGCCATGGGCACCGAAGGAGGGGGTTTAAAGCGCTTGGTTCCACATATAATCGCGTGGTGGGCCAAACCCCTTCCTTCGATGTCCTTGTTCGGCTAGCTCGTGCTTATAATCGAAAGATTAACGTTGGTGCGAACACCAATTACTAGTTAAGTCTACCTTATCCACGCTATCAATGCAAGCATTAACCTCGTAGACAAGGACATAAAAAGGCAGTGGGACTATTAGTATGCTTCGGCTCCATACATTACTGCACTTCCACCTTGCACCTATCAAACAGATAGTCTATCTGTGTCCTCATAGGGAAATCTAATCTTGAGGTCAGTTTCGCGCTTAATATGCTTTCAGCGCTTATCTGGTCCGCACATAGCTACCGGACAATGCAGCAGGTGGCCACAATCCGTACACCAGCGGTGCGTTCACCCCGGTCCTCTCGTACTAGGGGCAAATCCTCACAAATTTCCTGACGTCCATACCGGATATAAACCGAACTGTCTCACGACGTTCTGAACCCAGCTCGCGTACCACTTTAATCGGCGAACAGCCGAACCCTTGGAAGGTGCTCCCCCTCCAGGATGTGATGAGCCGACATCGAGGTGCCAAACAGCGCCGTCTATGTGAACTATTGGGCGCTATAAGCCTGTTATCCCCAGGGTAACTTTTATCCGTGTGCGCTGTCGATCCCACATTCAATGAACAAATGTTCGTACAGCGGGTCACTTGCTCCGACTTTCGTCTCTGATTGGAATGTACTCCTCACAGTCAAGCTGGCTTATGCGCATACACTATCACTTCGATTTCCATCCGAAGTTAGCCAACCTTTGAACGCCTCCGCTACTCTTTAGGAGGCAACCGCCCCAGTTAAACTACCCACCATACACGGTCCGCTAACCGGATAACGGTCAGCGTGAGAACACAATCACAACAAGGGTGGTATTTCACTTGGTGACTCCACAAATACTGGCGTATCTGCTTCAACGTCTCCCACCTATGCTACACATGTTGAAACCGTATTCAATGTAAAGCTGTAGTAAAGCTCCATGGGGTCTTCTCGTCCTGGTATGGACAGACGGCATCTTTACCGCCAATGCACTTTCACCGAGTCCTTCGCTGAGACAGTGCCCACATGATTACTCCATTCGTGCGGGTCAGAACTTACCTGACAAGGAATTTCGCTACCTTAGGACGGTTATAGTTACCGCCGCCGTTCACTGGGGCTTCAGTTCGTACCGTGAAGCACTCCCCTTAACCTTCCAGCACCGGGCAGGAGTCACCCCCTATACATCCACTTTCGTGTTAGCAGAGAGCTGTGTTTTTGATAAACAGTTCCGTGGGCTCTTTTGCTGCGGCCCCCACATCGCTAGATGCGTTGAGCTTCAGTTCCAAAAGCTATTGGTTCTATCTCAAGAAGAATTGATGTATTAAAGATACTCTTCAACCACACCTGCTAGCTTTGAAACCGACAACATATCCACCGAAGTGGGGGCAGACCTTATTCCGAAGTTACGGTCGCTGTATTGCCGAGTTCCTTAGCGAAGGTTCACTCGTAAGCCTGAGTCTACTCGACTCGAGCACCTGTGTTGGTTTGCGGTACGGGCGGACATAGCCACGCGTACACCTGCTTTTCTAGCCAGAGCCTTTTCCAGAATCATCACTCCGCAGAGTAACTTTCACTCCCTTTGCGTTCCCGCTCGGTTGGACGGATAAACCATGAATCCGCTCTGAATATCTCTCCGTGAACAGTGTACAAACTACGCCGGTTCAGGAATATCAACCTGATGTCCATCGCCTACGCTATGCGCCTCGGCTTAGGCCCGACTAACCCTGAGATGATTACCATAGCTCAGGAAACCTTGCTCTTACGGCCGAGAGGATTCTCACCTCTCTTATGGTTACTCATTCCAGCATTCTCACTTCCTACCGCTCCACAGCACTTTACAATGCTGCTTCACTGCCGATAGGAACGCTCCTCTACCGCCCATGCTAATGCATAGACCCATGTCTTCGGTATTACGTTTAGCCCCGTTACATTTTCCACGCAAGATCTCTTGACTAGTGAGCTGTTACGCACTCTTTAAATGAATGGCTGCTTCTAAGCCAACATCCTAGCTGTTTAAGAAATCTCACCTTGTTTCCCACTTAACGTAAATTTAGGGACCTTAGACGATGGTCTGGGCTGTTTCCCTTTTGAGCGACGAACTTAGCTCCGCCGTTCTAACTGCCATGATTCCACAGCCGGTATTCGTAGTTTGTTAAGGGTGGGTAGGATTGCTCCCCCCAGTCCTTTACAGAGCTCTACCCCCGACTGCTACCACATGACGCCAGTCCTAAAACTGTTTCGAGGAGAACCAGCTATCTCCGAGTTCGATTGGCATTTCACCGCTAACCACAAGTCATCCAAACACTTTGCTGCGTATCCTGGTTCGGTCCTCCACCACCTGTTACAGTGGCTTCAACCTGCTCATGGTTAGGTCACCCGGTTTCGGGTCTAATCCCGTACACTTAATCGCCCTATTCAGGCTCGCTTTCACTGTGGCTCCGCCAACTGGCTTAACCTTGCGCACGAAATTAACTCGCTGGATCGTTCTACAAAAAGCACGCCGTCACCGGACAAGCCGGCTCCGACTCCTTGTAGGCACTAAATTTCAGGATCTATTTCACTCCCCTCCCGGGGTTCTTTTCACCTTTCCATCACTGTACTTGTTCACTATCGATCGTATATTATATTTAGCCTTGGCTGGTGGTCCAGCCAGATTCAAACAGGGTTTCTCGTGCCCCGTCCTACTCGATAAAACACATATAAGGTCAGCGTCGTTTTTGCGTACACGGCTTTCACGTTCTCTGGCTAGCCATTCAAACTATTCTGCTAACCACGCTGTTTTCTTACCTCACCTACCGTTGATAGCCAGTAGTCGCAAACCAGATACCTCGAACGAATTCAAGTTCTCTGGCTTGGTCGTGTGTAATATCACAACCCCTTGTAAGCATTCGCCTATCAGCTTATTTGCCTGCGAACAGGCAAAAACTTATAAGGTTTGGGCTCTTCCCGTTTCGCTCGCCACTACTCCGAGAATCGTTATTTACTTTCTTTTCCTCATCCTACTAAGATGTTTCAGTTCAGATGGTTCCCGTTCACTACGCCTATGTATTCAGCGCAGGACAACATGACTTTCCTCATGCTAGGTTTTCCCATTCGGAAATCTCCGGATCATAGCTTGTTGGCAGCTACCCGAAGCTTATCGCAGTCTTCCACGTCCTTCATCGGTAATATACGTCTAGGCATCCATTTAGCGCCCTTGAGTACCTTTTTATGCATTGACTTAACTAGTAATTGCTATCCGCAAACGATAATCTACCCTGCTAAATGAATAGCTCGCTATTATTTGGCCGGTATATCCGCAACTGCTATGCAATCACTTGCCGTCAATCTTTCTTTTACATCACTGAATTGTTAAGTAGCCTGCGTCCGTCTCGTTTCTATAAACTTGAACGCACATTTCGTCGCATCAACTAGAAGTTGATGACACTCGTCTGCGTTCAAGACGTGGTGGATTAGACTTTACTCATCATAACACTGCCAGACTGATTTGTCTACAATGTCATGCAAGCAAAATTGATGTTTTTTCGACCACAACCTCGCACATATGCCGTCGATCTTTGCCATTGGTTCATTACTGAACATCAGCTAACTGACAGTTGATTATAGCAGCTATCCCGTCCAATTACAATACCGAATTTAAAAAAATTACACAAAATAAAAAACTTGCCTACTGGCAAGTCTAATGGTGGGCGGCGAGGGACTCGAACCCCCGACCCTCTCGGTGTAAACGAGATGCTCTAGCCAACTGAGCTAGCCGCCCGCAAACAATCCTACTTTTCAGCTAAAACCATGGTGGGCGATGAGGGACTTGAACCTCCGACCTCGTCATTATCAGTGACGCGCTCTAACCAGCTGAGCTAATCGCCCATATTTTGGTGGAGTGTCCTGGACCAAAAGCCCAGTCCACCCCATACTTATAATGGTGGAGATACAGGGACTCAAACCCTGGACCCCCTGCTTGCAAAGCAGGTGCTCTAATCAACTGAGCTATATCCCCATTAAATTGTTAACAAACCATTAACTGTGTACATTTTACACTATTATTACGCGATTATCAAGTGTATAATATTAGGTATGGTATACGAATTTAGTTGGTTTTCATTTCTTATCGGCATAATAATTCTAATCTGCGGCGCTGCCTTGACAGTCTGGTATCAACAAATTGCTGACAACTTTGGCAGCGGCGTCGGCAGCTACGAACGCTACCGTTTATGCGGACTAATAGGCTGCGCGTTAGGATTCGTCGTTATGCTTAACTTGCATACACTTTTGCTAAAATTATTCTTCAGTTTATTCTTCAGCGGCATCTCGCGAGAGTAAGCGCAACTCGTCGTCTTGGAAATCACTTACCAACGCTTTATAGCGTGATGACCGCGAACACTTTTTCTTTCGCATGGCCATAACTAAATTTTAAACCATAAAACCCTCTGCGAACAGAGGGTTTTATAAAGTTTAACAACTTGATTGTGCAATCTATCTCAATCTGTGGTAAATTTTAGCCTTGCCCCTAAGGGCTGAATTCGAAAGCGAAATTTACTAAAACTTTCGAAAAGACCGACCTAGCTTCAAAGGCTGATTTCTCGAGCCTTTGGCATAACTCTCCCTAGAAAGGAGGTAATCCATCCGCACCTTCCGGTACGGATACCTTGTTACG
>CALGPW010000002.1:0-30660 GCA_937959535.1 uncultured Candidatus Saccharibacteria bacterium
GCATACAGATGCGAACACCTGTGGAGATGTTGCAGAGGTGGTGAGGTGTGTACGCACTTTTTCGCAATTTCCCGTAAAATCTATAGAATTTCAAAGTAAAATAAATAACAACCCGGGAAACACTTAATGATTAAGTATCTCAACCAGTGTTGAACCAATTCGGCGAGCTATTTTCGACGGGCGTTAGCAGGACTGGAGTCCCAGCGCCCTCCGGAGGGCCACTTGGGCGGCAGCCAGCCGGGCGGACTCGTGCGCCTCTCGGGCTTCTTGAGCAGACTTGGCGGCGGCCTCGTAGGCCGCCCAGGCTTCCTGGCTGTCCTGGTCAATCCAGGCCGCCCAGGTCTTGAAGACCTGGGCCCCCTGGTCCCCCTGGGCCTCCTGTGTGCGTGCCTCCCAGGCCTGAATAAGGAGGGAGGTGAAGAGGCCGACGGCGACGGCGACGATGACAATGCTCATGATTCCTCCTTCGAATCATGCTCAAGGCAAAAGGGCAACCTTCCGCCCCTTTATTTTGACTAACCTTGAGCGAAAAGCTAGTATTAATATAGCATAGAGTGGTGAAATTGTCAATACTTTTCGCAATTTTCCTGAAAACTAGTACAATAAACTTATGAATCTCGCAACTAGCCTCAACCAAATCAAAGGTGTCGGCCCCAAAATCGCAGCCGAGCTGCGCCGGGCGGGGCTCGAAACGGTTGGCGATATTTTGCTGTTTTTGCCACGCAAGCACGAGGATTTCACGCACGTGACGCCAATTGCCGAGCTGCGCCCTGGCAAAGTGACGATTCGCGCCCGCTGCCAGCAAATTAGCACTCGGCCAGTCCGCCGCGGACTGCGCCTGACTACGGCGGTACTGGCTGACGACACCAGCAAGCTCAACGCGGTTTGGTTCAATCAGCCGTACCGAGTGCAGCAGCTGGGCGGCAGCGATGAATGGTTTTATTTCAGCGGCACGTTTGAGTATAACTACGGCCGCTACCAGCTAACCAACCCGACAGCCGAACTAGCCAAGGAGCTACCAGTGCAAGCTGATCGACTGCTGCCAGTCTATCATGCGGTGCGCGGGCTAAAATCGCAAACAGTACGCAAAGTTATCGAGCAATTACGTCCGCTAATGAGTGTTTTGCCCGAAACTTTGCCGCCGAGCATCGTGCAAAGCGAGCGGCTGCTCGATCGTGCCGCAGCGATTTCGGCGATGCATTTTCCGCGCAATGAAAAGGAAGTTGAGCAGGCTCGCCAGCGCTTAGCCTTCGAAGAGCTATTCGAACTGGTTTTGGCTAGCCAGCTCAACAAAATTGACAACCAGAAGCTAGCTGGCTTCGCGATTCCGTTTGAAAAGTCTGTCGTGCAGGATTTTGTCAAGAAATTACCGTTCGCGCTAACCAACGCTCAGCGCCGCGCCGCTTGGGATATCTTGCAAGATTTCGAGCATGCTAGGCCGATGAACCGCTTGCTGCAGGGCGATGTCGGCAGTGGCAAGACAGTGGTGGCCGGATTGGCAGCGCGGCAGGCGGCGAGCGCTGGTTATCAGACGGCGTTCATGGCGCCGACCGAGATTTTGGCGCGGCAGCACGCCCAGACGCTGGCTAAACTGCTCGAGCCGTTCAGTGTGACGGTTGGTTTGCTGATTGGCAGCGTCAAGGGTAAAGCCCGCCAAACGCTCTACCAGCAAATTGCAAGCGGCGCGGTTGATGTGGTTGTTGGCACGCATGCGCTTATTCAGGATAAAGTAGAGTTTCACCGCTTGGGCTTCGTGATTATCGATGAGCAGCACCGCTTCGGTGTCGAGCAGCGGCAGAGGCTGCTGATGAAGGTTAAGGACGAGAAAGTGGGGTCGGGGGCGCTTGATACACTTTCTGAACCTATGACGATTGCCGCTGGCTCGTCTCGAGAGACCGGGCGCGCAGCCCCAGGCTCGCGAGCGAGACACGGAGGTGAGGAAAGTATATCGAGCGCCCCGCTAGACGCAAAAAAACCATCAGTAGCTGCCATGCCGCACCTCTTGGCGATGACGGCCACGCCGATCCCGCGCAGTTTGGCGCTGACTGTTTACGGCGAACTAGACGTCAGCGTCCTCGACGAGCGGCCGCGCGGCCGCCGGCCGATTCTTACTAAGATTATTTCGCCGCCTTCGCGCAATACCGCTTATACTGCTATCGACCAGCAAATTACCCAGGGCCGCCAAGTTTACGTAGTTTGCAGCTTAATTACCGATAGCGATTCTAGCGATCGCAAAAGTGTTGAAGCTGAATATAAACGACTCAAAAATAGCATTTTTGGCCGCCACCGCATCGCTATGCTGCATGGCAAAATGCGTGCCGACGAAAAAGATCAAATCATGCAAGCTTTCAAAGATCAACGATATGATATCTTGGTTAGTACTACCGTCATCGAGGTTGGTGTCGACGTGCCGAATGCTACGATTATGATGATTGAGGACGCCGACCAATTTGGCTTAGCACAGTTGCACCAGCTGCGCGGGCGGGTCGGCCGCGGCCAGCACCAAAGTTACTGCTATTTGATGATGAGTACGAATAACAAACCGTCGCAGCGTTTGCGGGAAATAGAAAAATCCAATGATGGCTTTCATCTAGCAGAGGTCGATATGAGCTTGCGCGGTCCTGGCGAGATTTACGGACGCATGCAGCACGGCGCGCTTAATCTGCAAATCGCTACGCTAGCCGACACGCAGTTGATTGCTCGCGCCAAGAAAGCCGCTAAACGCTTCATCGACAGCGGCGAAAGTCTATCGAAATATCCAGCACTAGAAGCGCGCGTCCGCCACAACCAGCGGGTGACGACGCTTAATTAACTCTCGTGCTATAATACAATGCATGTACAGCGGTACTACTTTTCGTTCGCATTCGGGCAACTTTATCGGCGTGCATCAGAAAATCGACCGGATTGCTCGCCGCGATTTGCGCAAAATATCAAGGGTTGGCCGTGGTTTTCCTTCTGCCAAGGATATTTTGCATTTCGAAGGCAACAACGGCCCCGACGGCATCAAGCGCAAAAGTCCAGGCGTCGATGAGCCGTGGCATTTCATCGACCCCAGCGACCCCAGCGATACGGCGCTGGTCGAGATGATTATGGATCATTATGCCAATTTAGTGCAGGCGCTTAAAAAGCGTAATAATGTGCGGGCAGCCTTTGAGGCGGCCTGGATGGCGCATGCTATCACCGACGGGCTAACGCCGGCGCATCATTATCCGCTAGGCGAAAAGATCGAGGAGTTGTGGGGACGGCCTCAAAACGAGCGAGCGTCGATCGCCGAAAAAGGCATCATCAGAGGCTCGACCATGCGCGAGACTCTTAGTAAAAACTGGGAGTATTGGGGTGCCAAGGGTGTATTTGCGACACATGTGTTATTTGAGCTAGGCGTAGCTACCAGCATCAAGACGACCAAGTTTTCCGATTCGGCGCCAAATTCAATCTGGCTCAAACTAGCAGATGATAAGGATTTGCAGACGGTATTTCTCGATGCAGTGCAGCAAGTTTACGCGCTAGGCATGTACGAGGAATTCTGGAAGCGCGGCTGGACGACTCATCTAGCGCAGCAGACGCGGCAAACGCTGATTCCGCTGATCGCTAATATCATCACGTATTTTTGGTACCGCGCCTACCGCGAGGCGCACCAATGAGCTCGATCCGAGTAATCGCCGGGCGTTTCGGCGGGCGACTGCTAGATGCACCTAAAGATAACAACACTCGCACCAAGCCGATGGGCGAGCGGATTCGCAACGCTATGTTCAATAGCATCGGCAACGAGATTAATGGTGCGCAGGTTTTAGACGCTTTTGCTGGTACTGGAGCGGTTGGTCTCGAAGCTCTCAGCCGCGGTGCTGCCCGCGTAACGTTCATCGAACGCGATAAAATTGCTCAAAAAATCTTAAGCAATAATGTGTCCTCGCTAGGCGTTCAAAATGAAGCAAAAATTATTAGCGCCCCTGTCAATTCGTGGATTGAGTCTGGCGGCGCAGGCAAGTATGACATAATCTTTGCCGATCCGCCATACGAAAATCCACAGTTTTCCACAGTCAGTAAACTTTTTGGGCTTCTCAAACCAGGCGGGCTTATGGTATTATCACATCCAGGAAGAGGTGAGGAACCAAATCTGGGAAACGAAATTGTTGTGGTGGACAATCGTAGTTATGGAAATGCTTATCTCACCTCTTTCCGCCGAGAATCGTGTGATTCGTGATTTTTGGGGAATTAAAATAGCCCGCGATATACGGGTTATTTTTTATGCGTATTTTCCTCAGAGTGTGTATCGAATCTCCTTGGTGCGGATGAAAGGACTTGAACCTTCACGCTCGAAAGCACATGCTCCTAAGGCATGCGTGTCTACCAATTCCACCACATCCGCGAGCGTTTGCAAGCTCTAGCGGCACACCGCTGCCGTGCAAATCGCACGTATTTTGCTTGCACAAATAATTATAGCAAACTTCTAACAAATTCGCGAAAAATTGCTGCAGCTTATGCTAAAATAGATTTATATGAAGATGAGGGTGTATGAGCAAAATTGCTAATTACCTACGCGGACATTTGCTAGGAGAGATTGACTTCCGGCCCGATGTGCGGCAGGCTTATATTAACGATGCTGGAGTATTGAATCTTGCGCCAGAGATGATCGTCGCGCCGCGCAATACCGAAGATATTCGCAAAACGGCACGATTATCATGGCAATTAGCTGAACGCGGGCATGTTCAGGCGATAACCGCCCGCGGTTCAGGCCGCGGAACTACGGGAGGCGCGATTGGCCGCGGGGCGATAGTCGATATGTCGCGGCATATGAATAATATTTTTGAGTATGATGCCAAGCAGCGGTTAGTTCGCTTGCAGCCCGGCACAACCATTGGAACCCTGCGCCAAGCGCTAAGCCTACAGGGCGTTAACATCCCGCCGCTCGACGGCCTAGATGCGCGTCGAACAGTTGGCGGAGCTATCGCCGACAATCTGGCTGGACTGGCTAGCGGTAAATACGGCGACTTGAGCGCCTTTGTCAGCCAGCTCGAGATAGTTTTAGCAAATGGCGATATTTTGCAAACAGGCCCGCTCGGCCGGCGCGAGCTCAGCCGCAAGAAAGGTTTGCAGAATCTAGAGGGCGATATTTACCGCGGCATTGACGCAATCATTGACGAATACCACGACGTGATTACTGCTCTGCCAGAATATGATAAGTCTGGCTATAGCTCTATAGCCTCTGTCAAGAGAGGAAATCAGTTCGACTTGACACCGCTATTCATCGGTGCGCAGGGTACACTAGGTATTATCAGCGAGATGATTTTGCGCACCGAATTTCGTAGCCAGAGCAACGAAGTCTTTGCGCTAGTATTTGCTTCGGTTAGCATGGCCAATGATGCTATGCGCATATTGCGCGATAGCGGCGCAGCTTTTGCCGAGTATTTTGACGCCCAGCTATTTAGCGCTGCCGCTGCTGCCGGCCGGTACTTTGACTGGTTTGGCTTGGACGGAGCCGACCCGCAGGCGGTTATTATCGCCGGGTTTGACGATTTCAATGCTCGCACTCGCGCTCGTAACCTCAAAAAAATCCAGAAGACATTCAGCAGTGCCGAGGGAGTCAAATTCGTTTCTAGCGAAGACGCGACCGATGACGCGCTATTATCAGCACTTGATATTGCTCGCTATGCCGAATTGCCTGACAAAAACCCGGCTTTTACACCGCATTTGTATAGCGATATTTATATTCCAGCTGCGCGTTTCGATGAATTTACCAAAGCATTAACAGTTTTGGCTGGTCGTCTGCATTGTAATATGCCTGTTTCTGGGCACGTGCTAACCGAAACTTACACGGTTCATCCGGTACTGTCGCTGCGTCAAGTTGGAGACAAGCAAAAATTATTCAAGATTTTTGATGAATTGTCTAATTTGGCTGTTAAGTATGACGGCGCGCTCATTGGCCAAGCAGCCGAGGGACGGATCGCAGCGCATTTCGCGTATAAGCACCTTGACGTTCGCACTCGCGAGATGTACGCGGCTATCAAAAAAGTTTTTGATCCGCTTGGTATTATGAATCCAGGCGTCAAAGTCGGCGACAATCTGCGATCGCTCACGTCTAGCGTCAACGGCGATGTTTTACCGCAGGTATAGGCAGATACTGCCAAAAATTATATTTTCTACAAATGGCTTGTTAGAATTGTTAACGCCGCTAGCAAAAAGTGACCTCTTAATCGATTAACAGACCAAATATATGCACACTATCGCTTACACTTATTTAAAACTAGCGTAGGAGAAGAGAAGAGCAATCGTATTTTGAGCGGAACAGCTAGGCTGCTTGGCTCGACGCTAAATCAGGAAACTTTGCCTCTACTCGGCGTAAGCGCTTATCAAGCGAGTTATTAAAGCGTGTCGTCTACCATCTCGCGGCTACCAGACTCATGGTACAGCTCGCGGCGAACGACAGCAAGGTCGGCCCGCAGACTCTCTTGGTTAGCCGCCAGCTCGGCTTGCCCAGCCTTTAATTCCTGGAATCGTTCATATGCCGCCAGATCAATATCTTTCACGATATCAACCAGAGTCTTGTGGTCCTTGCGGATATCAGCGAACTGCTCATCGATCTGCTCAAAACGCTCGTCAACTTGCTCAAACCTGCGGTCGATCTGCTCAAAGCGCTCATCGATTTGCTTAAACCTTTGGTCAATCTGCTCAAACCGCTTATCAATCTGTTTGAACCGTTCGTCCATCGTTTTTGCTAGATTAGCAACGATATCGCTTAGGTTATCGATCTTGATCGCTAGTTCTTCGTTCGTCATGCTTCTATTTAAACACAAACTTTAGCTGCGAGGCAACTATTTGCTCAACAAAAAAAGCCCGCTTTGCCTGAGCGGGTAGTATTAACGTTGTTCCACTAAATACAAGTTATGGTACAGATGAGAGGACTTGAACCTCCACGCCCCGAAGGGCACTAGCACCTGAAGCTAGCGCGTCTACCAATTCCGCCACATCTGCGTGTGATTGTAAAGTACTATGCCACGACTGTCTACACTAATCCCTAGAAACCTGACGCGCTACGCGTCTACATGCACTTCGCTACCCACGTAGTCGCCGAGCATTATCACATCTAGCACGCAGACTCATTCTAGCTGATTTAGGTGCGCCTGTAAAGAGTTTGTAGACAGACAGTTACAAAAATTTTACAATTTAGATCATACACAATTCGATTCAATTCGTCCGCGAAATATCGGCGCGACATCTGATATTGCCGCGTATGAGTGAGTATGTCGCCATAAGCTTGATAGCACTCTTGCAAAATAATTCCATTTATGCTATAATAGAAGTATATGATGGCACCAGCATCCAATGTAACCGACGATACAGACGTGCACTATCCGAATACAGTGCGCGCTTGCCAGCTAATCGAGCAATCGTGGCGCAACACGGCAACACTGTACGGCTATGAAGAATATGATATTGACACTGAGTCAAAATTACAGAATCGTCGCCGTTACGACATCGTAGCGGGCGCTTTCAGTGTATCGGCATATCCGAGCGCAGCATATTTGTTGCGCTACGAGCATGCCGGCTGCGAGTCGCCGCGAGCTGACGTCGAAGCAATCGCTATCGCCAAGCGCGGCCTCGACGCTATGGGCATCAAGCGTTCGACTTATAATTTGCGCATCAATGACTCCGAGATGCTCGATTTGCTACTGAGCGAATACCTTGATCTTGACGCCGTACAAACTAGCCTAATGGCGCGCCTGCTGGCACAGAAGCGAACGCTGGCGCCAGATAAGTTTCGCGACCGCGCGATTGATATCGTCGGGTTGTCGCACTCTAGTGAAGTTCTACAAAAATTATCTAAGCTTTTGACCGCCAGGTCGGCCGAAGACCTACCAGAAGTTATCCGCCATAGTGAATGTTATGTGAATTTAGTGGCATTATATGAACGGTTAGAGCGGCTGGGAATTGATAATGTTATCCTTGATATCACGCTGGCGCATCCAGAATACACTGGCGGTATTATTTTCGATTTCACCGAAGCTGATGCTACGCATAGTGCCTTACTATATAAGGGCGGACGCTACGTCAATAACGACTTGCAAAGTTCGGTCGGCGGCCAATCAGACATGTCGAATATTATTGAGCTGCTGGCGCGCCATACCGGTATGCGCCACCTCGAGAGCGCTACTCAGGCTTATATTGTAACTGTAGGCAATGTACTTGACGACGCTGAACGAATCGCCGAAAAGCTGCGCAGCGAGCGGGTTTCAGTCGAGGTTGATTATACCGGCCGGCCGATTGACCGCCAGGTCAAAGAAGCTATCAAAAAGCGCGTCCGCTACGTGATGACGGTTGATGGGCAGTCTGTCGCCAAGGGCTTGTATAACCTGCAAAATATTCGCGAAAATAGCGAGCAACAAGTCAGCTTCGAGCGGGTAGTGACCGCTGTCAGCGATCGCCGTCATCATCAGCAGTACGACGAAGACGACGATGTTTTCGATTTGTCAGATATCTTGTAGTTTGTCCAAAATAGCCAGCCCGGGTATAATCTGTTATAATACGTCGTTATGAAGACGACTGTGAAGAAATTATCAGCCACCCGCGTCCTGGTAACGGTAGCGGCAGGCCAGCCAGAGCTCGAGACAGCAGAACAAGTTGCGCTCAAGCGAATGGCTAAAAATATCAAAGTTAACGGTTTCCGCCAGGGCCACGTGCCGATTGCGGTAGTCAAAAAGCACGCCGACCCGCACACGCTTAGCCAAGAGACATTAGAGGCCGCAATTAATCGCGCTGTCGCCGAGGCGTTCCTTAGCAACAAACTGCAAGTACTTGATCGCCCGGAAGTCGAGCTGAAGAAATTCGTACCTGGCGAGACGCTGGAATTTACGGCCGAGGCTGATATCATGCCTGAGGTTAAGCTTGGCGATTACAAGAAACTCAAAGCAACCAAAAAGACAATCAAAATTGACAAAAAAGACGTCGAAGAAGTAATTGAACGTATTCGTAAAGGTTTGGCTGAAAAGACTGAAACCACCGAAGCAGCGCGAGACGGCGACGAGGTGATTATTGATTTCGTTGGCAAGCGTGACGGCGAAGCTTTCCAGGGCGGCACCGGCAAAGATTATCCGCTGACTATCGGTAGCGGCACTTTTATCCCGGGTTTTGAAGAAGCGCTAGTTGGCCTCAAAGCGGGCGATAAAAAGGACGTCGCCCTGCAATTCCCGAAAGATTATCATGCCAAAGATTTGGCGGGTGCTGACGTAGTATTTGAAACAACTGTCAAGAAAATCAACAAGATAGAATTGCCCGAGCTGAATGACGAGTTTGCTGCCAAGGCTGGCCCTTATACCTCGATGGACGATTTGCGCCAAGATATCGAAGCCGAAATCACTGCGCAGCAAGAGCGCCAAGCGCTAGACGAATTGAAAGACGATTTGGTTAAGCAATTAGTAGCAGCCAGCGATGTGGCTGTGCCAGACGTACTGCGTCAAGATCAGATCCGCTCGCTCGAGCAGGATTTGGTGCAAAATTTGCGGTATCGCGGTATGACGCTGGATCAATACTACGAATCGCGCGGGTTCGCTAACCGCGACGCTTGGGTCGAAGCAGAAGCTAACGATACGGCCGAAGCGCGCATCAAAGCTGGGCTAGTACTAGCCGAGCTAAGCAAAGAGCTAGCAATCGAAGCAACCGCCGACGAGCTGGCCGCGCACATCAATGCTTACAAGCAACAATACGCTAATAACACCGAAATGGCTAAACGTTTCGATCAGCCAGAAGCCCAGCGCGAAATCGCCAACCGTTTAATTACCGAAAAGACCGTTGATAAATTGGTTGAGCTAAACGCTCCAGATGCTAAGAAAGTAAAAACTGTAAAAACTGACAAAAGCAAGGCGGATAAACCCGCTAAGGCTGGTAAAAATAACAAAGACGGCGAACCAGCCGCCAAGAAACCAGCTGGCAAGAAGCCTAGCGTCAAAGCAAAGAAATCAGAAGCAGCAAGCAAATAGCAGATAGCCTGCCAAAAAATACCTCGCTAGCGTAAGCGGGGTATTTTGGATATGGTATAAAATACTGCCAAAAAAGACTAACAGCCCCGCCCCCGGCGAGACTGTTAGTCTGCGGGGCGCGGGACTCTCTATGCCCCGTTTTCACCCTGCGGCGGGCGCGCCGCCCGCCGCTCTTGGATCGTGATCCCGGCATCGACTATAGCGATGCCGGTGCAAAACAGCGAGCAACCCAAGAGGGGGGTGTCTACGATCTGGGCCGCCGCGGGGTCGACGGCCCAGACCGTCATCAGGGCGAGCGAACTCGCCCCGATAGTCAGATCCCCCGCCAGTCGCAGGCTGGCGGGAACGCCCAGCAGGGTAGCGCTGACCATGGCCATGGCGGCCCCAGCCAGCGCCCACCACGGCGCCTCGGCCAGGGCGACAAAACCCTGGCCGAGGGGGCTCTTCTCCTCGGCTGCGGAGCCGAGGAGAAGGAGAAACCCTCCCGCCGGCCAGATGGCCAGTAGGAGGGTGGTGATGAGGCGCCGCCACAACGGCGGCGTCTGGTCGTTCGGGTCGGGCGGCGGGATAGGTACGCTCATAGCGTACCTCCTTTCAAAAACGGAGCTAGACAGCGCGGGATTGCGCCGCCCATCTTTTTATTATACTATATTTCGCGTTAAATAGCAAGTTATTAGCACTCTGCCTTGACGAGTGCTAATTAGTACGCTACAATTAGACCATGAAACCATCGAATTACTTAGTACCCAACGTGATCGTCCGTACGCGCGACGGCGAGCGCGGCTATGATATTTACTCGCGTCTGCTCGAGGATCGCATCATTTTCTTGGGCGAGGAAGTCAACGAAGCTACAGCCAACGTCATCGTGGCTCAGCTGCTGCACTTAGCCAATGAAGATCCCGAAAAGGATATCCAGCTCTACATTAACAGCCCAGGCGGCGTGGTGTACGATGGCTTGGCAATTTATGATACTATGCAATATATCAAGCCTGACGTCCAGACGATCGGCATCGGGCTGCAGGCCAGTATGGGCGCTTTCTTGCTCAGCAGCGGCGCCAAGGGCAAGCGCTATTTGCTGCCGAATGCCCGGGTGATGATTCACCAGCCGTCGAGCGGTACTCACGGTAAGGTGACCGACCAAGAAATCAGCCTGCGCGAGGCGATAGAGTTAAAAGAGCGGTTAGCGAAAATCATAGCCGACAACACTGGCCAGAAACTTGACAAAGTTAAAGCTGACATGGAGCGCGACTACTGGATGAGCGCCGACGAAGCGCTGCAATACGGCGTAGTCGACGAAGTAATCGGCCGCAAAAAGTCTTGACTTAGCGGCTTCGCGCGATTATAATTAGAGCTAATGAAGATTGTGTAATGTGGGTTGGTTGTGTACTGCGCCTGTGGCGCGGCGTTTTTGGTATGCGGTACCTACATTTAGTAAAGCTTCGGCGCCAATCGCAAGCGGGAATCATCACCCTAGTGCGGTTTCATCAAACTTAACCATCAAGCAGGAGTACCATGCCACAAGCAACAACGGCGCAGCACACCCCGGTCAAACGTGTCTTCTTCACCAATGATGACACAGCGGTCGAGGTGCCGAACCTCTTGGCTCATCAAAAGGAATCATGGAGAGATTTCGTCGAGACGGGCCTAAGCGAGATCTTCGCAGAACTCAACCCAATCGAGGATTACACCGGCCAAAAACTTGAACTGCGATTCAAGGATTACAAATTCGAAGATCCAAAAAACGACGAGAAGTTCGCTAAAGAAAACAATTTGACGTTTGAAGCGCCGCTGTCGGTAACGGTCGAACTGACCAACAAGGTGACTGGCGAGGTCAAAGAACAAGAAATCTATCTAGGTGATTACCCATGGATGACTGACCGGGCAACGTTTATTATCAACGGCACCGAACGCGTAGTTGTTAGCCAGCTGATTCGCTCGGCGGGCGTCTTCTATACTGCCGAAAAGGGTGCTGGGCGCAGTCTATACAGTGCTAAATTGATTCCAGGACGCGGTGCTTGGTTGGAGTTCGAGACCAGCGCTAGCGGCGCTATCTACGTCAAGATCGATCGTCGCCGTAAAATTGCCGTGACGACGTTCCTGCGAGCGCTTGGCTACAGCAAAGTATCAGAAATTAAAGAATTATTCGAAGATATTGATACTGGTGATGTCAAATATATCGAGGCTACACTCGAGAAAGATCCAGCTCACGGCGTCAACGAGGCGTTGATTGAAGTCTACCGCCGCTTGCGCCCGGGCGACCTGGCGACAACTGATAACGCGCGCCAGATGATTGAACGAATGTTCTTTGATTTCAAACGCTTTGACTACAGCCGTGTCGGCCGCTACAAGATGAACAAACGTTTAGGGCTAGATGTGCCAAATATCGCCGAGAATCGTACTTTGCAAAAGAGCGACTTGGTGGCTATCATCCGCGAATTGATCCGCATGAATAACACCCAAGAGCCAGGCGATGATATCGACGCGCTCGACAATCGGCGAATCAAGCTGGTAGGCGAACTAGTAGCGCGCCAGTTCCGCGTCGGTATGCTGCGCATGCAGCGCAACGCCATGGATCGCATGTCAATGTCTGATCTCGAGAATGTCACGCCAAGCCAGTTGATAAACGCCCGCCCGGTCGTGGCAGCGGTGCGCGAATTCTTTGCTTCTAGCCAGCTCAGCCAGCTGCTCGACGAGGTCAACCCGATTTCGGAGCTTAGCCACAAGCGCCGATTGAGCTCGATGGGGCCAGGCGGCTTGAGCCGCGAGCGTGCCGGCTTCGAGGTGCGCGATGCTCACCCGACACATTACGGACGAATCTGTTCGGTCGAGACGCCAGAGGGCGCTAATATTGGTTTGGTGTTGAACCTGGCGACTTATGCGCGGATTAACGAATACGGCTTCATCGAGACACCGTATCTCAAGGTTGTTGGCGGCCATGTTACCGACGAAGTTGTTTATCTCGATGCTTCCCAAGAAGTTAACGAAGTGATTGCCGACGCTGGCGTCAAGCTCGACGAGAATAATAATCTGAAAAGTCCGCGTGTTTCGGCCCGCAAGTTCTTGCAGCCGGCTCGCGTCGATGCTTCGGAAGTGACGTTGATTGACGCTTCGCACAAGCAAATCCTCGGCTCGACTGCTAGCCTGGTGCCATTCATCGAGAAAAACCGCGTCGACCGCGCTTTGACTGGTTCGAACATGCAACGCCAGGCGGTGCCGCTATTGCAGCCGCAATCGCCAACTGTCGGTACTGGTATCGAAGCTAATATTGCTCGCGATTCCAGCCAACTGGTTGTTGCTGAAGCTGATGGCGAAGTTATCCGTGCTGATGGCGATAGCATTGAAGTCAAGTACGCTGACGGCGTCAAAAAATACGATTTAATTCATTTCACCAAGAGCAATGACGATCGCTGTATCAACCAGAAAGTTCGAGTTCAGCGCGGCGAGCAGATCGCTAAGGGCGATATCTTGATCGAAGGTATGTCAATCGCTGACGGCGAATTGGCGCTCGGCAAAGATTTGCTGGTAGCCTTCATGCCGTGGGGCGGCTACAATATGGAGGACGCTATCGTCATCAGCCGCCGCTTGGTCGAAGACGACACGCTGACCTCGGTCAATATCAAGGATTACTCGGTTGAAGTTCGCGAAACTAAGCTCGGCCCAGAGATTGTCACTCGCGATATCCCGAATGTGTCGGAAGACAGTTTGCGTCACCTCGACGAAGACGGCATCGTACAGGTTGGTTCTGAAGTACGTGCCGGTGATGTCTTGGTTGGTAAGATTACGCCAAAGGGCGAGCAAGAGCTGAGTTCTGAGGAGCGCTTGCTGCGTGCTATCTTCGGCGAAAAAGCCAAGGACGTACGCGATACTTCGCAGCGCATGAATAATGCTGGCGGCGGCAAAGTTGTCGGTGTCAAGATTTTTAGCCGGGAAAACGGCCACGAGTTAAAGGCTGGCGTGCTGATGCAGATCCAGATTTACGTCGCGCAACTACGCAAAATCAGCGTCGGCGACAAGATGGCGGGACGCCACGGCAACAAGGGCGTGGTAGCGCGTATTTTGCCAGTCGAGGATATGCCATATTTGGCCGATGGTACGCCGGTAGATGTAGTGCTTAACCCGCTAGGCGTGCCAAGCCGCATGAACTTGGGCCAGCTGTTCGAAACACACTTGGGTATGGCTGCTCGCGCTCTCGGCTACAAAGTCGCTACGCCGCCATTTAACGGTGTCAGCAACGAAACAATTGAAGAACAACTCGAGAAAGCCGGCTTTGCCAAAGATGGCAAGAGTCAACTCTTCGACGGCCGCAGCGGCGAAGCCTTTGAGGAACGCACTACTGTTGGCGTCATGCACATGATCAAGCTGCACCACATGGTCAGCGACAAGATTCACGCCCGCTCGACCGGCCCGTACACCATGGTCACTCAGCAGCCGCTCGGCGGTAAAGCGCAAAACGGCGGCCAGCGCTTCGGTGAGATGGAGGTTTGGGCGCTAGAAGCTTACGGTGCGGCGACTACTTTGCAGGAAATGCTGACTATCAAGTCCGACGACGTTTATGGCCGCGCTAAAGCTTACGAGTCAATTATCAAGCACGACATCATCACCGGCCCGAAGCTGCCAGAAAGCTTTAATGTTTTGGTGAAGGAACTGCAAGGTTTGGGGCTGCGCGTCGATCTGGTTGACGAACATACCAACAATATCGACGCCGAAAATCTTATCGCTACTAGCGGTCCGGCTGACAAAACTGTGCCAGCGAGCGACGATAACAATGGCAGTGATAATTCCGACGACGAAGAAACTTATCTTGACGAATCCGACGGTATCGGCAATATCGACGACGGCATGAGCGTACGTGATATTGACGATGACGGCCAAATCTCGGAAGAGGAAAACGATTACGATAATTACGACGATACAAACGATAACGAAGAGGAGGAGGCGTAAGATGGCACGAGTAGTCTCGACATCTGGTATCGCAGATTTTGACGCAGTGCGCTTGGTGGTTGCCAGCCCGGAAGATATCCTAAAATGGAGCCACGGCGAAGTCACTAAGCCGGAAACGATTAACTATCGCACCCAAAAACCAGAGCGCGACGGCTTGTTCTGCGAGCGAATCTTTGGCCCGGTTAAGGACATCAATCCGCATGATTCAAAGCTCAAGGGCGTACGTTCGCGCGAAGCTGCCGTCGATAAAAACGGCGAACTGGTCACCAAATCAATCGTCCGCCGCGAGCGTATGGGCCACATTCAATTGGCTGCTCCAGTAGCGCACATCTGGTTTATGCGCGGCACGCCGAGCGCTATGAGCTTGCTGCTGGGCATCACGGTACGTAATCTCGAGCGGATTGCTTACTTTGCTACGTACGTAATTCTGAAGGTTGACGAAGAGAAACGCGACCAATTACTAGCCGACCTCGAAGCCGAGACTGAAGCTGCTCGCGCCGCTATCAAAATTCGCTACGAACGCGAAGCTGGCGCTGACGGCGCTGACGTCAAGGCTTTGGCCGAAGAGCAGAGCAAAGAGCTCGAAGAGCTAGAAAATCAATTTACCACCAAGAAATCGCAGCTGGAAAGCTTGCAAAAGCACGCGCTAATGAGCGAAACTGACTACCGCAATTTGCCGGAAGCTTATGAAGAATTAATCGAGATAGCCATGGGCGGCACCGCGCTCAAGGCAATGCTCGACGAAATCGACCTCGACAAGCTAATAGCTGATTTGCAACAAGAATCCGAGGACGCCAGGGGCCAGCGCGAGAAAAAATTACTAAAAAGACTTAAGGTTCTAGAAGGCATGCAAGCAGCTGGCATCAAGCCGTCGAGCCTGTGCATGACGGTTCTACCGGTGATTCCGCCAGACCTGCGGCCGATGGTGTCGCTGGCAGGCGGCCGTTTCGCGACGAGCGACTTGAACGATCTTTATCGCCGCGTCATTAACCGTAATAACCGCCTCAAGAAACTGATTGAGCTGAATGCGCCAGAAGTGATTCAGCGCAACGAAAAACGCATGCTGCAAGAAGCTGTCGATAGCTTGATCGATAATTCATCAGCGCGCGGCGGCCGGGCTGTCAATGCCACTGGCAACCGCCGGCGCTTGAAGAGTCTCAGCGATATGCTCAAGGGCAAACAAGGACGCTTCCGCCAGAACCTGCTCGGTAAGCGCGTCGATTACTCTGGCCGTTCGGTGATTGTCGTTGGTCCAAAGCTTAAAATCAATCAGTGCGGCTTGCCAAAGCAAATGGCAATCGAGTTATTCAAGCCATTTGTCATCAGCTGGCTGATTGAGCATGATTACGCGCATAATATCCGCAGCGCTACTCGTCTGATTGAGTCGAGCGAAGCAGTGGTTTGGGACGCACTCGACGAGGTCATCAAGAGCAAGTACGTCCTGCTTAACCGCGCACCAAGCCTGCACCGTTTGAGTATCCAAGCTTTCCAGCCGAAATTAGTCGAGGGTAAGGCGATTCAGCTGCATCCGCTAGTCTGCGCCGGCTTCAACGCTGACTTTGACGGCGACCAGATGGCTGTCCACTTGCCGTTGTCCGATGACGCTCAGGCTGAAGCTCGCGAGCTGATGAGCGCTGTTAACAATTTGCTTAAGCCAGCCGATGGCAGTCCAGTGCTTAGTATCAGCCAGGATATCGTGCTCGGTAACTACTACTTGACCTACGAAAAGCCGAGCGTTCAGACCGAGCATCGCGCTGTCTTTGCTAACAGCCGCGACGCCGAGTTGGCTTACGACATGGGCCGGCTTCACTTGCAAAGCCCGATTCGGGTTCGCGCCAAGGGCGAGATCCACAACACCACGCTGGGCCGCGTCTTCTTCAACGAAATCTTGCCGGACGATTTTCCTTACAACAATAACGTCCAGACCAAGAAAGAGTTGAAGAAAGTTCTGGCGCAAATCTTCGATCGTTATGGCGCTGAAGAAACCGCCAAGACGGCTGACCGCATGAAAGGCTTAGCTTTCCGCTTCGCTACAGTGGCCGCAGTATCGACTGGTAAGGACGACTATGTCCACCTTGATCAAACCGAGGAGATAATCCAGGAAGGCGACAAGCATGCCGCGTTGATTGCCGATCAATACGACCAGGGTTTGATTACTGACGACGAGCGTTACAATTTGACGGTAGCAGCTTGGCGCAAGGTTGACAATCAAGTTACTAAGTTACTCCAAGACAACTTGCACCACATCGACACTAGCATTTCGATCATGGTTAACTCGGGTGCCCGTGGTGATATTAGTAACGTCAAGCTAGCTAGCGCCATGATTGGTATTCAGGTCGACGCCGCCAACCGCGAAATCGAGCTGCCAATTCGCTCGTACTACACCCGTGGTTTGTCGAGCTTGGAATCGTTCGTCGCTACCCGCGGTTCGCGTAAAGGTTTGATCGATACCGCGCTAAAGACAGCCGACTCAGGCTACCTAACGCGCCGCTTGGTCGATGTCTCGCAAGATGTCTTCACTGTTGAGGACGAAGAGGGTGACGACGAGGGCTACATGATTTATCGTTCAGAGACTGAAGAAACGATGATCAGCTTCGGTAATCGCTTGTACGGACGCTATACGCGTGATGCTGTGCCAGGCTATATCGGCGCTAACGAGTTGATTACCCGCGAAATCGCCAACAAAATCGAAGCCGACACTAATATCAATGAGGTTAAGATTCAGTCGATTCTCTCGACTAACAACCTTGAGGGTATTCCGCGCCGCAGCTACGGTATTGACATGGCAACCAACGAGCTAGTTGGCGCAGCTCAACCAGTTGGCGTTATCGCTGCTCAATCGGTCGGCGAGCCGGGTACTCAGTTAACACTTCGTACTTTCCACAACTCTGGTGTGGCCGGTAGCGACATCACCCAGGGTCTGCCGCGCGTCGAGGAGCTCTTTGAAGCGCGCAATCCGAAGGGTCAAGCTTACATCACTGAGGTGGCTGGTACTGTCGACGTCTGGGAAGACGGCAAGAAATATATCGTCCAGGTCACGCCAGAGGCTGGCCGCGTTGAGCGCTTGCCGCTCGAAGGCCGCAAACCGCTATTGCAAGACGGCTCTAGTGTCAAGGCTGGCGATATCCTCGCCGAAGGCCTCGATAATAGCCGTTCGCTAGTGGCGCCATTCGACGGCGTTGTCGAAGCTGCCGAAGACACTATCGTCATTGCCGCTAACGCCGCTGCTCCAGTCCGCTACGAGATTCCGGGCACTGCGCAGCTAGTAGTATCAGCCAACGATCATGTCGAAGCAGGCGACCGCTTAACGATCGGCTCGCTCAACTTGCACGACCTGATGCGTTTGAAGGGCACCGAGGCAACTCAGCGCTATATCATCAACGAAGTGTTGCGCATCTACGCCGCGCAAGGCCAAGACGTAGCTGACAAGCACCTCGAGATCATCGTTCGCCAGATGTTTAGCCGCGTCCAGATCGAGGACCCAGGCGACAGCGACTTTGTTATGGGCGATATCGTTTCGAAAGCACGCGTCGTTGCCGAGAATAAGGCTTTGGTCGCTAACAGCAAAGAGCCAGCGCAATACGCGCAAATGCTCTTGGGTATCACCAAGGTAAGTATCTGGAGCGATTCGTGGCTGAGCGCCGCGTCCTTCCAGGATACTACCCGCGTGCTAATCAGTGCTGCCACCAGCGGCCGCGCCGACCACTTGCACGGTCTGAAGGAAAACGTCATCATTGGCCGCAAGATTCCGGTGGGTACTGGCGTCCGTTCGCTCGACACTGGCGAGGACGATTCGCCAGCCGACGAGTACGCCGAAAGCGTTGACGAGGAGGCCGACGACATCACGCCAGATGTCGATGCTGAGTCATAGGTAAAAACGCCTAAGTTAAAATAATTACCGCTCATATAGACGAGCGGTAATTATTTTTGCAGCTAATTTTTGGCACGCTGTATCTTTGCATATTCCAACAACCAGAATAAGGCGAGACCTAATCTCGTTTGCCAGAATATGTCACCGTATCTTTAGTACTACCGCCAATCGGCTGGCACTTTTGGTCAGCGTAGGCCATCCGTAATTCGCGGTTATTGTAAAGAGTGCAGGCGACCAGTATGTTGCGGTTGCGGTCTTGGAAATAATGCCACAAGCCGTCTGGCGTCTGATAGAATAATCCTAGATTGTCAGGCGCAGTCATTCGCTGATACAACACTGTGCTGACTGGAATTTCTAGCAGCTGATAACCTTTTAGCGCGCCCTTGAACGGGGCTGGCTTGCCGATGAAACCATACTGTCCAGCGGCACTCACGGCTGGGGTATAAACCGAAACCACCGGCTGCTGCGCCTCAGCGTATTCAGCGTAAACTTTAGTGTCGAGACAGCGAATCTCCATCCAATCGCCGAGCTTGTCGCGCTGCGAAATATCGGTACTCAGCTGGCAAGTGACATCGTCACGCGTGAAATCAGCTAAATAATTTGTTCTGTTGCCCTCCGAGAATACTTTGCGAGTAAAACCATCGTAGTCCATGTTTTTCTCGATTGATTCGCGCTGTGAAGTTGATTTATCCTTAGGAACGTAACCGGCCAAACTCTGAACTTGGTCGAGGTCGGGCACTACGGTGTAGAATTTTCTTCCTTTGACCCTTACTGGAGTGGTGATTGACGATTTGGCTTTTTCCTTGCCTTTGAAATAAACGTTGACATGCTTGATAGTTTCGGCAGCGGTTAAGTGAGCTACCTTGGTCTCGTCAGTTTTTTTCTTTTCATCTGTTTTGACTGTTGACGAGCGAGCGAGCGTCATCACCACAATCGCAACAACAATCACTAAAGCGGCGGCAACGCCAGCGCCAATCATAATCAGGCGGAATTTACGGAATGGGTCGCGCGGCGGCCGGCGCTGCGGTTCTGGTACTAACGGATCAGGCCGCGGCGCCTGCTCGGGGTGGCCAGCGTATTGGATATCATTGTCATTTAGCGGATTCATACGTTTATTATACTATATTGCTTGCGTTTTTAATTATTCGAAACGACAAGAAATCAAGTAGCGACGACAAATAGCTCTTGCTATCATTTGTTTCAATTCCTAGTTATAAATATAGAGCTAAGTTTATCCGCAGCTGCAAACGTCGTAAACAGGTGAAAATGCTTGTTTGTCGTTATTTTTGCGCTTTTTTGCACAAAATTCAATAATATTGCCTAAACCTATTGACATGCGCGTCCATATGTGATATATATATCAGCTTTCATTGACAAGTCGAGCAAATCCTTGTCTGAAAGCGCACTTTGACAAGCAGGCAAACACGAGATGAGATCTTGGCTGGCGAAGATAATAATTTTACTTAACAGCCGAGACCTCGTCTCGTGTGCATCAGAAATGCACGCGCAAGCAGCACTCCAGCTGGCGAGGAGAGAGGGGCCATCATGGCCACCGATGACATGATTACCGTCACCTATCTTCTCCCCGGGGGTTTGCGCCCCCGGGAATTCAAGTGTGAGTTCCGGATTTGGGTCTCCGACGAGACCCTCGCCCGTTACGCGCCTCTCGAGTCGTTCGCTTTCCTGCGAAGCGACAGGGAGGACAGCACGTTTTATATCGACGGTGAGGTCCTCACCGTCGATGAGCTCAAAAACATGGGCAAGCATGAGCTTGCCCAACTGGCCATCTCCGACGGCGCCGTGTGCGCCGTCCGCCTGAGGGGCACCCGCCTCTGGGCGCCCTTCTACCGGGTCACTGACAGGGTCGTTAAGACCGGTCGGTGACCATTGCGAGCGCGACGAGCGGGTCACCCCACTCATCATTTCTGACCTGCTTGTCGCATTCGCTCCATAGATGCGTATCTATGCTGATGAGTCGGAAACGACGAAAGCGAACTTTTTGTCCAAATACTAACAGTTGAGCTCATTCCTGGCTCCAGCGATCAGAAGACAAGCAAACCTTGCTTTCTGATAGGTTTTTTGCTATAATAGAATATAGAGTTTCTCTCGGGTGAAGCGGGGTTATCGGTGTGATAAAGCCGCAGCTCTCGAGATGCAGGCGGATGTTTGCTGCATTGCCGCTTGCGCCACGAGCCTTTAGCAAGCTCAAATTTATCATTATAATTAGGAGAAGTTGAATGCCAACTATCAATCAGCTGGTACGCAAACCTCGCCAGACGGCTAGCAAAAAATCGAAGTCGCCGGCGCTAGGCCGCATCCACAATGCCCTCAAGGTGCGCTATTACAACCAAAACGCACCGCTCAAACGCGGCGTTTGCGTCAAAGTTACCACCAAAACGCCAAAGAAGCCGAACTCGGCGCTGCGCAAAGTCGCTCGCGTTCGCCTGACTAACGGCCACGAGGTTTGGGCTTATATCGGCGGCGAAGGTCACAACTTGCAAGAACATGCCGTGGTGCTAGTTCGCGGCGGCCGCGTGCCAGACTTGCCAGGTGTGCGCTATCATGTCGTCCGCGGCGCGCTTGACTTGCAAGGAGTGTCCAAACGTAAACAAGGCCGCAGTAAATACGGTACCAAGAAGGAGGATAAGTAATCATGCCTCGCAAAGTTACCAAAAAGCTCCAGCGCCAATTGCAGCCAGATCGCAAATACCAGTCGGTTTTGGTACAGCGCCTCATCAACAAATCAATGCTCAACGGCAAGAAACTAGTAGCCGAGCGGGCTGTCTATGATGCTCTAGCGCAAGCTGCTAAAACCCTCAAGAGCGAAGAGCCGCTAGAGGTTTTCGAAAAGGCAATTAACAATATTAGCCCGGCTTTCGAGGTTAAGTCTCGCCGCGTTGGCGGTGCTAACTACCAGATTCCGTTCCCGATTCAGGGCCATCGCCAGCAGCACTTTGCCTTTACTTGGCTAGTACAAGCTGCCCGCAGTAAAAGCGGTATGCCGTACAGCAAGCGTTTAGCGACAGAAATCGTCGACGCCTGCAACGAAACTGGTATTGCCTTCAAGAAGAAAGAAGACACTCACAAAATGGCCGAAGCCAACCGCGCTTTTGCTCATTTTGCTCGCAGCTAATCGTTTCTTTTCATGTAAATACAGAACCGCTCCTACACTATACATAGGAGCGGTTTTGCGAAAGTTAAACTTAGCTATCATTTTTGTAAATTATCTGATATAATTGTCGTTAAGAGTAGTTTTTTGGTGCCAAAAAATAACCAAGAATCTCGACAAATCAACTTAATAGAGGAAAAACAATGGCAGCAACCGTTCCATTACAAAACTTTAGAAATATCGGCATTATTGCCCATATCGACGCCGGTAAAACGACTACCACTGAGGGTATTTTGTACCGTACTGGCTTGACGCATAAAATCGGTACCGTCAAGGGTGATGATGGCGGCGCCACCACCGACTGGATGGCACAGGAAAAGGAGCGGGGCATCACTATTACCTCGGCGGCGGTGACTTGCTTCTGGAAGGGCCACAAGATTAATATTATCGATACGCCAGGACACATCGACTTTACGGCAGAGGTGGAGCGTTCGCTACGCGTGCTCGACGGCGCTGTTACTGTCTTCGACGGCAAAATGGGCGTCGAGGCGCAAAGCGAAACTGTCTGGCGCCAGGCCAACAAATACAACGTACCGCGCATCTGCTTCATCAACAAAATCAACCAGACTGGCGGCGACTTCTACAAATCTGTCGAATCAATCCACAACCGCCTCAGCAAGCAAGCGTTTCCGATCCACTTGCCGATTGGTTTTGAGAAGGATATTTGCGGCGTGGTCGATCTGATCGATATGAAGGCTTATACTTACGATAATTACACTGACCACGAGCTGAAAGTCGGCGAGATTCCGGCTGACATGCTCGAAAAAGCCAAGCATGCGCGCAGCTTATTGGTCGAGAACGCTGTTGAAGCCGACGACGGCCTGATGATGAAATTCTTCGACGAGGGCGAGGAAGCGATTACCATCGACGAACTCAAGAGCGCGCTGCGCAAACGCGTGCTGGCTGGCGACTTCTATTTGGTAACTGGCGGCGACGGCCGCGGCGTGATTGTCGAAAAACTACTTGATTTGATGGCAGATTACTTGCCAAGTCCGCTCGACGTCGATGAAATTTGGGGCAAAAATCCAAAAACTGGCGACGAAGTCGGCCGCAAACCAAGCGACAAAGAACCGATGGCTGCGCTGGCCTTCAAGATTGCCGCTGATCCGTTCGTCGGCAAGCTAATCTTCATACGCGTCTACTCTGGCGTGCTGAAAGCTGGCAGCTACGTTCTTAACACCACCACTGGCGAGAAAGAGCGTATCGGCCGCATCGTCCGAATGCACGCCGACAAACGCGAAGAAATCGATAGTGTTGGCGCCGGCGATATTGCTGCAGTGGTCGGGCTGAAAAATACTTTCACCGGTAATACTTTAGCTGAATTGAGTCATCCAATAGCTCTGGAGTCTATTGAGTTCCCAGAGCCGCCGGTATCAATTGCTGTCGAACCAAAGACCAAAGCCGACCAAGAGAAGATGGGCATTGCTTTGCAGCGCCTCGCTGAGGAAGACCCAACTTTCCGCATTCACACCGATGAAGAGACCGGGCAGACGATTATGTCGGGCATGGGCGAGTTGCATCTCGAGATTCTAATTGACCGCATGAAGCGCGAATTCAATGTTGAAGCTAATGTCGGCGAACCGCAGGTTGCCTTCCGCGAAACCATCAAAGGTACCGCCGAGGTTCAAGGTAAGCACGCCAAACAGTCTGGCGGCCGCGGCCAATACGGCGATGTTTGGGTACGCTTTGAGCCGAACGAGCCAGGCAAAGGCTTTGAATTCATCGACGAAATCAAAGGCGGCGTGGTGCCGCAAGAGTATCGCCCGGCCGTACAAAAAGGTATTCGCGAAACTCTAGACGGCGGCGTTATTGCTGGCTACCCAGTAGTCGATGTCAAGGCAACCCTCTACGATGGCTCGTACCACGACGTTGACTCTAGCGAGCTGGCGTTTAGCTTGGCGGCGCATATCGCGACTCGAGCCGGCATCAAACAGGCCAACCCAGTCTTGCTCGAGCCAGTCATGAAAGTAGAAGTCACTACTCCCGAGGAGTTCATGGGCGACATCATCGGCGACCTCAACAGCCGCCGCGGCCGTATCGAAAGCATGGATGATCTAATGGGCGGCGCTAAACTAATCAAAGCAATCGTGCCGCTAGCCAACATGTTCGGCTACACATCAGACATCCGCTCGATGAGCCAAGGCCGTGCTGCATCGACGATGGAACTAGCTCACTACGAGGAAGTCCCGCCAAACGTTGCTGCCGAGATTATCGAAAAACGCAACAAGTAGTTTGATAATTAGCTCTAGCGAGAACTTCGCTAAATATGTAAACGCATCTCTCACCAAGGCGCGTTTGCTGCTATAATAGATATATGAGCTACCAGCTACCTGTTCAATTTTACAGGCGTAATCGCTTGCAGGTACTCTGCGCGCTGTACGTAGTGATTTTAGCTTTTGGCGTAATTACCTCAATTGTGCTGTCTGATGATTCGCACTGGACAAGCTGGAGTCTCAGCCGGTTGGGCGAGACTAGTACCAACCGCCAATCGGCTTTAGCTTTTAATGCTGGTGTTTTTACTTCGGGATTGACACTTACTACTATCGGTATTTGCATGACCCGAAGCTATGCTAAACTTCAGCAATCGCGCACCGCCAAATTGTCAGCTTGGCTGATGATTACTTTGTCTGTATGTATGATTGGCGTAGCGCTTTGTCCGAATGACACTATGCACGCAGCGCATTTTGTTTTTTCGCGCGGGATAATTGTCGCTATGGTGTTAATGATGCTGACTTTACCGTCGAGCCTTAATTATTTGACACAGCGCGAGCGACTGTTGTCATTCAGCTTTCCGATTTTTGCAGCAATTCTGGCAGCTCAGGGCTACATCTTGCGAAGCTTTTGGTTTGTGATTATCGAAGCTATATTGGGACTGCTGGCTGCTATTTGGTTGTTTATCGTTTGCCGGCATATTGATAAGCGTTTACGCCAGTAGCCACTTTACACCCGCAGAGCTTTCAACTATAATAAGGAATAACGCGCGACGCGTTTTGTCGAGGTGGTAACACTTTCGATAATTGCTCGCGTCGTGAATAACATAATACTAACGTTAGGAGAAATACTTCTATGGCAGACTTTGACCGTTCAAAGCCTCACATCAACGTCGGTACCATGGGTCACGTCGACCACGGTAAGACGACTTTGACCGCCGCCATTACCCACGTTTTGGCTAAGCGGCTCCCAAGCGACGTGAACAAAGCGCGCGACTACGCGGACATCGATAACGCACCAGAGGAAAAGGCACGTGGTATCACTATCGCTACCTCTCACCAGGAATACGAGTCAGAGAATCGCCACTACGCGCATGTCGATATGCCAGGCCACGCCGACTACGTCAAGAATATGATCACCGGCGCTGCTCAGATCGATGGTGCTATCCTCGTGGTGGCTGCCAACGACGGCCCGTTACCGCAAACCCGCGAGCACGTATTGTTGGCTCACCAGGTTGGCGTGCCGAAGATTATCGTCTTCCTCAACAAGATGGACTTGGCCGACCCAGAGCTGGTCGAATTGGTCGAGATGGACGTTCGCGAACTGCTCACCAAGAACGGCTACGACGGCGACAATACACCAATCATCAAAGGCTCAGCCACCAAGGCTCTCGAGGGCGACAAAGAATCTGAAGACGCTATCATGGAATTGGTCAAGGCGATGGACGACTACTTCGAGCTACCAAAGCGCGATCTCGACAAACCATTCTTGATGCCAATCGAGGACGTCTTCTCGATCAAAGGTCGTGGTACAGTTGCCACTGGTCGTATTGAGCAAGGTGTCATCAAACTGAACGACCCAGTCGAGATCGTCGGTTTGAAACCAACTCAGAGCTCGGTCGTAACTGGTATCGAAGCCTTCAAGAAAACCCTCGATCAAGGTCAAGCTGGCGACAACGCTGGTTTGCTGCTACGTGGTATCGAGCGCGAACAAATCGAGCGCGGTCAGGTCATTGTTGCTCCAGGCACACTGACGCCGCACACCGAGTTTGAGGCTGAAGTCTACATCCTCAAGAAAGAAGAGGGTGGACGCCACACGCCGTTCAGCAAGGGCTACAAGCCGCAGTTCTACTTCCGCACCACTGACGTGACCGGTGAAGTTGAATTGCCAGCCGACAAAGAGATGGTCATGCCAGGCGACCAAGTAACCTTCAAGGTTAAATTGCTCGCCCCAATCGCTATGGACAAAGGTCAAGACTTCGCTATCCGCGAAGGCGGCCGTACTGTCGGCGCTGGCGTGGTGACCAATATCATCAAGTAATTTACACTCTGTAAGTTACTACCGAAAGCACCTCCGGACTATCGGGGGTGCTTTTATCGCCTGCAACCAGCGGTCACCGACAAGATTAAACCTTAACACGTCTTATCGTCCGCGCAGTTCTTGCAATTCACACTAATTATTGCTATAGTAGTGTTCGTATTAATTAATCGCCTCGAGAACTCTGCCAGACGCTAACGAAACCGATTCGAGCGGAGGTTACGAGGTAAAAGGAGTAACAAAATGGCCGAAGATAAAGGTCTCACTATCCGCATCCGCCTCAAGGCGTATGACCACACAGTTATTGATGAATCTGCTAAGCGAATCGTCGACACCGCTGTTCGTACTGGCGCAACAGTCGCCGGACCAGTGCCGCTGCCAACTCGCCGCAGCACTTATACGGTAACGAAAAGCCCGCACGTCTACAAAATGGGCGGCGAGACATTCGAAATGCGCGTACACAAGCGCTTGATTGACATTTCTAACGCTACACCAAAAACCATCGAAAACTTGCAAAATCTATCATTGCCAGCTGGCGTTGACGCCGAAATTAAAATGTAAACATCATCTTGCTCTTTGCGCAAGAAAAGACTCTACGGGCACTGAGAGAGTCTTTTCTTTTTCTATGAGAGCAACAATAATCCAGAATAGCAGCTAGAGAGTCGCGAAAAACAGGGAAGTACGACGCTTATGATATACTTAAATTATGGTTTCACGGCAGCACAAACAACGCACATACGCCCGCAACCGTGTATTTAGCCGGCGCGGCAACGAAAAGTTCGAACCTGACGGCGTCTATTTGCTAAAACTAGTCACGGTAACGATTGCTGGCACATTATGGCTAAAATTCAAAGTGCCGCTAGACATCGGCAGCTTAACGCTATCAGCCCTTCCGCTGGGGCTAATTGGCGGAGCACTGGCCGTTTATCTCTGGGAAAAGCGCCCAGGCAACCGGCACATATGGTACGCGATTTTGCTAGTCGTAGCTATTGTGTCATATTTCTTGCCAGCGGGAATCTTGCTTTGATAGCCGACAAAAGTTTGTACTTAAATAACTCCAAATTTTTAGCGCTTCGTCTGTACATGAATACGGCATGGTATAATGGAATTCAGGAGGGCGCATGGCACTAACTAATGACGACAAGCAATGGATTAAAGAAGCAATTGTTGAAGGCGTTAATGGAGCGTTGGAGACAATTGTACTACCGCGATTTGACGCAGTTGAAGCAGATATATCGGAATTGAAAAGAGACGTCTCTGGGCTGAAAGAAGATGTATCTGTATTGAAAGAAGATGTCTCCGGACTGAAAGAGGATGTCTCCAAGCTGAAAGAGGATGTCTCTGGACTAAAAGAGGACGTCACTGTACTAAAAGAGGATGTATTTAGCTTGAAAAGCGACATGCGCGAGGTCAAGGGTCGGCTTGAGCGGGTTGAAGGCGAGCTGCAAGCACTTACTAACGACATCAAGGAAATATACGATGTTATTTATAACAAGCCGAATAAAACTTTGATGAGCGCTAGCTTCGCCAAGATGTCGTCAAAAGAAAAGCTGCTAGTCATTAACGAAGAATTGTTAAAGATAGCGAAAGATACGGGCGTTGTTTTGCCGCGCTAAAAAGCGATTGTATAGAACGCTAAATATTACTTATAATCTAATACATCAATCTACAAAGACAGTATTAAAACCTTAATTTAAAATGATTCGATTTTATTTACAAAAACTAGTTCGCGACAAAGTCGTGAAAAAGTGTCTGGATGACGAAGAAGTTTTACATACGGAGTACCGTATATTAGGCAAGCAAGAATTTCGCCGCGAACTGCTCCGCAAGGTTCATGAGGAGGCAGATGAAATTCCACTGGGCGATAATCAGCGCGGCGAATCCCTCAAAGAGCTGGCTGATTTGCAGGAAGTCGTTGACGCGCTGCGCCAGGATTTTGGCTTTTCTATAGAACAAGTCCAAGAGGAGATGGCGCGTAAAAAGCAAGATAAGGGCGGCTTTGACAAACGACATTACATTAAATATCATGATTTGGCTGATGATAGTAAATGGGTGGAAATCTTCCGCGCTCAGCCAGAGAAGTATCGCGAAGAAGCTGCGGATAGCAAAGAACGGAGCCGTTACGCGAAAATCAGCAAGGGCACGTACAAGCATAGCAAGTCAAGCAAGCTATACGAAGTGATCGGCCTAGCCTTAGAAACTGAGACGGAAGAACTCCTGGTGATTTACCGGCCTCTCTATGAGAATGAACATGAATTATTCGCCCGTCCTGCCAGTATGTTTACGGAAACAATAGTACTGGACGGGAAATCTGTGCCACGATTTCAGAAAATAAACTCTGAAATTAAGATGTAAGTGTGATGAAAACAATCACTTTTATCACCGGCAATCCGTATAAACTTGAAGAAGCCAAGTCGGTTCTGAAAGGCTATGGGATTTTTGTCGAGCCGCTACAAATTAACATTGATGAAATCCAGCATCATGATCCGCTGAAAATTACCGAAGCGAAAGTTAAGTCGGCGCATGAAAAAGCGGGCCGGCCGGTTGTTGTTAATGATAGCAGCTGGGAAATTCCAGCACTTAGCGGCTTTCCGGGTGGCTATATGAAAGACGTTGTTGGCTGGTTTACGGCTGAAGATTTTTTGGCTTTGATGAAAGATAAAAATGATCGGAGAATTATATTGCATGACGTCGTGGCGTATTTTGATGGCGAGCAATCAAAGCTGTTTATATATGATCAAACTGGCGTGTTTATAAACGAGCCGCGCGGCGAAGGAACGTCAATGAATCAGGTTGTATCAATGGAGGATAGCGGCGGGTTAACAATTGCTGAAGAGTTTGCGCTCCGTCATGATGGTGCGGAGATTAACCCTTCTCATTTTCAGCATTGGCAGAAATTCGGTGAATGGTTTACTGCTCGCGACAACGATTAGCTACCGCAATGGTGTATAATTCATCGTATGAATAAGTTTAAGAAGCTGAAACTTTACTGCTTTTCGCCGCCAGTGATGCTGGCAACGCTAGCGATTGAGCTTGTTTTGGCGTTATATACGTTTTGGCGCTATAAGCTAAACGCTGTGACAAGGATTGCTATGGCGCTGCTCATCTGCCTGGCGCTGTTTCAGTGGGCTGAGTATAACGTTTGCGAAGGTACGATTTTTCTTGATAACCTAGGTTGGGCAAAGCTCGGTTATGTGGCGATTACTATGCTGCCGCCTCTGGGTATTCATCTGATTTATCAACTTTCTGGCGATAAAAGGCACTGGATTCCGGTTCTAGGTTATATTTTGGCAGCACTATTCGTCGGTTATTTCTTATTGGAAGCTGACGGCGTAAAAGCTGGCGCCTGCTTAGGCAATTATGTAATCTTTGAGAATCGCGATGAATTTTATCCGATTTATGCGGGATACTACTATGGTTTGTTGATTATTGCTATTGTATACGCTTACATCCAAAGTAAAGCTGCGGTAAAAAATATTCGCCGATCTCTGTGTTCGCTAATGATTGGCTATATCTTGTTTATGGTGCCGACAACGTTTGTCAATATCGTAGATCCGTCGACGATTTCTGGCATTCCGTCGATTATGTGCGGCTTCGCGGTGCTGTTAGCGGCAACTTTAGCGGGCAAGGTCTTACCAGAATACTTTGATAAATAAGGCTGCGCGATATTGACGAGTTGTAGCTAGACGTGCTATAATAGTAGATGTAATTCTATTACGCGTAATATTAACTATAGAGACTCGCGCGAATTGGCAAGTCCGGGCAACGGATACTACCAGCCGCCGAGGCTTTTAAATGGGAGCAAGAGGGCAATGAAAGCACTTTTCGGTACCAAAATTGGTATGACCCAAATCATTGGCGAGGACGGCACCACTATTCCGGTGACACTGATCCAAGCCGGCCCGATGACTGTGACTCAGGTCAAGTCTGTCGAAACCGACGGCTACAACGCAGTCCAGGTGGCATATGGTACGGGTAAGAACCTGAGCAAGGCCGTGGCTGGACATGTCAAACCAGCCGGTGTGACCCCGAAAAAAATCGGGGAAATTCGCGTTGACGACCTTGGCGAAGTCAAGGTCGGCGACACATGGAACGTCTCGGAGTTCGAGCTCGGCGACGTTATTGATGCTACAGGCATCAGCAAGGGTAAAGGTTGGGCTGGCACTATCAAGCGGCACAACTTCAAACGCCACCGCAAAACCCACGGCGGCAAGGGTAACACTCGCAAAGTCGGTTCAATCGGCAGCATGTACCCACAAAAAATATTCAAAGGCAAGCGTATGGCCGGACACATGGGCGCAGAACAGGTCACTGTCAAGAATCTGAAAGTGGCGTACATTTCGGTCGAGAACAACTTGATTGGTGTCAAGGGCGCAGTGCCAGGTCCTAAGAAGGGCTTAATTAAACTAGGAGGTGCTAAGTAATGGCTGAATCAACCAAGCCAGCAAAAGCAGCCTTGC
>CALGPW010000003.1:0-55775 GCA_937959535.1 uncultured Candidatus Saccharibacteria bacterium
AACTACAGTGTACGAGGCCTGCTTTTTGGTTGCAAAGGTGGTGGGTTAGTACGTTAATCTTGCAAAAATAACAGAGGTATGATATAATGAAAGTATAGCTATGTCATTTATCACTTCTGTTATTGCTCTATTGTTGCAATGGTATGTCTGGGGGCCGTTGGTTATTGTGCTGTTATATCTAACTTGGCGCAATTATCGCAGTATTGATGTAATAAAGAACGTTGAGAGCGTCTTGTTAACCCTCGAAATTCCAAAGACTAACGATAAGTCTGAGCTGGCCGCCGAGCAAATGTTCGCTAGCCTCCATGGTATTTTGCGCGATGCCCGCGAGCTGAAAGCTAACAATGGCTATCAGGAGCACCTAAGCTTCGAGATTGCCTCGGTGGGCGGGCGGATTCAATTCTACGTTTGGACGCCGAAATCGTTACAAAGCTTCGTCGAAGGGCAGATTTACGCCCAATACCCGCAAGTACAAATCCATAAGGCCGAAGAAGATTATGTCGCTCACGAACGCCACCACAGCGTAGTCTATACTTCAGAAGTTACCTTAACCGACAAGGAATTTTTACCGATCAAAACCTTTCAGAGTTTTGAAGTCGACCCGCTAGCTGGTATCACTGGCACGCTCGCCAAGCTCGAAGATACCGACGAAGAAATTTGGATACAAATGCTAGTGCGCCCGGTCGCCGACAGCTGGCACAAAGAAGTCGACGCTTGGATTCAATCGGTCAAAGCAGGCGGCTTCAACCTATTCGGCACCGACGGCATAGGCAAGTGGATTGCCGGCCTATTTTCTGCCCTATGGCAACCGCCTGAGCAAGCAGGCGCCAGCGGCGGTCCAGAATTATCAGAACGCGACAAGACTCGCATATCTGAAGCTGAAAAAAAGGCGACCAAACTTGGCTATCAAGTCAAAGTCCGCGTCGCTTACCTGGGCGAGCGCACTAGCGACGCCAAATTACGCATGCAAGGCATCATTGGCACCTTCAAGCAGTTTAATTCAACTAACCTCAACGGCTTCAAGATGTCGAACGACAGCTTCGCCAAAGAAGCGCTAGCCAAGTACAAAACCCGCCTCTTTGCCGACCGCGGTTATCTGATGAATATTGAGGAAGTCGCTAGCGTTTACCATTTGCCGCATACTAACGTCGAAACGCCGAACATTGTCTGGGCTAGCACCAAAACCGCCGAACCGCCGCCGAAGTTGCCAGTCCTAACTGGCGACCCAGCGCATGATGAGAATATCTCGGCCTTTGGCATGACTAATTTTCGCGGTATCAACCATCAATTCGGTATGCTGCGCTACGACCGCTCGCGCCATGTTTACATCATCGGCCAGACGGGAGCAGGGAAGAGCGGTTTGCTGGAGTTATTTGCCCTCAGCGATATTTTCCACGGGCAAGGCTATGCTATCATTGATCCGCACGGCGACTTTGCTATCAATAACATGCGCTTCATCCCAGGCTCGCGCCTGCAGGATGTTGTTTACTTTAACCCGGCCGATACGCAGTATCCGCTCGGTTTCAACCCGCTAGAGGTCACCAATCCGTCGCAAAAAACTAATATCTCATCAGAAGTTATCGGCGTGCTGAAGCGTATGTTCGGCGACTCTTGGGGGCCACGACTCGAGTATATTTTGCGTTACACCATCCTAGCGCTGCTCGATCGGCCCGAGACTACTATGCTCGATATTACTCGCATGCTCACTGACAAAAAGTTTCGCAAAGACACACTCAGTTACTGTAAAGACACTGTGGTACTGCAATTTTGGAATGTCGAGTTTGCTAGCTGGACCGACAAATTCCAGGCTGAAGCCATCGCGCCAGTCCTCAACAAAGTCGGCGCCTTCACCGCTAATCCGGTCATCCGCAACATCATCGGCCAGCCGAAATCAACGTTTAACATCCGCCAGATTATGGATGAAGGCAAGATTCTTGTCGTCAATTTGAGCAAGGGCCTAATCGGCGAGGACAACGCTGGTATTCTCGGCTCGTTTTTGGTCACCAAAATTCAGCTCGCCGCCATGAGCCGCTCCGATATCCCTGATATCAAGGATCGCCGGCCGTTTTACCTATATGTTGACGAGTTTCAGAACTTTGCTACCGATTCGTTCGCTACTATTTTATCCGAGGCGCGCAAATACGGTCTCAACCTGACCGTCGCTAACCAGTACATTAGCCAGATGGAAGAAACCGTCCGCGATGCTGTTTTCGGCAACGTCGGTACCGTAATTAGCTTCCGCGTTTCTGCCGATGATAGTCCGATCCTCGCCAAGCAGTTCGAGCCGCAGTTCGAGCCAAATGACCTACTACAGATGCATAATCGCAACTTTATCATCAACATGGTCATCAACGGCGAGAAGGCTCCAGCCTTTAGCGCCAAAACGCTCAATCTGCCAACTGCGCAAGACGATAACACCGGCCGGATTATCCAGTGGACGCGCGATAATTATAGCCGCAACCGCAGCGATATTGAAGTCGATATCGCCAATCGAATCCTGCCGCCAGAAAACCTAGTCGTCAAAAAACCTGGTCCTGCCTATACGCCGCCAAAAACACCCGAACAGCGAGCCGCCGATCGTGCCGCGCGCCAAGCTGCTAAGCAATCACAAGAACAGACTCAGCCAATTGCCAAACAGCCTTCGGTCAAACTTGACAAAGGAGCTGTTGGTTTGCTACAAATAGACCACGGTCAAAACAATAAAGACACGCCAAAGGCCGCAAATGATAATGACACCGCGAAAACAAATGCAGCAGCCAAACTCGCCGCTGATGAAGAAACAGAGAAAGTAAATACAGCCGCTAGCGACAAACCAAAGCGCAAACGCACTCGCAGCCGCCGGCGCAAAACTCCAGCGGCAGCTACTTCCAATTCGTAATCAACTATTGCTATGCCTCTACCGTTAGAAATAGCCACCACGCCGCATGCTCATGACGCTCAAGTTGGCGAGATTATTGATCTATTATGCAAGCCTAGTATCTGCGGCCCAATTTCAGACATACTAGGCCGAGATACTTTCATGGAAGCAGCTACCGACCTAACGCAGCGTTTATACTTGGGTAAGTGCGCCGCTGCACTGGCCAGATACATCGATGAAAGCAGCAATACTATCAAACCAGTTGGCACAATTATCTATAGCCAGAACCCAAACGATCCTGAAATAGCAAATTTGGAACTAATCGTCGTACGAGAAAAATACCGCCGCCGAAAAGTTAGTACGCGATTATTACAACTAGTCGAGGCTGAAACAGCATTACGCGGCGCAACGCAATTACAAACACTAGCGCCCCAGAAAATACCAGGCCTACAGAACCTCTTGGCAAAAAACGGCTTCTATTTCAGCTGCATGAAAGAGGGCGGGGTTTTGTTTTTGCGGTATAAAAAAGATATTAAGGATAAGAAGATCTAAATTGTTAGGGAACTATAACGCGCAATCCAAATTTTCATACGCAGCCATTGCGCGATAAAGTGGCTTAGTATCTTACGTTGATATTAAGAAGAATAGAAGTATACTTATACTCATTACTTATGCTTATCGCAAGCTATGCCGTCACCGTCTCTATCAAGATGCGGCGAATACCCCGGTTCGCCGCGGCGCATATGGCTATAGCCGGCAGCACGCGCCTCCTTACAGCTGCGAAAATTCAACTCTGCTGGAGCTGGCTGCGACGGCGCAGGGGCCGACTGGCGTTGACGCGTCCTAGCCGCAGCGGCCGCTTCCTCTCGTCTTTTTCTTTCTTCTGCTTCTTTTTGGACCTTCTCGGCGCGCTCTTTTTCTTCCTGCTTGGCTTTTTCTAATTTGGTAATACGTTCAGAGAATGGCGTACGTTTGCCGTCTGGTAATTTACCAATATCTGACTTAGCGCGAGAAATATTTTCATCACTCGATTGTTCTTCAGCTTTTTTGACTGATTCCTCGGCGCGCTTGAGAGCTTTTTCTAGCTCTTGTTTGTCATAATCAGCTTTTGTCTGACGATGAATCTTAATGGTCTTATCGCCGCGACGCTTACCGTCAACAACAGAGATAGAAATATCGCTATCGCCCTCTTTGATGTCTTTAATTTCATACTTAATATTGCCAGCTGAGTCTTTACGATCATGAACCTCAATCTTATTTTCCGATATTTTTACTTCAGCGAACGAACTAATGCCCGATATTTTAGCGGATATCTCACGCTTATTCGTATGATAATCAAGTTTAATATTATCGTCCACGTCAGAAATAACGATAGGGACGTTGTCTTTTTCAAGACGAGCCTGTTCTGCAACGCTATTGATTTGAGTAATGGCAAAAATTGCAACAATTACGCCGCCAAAAATCATCCAGCCTCGCTTACGTTTCTTAGCGGAAGGCTTATTCTTGCTCTCTTGCTGTTGTTGTGTTTGTCCAAAATTTTTTCTAACCATTGTTATTCTCCTAGGTACTTTCAATTAAGTTAATAGAAATTCTTATCCAATCCGCTTATAAACATATCACAACATACCCCAGACAACAATATAGCTTGGCTTCTAAAGAAATAGCCTCATTTATTAGATCATAAGGTTTACGGACAGAACTGGAGCAGGGCATTTTCAAGAATCAACGGCAAATCAGTGGATTTTCTTATTTGCACCAATAATATGAAACCGCTCATAGCTATTGAACTTGACGACAACACCCATGATCGTCCTGACCGCCAAAAGCGCGACATTTTCGTTAACTCAATTATAAGCAATGCAAATATGCCCCTGCTGCGGTTTAAGGGGGATGAGTGGAATAGTGAAATCATCAAGCGAGAGGTCGCCCGCGCTCTTAAAGAATCAACTCTCGAAAAACTATAGAACAAAAAGCGAACTAATTATCCGCAGGTTTCTTAAAGTCATGCCAGAATAATTATCTAACAATTGCCAACATTTCATAGATTCATAAAACACTACCTTTAGCGATCAAAGCCCAAACCATAATCAATAACACAAATTAGCGCGCCAAAAGCCATCAACAGCTCATAGCAATAAAAACATGGAACATGGCAAATATAGATTTAGAACATAAATATACCGGCAGACCCAAACAGGGCGGTAGCATAATTAATCGCCGCCGATACCTCCAAAAGTTTACAAACTACATAAATTTATCTTGAAAAAAGACGATGGAGTAATCATGTTTCGTAGATAGTTTTAATGTCGCACAATGTCCGTTTTACGTCTTATAATCTATGATGGCGGGATGATTAATCATACGTTCGCAAATAATGATTTTGCTTGATATAAGCCACAGCTTAATCTTGGTCTAAAATGGGGAGCCTTAACCACGCTACTAGAGTCATCTTTTACTTTTACTTTTACTTTTACTTTTACTTTTACTTTTTATATTTATTCGCTATATAAAAAATACCGCCAACCAGCAGCTCTATAGACATAAGTCCATGCACTCGAAAACAAACTCGAAATTTAAATTTTAAATTGTAGTAATTAGCACATGTTTATAGACTTAAGTTATCCACAGAAAAAATCTCAGCACTATGAGAATAAATTTGCATTTTTTCAAAAATATTGTCCCCTACTACTTTTCCCGCCTCACCTGCTTTATTTGACTTTTTGCATTTTCAATATTTTAATATAGTTTTTTCACCTAGCCTTTTTAGCTGTTTAATAGAACAAAAGTAGAACATAGCCCACCAGTGCAGGGGTAGACCTCTACCTAAAACCTCTTCCTTATTTATAAAAAGCACGCCTACTCACCCGCACATCAATATACTCTGCAGTTATTCCTCTGTTCGTTAAATAGCGGATGGCACGCACCGCGTCTTCGACTTGGCCAGCCGCTGGGCGGTCAACTGTCATTTTAATTGAGTACCCCACCCCGTCGAGACTGACTAGCACCTGGCGAGTAGTACTAGCTGGCAGAATCATTTTATTAACAGTAAGATTGTTTTCTTTGAAATGTCCCACAACCTTACCGATAAACTGCAGGAAACGGCCGCTAATTACTGAATTGCCAACGCTTGCACGAATTCCAGTTTGATCCTCGACGGCGATAACTGACGTGCCAAGGATATTACGTTCAAATACTACACCTGTACTATCAACATAAGCTTTCATATTACCAGACTGCCAATAAACCACTGGCGAGCGCAAATTAACCGAAAAATCGGCCGACCAGAGAGCACCTTTAGCTGGCGGCGACACGCTAGACACCTCTGGGTATCTACTTTGAATGGCTCGGCTAAGATTATTAGCATTGATATTTACAGCCAGCCGCTCGAGGGGATTAGCAGAGAGGTAATCTTGAATTGCTGCTGCATAATCGCGGGCGGCAGTTTGTACTTCTGGATCGTTACCGGTGCCGACAATTTGCACTTTTGGCTCGACAATGATCTGAGTAAGCAACCACCCCAAACCAGCAATTAGCACTAATGCGCTAATCAACGCTAAGCGGATAGAGCGGCGTTTGCGCTTTAGATTGTGCGCCTGCACGCGCGGTGATTGCAAGCTAGCCGATTGTTCATTAGGGCTAGGCACCGAGGAAATGAGACTGCCAGTCAAGGTACGATTGCGCCGAAATAGTGTTCCCGCACTAGGCGAGCTATCATCAACCACAGCACGGCGCCGCACAGGCTGTGCGGCGCGGCGTGATTTAGATTTTTTCGATCTCATACCAAACATGCTTGTGGTATTAATTATATCATTTTGCAGCGCTATCAGGGTTTGTTCGGCGGCTATTAGCAGCATCTAGAATCATATCAGCCATATCTTTAGCAGCACCAGGGTGCGCAAACGACAGAAAAGCCTGCCCCATTTGTCGTGCTTCTGCGGGATCGTCAATAACGTTTTTTATCTCGTCGACGAGTAGCTGCGGCGTTTTTTCCATTTGCATTTCATCGATAACTTTGACAGCGCCTTTATCTTCATACACCTTAGCATTTTTAATTTGATGACCACCGGTCAAGAAGCCGTTCGGCACCAGAATCGTTGGCTTGGCCAGCGCTGCCAACTCGAGAATTGTAGTCGCACCAGCTCGTGCTACCACAACATCAGCCGCACCAAGCATATCAATCATACCGTCGCTAACGAAATCGTAAACTTTAACTTGATCTGTATCCTCTGGCAATCGCCGCCGAATCTCGGCATACTGGCCAGTACCAGTTATTAAAATTACGCTAGTGAACTGTGTAAGTTCGCTAATAGTATCTGCCACAGCATTATTCAACCGTTCCGCACCCAAACCGCCGCCAGTAACCAGCACTAACGGCCTGTTACTTGGAAATCCTAGTTTTTCCTTAACCACGCGGCGCTGCTGCTTGCTATACGGCTTAAATCCCTCGCGGATCGGTACGCCAACGTAACGACTAATCGCCTTAGGGTACGGATAATATTCTAGTGGAGCGCCAGTGCCAATGCGGTCAGCCCAACGTGCCAATACGCGATTAGTCAGTCCTGGATGAGCGTCTGAGTCGTGAATTACCAGCGGAATGCGCAGCACATGTGCCGCCAAACCAACCGGCATGCAAACGTAGCCTCCTTTCGTGAATATCACGTCTGGACGCCAGGCGATTAGTTTCACCAGGCTCTGGACAAAGCCCACGCACACCTTTAGCGCATCAACAAAATTTGGCCACACAATCGTCCGTAAGCGTAACAGCTGACGCACAACACTAAGATTATGATAGCGGCGTAATTTACCGCTAGCAATGACATCTACGCGCACCGAGTTATCAAAGCTAGCCATAACGTTGCGCGCTTGCTTGCTAAATTTGCGGTCAACCCAAAACCGCAATTCCGCATCTGGCTGCTGTTTTTTAACTTCTCGCAACACGGCGACAACTGGAGTAACGTGACCCCCCGAGCCGCCGCCTACGGCTAATATCCGCATCTTGGCCTCCTATATCTATTGGTTTATGTGCAGTATATCGCGATAACTGGAAAACAACCCCCAAAGCCGCGCCCGAAAACAGCATACTACTGCCGCCAGCACTCAAGAACGGCAGCGTTATACCTGTTAACGGCGCTAGGTGAATCATTGATGCAATATTCATGAAGAAGTGCGCAAATAACCAGCCAAAAATACCCGCCACTACCAATCGCCTGGTCATATCTGGCGAGTATTCAGCAACTCGTAAAACCCGCAGCAGCAAAGCTGCAAACAACACTACTACCAATACCGTCCCGGCAAAACCAAAAATCTCGCCAATTACAGCAAAAATCGAATCGTTAATTGCCTCTGGCAAGTAGCCTGTCGATTGAATACTCTTGCCGATACCGCGGCCAGTTAACCCGCCTGTCCCCAACGCAATCATTGCGTTTTTGATATGATAATCGTTATCGTCTTGCGAGGCTGATTTACTCGCTCCGAAAAACGTCGTAATCCGTTCCAACCGGTGCGGCGCCGTTACTGCCGTGAGTCCCAAAAACAGCACGCCCACTAATGCAATTTGCATCAGAGTTTTCATTCTTATCGTACTCACCATAAATATCGACGCCGCAGCCGCCGCTATCGCCACTCCCGAGCCCATGTCTTTTTGCAATACTACGACAATAAATAACAAAAAGCCGACCAACGCCGCTGCTGGGTAGATTGTTTCTTTCAAGTCGTTTATCTTACCCTCTTGGTAGCGTTTACCTAAAAACACCGCCATATACAAAGTCATTGCTAATTTTAGCAGCTCGGACGGCTGAAAATTAACTGGCCCCAAGTGAAACCAGCGATAAGCGCCTAGCGTGTTCTGCGCTATTGCATCAATATGCAGAATATTTCCAATCAAAAAAAGCAAAAACGATAAGCCAATTCCAATCATCATTAACTGAAAAATATGCTTCTTGAGATAATCAAACGGTACTAATATCAATAGTACAAAACCACTAACTGCCAGGCTAATACCCATAAGCTGTTTGAGAAAGAAATACGTGCTAGAATAATCGCTGTCATAAGCACTATTCTGCAAATTAGCATACTGCGGCCCGACCGAATAAACAATTATCATTCCTACCAGCATCAACAACGCCGCACATAACACTAACCAATAATCAGGCCGGTGTTTACGCTGAATTTTGCCATCGGTAAATTGTACGTACCTGTCGCGGTGCCGAGCGCCAATCACGGAGCAATATGCCCCCCGGTCATCGCCATCGCTATCCCCATAAACGCCGCCACGCCAGCAATCACCCAAAAACGCATCGTCACTTTAGCCTCTGGCCAGCCTGATGCCTCCAGATGATGATGAATCGGCGCCGACAGGAATATCTTGCGATGGAATAATTTCTTGCTGGTCATCTGCAACAAGCTAGACCCAGCCTCGACCACGAACAATATGCCGATAATCGGCAGCAAAAACAGCGTGTTGGTCATCATCGCTACCACGCCCAAGCTCGTCCCAAAAGCAAAGCTGCCAACGTCGCCCATAAAGAACCGTGCTGGAAAGATATTGAACCACAAATAACTCAGCAAAGCGCCGACCACTGTGAAACAGAACGCCGCTAACTTCAAATGGCCTTGTAATAGCGCAATCACACCAAATGCCGAAAATGACATTACCAGCAAACCGCCCGCCAAGCCGTCCAGGCCGTCACTTATATTGACCGCGTTACCCGTCGCTACCACCGCAAACACAAACAATCCGACAATCCACGCGCCCATTTGCCAATCGCCAACGTATGGGATATGCACCGACGAGTAGCTGAGCTTACAGAAGAAAAACCAGCCCAGCACCAGCCCGACGCCGATAATCATGGCAAATTTCACCCAGCTACGCAAGCCAGCATCCTTGCGGTTAGAGCCAAAAACATTCAAAATATCATCAATCAAACCAATCGCCGCACCGCCAACTAACGCCGCCAATGGCAGCCAAGTTTGCGCTCGATCCAGATTAAAGGCCAGTGTCACCGCCACAATCGCCACTACGGCAATTATTCCCGCCATGGTCGGAATATGCCGCTCGATTTTCTTCTTATGTAATAAGTTAAAAATCTTGAGTTTTTCGCCAGTTACCGCTGCTGTACGCTGTGTTTTCCAGAATTTATATTTGTAAGCAAAATATGTATATACTGGCGTTAGCAGCATCGCCAGTAGAAACGCCATCAAGCTCATTAGAAAAACCGAGTTCAATTCGTTTCCAAAAGTTACAATCGACATATTACCATTATACTCCCTACCCTACTCTCTCGGGGCTAATTTTAAGTATTTTATCATCCAGTTGGATATCTCGTTGAAAATAGGCTTGGCATCCGAGCCGCCGCCCATACCGCGGCCGTCTGCCGCTATCTCTACCATGATAACGTAACGCGGAATTTTACCGTATTCGCCGCCAAAACCCAGATAGGTGCCAATTGTCTCGTTATCATCGTACTTGCCGTTAACAATCACCTGCGAAGTACCGGTCTTGCCGCCGACTAGCCAGCGTTCCGAGTCGTCATGCGGCTTATATGTCGCATAATGAGCCTGATGCACCATTTCGCGCACTGTCTGCGATGAAGCTTCGCTGATAGCACGAGCGCTAGTCTTCGCCGCCGTAGCCGCGAACTTGCCGCCATCACCCATCGTGCCGTTAATAATCGTTGGCGCGTGATATACGCCGCCATTAACTACCGAACAAAAACCGCTCGCCACCTGCAGCATTGTCACATTCATACCCTGGCCAAACACCATATTACTGTAACGCACAGCATTACCTTCTTGCTGTGCTGGCGAGATAACTGTGCCGCCCGCCTCATTCGCCAGCTCAATACCAGTCAACTGCCCCAGCCGGAAACGATTATAAAAGTAATCATAAATCGTATCACGAGCGCCGCGAGTAATATAAGAACCATTTCCCAGCCGCTGCGCAATCGTTACCATACCAGTATTCAGCGACCAGTTCAGTGCCGTCTGCATAGTAATGTCGCCGTTCAAGAAGCTGTTTTTAGAGGCGTTATTGATTGTAATGTCTTCAACCTTGATTTTGCCAGTATTGTTGTAAGTACTCTGCGGCGAGATAACGCCTTTGTCGATTCCGGTCGCCACCGTGAAAGTCTTGACATCAGAGCCCGCTTCGTACGGATGTGAAATCGTATCGTTGTTAAAGACCGACACGTCAGAAGTATTGATATTCGACGGATCATACGTCGGCATATTAGCCATTGCCAGCACTTTACCAGTACTTGGCTCCATGACAATAGCGCTTGCTCTGGTGGCTTTACTACGCTTAGCACCAGCCTCAAGCGCTGATTCGACTTGTGTCTGAATATTACGATCAATCGTCAAAACAATACTCCGTCCATTTACTGCCGGCTGGCGGACATTCTTATCACCAATTGTCAGCGGTACGTCGCGAGCGTCCGTCACCGTTTTGAGCATACCGTCGCGCCCAGACAGAGTTTGGTTATTAGCTTGCTCGAAGCCATATACTCCTTTACCCTCGTGATTAACAAAACCCAAAACCTGGCTAGCCAATCGTCCTTCAGGATAGACCCGGCGCGTTCCAACTTCGAAACCGATACCCGCTAGCTTTTTCTTCTTAATTAATTCAGCCTGCGTCCGCGTAATATATTTCGTCAAAATTTGGTAGCGGCTAGGTTTTTTGTCGATCAGCGCCGCGAAACCATCAACTACGTTGCCGCCAGCGATGCTATTCAGCGTATCTACCACCGCCTGCTTATCAGATACTTGTGTTGGGTCTGCCCAAACTTTATAGACCGTCTCGTTCATCACCAGCGGCTTTGGGTCGCTGCCGTCCATAGCGTAAATTTCGCCGCGCTGCGCTTTGAGCGTGAACTTCTTAATCTGCTCATTATCGGCCTGCGCCACATAGTAATCATGCCGCACTACCTGCACTACGAAAAGCTGCACTACAAAAATGGCCGAGACGACCAACACTATACTAAACAAAAAGCCAACTCTCGAGCGTCGAATAAAACGAGTTGGCGATACGCTCATTATCCTAAAACTCCTATTTGCTTACATACTGAGTATCAGACGGGGTAGCCATTCTTTGAGCGACACTGCTGTCTTTAACCGATTGCAGAGCTGTCAGGCGAGCATTCTCAACCGCCAGATCACTCTTCTGTTCGGTCAACGTCGAAATTTTATTACTGACGTCATTTGACTCATAATCATAGCCCGAAACACTCCCCGCTTGTGTTAAGTATAACAGACCCAGTAGCGTCAAGAGAAGTGCAATAATAATCGCATTAGAAATCGGGCCGAGTTTGATAGCCGATGCAAAAGCAACTGTATTGCGGTTGCGCCCATAATTACCTTGGCGCCGGCTATTAAATTGTGTAGTTCGTGAATATGACATGTGGTGGATTCGTTTTTGTTATTTATTTTGACACTCAAAAGCCAGAGGAACGTTAGGAGAAAAACGAAAATTACGCTCCTCTGCCCTATAGAGTTGTGTTGTTTTTTGCCTAAGCGGCGCGGCGCACAACAGTGATGTCATGCTGGACGTCGGCTTGAACTTGTACTTGGATGCGGCGAGTCATGGCTGCACCCTCCTTTCTGTTTTTATATTTTCACAGCGACACGAAGCTTAGCACTTCGCGAGCGCGGATTGTGAACATCTTTAGTGGCTCCATCGACAGGATGCTTCGTAATGATACGAAGTTCCGCCTCGTAGCCGTTTTTGGCCTGTTCGGCAAAATATCGCTTAACGATACGATCCTCCAGGCTATGAAAGCTAATTACACCGACTCGCCCGCCCTGCGATAACAGCTCGGGTAATAATGGCATAATCGCTCGTACTTGCTCAAGCTCATCGTTGACGAAAATCCGAATCGCCTGAAAAGTACGTGTCGCCGGATGCGTTCGCTGGCGCCGTCCGACATGCGCCCTCAAGATAGCCGATGTCAAATCTTCAGTTGTCGCCAGTGGTCTAGCCTTAATAATCGCAGCAGCATAACGCCGCGCAATATTTGGCCGCTCTTCGCCGTAATCGCGAATAATCCGCTCCAGCTCGCCCTGCGAATAGGTGTTAACCACCTGCTCTGCAGTTAAAGCTTGCCGCCGATCCATCCGCATATCCAGCGGACCGCTATGCGAAAATGAAAATCCTCGCTCAGCCCTATCAAGCTGTGGTGACGACACCCCCAAATCAATCAATATCATATCAAACCGCTTGCCTATAGCAATCAACCGCCGGGCAGCGCTGACAAAATCAGCGTGCATTAACTTTGCCCCTTTGCCGACAAATGCCGCTAGGTTTGCTTGTGCAAATTCATCGCGGTCAACCAAAGTCATTCCGCGATAATTATGCGTTCGTTCGACAATGGCGCCCGCGTGCCCGCCGTATCCAGCCGTCAGGTCGAGATAACTCTCGCCATCTTTAGGATTAAGCAGCCGCACAACGTCATTAAGTAATACTGGAACATGAAGTGGTGGATGTTCTTTAATACTCATTCCCCCATCATACCATATGGTCTGGCGAGGGACTCGAGATCACCAATCTGATAGCGAGCTGTTTGTTTTCGCATAGGTGTGTTTGTTTTAGTTTAGTCAAGTATGCTTAAAATCAAGAGCTGTCAAACAACTCATATCGTATTTAGCATACCTTTGAGAGACTTGTGTGTGAGGTGGAGTTTTTGGGAGGTGTTGTGTTAGAGGAAAGAACTTTCGACAATTTTAGCGTGGGTCGATATTCCACTGCTCACTATCAGATTGTTGATCTCGAGGATGTCCAACTTCGAATTGTAAAAGTACCACAAACTATACGGCTACGCGCCCAAAGACAGCGTCGCCCGCGATACGTAAGCATCAGGTACACAAACCAAGACGCCCGCCCTACCGTACATAGATTGGCTAACAGCTGCGTCAGTCATGACTACCCTACTTTCTTTTGTTATTTTACGCGGTGGTGTTTGTTTTGACTCGAGATTCTTATCTCTTGCCTTGCCACTGGCTTTATCATACAACGTTTCATCATGCTTGTGCAATACCTTTTTTACTAAAAATGATAACTTCTTTACTTTTCCACAAAAACGTGGAAAACTATAGCGTTTCAACAAGCAAATAGACGCTATATCTAGCGTCTATAGAGGTAAGCCATGACAGAAAACGCTGCTTATGCAAAATATATCCGCATCAGCTGGCGTGCTACTGCGTCAGGGTCGTGCCGGATAAAACTGCGTACTGCGGCAATCGGGTCGCTTGATTGCGCGCCCGCCCATATATTTTTAGCTAGGATACCAGCCCCGCGAAACTCATAGTGTTGGCGTTTAAGTTCGCTAATATCATATTGCACCGTATGTTCGCCGTCATGGGCATACTTCGCCATCAACTCTCTCGATGGTTCGTCGGTATTGAAGACGACATAGTCTAGAAACTCGCTACCAGCCAAACGCTCAATTTCGCTGGCAAAATCTGCCACGCTCAAACCATCCGTCGGGCCGGGTTTGGTTACTAGATTACAAACAAAAACACATTTCGCCCGCGTCGCTGCCAATGCTTCCTGAATTTCGCCAATTACCAGCGCTGGCGCCAAACTACCGTAGAGATTACCCGGCGCAATCACCACCATATCTGCTTCCAAAATTGCTTGAACGGCCGCTGGATGCGCCACTGCCTCTGGCTCTAGCCACACTTTTGGCCGTTTGGCGATATCGGCATGCGCGATTTTGAATTGCCCTTTGATAGGTTCGCCCGAAGCACTCTCGACGCACAGCGTAATATCGGTTAGAGTTGTCGGGATTACTCTACCTTGAATATTGAGAACTTGGCTAGCCAGCTGCACTGCCTCGCCAAAGCTACCGGTCATTTTCTCGAGCGCTGTCAAGAATAAATTGCCAAAAGCATGACCCTTCAAGCTGCCGTCATCAAATCGATAATTAAACAAATCACGCACCCGCGGGCTATCGCTCAACGCCACCAGACATTGCCGCACATCACCCGGCGGCAACACACCCAGTTCATCGCGCAGCTGTCCCGTCGACCCGCCATCATCTGCCATATTGACCAGCGCTGTCAAATCAGACACGTATTTTCTCAAACCAGACAGCAGCGTGAAACTACCCGTCCCGCCGCCGATAACTACAACCTTTGCTCCGCCGTATTCTTCGCTCATTTTTTACCCTTCTGAAACAGCCGCTTCGCTATCGCCGCGCAGCTCCTTCTTACCTTTTAATTCATACTTGATACCAGTCATATCGCTAGTCATATAGTCGTCGTTGAGCAGATTGACAAACTTCGCCGCATCCTTGGCATCCATAATAATAATCTCGCCAGTGGCGTCGTCAGTCATCAGTTCTAGACCCATTTCGTCGGCCTGCTCGATAACCTGATCCTGCGTCACCAGACCGACGTCGACTTTTTGCAGCTTAGTTACTAAAGATTTAGTATCGCGCACCAACGCATCGAAAGTCATACCTTCAGGGAACTTTAACTTAAAGTTTTTCTCGATTTCAGCAATTTTTTCCTCGGCAACAGCAAACTGCTTAGCATCGTAGCCAAACAAACGGATGAATTTCGACTCATTAAAGGCAAAGATATCACCGCCGGCAATCAACACTTGATTATCTGGCGTAATTTTTAGGCCGACGTCAGCGCTAAACGGCTGAAACGAATCACCGTTATACATCCAAGCGGTCGCTCCTTTAAGTACTTGTGACTGCGGTAAAATCTTAGCCACGAAAAACGGCTCGGCCCCCTGGCGGCTGAAACGCGCTACGATTCCCTTAACCTTCTTGAATTCATGGTCGCCTTCACGGAAAACCTCCAACGTTTCCTCGCCGTAACGAATTTGCTCTATCACTTCTTGCGCGTGATCTACCCGGTCCAGAGTAGTCCGCTCCAACACGTTATCCTCAGCGGCCGCCGCTTCAAAGTCGCGCACTGTCATACCAGTAGCAGCACCAGTTTGCACCTGGCTAATCATGTCGTAAAGGAATAATACCTTGAGCTGCGCCTTGAGCTCCTTGGCGTAATTAGTGGCATAAACAGTGTAGCCCTTCGTAAATAGAAATAAGTCGATTTCGAGCTCGTCCTTATGTGCGTCAGCTTGATTCGCCCAGAGGAAAATATCAGTTGGCTCTGGCGGCTGGTCATCAGCCGGTGTTGATTGGTCATTATTCATGATATATATTCTACTACAATTATTAGGCGCTATTCTAATATTGGTTTATTTACTGTACAGCATCCTCGCCAAAATGTTTTTGCAAGCGCATTTTGATCGAACCGTGATGGCGGCCGAGTTTCTGGCTCATCGCAGCAATACTTTCGCCGTTAATGAACATTTGGCGCAATTCATCGTCATCAGCCTTAATCCATGGTTTATAAGCATTAGGATAAGTCTGGCGCATTTTAGCAATTTTAGCCGACCAGCTAGAATTGGCGCTGTTCGCTTTTTTGGCGGATTTAAGCTCGCCAGCTGCGCGTTTGTCAGCTTTTGGTTGTAAGTGCGCGAACTTTTTAGCATCATCTGCCGCCCGCGCGCGCAGCTGCTTGTCAATAGCATAGGCTTCGTCGCTCATCTGCAAAGCCATGCGGTTAATACCCGTCAAATACAAATTATCAATATCGCGCACCCGGCTAAGCGCCACATAGCCCATGCCCGGCACAAAGGCTTTGCGGAGGTCAATTCGCGCGCTATCCAGTGTCATACCCTGGCTTTTGTGGACAGTAATCGCCCACGCCAAACGCAGCGGAACTTGGCTAATGCTAGCTCGTTTGCGCGTACCGTCGCGCAACTCCCAAGTATCAGGCTGCATAGTCACCGTCCGGCCATTACGAAACTCCACTACCGGATAATCCGTCGCTGGCTCGAAATCGACCACCATGCCGATGTTGCCATTAGCATAACGCCGCGCCTGATCGTTCTTGACCGCCATCACTAATGCGCCTATTTTGAGCGTCAGCACCTCTGGTGCTAGTACGCTGCGCTGCAAATTATCAACGTAGTTGTTGCTACCAGTAGTGTGGCGTTGATACAGTACTTCGTCGCCCGGCAATTCAGCCAATCTAGCCTGATTAATTCTATCGACATCAACATTCACAGTATGTAATTCCGTCAGATCTGCTCCGGCAGGCGGCTGATATTCGGTCCGTTCCAACAGCTGCTCGGCGTGGCGGCGGCGCAAATCGCCAGCCCGCATCGCCGTCAAGATTTCTAGCAACGTATCACCGTCGCGCTGGCGAAACTGCTCGCTCAGATACAATACCGTCGGATCAAGCTCGCGCCATGCCGATGAATTCACTACGAACCCGCCCTCGCGGCTTTCTGACCGATTAACTGGCGGCAGCTGAAAGAAGTCGCCAGAAAGCACCACTTGGATGCCGCCGAACGGCTCGTCGACTCTCTTGCGTACTAAACGGCAAACTTCGTCAACCATGTCCAAGCGGTAATCATGCAACATGCTAATCTCATCAATAATCAAGACATCGGTTTTTTCGATAATTTCGCGGCGGCTTTTGCTGACATGCTCGGCAAAACCATTCGGCAGGCGGTCGCTAACGCCAATTCCCGCCCAAGCGTGGATCGTCGCGCCGCCCAGATGCGTTGCCGCCAGCCCGGTCGTCGCTGTCACCGAGACATACTTGCCATCAGCTTTACTCAGGTTGATGAATTGATTCAGCACGAAAGTCTTGCCCGTCCCTGCCGGGCCGGTCAGCAGTGCGCTTTCGCCGCTCAATAATATTTCTAAGGCTAAATCTTGCTTCACTACCCTTATTATACAACTTAAGACGCGGGACTACTTATCCCAAGCAAAGCCGTTACCAAAATGACCGTAGCGCGCTGTTGGTTCGTATTGCGGACGAGCCAGCTGCAGCGTATCGATAATACCCGCCGGACTAAGGTCATAACCTGCTATTGGCTGCTCGGCGCCGTCAACTACCGCTGTAGCCTCAACCGGCTGGTCGTGGCCGATTGCGTACGCCAAGCGCACCAACACTTCCTGAGCTGCAAACTTTTTAAGATAATCAACTGCGACCCGCCGCGCCATATAGGCACCGCCGCGATCGACCTTAGTGGCGTCCTTGCCGCTGAACGCCCCGCCGCCTAGTGGAATCCGCGGACCGTAGTTATCAACGGCTAATTTACGCCCGGTCAAACCAGCGTCCGCCGCGAAACCGCCAATTTGCCAATCGCCTGCCGGATTTATATGCAGAGAAATGCCATCAAAATCACCTGCCACATATTTTTGCTGCGCAAACCACTGCCGCACTGCAGCCGCCAGCTCGTCGTGCGGCGCATTCTGGAAGCTGGCGACAATCGCCGCAATCTGGCCGCCATAAGTCGTCACCTGCGTTTTGCCGTCATACGGCCATTTCTCATACAAAAAGTGGTTCAAAGCCCGCGCTAAAGCATACTCTAGCGGCAATAATTCTGGTGTCTCAGCGCAAGCATAACCAATCATCACCCCTTGATCGCCAGCACCGCCCGCGTCCACGCCCTGAGCAATCTCTGGGCTCTGGCGTGCAATCCGCTCAATAATTTCCACGTCGCCAGCCAGCCGCCGCGCAATCTGCTTGACGTCAACTAGCTCGCTCGACGATACTTCGCCAGTTAAGAACAGCGCGCCATGGCCGCCGCAAGCTTCAATCGCCACTCGAGCTTGCGGGTCTTTGGCAAGATACGCGTCCAGAATAGCATCGCTGATTTGGTCGCAAATCTTGTCCGGATGTTTCGGCGAAACGCTCTCAGCCGTACGATATACTACTTGATTATTAGATTCTACAGACATAAAACTCCTTTCTATCTGCCCCGCTTGAGGCCAAGAAAGGAGCCGCAAAGACAATATCTCTCCTGGTCAAGCAGGCTGGAATTAGCACCTTGCTGTAAAAGCAGGTTGCCGGCGAGTCATCAGGCCAGTCCCTCGTCGCACTCTGGATATTAAATTATTAACAAGTTCATTATAGCACGCCCCGCCCCGCCGAATCTAGATCGACAGTAAAACAGCCAAGGCTCTCGCTATAGACGAACGCCAGCCCGCGCTTTATTCGCCCACTCATCCGCTAGCTCGTTCTGCTCGTGGCCGACGTGGCCGCGTACCCAAAACAGCTTCGGTTGCGTCGATTGGTAAAGCGCATAAGCTTGCTGCACGAGATCGAGATTTTTAATGTCGCCGCCTTTTTTGCGCCAGTCTTTAGCAGCCCAGCCTGGCGCCCACTTGGTCAACACATTGATCCAAAATTCGCTATCGCTATGAATTTCGCACGGCTCATCGCCAGCTAGCTCCATCGCTGCGATCAGCGCCATGCCTTCCATACGAATATTCGTCGTCTGGCCGTCTTCGCTACCCAAAGCTACCGGCTGGCCGTTTTCAATTACCGCATAACCGCCTGGACCCGGATTTGGGCTAGCACTACCGTCTGTAAAAAATACTCTCACTTCTTTCCTGCTTTCTAAATGTCGCGGACTGGCCGCAGCAGCTTCAGCTCGTCTGGCATATACCACTTGTTGCCGCGATTATCTTGTTCATATTTATACTCTATCATGTGATCAGCCTGAAAATAGTCGCCCGTACCAACAATCTTGTACTGAATATACATTTTGCGTACTGAATCGCTCTGCGGCATTGGCCCGCGATACAAACGCAGCTCAAAAATCTCGCCTGGCTTGAGAAATTTATTCAAGTCGCCTCGCTGCCCTAATATCTCATATTTATCAAGCTCCACGTCAAAGCTCGCGTGGTTGCGAATATGCGCCCACACCTCGAGATACTTATTATCGCCCGACGGATGCGCCTCGGTGCGCTCAACTTCTATCTCGGGAATCACTTTTTGCCCGTTGGCCGAGTGATATTGATCGGGCTGAGGCTTACTGTCTGACTTCCTAGTATCTGCAGCAACCCCTGAAGTGTCTTTATCGAAGTTATTTTCGTCCCTACTGCCGCGATTATCTTGCGGCGAGACCATATCATTATTATTAAGACGCGCCAAATATTCGTCATCACCATCCGGCTCGCCAAAAATTAAATCACGCAACCATTCCATACATCTATTGTACCGTATTTAGACAAAGCTACACATACGCTATATATAGCGCCACTATATATAGCGTATGTACTGCCGTGGAAAAATCAGGGAAATCTTTGAGGCACACTAGACTACTGTTATTCTACTTATGTTTGGCACTCTTGACACGCGAGTGCCAACCAATTACAATAAAATGTAGAGCAAAAGCTCGCCAAATCATAAACGAAAGGAGTAATACAAATGAGTAAACTCGTTCGATTCGACCCGTTTGCCGAAATGGATGCCCTGCAGCGCCATTTCTTTAATGACGACAACTGGATGCCGCGCCAAATACGCTCGGTCGGCTTGCCTACCACTGATGTTTACATGAAAGATAACGCGCTAGTCGTCGAGGTTCACCTGCCGAAATTCGATGAAGACGACGTCAATATTTCTGTCGAAAACGGCAACTTGGTCATCCAAGCCCAACGGCACGAAAAAGAAGAAGACAAAGAAAAGAAGTACGTCGTACGCGAGTCGAGCAGCAGCTTCTACCGTAGCGTCCAGCTGCCAGAGCGCGCTGACGCCGATGCTATCGAAGCACACCTGGACGACGGCGTCTTGAAAGTCACCGTACCAGTCACACCAGCGCCAGAGCCAAAGAAAATTACTGTCAAATCACGCGGCAAGAAGAAAGAGTAAGCCTTTCTCAGCTTTGGCCGTCAAGAAGGCCTCGGGATTACCCGAGGCCTTTTGCTAATAACGAAATTCCGCAGTCTAGCTAGAAAGCGTCAAACTATTCCGCGTATTTTTCAACGAACCGCCGCAACATCTTGACTGGCTCGGTTACCAACTCCGATTCGCGGTACGCTGCATCGATCAGATCTTTAGCTTCCTCTGGCGCGAAATAGCCGGCATGCTTATAGATATTAATCCGCAGCGCCAAACCATCAGCATCAAGCTCAGGATGGAATTGCGCCGCATAAACATTTTTCCCGGCGCGCAGCAATTGTATGCAGGCCGCAGAGCGCGCTAGCACCACGCTGTTCGGCGGCGCCGTATCTGTCCCCTCTTTATGTCCGACGAAACCGCGAAAATTAGCCGGCAAGCCAGCCAGCAGCGGATCATCCTGCGCTTCCGGCGTCAAATTTATATCCACCGCGCAAACCGGCTCGCCATGATCGAAATCAGTCCGACCGCCCAGCGCCGTCACCAGCGCCCCCACGCCCAAACAAGTGCCTAAAAACGGCTTATCCTCAGCTGCAATCCGGCGAAGCAGCGGCATGATATAATCTTCGAACTGCAATTGTTCCGGCGATTTTTTCTCTGGCGGATAAGCAAAATTAGCCGGCCCGCCGCCCATAAAAATACCGCTATAATCATCCAAATTAACTGGCGAAAACTCGCCGCGGTCAAGCCGTAAGCGCTGCAACTGCTCCGGCTGCAAACCGCCAAATTTCAAAAAAGCTGCATATTCGTCGTCAGACGCTTCGTCCTCGGGACGGGATTGTAAAAGAAGAAAAGGTTTTGTCATGAATCTTAGTATAGCGCTTTTTAAGCTCAATGGCTACCGTCAAAAATCGCGAGGCGTTAAATCTTCGACCGACTCAACATCGCGAAGCCACGGAAAATACCGGAGCACGTTGTCTTGATGCAGCACTTCTGCCAAAGGCGCTGATTTAACCGTAATATCTTCGCCAGCATCAAGATGCTGCGCTGCTCGATGTAACGCTCCCGTAGCCAGGAACAAATAGGTAAACCACTCAATTTTCTTTTCTATCTGTACGACATCTAGCAATCCCCAATAAGAATCAGGAAAAGTACAGCCTGTTTCTTCTCTCAATTCGCGCTGCGCCGCTACTAATACCGACTCGTCGCTAGGATCAACTCGGCCGACTGGCAAATGGTTATTGCGGATAATCCCGCCTGGCTGCTTTTCGTCGATTACTAGAACATCGCCAGCCTCGTCAAGCGCAATGACCATCACAGTGTCTGGACGGCGCAGCATTTCAAAAGTTTCTACGCTGCCATCGGGCATCTTTTGCAGCCATTGATGTACTTCATAAATCTCACCTCTAAAAACACAATCTGCTTCCGAAGGAATCAGACGAGCACCTTTCGGCAAAACACGTTCGGTCATCGCTATGCTCTCAACTTTTTCATCAAAATATCATAACCGTCAGTCACCTCATCTTGACGGCTGACGCCTAATTCCGCCATAATGCGCCACAGATCATCGGTTATAGCGGCAGGGTCGGCGTTCTCGCCAGCTAATCGCTCTAATTCCATAAAGTCGCCCAAGCCTTCCACCGAGTCGATACATACTTCCACATCGTTCAGTTTGCCAGTCCGGCGAGTCTTCGACAAGTCCGAAAACGGCACGAAACCTAGCTCCTTGACGATAGCGATCATGACGTCTGGATCGCCAACTTCTGTTTCACGCTCAATGCTATCCAACTGTCCAGTCACTGATCGTTTTAGAGTGAATAACGTCCGCTTGGTTTCATTTTCGCCTTGTCCACGCGTCTCGGTGCGCACCCGCAGCCAAGGCACTGTGTTGCCGTCGCCGCCAGCTTCTCCCGGCAGACCAAACACTTGATCGCGCTGATGCACTGGCTCGCCGAGAGCAACACCCTTACCCGCCAGCACAGCCAGCAACCCCTCTTTATCTCGTAACCTAACTTTTATCTCAATTTCTCTCATATATAAATGATATCACGTTTAGAGTACGTCCACTGGACCGATAATATCCGTATTGCCAAAGTAAAAATCGGTTAAGACCTGCCGCCATGGCGTGCTGGTTGCCGCAGCATATATCATTTTGCCAATATCGCCATGGCAAGCCAATAACACCGTTTGATCTGGATGTTGATGCGCCATGAAATCAAGCACCCGCTGGCCGCGAGCCAATAACTCAGGAAAAGTCTCAGCGCCGTCAGGATGCAAAAAATAGGTCACGTTTTCTGCTTTGATGATGTCCGGCGCGCAGATTGCTTCAATATCGGCGGCCGGCTTACCAGTCATAATGCCAAAATCACGCTCGATTAAATCAAGCGGCGATGCATACACTGCGTCAAAAACCAGCTCCCTATCCTTGATATGACACGCCAATTGCCGCGCTTGCTGACGTCCCAAATCGGTCAGCGGCAGGTCGCGATGGCCGTTCAAAATCCCGCGCACATTGTCTTCATTCTGGCCGTGGCGAGCGATATAGATAGTAGTCATAAGCTTTAGTATATCATCTCTGTCAGGCGGCAAGAAACCTCATAGAAACCCTATTTACCACTAAAACTCCTTGTTATCAAACCATTGATACGTCCCGCGAATGACGCTCCAGCCAATCAGCAATCGCATCAATATCGAGATGATCGGTCGCGATGCGGACAGCGAAATTTTCTAGTTCGCCTCGCTGTGCTGTAAAATTATACCCATTCACCTCCAGCAAAGTCAGTCCGGCGAGTATTGCTGTACGCTTGTTACCGTCAGCGAACGGATGGTCGCCAATAATCCCGCGCATCAACGCCGCTGCCTTGGCAAATACTGTTGCATATAATTCCTCGCCAAATACTACTTGATGCTGTGTTGACACCGCAGCCTCCAGCCGTCCAACGTCACGCACGCCATCTGCACCGCCGTCTTTGACAAGCACCAGCGCATGAAGTTGCAGAATCTGCTCGAGAGTCAAACTAACCATTAGCGCTTCGCCAAGTGAGAAAAGTCCTCTTTGTATCGCCTAAGGAGCGAGTTTGCAGTTTTGAGCACTTGATTATCGTCAGCCACCTCCGAACGCTTACGTACCGTGACTTCAATTTCGTCGCCATCGCGAATCCCCAGCGCCCGCAAATCCCGCGCCGGCAGCGTCACGCCGCGGCTGGAACCAATCTTGATAACTTTTTGAATTGTAGTGATTGTCATGCAGATATTATAACAAAATTATAATTTTATTGCAATATACTTTCCCTATTGTACACCGCCAGCAAGCTTTATCAAATCCGCGGTCGTATCTGAATCAATCAAGGCGTGATGGATAGTACGTCCATTCTTTGACATAATTGACCCTAGTACATCTGTCGTTTTCCGCGCCATAGCATCCAACCACTCATCCGTCAGCATCTCGCCAGTTTGCGGCTGCTGAATATTCTCGCATGCGCACTGAATAGCCTCTTCAAGATATAGTGCCATTTCTCTATTAAATGAGCCTCCTCTATGTTCAGGCTGCCCTATATAGGCGCCCGGTACATCTGCAATCTTTAAACCATAAAGTACCTCGCCAGCATTCATACAGATCTCATCATCCCGCATAAACCTTTCACGTAGAAATCCAACCGCCTCTTCCAGATCGTGATACTCCGAAAATCCTAAAATAAGCGTATCTTGTCGATATCTCTGTATGCCCTTTTTACCATATGGAATCCAAAATTTTCCATAGTCCGGACGGGCGCCTGAATTTATAAGATCTGCCGCTATCCGCAATGATGATAAATCCGTACGGTGTAAATACAATCTGGTTGGAGGCAATTCACCATCCTTACTGCTTCCAAATTGGAAAGAGGGTACTATTTGCCCTAGCTCCACCCCCCCCTCTTCGTAACCAGCTTGCTCCAAAGAGCTAGCTAAATTTCTGAGTCCATCGTTAATCACTTCAATATCGTCAAAGCTAAAAGCCCTCTTGCAGCGGCCCGTCATACTATCATAAATCGCACGCGCCAAATCAGTACGTCCTGCATGCTCTAGAACTATGTCGCCATTTGGCATTTCTCTCTCTACGTCATGATCTTTATCAAGTATAAGGGGACCTTTGTATTCTACCGGATCTATTTTCGGACCCATAACCCACCCCTCTCCAGTAGATGCATCATATATTTTTCGACGACGAGTCATCACAGAGGCAACAGTTTTACCATCTGACTCAAGACGTCCGCGAACCGCTGTCGTAATTACCCGACTAATCTCAACTCTGCCAATAAATTCTGGGTTACCTATATCGTAATCATAGGGATTTCTTAATAATTCCTTTACCACGTAGGTTATTCTACTATAATATTCGGCTTATGTCAATATAAACGCTGCTTACTATTTGCAAACACCCCTGTTGCATAGCTCCTGCCATTTCACATGCGCCCTATGCGCTCGAGCTGGCGCATCAACCTCGCTTTTCTGAAACAATAACTCCTCAGGGTTAATAAACATTATTTCATCACCCTCTTCACCTGGTATAAAATCAAAATTATCTGGCCAAACACGACAGTAAAAACATATTTGATTAGCGTCAATCCGCTCAATATACATTTCGTCCGACGCGTCAAAGAGTTGATAACGCAAATCGCCCCTGTAGCCAACTTCTTCAAGTAGCTCGCGTTTCAGCGACGATTCAATCGTCTCGCCAAAATCCATACCACCACCAGGCAAATCCCAATACGTCCGATCAATCTCCTTGACGACCAAAATCTGCCCAGCGTCGTTATAAATCAACGCTTTGAGCGAAATGCGATACAGACAGTCCAGATGATCAGTACCATCTAAATTCTGCGTGATGATATGTCCTTTGGTAATTTTTAGCATAGGGATAATTATACTATCAAGCGCCTTTATCAGATATTTTTAACTGCCCCAAAGTATTCACAATAACACCAACGGAATATATCAAATATTCAGCCTCCGCAGCTCCTTGCGTTTTTGAGTTATGTTTTGATCCCGAGTTGTAATGGTTTTCCAGAGTTTTAATATGATTGATAATTGAATTACGAAAATGTTCGGCGACGTCGGATTCCTTGAGAAACTTTCCTATTGTTTTACTATTAGCCTCAAGACCTGCTTTATTATTCAAATATTGTCTCAAATATTCCTCAAGAGCCCGCCGAGTACCGTTTGACGACTCGTTCCATTTCCCTGAAGTGTATTCTTTTAATGCCTTCTCGTATTCACTTGCACTCTCGCCACCCAAACTTAGTAAAGTGCGTTCTACGACTTTTTCATCTAACATCGGCTCACCTTGAGGATAGGTTACATATTTTCCTCTCTTATCTTTGCCGATCCTAATTCCTACATTTTCATTATTAATTATCGTAACGATCATATCCTTTTGATTATCGCTAATTACACTAGAAACTAGGATACATTCAAGTTTCTCCGCCAAGGCTACGGTAGATACTATACCTGAAAAATACTTTTTGAAATTAAATTTTCCACCTTCATAAGTAAGTTCTATATACTTCTCTAGCGGAACCGCCGCTATAAATGCAAACTTATTTAGTTTACTACGATCTCGAACATACAAAGAATCGCCTATTAGAGCACGTATTCTATAAATCGCTGTAGTAATATTATCCTCAATACTTGGCTCGGACAGCCCCCACCGTCGACGAAAATCATTAATCACGATAACTCCTCAACTTTCACCCGTCTCTGCTCCGTCGTATCCCGCTCGCGCACGGTCACCGTACCGTCCTCCAGCGTCTGGAAGTCGATGACTACACAGTGTGGCGTGCCGATTTCGTCCTGGCGGCGGTAGCGTTTGCCGATGTTGCCGTTGTCGTCCCACATCACCCGGCCGGGGTTGGCTTTGGCGAGTGCGGCGTAGACTTCGCGGGCTTTTTCTACCAGTTCTGGCTTGTTCTTGAGTAGCGGCGAGACGGCAAATTTGACTGGCGCCAAGTGCTCTGGCAATGCCAAGTACACCCGCTTCTCACCGTTTTGCTCGTCCTCGCAGTACGCGCCCGACAGCACCGCCATCAGCGCCCGCTCGACACCAAACGACGGCTCGATGACGTGCGGAACAAATTTTGTGTTCGTTCCCTTGATGGTGTATTCCATGCTCTTACCACTGACCCGCTGGATGTTCATCAGGTCAAAATCAGTCCGATACGCGATACCCATCAACTCCTCGCGGCCAATCGGATAATCGTATTCAATGTCGATCGTCTTTTTGCTGTAGTGCGCCCGATCCTCCGCCGGTACGTCCAGCTCGTGGATGTGCTCTCGCTTCAAACCTAGCTCTGCCAAAAATTCATGCGTCGCCGCCAGCAATTCATCAAACGCCTCTTGCCAATGCTCAGGGTCGACGAAATATTCAATCTCCATCTGCTCAAACTCGCGAGAGCGGAAGACGAAATCGCGCGGCGCAATTTCATTACGAAACGCCTTGCCCTGTTGAGCGATGCCAAACGGTAAGTTCGGGTAGAAACTATCAACGACGTTTTTGAAATTGGTGAAGATGCCTTGGGCGGTTTCTGGACGAAGATAAGAAATACTGTCATCACTCTCAGTCGCGCCAACGTGCGTTTTGAACATCATGTTGAAGGTGCGCGACTTGCTTAGCGGATTGCCATCGGGGCTTTTGATGCCCTGCTCAGCAATTACCGCATCCATCTGCTCCATCGTCATGCCATCAACATCAACACTATTGTCTTTGAGAATATGATCGGTGCGAAAACGGCGGTGATTGACTGTGTCTTCACACAGCGGATCAACGAAGGTATCGACATGCCCGCTGGCCTGCCAGACCTTCTGATTCATCAAAATCGCCGCATCCACGCCGTACATATCGTCGCGCTCATCAACAAATCTGCGCCACCACAAATTCATGATATTACGCTTCAGCTGCACACCCAGCGGGCCGTAATCCCACGTACCGCTCAAACCGCCATACACATCCGACCCCTGATAAATAAAGCCGCGGCGTTTGCACAGGCTAATAATTGCTTCCATTTTTGCTTGACTCACAAGAAGTCTCCTTTCTCCTCTCTGCGTTGGTGAGCGCGAGTATTTAACTCTTTACGTTTTAGTATAACACGCTTTGGTTTTCAGTAGTTTCGCTATAAAGCGACCAATTCAACGGCTAAACTCCAGCATGTTGGCGAGTCAATAACCAGCAGCCTGGCAGTATCTGCTCAACCCCGCCAATTTGCGCCACCAGTCGCAACGATTTATTCGCTGCTAAGCGCAAAAACTTAATATGATCAGCGGTAAGCTCTCCTTGCTCGCTCAGTCGCAAGCCTCGTTCAATCGAATCGTACATATAGCGCTTTTGGCGATCAAGCGGCTGGCCAGCAACATCGTTCACCAAACTCAGCTCATAGCCGGTTAGCTCGGCGTAGCGCAAATAAAACCATACTTGCACCAACTGCAAAGAAACTGCATCGCTCAAGCCTGCCAGCGTCTCGCTCAGCACTTCAAACCATTCTGGGATATCGACGTCGCGACTAGCGCGTTCAACCAGCTTGATGCATTCATAACCGGATTGTAGGCGGTCATAATCTTGCAAAATCTGGCGGTAAAAACGATCAAGCCGCGCCTGCGTAATCGTATACAGACTACCTTTACCGCGGCGTAACACTACATCGCTAACCGCAAACAGCTCGATACCGCCCGCCAAGCGGCTTTTCTCGCGCCGTACGCCGCGCGCTATAGCACTGCGTTGCCCAAGCGGTGTTAATAGCGTCAAAATGCGATCTGCCTCGCCGTAATTCGTTCGGCGCAGCACTATCGCTTCAGTACGTTCAATAGCAGTCATGCTGCCACCTCTCGCACCGCTTTGGCAATATCATCTGGATGCATTGATACTTTATCTAATAATAATCGCACGCCGTACGGCCGTAACTGCTCGAGAGTGATGTCATTTGTACTTGTTGTACACACGACAACAGGAATGCGGCCTAGGTCATCATGTGATTGTAGCTCGTGCAGCAACACTAAACCGTTTGGGCCCGGCATGAATAAATCAAGAATAATCGCCGCGGGTCGAAAACTATCTATCAAATCAAGCGCTTCTATGGCATTTGGAGCGCTCTGTACTACCATATCGTTGTGCTCGAGGCGCCGCGTAAACAGTTTCGCTAGCCACTCGTCATCATCAATTACTAGCACGCGCGTCATAATAGCCTCAGCTGTGTCGACGCTGGTACATCAACATAAAAAGTTGCGCCATCGCGGTGACGGATAACGCCAATTTGCGCGCCAATCGCTAAGGCAAACTCATTAGCAATAAACATGCCCAGCCCGCTGCTACCTGGACGATTATGCAGCGGCAGCGGCTCGCGCAACCCTTGGCGCAACGCCCGCCAAGCTCGCGCTGGAATTGCCGGTCCAAAATCACGTACCCCGATCCGTACCCGCTGATTACTGTCGGTAGCCCGCACTGAGATCGCTACCGACGAATCATCAGCGCTATAGTGTAGTGCGTTATCAGCAAAGTTAGCAACGATTCGCCGCAATAAATCACGATTTGCCACCATTAGTCGCTGACGAGATTTTACCTGGGTTTTTAGAGATTTATTATGAGCATGGTACAGCGGTTGAAGTTCGCTCATCACTTCGTTGCAAAGACCAGCCGCATCAATCGCTTCTAACGTGAATAAGGCGTTTTCTAGGCGGCGAGCTTTAGTTAAATCTGTCGTCAAGCGCAGCGCCCTTTCTGCCGTCAGTGTGACCCGCTGCGCCAAGACAGCCCGCTCAAGCGCCGTATACTCCCCTGCTTCTAACTCAATCGCCAACTGGCGAATCAGAGCAAGCGGCGCTTTTAGTTCGTGCGCCGCCACTGTAAACGACGGTGAATCTGCCCACAAACCAGTCTGCGCCTTACCCTCCTGCATACATCTAGTTTAGCATGCTGCAACAGGCCGTTCTAGCACAAGCAAAACACTTATTCGTTGAATTTGAGGGTCTTTAGCAGCTTTTCATAATCAGCAGTAAATACGTCACCGTCAGTACGCATCGTCAGTGTACGATCGCGCATCTTCAACAGTACTGCCGTACCGTAAGTGTCCTTGTCAAAATTACCGACCAGCTTGGTGCCCGTATGCTTGCCATCGTTGTAAACACTCGACTTCAGGTCGCCTCTTTTAATTAACGGATCGTAAGTAGACACAGACTTGTCATAAGTCTTTTGCTCAATCGTTATCCTCAGGGCAATCTTCGACTCTCTGGTAATTGGCGGGATTGTCACTGGGTTCAAATAGGCTTCATAGGTCACGCCGCCGCCTTTGCTGATATCGGTTGCCTGATAAGCACTCCAAGTCTTGGGATATTCAAACGTCAAGGCGCCGTAATCCGACGGCCCGTTAAACTGCCGATTCGGTTCTTTCTCGCGCTTTTCGAAGTCGCTCTCTAGCTTCTCGCTATTCTCTTTGACAGCCTGAGCTTTAGCTGTCTCAATCTTCTCGTCGACGTTTTCTTTCTGGTCGAGATATTGCATATATGACCAAATACTAAAACCGCCAAACCCCAGCACCAACACTACCAATACCGCAATAGCGACAATACTGCCAGTGATGGCGCCTTTTTCTGTATGATGCCTACTCTTCATGCTTACGATTATACTTTGTCTAAGCTAAATATGCAAAGATTTAACTTTGCGGCTGCAGCAAATAGAGATTATGCGCGCCCGCGGTCTTGTGCAAAGTAAGCCCAGCCGCCTCGAAACCATAGCTCAGCAGCCAAATATCACGTCCAAGGCGGTTAGTTTCATACTGTAAATATTGAACCATCTTGGCAATATCACGACCGTCGCCAAAAAGATAAACAACCGTCGTCTCGTCTGGTAGCGGCGTACGCCAAAAGTTAGCTAGCTGCACCGACACTTTCTCGTCGTGCCGCGATAACCAGCGCGAAATCAGTACTAGCAGCGGTTGTAGTTCGTAACCAATCGCCCGCGCGCCGCGGCGGCTCGCTTCGCGCAGCACTACACCGTCGCCCGAGCCAATATCCACCAACATGTCGGTTTTTTTGAGCCGATATAGCTCATCAAAAGCTTTTTGCAGGTCGCGGCGCCGCGACGGTACGTACGGTGCGCCCGTGAAAGCCACAAAACCAAACAGCAGCACCACGGCCGCAATGGCGGCGAAAATCACGCGAATTTTTCCTTGAGGACGGTAATTTTATTGCGCAAGCCGTTCAAATCTTTTTCGATATCGCTAGCTAGTTTCTCGGCTGCTTGGTAGCGCTCTATCGCCTGTTCAATATCAAAGTCATCGCTTTCAAACCACGCCACCATCTGGCGCAGCTCTTCAATTTTTTGGTTGATAGTTTTCTCATTTTTGCTTGACATTTTTAACCTCCGCTTTGATAATTATTTTTTCTTCCTCAATACTAATAACTTCGCCTATTTCGGTCGAGCCGCGCACAATCGCGTAACCGCGTGCCAGCGCCAACTGCGGATTGTACGCCACCAAAATCCGCTGGAATTGCTTGATCTCGCTCGTTAAGACGTCAGTTCTGCTATCTAGATGTAGCAACGCGCGCTGCCGCAAGCTGTCAATTTCACTGCCTAAATCGCTAATCGCTGACTCCATCCGGTAGGACATGCCGTCAACCAGCGCTTTTATTTCTCGCACCAGCTCTCGCCGGTCTGGCACAATAATTTGCGCCGCGTTGCTCGGCGTAGAAGCCCGTACGTCGGCAGCCAAGTCCGCCAGTGTCATATCGACTTCGTGCCCAATGCCGACCAATGTCGGCACGCGGCTGGCAGCAATCGCTCTAACCAACAATTCATCATTAAACGTATTCAAATCGTCAGCACTACCGCCGCCGCGAATGATCACCAGCACCTCGGGCGGCGTTTGACTCTCGTTAAAACGATTAATTGCCGCAACAATCTGATCAGCCGCCGCCTCGCCTTGCACTTGAACATGCGCTACGTCAATCTGCAAGCCGCCCCAGCGCTCGTTTACGATTTTGATAAAGTCCGCGTAGCCTGCCGCCTGAGTGCTGCTTATCACGCCGATACGCGCTGGAATTTGCGGCAAACAACGCTTGCGCTCCGCGGCAAATATTCCTTCCTTCTCCAACTTAGTACGCAACAGCTGGAAACTTTTGCGCAAGCTGCCCTCGCCTAGCGGACGGTAATTTTGCACCGTCACGCTAAATTTGCCCCACTTCGTCACTTTAGGTTGCGCCCGCACCACCAGCTTCATGCCGTCTTCAATCGGTGTTCGCAGTTGATAAACTGGCATAAAGCAACCGACGCTCGCTTCCTCGTCTTTCAAGTCGAAAAACACCCATTTGCCCTGGTTTACTTTGAAGCTGGCAACCTCGCCCTCAATCTCAACAGCGCTGCACGAAAACTCCAGCACTTGATTAATCAGCTCGACGAAACCGCTAACGCCGAACCTTGGGATCGGATTTTCGTCCATACTTCACTATTGTTAGCTGGTAAAATACATAGCCTAGCAGCAACGCCGTCAGCAGTACAATCACCCGGTAAAGTACAATCGCTGCAATCGACTGGCCGCTACCTATACCTGACAATGCCAAAACACTAACCATGATTGCCTCGTAGGCGCCCGTTCCACCTGGTGTTACCACAATGAATCCAGCAATCGTCGCTATGCCATAAGCAATCAAAATCGACGCCGGATTGACACTCATTCCTAGCGCCTGAAAAGTAATCCAGATCGGCGCAATTTCGGTAGCGGTAAATAACATCGCCCACAAAAACGGCTTCAGCAACACGCGCTTGTCACTCTTTAGCTCGTTAAAATCGTCATGCATATCATAGAAAAACTTCTCTATCGACTCCCGCTTCAACACCACCTGCGGCCGCCGCGCAAAAAATGACGCCGTACCGTTAGTTATCATCGTAATTCTCTTGGCTAATTTTTTCATCCGGTGGACGCTATTCAAAAAGTACGCGCCCAGCAGCGTCGCCATCACCAGCAAAAATACCAGCGTTGAGCTCATCAAAATTATCCAGCGGTTAACACGGCCGTCAATCGTCACCATCAAAACAGAAACTACCAAAAATACCACAATCGCCATAAACCCCACCACATAACGCACGAATTGCGCCATCGTCGCCCGCCCAATTGGCACACCGTACTTGCCTAGACGCCAGTTAGCATACGAAATACCACTGACACCGCCGCTAGGAAAAGCATGATTAACAAAATTTAACTCTAGCGATATGCGTGCCAGAGTTGCCGGATTAATATTCTTTACGAAGCCTTTCTGACGCAAATACGAAAAAATCATCTCGCCAGTCGCCAAATATCCGGCCGCAATGATTGGCAACATCCACACAAGCTTGCCAAGGTTAATTTTACCTAGCAAACCCCAAGCATATACCAGTTCGCTTCTAGCTAGAAAAAGTATCAAAGCAATCAACAGCAACGTGGCAATACTCAACCACAATCGAAAAGACAGTCTCCTTTTCATACAATCTAGTATACTATATTTATGCATATCACAATACTTGGCCGCCAGCCAGCACTTGGAGTAGCCGAGCTAGAACAGCTCTACGGTGCTGACAATGTCCGATGGTTTTCGCAGCAAACAGCGCTTGTAGATTCGCCTGATTTTGACTTCGAGACCCTCGGCGGCAGCCAAAAAGCCGGCCGGGTCGTTCTCGAACTCGACCGCGGCAATTGGCTAACCGCCAGCCGCCAAATCGTTCAGCACTACGCCGCCAAATGGCGCGCCAGCGAGCATAAAATAACTCTTGGCATCAGCGCTTACGGCTTCAAAATCTCGCCGCGCGATGTCCAAAAAACCGGCTTGCTTATCAAGAAAAAATTACGCGACAGCGGCACTAGCTTACGCCTTATCCCGAACCCAGAGATCGCCCTCAACACCGCTGCTAGCCATCACAACAAGCTTGGGCTATCGCCGACGAAAGTTGAGCTGCTAGTCGTCCGAGCGCCAAATAATCGCCTCATCATCGCTGAAAGTGTCGGCGCCCAGAATATCACCGCGCTGACTGCCCGCGACCAAGCTCGCCCGCGCACCGATGCTTTCGTCGGTATGCTGCCGCCGAAATTAGCGCGGATGATGATAAATCTATCTGGCGATACAAAACCTGGCCGCCTCTGGGACCCTTTTTGCGGTACTGGCACCGTTCTCCAAGAAGCGCGGCTCAAGGGGATAGACGTCTACGGCAGCGACCTAAGCCAAAAAATGGTCGATTACGCCACAGAAAACATGCAGTGGCTCGATAATAAATACCAAATCAACCCCCAGTGGCAGATCTTCCAAGCTGACGCTACCACTGTCAAGCTCAACGCCGCGCAAAAATCCGAAATCACCCGCATCGTCTGCGAGGCCTACCTCGGCCAACCCTTCTCGGCCCCGCCAAAGCCTGCCAAGCTCACCGCAGTCCGCGGTAATTGCAATCATATCATCAGCCAATTTTTAGCAAACATCCGCCCGCAAATTAACCCGAGTACAATCCTAGTCGTCGCCGTGCCCGCCTGGCGCGACCATAGCGGTAAGTTCACGCATCTACCGCTTATCGATCAGTTAGCAGATTTAGGCCACCAACGCCTGCATCTAAACTTAGTCAGCGACGACCAGCTGCTCTACTACCGCGAAAACCAGGTGGTGGCACGAGAGATTTTGCTACTTAAACCTCTCGATGAAAATTAAAAGCATCTCGCCCGCCAAACTCGCACCTGCTACAGTAATTACTTTCGTAAAGCTTGACATTTCCGATAGCTTCGCGTACAATAGCATAGATTGTCTTATATTAAATTAAAGGAGTTTTATGTCACACGTTAAAGCTGGCGGTTCGAGCGATAATACCCACAAAAGTGCTGGTAGGCGCAATGGCGTCAAGCGTTTCGGCGGGCAAAAAGTCAACCAGGGCGAGGTGCTGGTTCGCCAGACTGGCAGTACCAAAGTTGCCGGCCCAGGTACTTACATCAGCCGCAACTACACTATCCACGCAGCTAAGAGCGGCACCGTAGTTTTCAAGCATATCAAGAAGCCATCGTTCACCGGCAATACTCACCCGCGAACTCAAGTTTGCGTTGAATAAGCTAGATTCACACTAGGTGTGCTACCCTGACTAGCGAGATGCTGCTACTGGTTTTGCTCTTTGTTTCCTTGGTGCTCTACTAATACGCTCATGAGTCTTTGCAGTTCTGCGATACTATCTCTTAGTCTCATCGCATACGGTAAGTAATCTTCGTTATTGCGTCCATAACAGCCCTGCTCGGCGACGGCGTTATTCAGTACTGTCAGAGCACGCTTAATCTCGCCTATCCTACCGCCCAGGCGAGACGCTTCGTCTAGCGGCAAACCGCTTCTAGCTTTCTCAACAACACCGTCCAACCTATTAAGCATCGTTGAGACGCCCGACGCAAATTCTTGCAAATTATTATTAGAGGATAGCGGTATCTCTGATCTCTTTAAAGTTCTAACTATTCTTTCTGCGGCATCTGACATATTCCTTATACAAATGCGCGTATCGTCTGCTTCCGCCAACGCTTTTAACGCCTCAGAAGCGCTAAGAGACTGTTTATCGGCCGATAACTCATCTGGGCTGTCATCTTGCTCATTTGAACTTCCCGATTCTTCTTGATCTTCTGGTGCGGGAGGTTCGCTTTCAGTATCGACAATAGACGAATCGCTGCCTGAATTAGTCTCTTTGGTAGCTGGCGAAAGATGCCCGCCTCTAAGCGCAGCCAGCACTTCTTCGCGAGTTTGCGGCTTTGGAGCTGGACTACTAGCCTTCGTTATCCCACCTCTTAACGCAGCCAATACATCTTCGCGAGTTGACGGTTCCGACCCCGCTTCTGAGTCCAGTTTGCCAGCCGCTCTTAGTACAGCACGCAGCCTTTCACGCTCATCAACTGATGACTCTAGCGGTTGGCTATCGCTAAGTTTAGGCTCGTAAAACCGCCTACCAGTAGCTAACCTGCCTAATTCAGCACTTATTATACCTAATCGTTCCCCGCTAACCTCTTCTTCAGACTTAGTAACTAAGTCTTCAGTGCTTGGAGATTCGCCGTCTGGCGCTGGATGGTCAATCATTGTAGGTTTTTCAGGCGATTCGCCGTCTGGCGCTGTACTTTTTGGTGTATGTGTTTTTGGCATATACTAATATTATATCAAAACATAAGCAAAATGTCAAATACAACACCACAAATAACCAGACTAAGCAATCCTACAAGCGGCTACTTGCTCATGCCTAGGTGGTAGCGCACCCGCTCGACGACATCGCCGATAACTACTTGCGATTTCACTAAATAATCGTCAACACCGAGCTGCTCGGCGCGCTCTTTGTCTTTGGGCTGGCTAAGCGCTGTCAGCATGATCACTCGGATGTTAGTAGTCTCCGGCGTATTACGCAAAATATCCAAAACGTCAAAACCGCTAATTTTCGGCATCATGACGTCCAGCAAAATCAAGTCAGGATGTTCAGACACTGCCAACGACAGCGCATCCTCGCCATTATTTGCTTCACAGACGTCAAAACCCTCCAGTTCAAGACGAGACCGATATACTGATGCTAGCGCAGTATCATCCTCTACTAGCAAAATCTTACGTTTGCGTGTATCCATAGTTTATATAGTATACCAGCCTGGCAATAAGCACAAGGGCTATGACACTAATTCTTTAGCGCGCGCCATTTGCGGGTCACGTCCAGCGTTATTATCATCCGAGCTCATCTTGACCGTCTGGTTCGGCTGGATGCCTTCTTTGGTGATGTTTCTGTCTTGCGGTGTATACCAGCGGGCCACTGTCACCTTGAGGATACGATCGTCGGATAGGTTGATCACCTTTTGCACCGTACCCTTGCCAAAGGTTTTTTCACCGACCAAGATGGCTGCTTGATAATCTTTCAGCGCGCCAGCCACAATCTCGCTAGCACTGGCCGAGCTGCCATTGACGAGGACAATGGTTTTCTTGCCTTTAAGTGTCGGATTTCCCGAAGCTTTAACTGTCTCAGTCACCTGGCCACGGCTTTTTTCGGTAACGACCGTTTTGCCACTATCTAGCCACAAACTCGCCACTTCTTGCGCCGCCGTCAAATAGCCGCCGCCGTTGTTACGCAAATCAATAATCACACCCTTAACACCTTTGTCAATGAACTCTTTAGCAGCTTTACGAGCTAGCGAACCGGTATTATCGTCAAATCGCGAGATCGTCAAGATACCAATATCATCGCTAACCGACCAACGGACGCTAGGATCGCTAATTTGGGCCCGCGTAATCGAAAAATCTAGCGATTCGCTGCCGCGGCGCATAGTTAGCTTGACGGTCGTGCCCGCTTCGCCAGTAACTTTATCAGCCACGCCGCTAGCCGTCTCGCCTGCTACCGATGTACCGTTCACAGCCACAAAGATATCGCCCGTTTTAAGGCCGGCTTTCTTGGCTGGAGAATCATCGAGAACCCTGAGCACCGTTGGCTGCAAATTACGCACGCCGATTTCGGCACCAATGCCAGAAACTTCGCCGTTTAGACTTTTGTTAAATTCTGCCGCTTCTTCCTTATCTAGAAATGTCGTGTAGTCGTCGCCGACCGCTTTAACCATGCCGCGAGCCGCCCCGTCAGACAGCTTATTAGCATCCAGGTCACCGTCATAATTCGCTGCTAGTTGGCGATAGGCCTCTTTCATCACCTCGGTATCAAGCGGCTGCTTAGCCACCTTGATGCCAAAAATCGGCGCCGCTATCTGATAGATTTCTTCGCTGCGCGTACCAGCCGCAAACGATACGATTATCGCCAAGACTAGCGATGCCAAGAAAACACCCTGTGAAACCTTCCGCTGCCGAGGCTTCCACCCCTTATTTTCAACTCCCTGTTCGTTTGCCATAATCATAATTATAGCGCACTCTGGCTGAGTACGCTATAATTTACCGCTTATTATCTTGATCTCGCTAGAAATATATATAAGTTAGCCCAGCACTTGAACGCGTGTAGTAGTGATAGCGACCCCAGCCTAAACCGTCGATATTATTGTTGTAGTCACTAACAGTAATAGTACCATCGCCATTAACTGCTTCGACATACATAGCGTGGCCGTAAGCACCAACATACTGGATAGCTACCGAGCCGGCTTTTGGTGTTGGACCGTTGGCAATACCATAGCGAGATGTTGTACTAGGCCACTGATTAGCGTTACCTGCTCCGCCGAAATGCGGTACGTAACGGCCAGTACTAGCTACCTTCCAGGCGGTGTAGCTGACGCATTCGCGGTTGTAGAGGCCCCAGTTATCAACGATCGTATCTTGCTCGGCATTAGCCCAAACCGACGGATATCCGCCGCCGCTAGCCGAGCCCGTACCAATATTAGTAGAGCCTGAAGCACGGGCAGCTGCAGCCATAGCGGCAGCCTGTTGAGCGCGGACACTGCTGATTTCGCTGTTACGCTTGGCGACCAGGTTATTGTAAGCTGATTCCTCACCGCGCGTGTCCGAAACTAATTTAGCCTGTTCAGCCTCTTTGGCAGCTAGCGCGGCTTTTTGCGACTTCTGGTCGCGTAGTACGTTCTCGACTTGCTTTTTCTGCTTTTCGAGCTGCGCTTTGAGCGATTTAATCTGTTTGATCTTGGTACTCAGATTATCCTGCATTGACGAGCGGTATTCTTGCTTGTCAACGTAATCGCCAATGTTTTTGCTGCTAGCCAGCATCTCGAGCGGCGAGATTGAGCTATCAACGTACATATCGGCAACAATTTCGCCAAGAGCTTCTTTGTTAATCTCGATTTTCTTTTCGGTAGCAGCGATATCTTTCTCAAGCTTATCGCGCTTAGCTTGGCTAGTATTAATTTGCGCTTGGATTTCATTTTTTTGCTTGGTTAATACATCAAGCTGCGCTTGCAGCGTTGACGCCAGCGCGCCAAGCGTCGCCGCCTGCTGCTGATATGAATCAGCTTCTGATTGAAGTTTTTTGACCTGTTCGTCGTACTGGTCGGCCAACACGTTTTGCGCGAAGGCAACCGGTATACTTGCGCTCATCAAAACAGCTGCTGCGACAATCGACGACTTCGCAACGTGCCGCCTTGACGAAACTGGTGTGGTGGACCTATGTTTCATACCTCTAGCGTAACAAAGCATTACCGCTTTGTCAATAAAGCTACGTCGAATAAGCACCCCCTTTCGTAAATTACTCTACAATTTGAGATAACGGCGAGTAGCCAGTGTCGAGGAAATAATCCCAATCAACGAGCCTAACAACATCATACTTAGCAAGACCAGCAGCAAATTATTTACCAGAAAGTGCGATGTAGCTACAGCAGCAATTCCATAAGCCTGTAATTTGCCAGAAATCGTCGCGAAAACCCCTACCCCTATAGCGGTCGCTACAACCGCAGCAATACAACCATACACCATCGCTTCTACCAAAAACGGACCGCGGATAAAGCTTTTATCAGCACCGATGAGTTTCATCATCTCGATCTCGCTTTTACGGTTGAATATTGCCATTCTAATGGTATTAAAAACAATCAACGAAGATATTACGACGAAGAGAACGCTCGCTGCCAAACCAGCCCGCTGCGCAAAATCTGTCCAGCGGCCGATATTTTCGATAGCATCGCGCCGGTCGCCAGCAAACGACGGTTCGCGCTTATCATCGATAATTTTTTTGAGCGGCTTATTAGTTTTGACAAAATCGCTAAGACTGTCGGTGTCATTGATATTCTCTAGATTAACGCGAATCACTGCTGGCATTTTATTGGCAGCTTGATTAAGGGCATCTAGTATATCTTGGTCGGCTTTGTTGTCTTCGGCGCTTTGTTGGCGCGCTTTTTCCGAGGAAACGAATTCAACGCGCTCGACATTATGCAGTTTGCGCAAATCGGCAATAATCGGTTTAGCCTGCTCTTCGGTAGTACCCGTTTTGAGATAAATTGACATATCGACTTTTTTACTCAGCTCCGTTACCGAGTCTGCCAAAATATTGCGCGCCACCACCGTAGTAAAGATAATCAGCAACGTAATCGTCATCACCGCGGTAGCCGCAATGGTTAGCCAAGCATTACGAGTGAAATTATTGACGCCGTAGCGGCACATTCGCACGAAAGTCAGCCATTTGCGCTGGCGGCTGCGCCTTTGTCTGGTCAGGGCGCGCGCACCGGTATTTTTTTTGTCCTCGCGGCGGCTTTTCTTTTTGGCAGCCGCTGTCTTGACTTTGTCTCGTCTCATTGCCGATAACTCCCCTGCGCTTGGTCGCTAGTAATCTTACCGTGATCAACAGTGATAACGCGGCGCTTCAACCTATTGACAATCTCGACATTATGTGTTGTAAGTATAACAGTCGTGCCATACCGGTTAATCTTCTCAAGCAGGCGGACAATATCCCAACTATGCTTTGGATCAAGATTACCCGTTGGCTCGTCGGCGATTAGAATCTTTGGCTGGCGCACTACCGCTCGGGCAATCGCTACTCGTTGGCGTTCGCCGCCCGATAGCTGATGCGGGAACTGCTTTTCCTTACCCTTTAGACCCACCAGGTCAATCACTTTTGGCACAGTATTTCTAATTTCGCGGTTAGTCATGCCGGCGATTTCTAGCGCAAAAGCCACATTTTCGAACACTGTCCGGTTCGGTAGTAACTTAAAATCCTGAAAAACTACGCCAATTTTGCGGCGCAGCAGCGGGATATGCTTGTCCTTGAGCTGGTCGTAATCAATACCGCCAACGACAATCTTGCCGCTAGTCGGCTTTTCTTCGCGCGTCAATAATTTGAGCAAGGTCGATTTGCCAGCACCGCTCGTCCCAACGATGATTACGAACTCATTCGGCTCAACATGCAGATTAACACGGTCAAGCGCTGGCTTGCTGCCCTTACCGTACACCTTAGTCACTCTATCTAACAGAATCATCACTACCTATTGTAGCATAAGCTAGTTTATAGCGATAGCCAGCTACTCGGTCGCTGCTTGCTGCTCGAGATATGCTTCAATAAAACCGTCAATGTCGCCATCTAGCACGCCGCGGGCGTTATGCGTCTCGAACTTAGTACGCGTATCCTTGACTAATGTGTAAGGGTGAAGCACGTAATTACGGATCTGCGCACCCCAACTAGCCGACTCGCCTGCCCGCAGATCAGCTAGCGTTTCGGCGCGTTGTTCTAACTGCATTTGCGCTAAGCGGCTTTTGAGGATTTTTAGCGCGGTTTCTTTGTTTTGGAGCTGGCTGCGCTCGTTTTGGATCGCCACTACCGTACCTGTCGGCAAGTGGGTGACGCGCACTGCGGAATCAGTCGTATTAACTCCTTGCCCACCGTTGCCGCCGCTACGATAAATATCAATTCGCAAATCTTTGTCGTCGATCTCGACCTCGCCTGGAGCGTCCATTTCCGGCATAATTTCGACCAGTGCAAAACTAGTCTGCCGCAAATTATCAGCGTTAAACGGACTAAGCCGCACCAGCCGGTGCACCCCGTGTTCACTGCGCAATTTGCCGTAAGCAAAAGCACCGCGGATAATGTATGTCGCATTCTTTATACCGGCTTCTTCGCCTGTCGAACGCTCGACTAGCTCGGTCTGCATATCATGCTTTTCAGCCCAGCGCAGATACATTCGCTCTAGCATCTCTGCCCAATCCTGCGCATCCGTACCGCCAGCGCCAGCGCTTAACTTGAGAATCGCCGCCCGATTATCGTATTCGCCTGAGAATAGCAAATCTTTGCGACGCTCCTGGTATTCTGCTTCGAGAGCTGCTAGCTGCTCGGTAAACTCTACCAGCATCGAGTCGTCGCCTAGATCCATCAGTTCGATTATATCCGAGACTTGTGAACGCAAAATCTGCCACGGCTCAATTTGCGAACGCAAGCTCGCCGCCTGCCGCGTCAGCATCTGCGCCCGCTCGACATTCGCCCAGACATTCGAATCGGCCAGCTGTTCATCAAGCACTGCCAGCTCTTCAGCGCGAGCGTCAATATGCAAAGCTTGGCAAGCGCTAGCCACGCGAGCGCGGAGATCTTCAGCTTGTTTTCGTAACGGCTGCATAGAACCTAGGCAGCAGTCTCGTCTTGATTTTGGCTGGTGTCATCTGATTTGCGGCGAGTTGATTTCTTGGTAGAGGTTGACTCTACGGTTGTCGGCTCGGTAGCAGGTTCTGATTCAGCGGGTTCAGAAACATTAGACTGAACAGCAGCTGGCGCAACGCTCTGCGGCTGATTTTGCGGCTCAACCACACCCTTCCAATAGTCAATCTGGCTCAACCGGCGTACCAAAAACGGATGATCGCTAAAAGTCTGCGCAAAATGATTCATCGGGCGCTCAGCCGTGTACTGCATCCACTGGCGCGCCACCTCGTTCATGCTGTCTGCCGCATCAGGTCCGACATGCACCTTGATCAGCGATTTCTTGACTAATTCGCTATCGCCCAAATACATCAAAGCTAGACGATCGGCGGTTAGCTCGGCACGGCGGTGCCAGAATCCAGAAATCCAACTACCCAATACGCTGATAATCGGAATCGACAAAAACGGCATCAAATACACGTTAGCGTTGGCATGGCGGTATTTGATATGCGCCATTTCATGTACAACAATCACCTTTAATTCATCTTCGGTCAAATAACGAATTGATCCAGAATGCAGCACGATAGAATATGGCCTAGCAAAACCAAAAGCATAAGCATTCATCACTGGATTCTGGGTGATGAAAATTTCGACTTGCGGCATCTCTAAATCAGCCGATACCTGGTTGGCCCAATCGCGCAACCACGCGTAAGCGCTATATTCAACCTGCAAAGCATTGCCCAGCATTTGCTGGCGCATCATCCGCACCATAAACATGCCAATACCCAGCAGCATACCCAATCCCATAATCATAAAAACTATCGCCAGCAATACAGCAATCACGCCATCGCTGAACGATAACTCAACGTGGTGCCCGGCATTGTCTGTTGACATTTCCTGGAATGTTGTATAGATAAAATAGCTAGCCGCAAAGAAACAAAAGACAATGATAGTTATTGTCAGAACGACATTATCTTGCGCATTGCGAGCCCGCGCTACGGCAAGCTGGCCTTTGGTTTGTGCCTGCGATTGCGGCGACTGCTGATACTGTTGGTATTGCTGGTACGGCTGTTGATCCATAAACCCTCCGATTAGATACTATCTCAAGACTCGCGCCTATTCCTGCTTATTATAGCAGTATTAACAGCAATAAGCAGCAATTTCGGCGTTTCAAGTCTGCCAAAACTGCGAGCTCTGGCATTGTCATAGATATCGTTACGGCGGTTTTGCTATACTTTTTGTATGAAGATCGGCATATTTGATACGGGGACTGGCGGCAAATTAGTAGCAAAGAGGCTGGAAAAGTTACTACCGCAGCATTTGTACATCACGGCAATCGACCGCGAGCACGCACCGTACGGCAATCGTTCACCGGAAGAGATTATCGCGCTAACCGATGCCGCCATTCAGCCGCTGCTATCATACGACATTATTGTTATAGCATGCAATACCGCCACGACTAACGCAATTGGCTCGCTGCGGCAACGTTACCCAGATGTATGCTTTATCGGCTTTGAACCGATGATCAAATCAGCCGCCGCCCTGACCAAATCGCATCGTATTACCCTGCTGGCGACAAACGCCACCAAACACAGCCAGCGTCTGCGCACGCTTATCAGTGAATATACTACTGGAGTTCGTATCGACACGCCAGACACTCACGCGTGGGCGCAGATGATCGATCAAGGTTTGGCCGACGATATTATACTTGATGAAGTATCGACCAGTGTTGCGGACGGTAGCGATGTTATTGTTCTAGGCTGCACGCATTATCTGGCGCTTAAGAGACGGTTACAACGCCTTTTTCCGCAATGCCGCATTCTTGAACCTACTGCAATTATTACCAAGCGGATTAGCGATTTTGCTAAGTTAGCTTAGCTATCTAGCCCCCGCTAGCAATACTAGAATTTACCATATATTGGCATATAACGGTACTAAAGCTTCTCCACCGCCGCCACGAACTGCTCGCCGCGATCATTATAGCTCTTGAACATATCGAAGCTAGCGGCGGCTGGGCTGAGAATCACCACATCGCCAGATTGCACCTGATTGGCTGCCGTTTCGACAACCGCTAGCATCGGCGCCATTTCCAGATGGACAACCCGGCAAGATACCTTATTTTTATGCAAAATTTCGATAATTTCACTGGCATTAGCGCCGTTGACAATCACCGCTCGCATTTGCTGCTTGGCGATTTCCTGCGCTAATTCCGTATAGTCCGCACCCTTGTCAGAGCCGCCCAAAATCAAAATTTTTGGCTCCGTGAAAGCTTTTAACGCGGCGATGGCGCTACCGGGCGTGGTCGAAATACTATCGTCGTAATATTTCACGCCATTTTTCTCGGCAACGAATTTCAGACGGTGCGGCAATCCTGTAAAACTCTCCAGTCCGGCAGCATATTGCTCATCGGTCACGGCGATCGGCAGTTCCGTCACCGCGCTCATTGCTGCGCAGGCGTTCTCGAGGTTGTGCGCGCCCGGCAAGCGCAAATGATCGGTGCTGCAAATCTGCCGATTCTGCACGCAAAAGTAGCCATCCTGGACATAAACTTGGTCATCGTCGGGAATAGCATAGCGCTGCGCGAAATCTAGCGCATCATCTCCGCAGTATTCACACATTGCATGACCTTGCTTATCCAATAGCCCGTCAAGCGGCGCGGCAGCCACTTCCTGTGAATATTTATTCATTGGGTGATATAAACAAACATCGCCAAGACGCTGGTGGCGGCGAATATTTTTCTTGGCATTGAGGTAGTCGGCGAAATCCGTATGGACATTCAGATGATCCGGCTCGATCATTAGCACCACCGCAATGTGCGGCGATTTTTCTAGATCCCACAGCTGAAAGCTAGACAATTCATAAACGACAATGTCAGTTTTTTTAATCTTCGGCAAGACGTCCAGCGCCGGCACGCCAATGTTGCCGACCAAATACACTGTTTGTCCGGCTTGCCGCAAGATCGAGGCAATCAAACTGCACGTCGTCCCCTTGCCCTTCGTTCCCGTTACACCAATAATCGGCGCTGGACATTTATCAAAAAACTCGTTGGTTGCCGACCAAATCTTGCCGCTAGTCTTGATGTTACGCGGCGGCAGACTAGCCGTCCGCACCACCAAATCAGCGCCGTCCAGCTGCTCGCTAAAGACGTTTTTGCCAGAAATCAACCTAACGCCACTCGGAATAGCCGGCAGTTTATCCGCCGGACGTTCATCAGCCACCACAAACTCCGCATCAGGAAATCTCTGCCGGAAATATATCAGATTTGATATACCTTCTACGCCGTAGCCAGCGATAATAATCTTCATATCGACTATTATAGCACGCGCCCAACCCGCTAAAATACCAGTATTTCACGCGTTGATTTGACAACAAAATCATTTATTGATATATATATATTAATCTTTTGCGCCGACCCGCGAGAGATAGAACGTTTCCGTTTATCATAGGAAGGAGGGCTGCCATGTGGTGGCTCCTCACAGCGGTGGTTTGTACCATCGTTGGATTCTTTCTCGCAATCTGTGTCGCCACTGTTACATCTAACGAAGGCGACGGGTTCGCCAGATTTACTACTATCACGGCATTCATCATAATCGTGCTCTATGTATTGGCAAACCTCGCCGTGTATGGCGAGACGATGCCGTACACTGAGAGAGAACGAACAGCAACCTTTGCAGAAGCCGCCTCGTTCTATGGCATGGACAGTGGAGTTTCTTACCCACTGTCCGTAGGTGACAAGTCATTAACCCTGTCGGGAAATATGACCGTTAACGGAAGCCTGTTCCACGTCAGTGGACAGGCGCAATTCCAGGGTGGTACCGCCCTCTTGGTAGGCTTCCAACATGACAATGGAGCCAGCGAGATTATTGAAATTCCACTGGCTAACATTGAGTTCGTTATCATTCCTGATAACGAAGCGTCGACTATGACGCTCAGTCTCGATAATACCTCGTGGTCCGCCGCGGGGTACAAGGTTGACGAGAAGTTTAGCCGCGACTGCCGGCCATCGTTTCGATTTGGCTGGTGGCCAGCGAAATGTACCACGAGCCTGCAGGAATTCACTGTCACACCCTCAGTGAACGAGGGCTTGGCGGGAGTATTGCAGAAGGTCCTCGCCAACGGCAATGCCGGCAAGTTCGTCCTGATGAGGGTCCACAGACCCGACTATGATCGGATTGTCGGCTCTGCCAGCACCCCAGAGACGGAGACGCCAACTCCGTCGCCCACCCAACGTTGAGTAAAATGCTCCGCTGGGTCGGCGGCGGAGCATTTTACTTTTAGCTGAACTTATTATTCTAAAACAACTTTTCTAGCTTATCATTTAGCCGCGTCAGTGATTTCTGGTCGCTAGCGCTGACGCCAGCCAGCACCCAAGTGTTCGCGCCGATAAATTCGCGCGCCGTCGCAATCATGCGTTCGCGAGTGATGTTGCGGATTGCTTCGGGTACGCGCTCATAATCTTTGACAAAGCCGTCGCCAAAATAGCGCCCGCTATAGAAATTGCTAATCTGCGCGACTGTCTGCGCCCCCATCTGGTGGCGGCCTAGCGCGTAGGACTGCGCTGCCGACAGTTCTTCTTCGCTAATCTGCCCGTCGAGCACCGCTCGCACTTCGCTGGCAATGATATCAAAGAGCTTATCCGCCGTCTCGACATTGACCTGCCCGCCAAAATCCCAGCTGCTATCATAAAAACCGGCGCTCGCTTCGCTAAACATGCCGTAAGCCAAACCCTTTTTGCGGGCAGCACCGAAGATACGCGAGTGCATCGTTCCGGTCAGGATATGATTCAAGCACGACATCGCCTCTAACTCAGCATCATTAATTTCGCGCGGCAGCGACATGCTCCAACCAAAGGTCAGATTAGTCGCTTCCTTGCGCTTGATAAGGGTAGGAGCGGCCTTTTTCAAAACATCGCGCGGTACTGTGAAACGTTCGCCGTGCGGCAGCTCCCAACCCTCAAGCATATTTTTAATCTGCTCACGCCGGCCATCGAGCTTACCCGCAATCACAAAGCGCATATTATCCGAGGTGTGTGTTTTTCGATGGTGGCGCTGGATATCCTCAAGCGTGATATTGTTAATCGTCCGCAAACGCTGCCAAAACGTATAAACGTCCTCGCCTAGCAGCTGCTGGACTTTCGGCCAAAGCACGCGGCCGTGATTATTCAAATACCCCGTTAGTTCGCTGCGAACATTGCCCTTTTCGGCCTCTAGCGATTCTTGCTGAAAGCGCGGCTGGCAAATCGCCACTTGCTGCAATTCTAAAATCCGATCCCATTCAAAATCAGCGCAGTCAGCCACATACACCATTGACAAGTCGCTCGTCCAAGCATTGTGGTACGCGCCATTTTTGGTGAATTCTGCTTCGTAAGCATGCTCGCTCGAGAACTTAGCATTAGCGCCAAACGACATATGCTCCATCACATGAGCGGTTTCATAAATATTTTTGCGTCCAACATAGCGGTTGCCAGCGCGGAATTGAAATTGGAAGCTCATTACCGTTGCGCCAGGCACGTCAATAAGCAGCCCACGCGAACCATTGTCGAGCCGTACTTCTGTTACTGTGTGTTTCATCTAGCGGCTCTTTTTTCGATTCTGGCGCTTGGCCTTTTTCTTTTTGCGGGCAACGTTGCGCCTATGATTAGTTTCGGCGGTTGAGGCGGCTCTTTTTATTGAACCGCCGAAATCGTGATCGCGATTCTCTTCGCCGCCAGTGATTTCGTTGACTCCATGCTCGACCGAAGTCTCGGCAAGCTTCGTCAATTCCGTTTGGTGGTCATCGTCAATTGATTCGCGGCTAATAGCGTCAGTGGCGCGCACATGATAAATAGCACGCAAAACTTCCTCGCGCAATGTCGCTTGCAAGCTATCAAACAGCTTCTGCGACTCGCTGCGGTACTCAACCAGCGGGTCGCGCTGGCCGACGCTGCGCCAGTGAATGCCTTCGCGCAAATGCTGCATGTTTTCGAGGTGCTGCATCCACAGCGTATCAAGTACTTGCAGATAAACTTCGCGCTCAACCCCGCGGATCAGATCGTCGCCGAGCTCTCTTTCTTTGGCTGTATACATTTTTTGTGCGGCAGCTAATGCTTTATCGCGGCGCTGACTATCTTTTTTGATCGCGCCAATTTTTTCAATTTCGTCGACCTCCAGCGGGATAATCTCTGCAAATTCTTCGACAAACTTTGGATTATTCTTGGCCGGCACCTCTGTTAATTTATTAACCATCGCCCGCAGCAAACGCTGAATTTCTGGTTTGATATTATCGCCTTCGAGGATTTTGCGGCGCACCGTGTAAACAACTTTGCGATGGCGATTAATAACATTATCGTACTGAACAACATTTTTGCGCGTATCAAAGTTATAGCCTTCGACTCGCTTCTGCGCTGCCTCTAATGTCTTGCTGACAGCACGATTCTGGATTGCCGTTTCCTCATCGACACCCAAACGCTCTAACACATTAGCAATCCGCTCGCCCTGAAAGATACGCATCAAATCGTCCTCGGTCGAAACATAAAACTGCGTATCGCCTGGGTCTCCCTGCCGGCCGCCGCGGCCGCGCAGCTGATTGTCAATCCGGCGCGATTCGTGGCGCTCTGAACCAATGACCACTAGACCGCCCAGCTCTTTGACGCCCGGCCCAAGTTTAATATCGGTGCCGCGCCCAGCAATATTAGTAGCTAGCGTAATTGCGCCCTTTTCGCCGGCATGCGAGATAATCTCTGCTTCGCGCTCGTTGTTCTTGGCATTTAGAATTTCGTACTTAATACCTTCGCTATCCAAATATTTGGCGATCATTTCGTTTTTGGCGATTGAACCGGAGCCAACCAACACCGGACGGCCTTCATCGTGATACTCTTTGATCGCTTGAGCTACTGCTTTCAGTTTGCCTTTCTCGGTCTTGTAGATCAAGTCCTGATGGTCCTGGCGAGTAATTGGCTTGTTCGGCGGCACCACCACTACGTCAAGCGAATAAATTTGTTGAAACTCTTCAGCCTCAGTGAAAGCAGTACCAGTCATGCCGCTAAGTTTTTTGTACAAACGGAAGTAATTCTGGAAAGAAATTGTCGCCAGCGTCATGCTTTCCTGCAGCACCGGTACGCCTTCTTTGGCTTCAATCGCTTGGTGCAAACCTTCGCTATAACGATTGCCTTGTTTGAGCCGACCAGTGTGCTCGTCAACGATTATCACTTCGCCGTCGTTCGTCACTACATAGTCTTTGTCACGATGAAACAGCGTTTGCGCCCGCAAAGCTTGATCCATGTGGTAAACGCTGCGTACATACTCTGGCGTGTATAAGTTTTTTATACCCAGCATTTTTTGGACCTTCTCGACACCTTCGTCAGTAAGAGCTACCTGCTTGCGCTTCTCTTCCAAGGTATAATCCTCTGGCGTCAACTTCGCCGCAATCTTGGCAAATTGATAATAGCTATCAGGATTTTCAGCAGCCGGCGCGCTAATAATCAGCGGCGTCCGCGCCTCATCGATTAGAATCGAGTCCACCTCATCAACAATCGCAAAATTCAAATCGCGCTGGCGCACCAGCTCGATATCGTTAACCATATTGTCGCGCAAATAATCAAAGCCGAATTCATTATTAGTACCATAGGTAATATCTGCCTGGTAAGCTTCTTTACGGGTGCACGGACGAAGCTTTTTCATGCGCGGATCAGTATGCGCCTCATTGTCATAATTTTCGTCGTATAAGAATGAAGCCTCATTGATGATCACGCCGGTCGATAAACCTAGCGCATTATAAATTTGCCCCATCCAGCCAGCATCGCGCTGCGCTAGATAATCATTGACAGTTACAACATGTACGCCTTTGCCTTCAAGCGCATTCAAGTAGGCTGCTAGCGTCGACATCAAAGTTTTACCCTCGCCAGTCTTCAGCTCGGCCACGCTACCCTCATGCAATACCATTGAACCAATCAGCTGCACATCGTAATGGCGCTCGCCGATTGTCCGATCGGCCATCTCGCGCACCACCGCAAAAGCGTCTGGCAAAATCGTATCAAGCGTCACAGATTTCTTCTGCAAACGTTTGCGCAGAACATCGGTTTGGCCAGCCAATTCCTTGTCAGATAGTTTCTTGTATTTCGGGCCAAGCGCATTGATTTCGTCGACTTTCTTTTGTAAACGCCGCAAAATCCGCTTCTGCGGGTCACCGAAAACCTTCGTCAGCACCTTCTGTTGTGTTATTGCCATAACGTCAAATTTCCCTCACTTTCAGGTATTTTCCAAAAACTCCCCTAATTATAACTGTTTTCGGGGAGTTTTGGAAGAGGCTGCTACTAAATCGCTACTGTGTTTCGCGGTCAAAACCGCGTTTGAACCGCGCTAGTATATCGCGCCGGCCGACATGAGCTAACAAATTTTGCTTGTACTTGCGAAGCTGCCCGGCTAGCTTGCGCTCGACGATATCAGTTGCTGCCATAACATTCATTGTCGAATCTTTAGCTTTGATAACCTGATCCGGCACGTTAATAATCACTTCGACTTCATATTTGTTGCCGTTGTCGCGATTGACTTCCTCGATTTTCACCGAAGCACTCATAGTTTTGCGAGCATGCCGCGTCACTAAGCGATCTAATCTGCCGATTTTCTTGCTAATATACTTTCTCGTCGGTTCATCCAAAACGTAGCCGCCTACGCCAGTTATATCAATATCTGCAATCACTTTGACCCCTTTCGTTAAACCGATAATGTATTTTAATTATAGCATTTAGCCGCGGTGAGCGCTACCAATCGCCTCAGTAATATTCTGAAAGCCATCGCGGTCGAGCAACTTAACTAGGCCTTCGTTAATTTCGCCGACAACCTGCGGCCCCTCAAACATTAGCGCCGTCACCATAGCCACCAGGCTCGCACCAGCACAAATCTTCTCGTAAGCATCCTCGGCAGTAAACACGCCGCCGACACCGATAATCACAAAACGATCGCGGTATTTGGCATAAGTTTTGAAAATTAAGCCGGTAGTAAGCTCCCGCGCTGGCTGGCCGCTGAGATTTCCCCTGATCTCGTTATCCAGCAATTTTGAATTACGCAGCGCCGAGCGGTCCTTGACTAGATTGCCAATCGTTAAACCAGCAATCTCATGCCGATCAATTACTGCTAGCAGCTTCATGAATTCCGGCCACTTTTTATCTGTCGGCATCTTAACGAAAATTGGCCGTGTTAAACGCAAGTCATCTACCGCCGTCAATAATTTATCCAGCCGTGCTGGCGTCGTAAACGGCTCGCCGCCATAAGTATTCGGACAGCTAATATTGATTTCGTACAACGGCGCGCAACCAGCTGCCTCTAGCTGGCGCAAACTTTGGCAATAGTCGGCAATCGCTTCGCTATCGCTAACATTTTCGGGATTATTGGTTTTAGCAACTGACACGCTCAACGGGAAATCGCGCCACAGCCGCCGCGGATACCGCTTAATCCGTTGTATATTGCGAGCGACTCCGTTATTTGCCAAGCCGACGTTAACTACAATCGATTTCTCGCTCGGTAAGCGGCGAAACCACGGCCGCGGATTACCAGTACAAACCTGTGCAGTGGTCGAACCGCCAATTTCGAAACCTAAGCCAATCCGTTTAGCTATTGGCGGCAAGTCGAAGTTCTTGTCCAGCCCAGCTGACATTCCTAGCGGATTCTTGAATTTTAGGCCTAAAATCTCCTGCTCGAGCCGCGAATTTCGATAATTCCACACCCGCAAAATATTCTCGCCGCGCACTCGGTGCAGTGCTCGCGCCGCTTTGATCATACCCTCATGCGCTTTGTCTGGATGTTGTCGAAAAAGCAACGGTTTAGCAAGTTTCTGGTAACTGCTGCGCGAAACTTGGCGCACCACTCGCTTCATCACAATTCCTCGCGATTACCTAGATACGGCCGCAGTACCTCTGGTACGCGCAGTTTACCGTCATCGGTCTGGTAATTCTCGATGATTGCTACTAGCGAGCGCGCCAAGCTCACCGCTGTACCGTTAAGCGTGTGAAGTACCTGCAGCGAGCCGTCGCTGCGGCGCACGCGAATATTGAGATTACGCGCCTGAAAATCAGTACAATTCGAGCAGCTAGTCAACTCGCGATACTGGTTATCGACTGGCGACCAGTACTCGATATCATATTTTTTGGCTGCTGGCGCACCGAGGTCGCCAGCCGCGATATTCACCACATGGTACGGCACGCCTAAGTTTTGCCAAATTTCTTCCTCGATCGACAAGATTTTTTCGTGCATCTGGACTGATTGTTCTGGCGTACAAAAGATGTACATTTCCAGCTTATTGAACTGGTGCACGCGGAACAGTCCGCGGCTAAACTTGCCAGCCGCACCCGCTTCTTTACGGTAGCAAGGGCTATAACCAGCATAGAGCAGCGGCAGATCTTTCTCGTCGATGATTTCGTCAGCATGAAAGCCAGTCAGCGGCGCCTCGGCCGTGCCGATCAACATAACGTCTTCGCCGTCGATGAAATACTCATTACTTTCCTTGTCGCTCTTCGGAGCAAAACCGGAACCGCGCGCCACTCGGCCCGACACCATATGCGGCACTGTCATCGGCGTAAATCCTTTAGAAATCAACAAATTCAGCGCATACTGATAAATCGCGTTCTCTAGCAGCATCAAATCGCCCTTGATGTAGTAGAATTTCGTACCGGCTACCTTGGCACCGCGCTCAAAATCAAGCCAACCGCGGCCAGTTGCAAAATCTAAATGATCCTCGGCAGATTGGCGCTTATCACCCCACGTTTTAATCTCCACGCTATCTGCTTCACCGCCAAGCGGCACGTCATCAAGCGTTACATTAGGCACGGCGTCCATCTGCGCTTGGAAATCAGCGTCAACATCATGCAATTCGCTTTCTAATTCTGCTAGCTTTCCCTTCAGCGACCGGCCTTTTTCGACTAATTCTGGCGCTGGTTTACCGCCCTTCATCTGGCCAGCAATTTCGTTCCGCCGCGTTCGCAGTTCGTCGACCTGCTGCTGCAATTGCCGTCGCTGCTCATCAGTGTCTAGCAAACGAGCAATCGATACGTCATTGTAGCCTTTATTTTTTGCCGATTCCTGAACGCGATCGGCGTGTTCTCGAATATAGCGAATATCTAGCATAGCATTAGTATATCATCTCGTGATACCGTACGCCAACAAATCTATTAATCGTATCAGACCAACTTATTTCGCTGTAAATTACTCTGTTCGCAGCGCCTCAATCGGGTCAAGTTTCGCCGCCTTGCGGCTCGGCAACCAACCAGCTACAATTGCCACCAACATCAGAGACAACACTACAACAACAGCGTCTAGCGGCTGGAAAATCAGCAAATCGTGCTTGCCTAGACCCAATGCTTTAGAAATCGCCGGGTTCGCTAGCGTACCAACACCCCAAGCGCCTAACACGCCGATCATACCGCCCAAAAAGCCAACCCAAGCTGCTTCGTAGCGGAACAACCGCCCGATATCACGTTTCGACGCGCCCAGAGCCTTCATCAAACCAATCTGCTGCGTCCGCTCTAACACCGAGATATACATCGTATTAACAATACCGAACACGCTGACTACCAGTGCCAAGATACCAAACCCCATGACAATGGTTTGCAATATATTCACGAAAGTAAAAATCATACTCTGCACGTCTTTCGAAGTCATCGACGGATAACCGGCATCTTTCAAGTTATCGCGAACCTCCTCGGGAGTTTTACCGCCTGTGGCTGTCGCATTGGCAAAAATATATTTCTGATAAGAATCCGTTCCGGCGGTACTAAAATCAGTCAGCTCCTTAGCAGCACTCGAGTCAATGTACAAATTTGGCCGGTTAACCATCTGATCTGGCGATTTCTTGATAACTGCCGCAATTTTAAACTGTTTATTTAGCATTTTGCCGCTTAGCAACTCTTTTACGCCAGTTTCGCCTTCCTCGGCATATACCCGCTGAATTGTCGCACTATCTACCTGCTGCGGCTGCTGGCTAACGGTAATCGTTAGCGTCGAACCAACCACCTCTGCCGCTGTTTTACCTAATTTTTCAGTGTAGCTCTCTGGTATGACCGCTTCGTCTGGCGCTAGTTTTGTCCCCGATTTGATCTCGCGGCCAGCCGCAGTCTCTAGTTGCAAGCTATTATCGCGCATCATGACTTGAGCGACGTATTTTTTGTCACCTTTTACGCTAAAAGTTACGTATTTCGGCTGCAGTTGATAACCCGGCTCAACATTTTTGAGATCCTTGCGCTGGCGCAGCTTTTCGATATCGCTTTGGGTGAGCGTGTCGTAATCTTGGCCATAGTACGATTTTGCATTCGGATTGTACTCAGTTAGTTCGTTTCTGCTGCCAGTAGCTGCGCCAGCGGTAACAACCCGCTTATCTTTGGCAATAATCAAGCCATTCGGATCAATATTACTGCTGATTATCCGATCAACGTACTGCCTAGCACCCTCACCAACCATCAAGCTAGCCATAATCGCAAAACCGCCCACCGCAATAGCTACGCTAGTCAAAATCGTTCGCATTTTAGCGCGGCGCAAATTGCGGCCAGCTCTAGCAACGATATCAGTAGTTTTCATTATTTTTCCTCCTCTGTAAGCTTGCTAGTCGACTTATTTTTAGCAGCTGATTTCTTGGCAATAGAGTCCGATTCGATTTTACCATCTTTGATATGAATCACCCGCTGACATTTTTGTGCTAAGTCTTCATCGTGAGTCACGATAATTAGCGTAGCGTTGTTTTCTTTACAATAATTAAACAACAAATCCTCAATCACTTTTGAAGTTGCCGAGTCAAGATTACCAGTCGGCTCATCAGCAAATAAGATTTGTGGGCGGCCGACAATCGCCCGAGCAATCGCCAAACGCTGTTTTTGCCCGCCTGAAAGGTCTTTGGCGCGCGACTTGATCTTGTCACCCAAATCAACCGATTCCAGAGCTTCAATAATCCGTTTCTTGCGGCCGATTCTCGCCACGCCCGCCGTCTCTAACGCCAAACTGACATTATCGTAACAGCTCTCGCCGCCTTCGACGAAGAAACTCTGGAAGATAAAACTCATCTTCTGCGCCCGGAATTTGTCAGTAGCCCGCGGCCTCAACCGCAAAATGTCATCGCCGTCAATTAACACCCTGCCCTTTTGCGGCTTGTCTAACCCAGAAATCGCGTGCATCAAAGTTGACTTGCCACTACCGGACTTACCTAAAATAGCCACGCTCGAGCCCTCTTCAATATTCAAGCTAACATCATCCAGCGCCGTAAAAGTATTCTTCTTTTTGCCGTATATTTTGGTAATATTTTTGACTTCAATCATTCAGCCCTCCTGCTTATATTGCCGTTATCACGCCAGTCATTAGCAATAACATAATTATCACGCCCAAACCGATGCGGTACCGGATAAACAACGAAAAGTCATTGCTGGCGACAAATTTCAACAGCCACGCAATCGACCAATAGCCAACCGCAAAAGCCACCGCTGTCGCCAAAATTGTCGACACCCAGCCAACACCGCCGCCAATATATTTGTAAGCAGTCATCGCCTCTAGCAAACCTGCCGCCACCAAGGCTGGAATACCCAGGAAGAAGCTCAATTTTGTCACCGTTACCCGATCAAAACCGCGGAATAGCCCCACCGAAATCGTCGCCCCTGAGCGCGATACGCCCGGAATTAGCGCCAAACACTGACCCAAGCCAATCGCCAGTGTATCCCGCCAAGTTGTCTGCCGCTCGCCGCGCCGCACAGCGCTGCATTTGTCGGCTAGCCACATCACCAGGCTCCAGCCAATCAACGCAAAGGCCACAAACCATAAACTGCGCAGCACTGTCTCGACCTCATTTTTGAGAGCATAACCGATAGCCGCAATAGGCAGCGATCCAATAATAATTGCCCAGCCGTATTTGTAGTCAAACTGCCGCCGCGCCCGCTTCCACCACAAACCGCGCCACCAAGCGCTTAGCACCCGCCAAATATCATCTCGGAAATAAATTATCGCTGCAGCGATAGCGCCAATTTGAATAATAGCCGTAAAAGCCGTCAAACTCGGGTCGTTGATCCGCATACCCATCAATTTCTCGACAATCGTCAAATGCCCGGTCGACGACACTGGCAAAAACTCCGTTACTCCCTCGACAATACCCAATATAATAGCCTGCCACCATTCCATAATATTTAATAGTATAGCATCTGCAGCCGCCTCGGCAAAAATCTCAGCTATTTTTACCCATTTTACGCTAAAAATACGTACAAATCTCCCTACCTATGCAACATCTCATAAGGAGTTCGCAAGTTTA
>CALGPW010000004.1:0-26483 GCA_937959535.1 uncultured Candidatus Saccharibacteria bacterium
TACAGATGCGAACACCTGTGGAGATGTTGCAGAGGTGGTGAGGTGTGTACGGATTAAGCGGATTGAAACAAAGAATTAGCGGGTTAGCCGGGCGCGTTATTCTAAGCCTGGCAAAGCCAAATTAGTCACTAGGTTAAGTAGCGAGGCTGAGTGTATTATTGCTGTGGTTCGGCGATGGTGTAAGTCGCTTTGGCGACGCGCTTGAACATCGATTTGCTTTGCAAATTGAGTAGAATAGTTGTTTCTTTGACTTGGCGGCTCTTGAGTACGCGCCTAACAATTTCGTCGCGGTGAAGCGGTTCGCCCGCCTTGCGCAAAATGTCGGCGATGATGTCTGAAACTGTGCCTTTGCTGTAGCCCCAGCTGTCGAGGGCGTAAATGCCGCGGCCGATTAGGACGAAGCGTTTGTCTTTGATAAGTTCGTTGTGGATAGCTTGAGTGGTAACGTTTCTGCGCTTGAAGTCGCTTTCCTTGATGGCTTTAGAAATGTCGGAAAAGTGCATCGGCTTGCCATTGCCTGCCAAAATAACGTAGATTTTGTCGCGGATGTTTTTTGGATTGACGGTCGGCCACTTGGCCAGGCCCCAAACGTCTTTTAGATTGGCTAGTTTTTTGGATAAGCTAGCTAGGCCGCGGATTTGGGACGGACTTTCGAAAGTCAACATGCCATGCAAGCTCTCGATATCGATTGGCTGGCCGTGGTTTTTGATGGTTTTTACAATGCTATCGATGTCGCCGCGGATTTTCTTCTCATTACCGTTTTCGGCGATACTGATACCCTGGTGGTAATTGTCGGTTTCGTTGATTATAACGAAGCGCGGTGACAACTCGCCGATAAAGGCAACGTGAGCTCGGGTGTTGTTGGAAGCTTTGTCTTTCGAGAGGCGGTTGGCGACGTCTTGGACGCGGCCAACGCGGCCGTTTTCGGAAAGGTCGCGGATAATTAGGCGCTCGGCGTCGCTAATGGCGGGGATTTTACCGTCGGCGGCAGCGGTTTTGAGGCGGGCTAAGATGGCTTTTTCGAGTTGGCGGACACGTTCGCGAGTGATGCCGAGCAGCTCGCCGATTTGCTCAAGCGTTTCTCGGCGTTCGTATAGGCCGAAACGGCGCGTGATGATTTCGCGTTCGCGTTCTTGGTCTATGGTCTTAAGAATATCCTCAATTGCTGTCTTGATAGTCTCCACAGCAGGTGTACCGGTAGTTTCGGTCATGCGATCCTTATCCTTTTATCTCCACTCCCCGCCCCTCGAGGGTGATTTTAGTTTGATATCGTAATTTCGTATCTGATTATAATACATAGTAGTTAGATTGTCAAATCAAATACTAACTAATTATATTGTATCACAATATAGACGCTTATGGTAAATACTTTTTTGCTACTTTTTTTAATAAAGAATAATGTCTAGGCTAACAATAATACCTATTTTTGTCAAAGTTTAAGGTGTTAAGGCGATATCGATGCTGGTTAATTTAACGGTTTATCACAAAATATAATTGTATATTGAGCAAAGCTTATTCAGAACACCAATGAATAATTAGCTGATTAAATAGCTTAATCATTGTCTAATAATATCTGGATTTTTTCTGGTGTGGTTTGCGCCTGAGTTTCTGGCTGGTCGCTGTTGATATGCTTGAGGGCGAACAGTGTAAGTGTGCGGCGAATTTCGTCGCTGGTCGGTTTGGTGCTGCGTCCACTGTCGTCGAAGCCGTGGCCGGCATTGGCAACGCGAATAAAGCGGCTGCTCGGCTGGTAGGCCAAGATACGCTGGTAGAACTTGTAAGCTTGCTCAATTGATACGACGCTGTCTTTGGTGCCGTGGAAAAACAAAAACGGCGGCGGCGTTTTGGTAATCGGTTGGTATAGCGGGCTGGCGACGCGGGCAGTATCGACATTGCGGGTGCCGAGGAATTTGTAAGCATTTGGGTTGCGCTTGGTGCGCTGTAATTGGTTGACCAGGTCGGTGGTGCCATAAAAACTGATCACGCCGCGGACAGTGATCGGGCTGTCTTGGCGAGTCAGAACATAATCGCTAGCCAAGAGCCCGCCAGCGCTGTCGCCAAAAAGAATTACATTGTTGGTGTCGATATCATAAGAGCTGGCGAGTTTGGCGATGGTATCGATAGCGCAGGCAACGTCGTTATTTTGTGTCGGATAATGGTATTTGGGCGCTAGGCGGTAGTTGACCGAGGCGACCGCAAAACCAGCCGCCGTCAAACTAGAACCGTAATAGTCAAGCAGCGAATTGCGCTTATCACCCTTATGCCAGCCGCCGCCGTGGATATAAATAACTAGCGGGTACGGTGTCGTATGAGTATTGAGTAGGCTGTTGATCGGCGTGTACAAATCAAACTTCTGCTTGTCTTGGCCGGCGCAATACGGGATATCAGAGTCGACATTAGCGACATTGCCCAGGCGTGGATGATTATCGGTGCGGTACGACCTGTGAACATTTAGCGAGAAGACAACGATAACTATTACTACGAGCAGCAAAATCATCATCCAGCGGCGGACACGTCGGACTTGTTGGAGCTTGATTGCCATGTTTATTTCTTTCGCCGTATTTGGCGCCGCGCCGACCTCTTTTGCGGGGCGTTAGCGAGCAATTCTACTGCTTGGTCGCGAGTGATGGTTTTGGGGTCGGTGTCTTTGGGGATTTTGGCGTTTTTGCTGCCGTCGGTAACGTATGGACCGAAACGGCCGTTGAGTACCTTGATGCCGTCGCCAAAGTCAGCAATATTTTTCTCAGCTTCGGCTTTGAGCTTGGCGGCGTATAGTTCGCGCGCTTGCTCTTGGGTGACTTCGCGCGGGTCGATATCTTTCAGGCTGACGTAGAGTTTACCGATTTGAATATATGGACCGAAGCGGCCGACGTTAGCCTTGATATCTTGCCCATCCTCGGTCTGGCCAACTAGGCGCGGCAACTCAAATGCGTGCAAAGCTTGCTCTAGAGTGACGGTTTCGATCTTGGCGCCTTTAGGTAGCGGCGCGAATTGCGGTTTGTCGGCTTTGTCGTCGCTTGATCCTAGTTGCAGCATTGGTCCGAAGCGGCCGAAGCGAGCAATAATTGGTTTGCCAGATTTCGGATCAACGCCGACTTCTCTGTTGGCGCCGACAGTTCGGCGGTCAATGTTACCGGATTGCTCAATTAGTGCGTGGAATGGCGCGTAGAATTTCTCGAGCATAGTGTTGCGCGCCAAGCGGTCACCGGCAATATCGTCGAAGTCTTTCTCGACGTCGGCTGTAAAGCCATAATCAACGACGCGGTCGAAATGGTCAGTCAAAAAGCCGCTGATTAGCTCGCCAGCTGGCGTCGGCACGAGCTTGCCTTTGTTGGAGCCGGTTTTTTCTTGGACAATTTCGCGCTCGACCTTATTGTCGATAAGTTGCAATAAGACAACATCGCGCGGTACGCCTTCGGAATCGCCTTTTTCGGCGTAGCCGCGGGTTTGGATGGTGCTCATGATGGTAGCGTAAGTACTCGGCCGGCCGATACCGAGCTCTTCAAGCTTTTTGACTAGCGTACCTTCGGTATAACGGGCTGGCGGCCGAGCAAAAACTTGGCGGGCTTCGACGCTGTGGCGCTGGAGCTGGTCGCCAGATTTGACGGTTGGCAAAATTGTGTCATCTTTACCGCCGCCATAAACGCGCAGGAAGCCGTCGAACAGGACGACTTGACCTTTGGCCTCAAAGACGAGCTTGTCGTTGGTTTTACTTGAGTTATTTTGCTTTCCCCCGTCGTTAATACTAATTGTAATTGTCGTATTCTCTAGCTTGGCTGGCGCCATTTGGCTGGCCAGTGTGCGGCGGCGGATGAGGTCGTAGAGGCGCTGGTCATAGTCGCTGCCGCTGACTGACTCGCGGGTAACGTCGGTCGGTCGGATAGCTTCGTGAGCTTCTTGGGCGCCAGCGGATTTAGTTTTGAACTTGCGGACATGCGAGTATTCAATGCCGTATAAGCGTTTGATGTAATCGGCGCTAGCAGCGATGGCCTGGCTCGATAAGTTGACGCTGTCGGTACGCATGTAAGTAATACGGCCCTCTTGATATAGTTTTTGGGCGCTGGCCATGGTAGCGCGCGAGCCCATGCCTAGCTTGCTGTTGGCCTCTTGTTGCAGAGTACTGGTCGTGAACGGCGCGGCTGGGTTGCGGCTTGACGGGCTGGTACTGATGTCGGTAACGGTGAAAGCAGCGCCAGCTAGCGATTCGAGGAAAGCTCGGGCTGCGTCCTCGCTGTCGAAGCGCTGCTTTAGCTCGGCTTTTAGTTCTTGTTTGCCAGCGGCGAAAATGGCGGTTACTTTGAACTGCGAACTGCCAGCGAAAGCGTCAATTTCGTGCTCGCGCTCGACTAGCAGTCGTACGGCTGGACTCTGGACGCGGCCGGCGGACTTGCCGCCGGGGACTTTTTGCCAGACGACCGGGCTAAGTTCGAAGCCGACAATTCGGTCGAGGATTTGCCGGGCTTGCTGAGCTTCGACTAATTTCATATCGACGGTACGCGGATGCTTGATTGCCTCCTCGATAGCCGATTTGGTAATTTCGTGAAAAGTAATACGCTTGGTGGTTTTGGGGTCAAGCTTTAGGACCTCGCATAAATGCCAAGCAATAGCCTCGCCCTCGCGGTCTTCATCGGTGGCTAGCCAGACGTTGGCCGCGCCGACTGATTTGACGGCTTTCTTTAATTCAGCGATTACTTTTTTCTTTTCCGGGTCGATTTCGTAAGTCGTTTTGAAGCCGTGCTGGATATCAATTGGCGGCGTGCCGTCTTTGGTTTTTTTGGCGATAGCGCGAATATGCCCAACGCTTGACAAAACATGAAAATCATTGCCGAGATATTTCTCGATAGTTTTAGCTTTGGCTGGCGACTCGACGATAACCAGATTCTTCATACTTATATAATAGTAAACCGATTTGCTGAAAATGCCAAATTTAATGCTTGTTGTCTAGAGTGATAAGCCAAAGAAAATAGCCCGCCAGATGGGCCTCGCGCCGAGCCTTAGAGCTCTGGCGGGCTATTTTCTAGGCGGGCTTAAAAGCCCTTCTGCCGAGGATCACTTCTCGGCGGTGGTGTCGGTGGTGTTCACCTCCTCGGCGTCATTGTCGGAGTAGAACTCATCGACTTCCTCCTTCGGGAGGATATCGACGAGTTGGACTTGCTCGGTAAGCTGTTCTTCTTCGAGTGGAAGCTCGAAGAAGAAAATGCCGTCGACGAGGCCTTTGAAGTCGGGGTGCTGAATATAGTAGGCCACGACCTTACGGTCACGATGCACTGTGATCAGGATCGGCCAGCCAGCCTCCTCGGCGGCCTCTACAAACGCCTTCTCAAGGCGGCGCCGTTCGCGGGCGTCGTCCTTGATCACCTCTCTCTGTATGGTCGCCCTGAGGGCCAGGGCGACCACGGAGATGGCGGCAAAGACCGCTCCAGCCCTGGTGTGGCCGGAGCTGAAAAGCTTCGTGGTCGTGAAGACCACGAAAGCTGTCGCCAAGATCTCGGCAAAGAGCCGGATGAAAAACTTCATTTCCCCTCCTAGGGAAGTGTGTTTTTACTCAAAGCAAAAGGGCTACTTCTTGCCCTCTTTTACAAAACTTTGAGCAAAAAGCTGATATATATATCACATATGGACGGCGGTGTCAATAGTTTCGCAATAATTTACTATTTTTTGCAACAAAATAGCCAAAAATCCCCTTCAAGCCGTAAATCGCCAGTTTTGCTTGTTTATTTATCATTTCGGTGTTTTGATGGCCGGGCGCGTTTGACGTACGAAAGAGTTGATTTAAATGCGAGCGGTAGCGATACGGCGAACGCTAAATTGCCGATACCGCGAGCAACTCTGGCGAGCTGGCTCTGGCCGGTGGTTTCGAGACGGCTGCCGAGTAGGTGGGCTAGCAATGAACTGGTTTCGAACGCTAGCGCCAATTTGCCAGAGATTTCCGGGCGTACAGTTTCATCGCCAGCTTCAACTATCGTTTTGGCGCTGGCAACGGCGTTTATTCCATTAAAAGCTGTGATGGCAGCGATTATTTCCGTTGGTGCGAGGTTTTTGCTTTTTATCTCATAAAGGATGATGGCAGTGACAGCTTTGTCTAGCCCAGCATCCAGCAACGCGCCGAAATCGCTTGTCTGCCCTGTTTTGCGGGCGACGATGCCGTCTAGAACGTCAATGAACCGGCCAGCGGCAACCTGTGCGATACCAGCAGCGGTATCAATGCGTTTGGCGCCGCGCAAGGCTAGAACCGCGCCAGCAATACTCATAGCGTTGGGGATGGTGGGGATATCAGTCCTAGGATTGAATCTTGGAATCCTTTCACGAGACTTAATAGGCATAATATCTAAGTCTACAATTATACGATAAAAATGACAAATTTGCGAAAAGCTTAAACAATATTAATTAGACAAGCGTCCACTGGTTGGCGCCGAGCGAGCGGATAGCGCCAGTCAGTTCAAGCATGGTTAGCGCAGTATTGAACTCGGTTGCTGGCAGCTGAGTAGTCTTTTGTAGCTGGTCACCGTCGCGGATACCTTGAGCGAGCTGTTCGATGATCGCTGTTTCGGCGGGTGTTGAGCCGAGCGGCAGCTTAGTCTGGCTGGTTCGCGAGTCTGGCATGAATTCTGGCGCGACAACCGATAAAATATCGTCAAGGCTAGTGACGGGAGTGGCGCCTTGTTTGATCAGCGCGTTGCAGCCGGCGCTTTGCGGGCTGGTGATGTTGCCGGGCACGGCGAAGACGTCTTTGCCTTGAGCTAGCGCGTGGGCAGCAGTATTGAGCGTGCCGCTGCGAGCACTAGCTTCGGTAATTAGTACGGCGTCGGCCAAGCCAGATACCAAGCGATTGCGTTCCAAAAAGCTCCAGCGGCCGAGGATGTACGGTTCGGTGTCATCAGTAGAATGCTCAGATAGAATTGCCCCGTCCTTTTCGACAATGCGCCGGGCGAGCGCGCTGTTGCTGCGCGGATAAATATTCGGTAACTGGCTAGGTACGATGGCGATAGTGGTGCCGCCAGCGTCTAAGCAGACGCGGTGCGCTAGCGCGTCGGTACCTAGGGCTAGCCCGCTAACAATGATAAAACCGCGGCTGGCCAGGCCGCTGGCAAACTGATTTGTTACCTCGACGCCGTAGCTGGTTGGCTTGCGGGTACCGACGATAGCGATGGTCGGCTGGCGTTGTTTAGGAACTTCACCTAAGTAATATAATGCTTGCGGCTTGTCGTCAATACTAGCTAATACCTTGAGATAATTGCTGCTATCTGGTGATACTTTATTGATTTTCATACAAATTCCTGTTAAAAAGTATTGACATGTTGTCAAAGGTGTGCTAATATTGGGATGATTGATTGACCCGAGGTGGTGAATCAAGCACCTTATACCCCCTATTCTAACTTATGTTAGGTTGCGCTAAAAGGCGCACGGCAGTAATCTACCCTCCACTTTCGTGCCTAGACAACTTTTTAGCGTATACTAACCCCTTTGTCCAGCGGATCACCGTATGTGTGAGGTGGATCACGTATACCCGATAGGGTGGGACGAAGGGCAGAATGGCGCTAGGTGATGCCCACCCTTACCTAGCGCTTTTTTGTTATCTAATAATATTGACTTTTCGTCATAAAAATAGTATAATGGAAGTATGACCGCTAACGACTTTAACTACGATCAGATGCGCCGCGAGGAGTGCCAAAAACTGATTCCGCGGGTGTTTCATATCGAGATGCCGGTCGATGAATTTTTGTTTGACGATATCGAAACGGGGCGCGATTCGTACGCAGTGATTTTTCGTAGTCGCAGCAGTGTGTATGCTCTGTTGATTGCTGAAAACGGTGCCGAGCAGACGCTAGAGGATGTGCGCCGTATCGTCAAGAATATGGGTTTAACCGCCGAAAAGTTCTTGCCGCCAGAGGCCGACCCGCAGTATTTTTATCGCAATGGCGTGGAGCTTTTGAAAAGAGTTTATCCGTCGCTACGCCGCTGGAATTACGATGATGTGTGGATGTATAGCCGTAAAGTGCCATATAGTCCAGCATTAGTCAAAGTGGCGTCGGTTGACGGCGAGATTCGGCGCTTTAATCAGCGTGGTGCGTCGTGGCAAAAATTATTAAATTATTCATTTAGAAAGGTTCAGGTACGCTATGAATGATATCGATAAAGTATTCCCAGCGCGATACAATCGTTTGCTTAAGCTAGCAGAGGTGCGTCCGCTGCAGTTTCGGCAGCAAGCGGCGGCCGTCTATGCGGCTTGCCCGCGCTCGCTGCGGCGGATGGCGCGGCGCTTTGATCGCAGCGTGCCGATGGCGCTGGAATTTTTCTTGTCTTGGCGCGATGATTGCTTACCGCGGCTGCGTAAAATCGAAAGCGCGCCGCAGCAGAAGACGCTGATCAAGACAGTGAGCGACAATTTCTTGACAGATGATAAGCAAACTGCAACATTGTTGCAATACGCAGCACAGCAGAGCCAAAGCATTGAACGAGCGCGTTTTGCGATGCAACATTATGCAGAAGGCGAAAAAAATCTGCATCGTTTGGCGCTAGAGTTTGTTAATCAGCCGGCAGAAGTTTGTTCGCAGCAGGTCGAAGTCTACGTAGATTATTTGCTCTACCGTGCGGTTGCCGAGGAATTCGGCATGACAGTCCGCGATCCGCAGGCGCGATTGATTAAGCGTTCATTCCAGTCGAAAGTTGAGCGCCATCAGATTCGCCGGATGACGCGCCAAGCGCGGCGGCGTTTGAACGAAATCGACGGTGCTACTGCCGAGATTGAACAAGCGCAAAATGGCTTGGTGGCGCGGTTATTTGGCCTGAAGATTGATTATGTGTCGGTGTTGGCAGCGCAGCAAGAGTATGAAAAAGCGTTGGCGCGCCTCGGTAAAAAGTCAGCTAATAGTCCGGCTAAGCGACTAGCCCTCTACGAGAAAAAGACCGAGGATCTTCGCGCGGAATATCTGGCTACCGTGCCGGGATTGGCTAATCTGTCGGACACACAAAAAGCTGCCAAAGAAATTGACGGAGTGTTGTTGGCGGTATTTGACCTCAGTAATGAGCAGCGCAACGATATTATGAGTTTGCTCAAACGCTACCGCGAGCTGATCCGCGAGCGCGAGACGCTGCTGACTATGATTGGCGATTAGGGTTACTTTGTTGATTTTGGTTCTGGCTTTGGCTTGTTTTTGCTAGCACTAATGCTTTTAGTCAGTTGCTGTTCTTGCCGACATTTTTGGCAAATGCCCTCAAGCTCAAAATGGTGATCAATGACTGAAAAGCTGTACTTTCTGCTGAGGTAGCTGATGAGCTGTTCTAGTTCTGGGGTTTGGATTGGTGTAGCGTTTTGACAGCGAATGCAATATAAATGATGATGGTGCGGAATGAATGGCTCGGCTAACTCGTAATAGTTCTTCCAACCGACGTGGACGATGCTAATGATCTTGAGATCGTTGAACGCCACCAAGGCGCGGTAAACGCTAGTGCGGTTAATATTCTTGCACTTTTTTGCAATGTCGCTGATAGTCAGCGGAACATCTGATTTTTGCAATGCGTCGAAAACTTGTTGGCGCGGTTTGGTGAGGCGCAGGTTGTGTTGTTTGAATAGATCGTCGAGGGTCATGATATTGCAAGTATACAACTTATTGCAACAAATTTGCAATAATTCGGAAGGTTTGACATTATGAAAAGCTATGGATACAGCAATTAAAACAGTGATGAATTTGCACGATTTTGCGCCATCGCCAGACGTCAATGCGGCTTTTTCTGGCTTGGTGGCGGCAGCTGTGCAGGCGACAAAGTTACCAAATTGGTGTAATGACGAGATATGCCGCGAAGTGCAGCGGCGTTGTTCGCTGTCGGAATCAGAAATGGAAATGTATTGGTCGCGGCGAATTGCCAGCTCAACCCGTCCGCAGCAAGAGCTGGAAAAGTTTTGGTATATTGACAATTACCGCGAGCTAGTGCGGCGTGAAGTTGGTTTGTTGGGAGGGTCGGGTTTGGTGTTGAGTAATGGCAGCCGCATGGCGATGATCGGCAGTGGTCCCCTGCCTTTGACCGCTTGGTGTTTGTGGCATCAGACGGGCGCGATGGTTGATTTGGTGGATGTGGCGCCGGCTGCTTTGGCGCAGTCGCGCGAATTGGCGCGGGTGATTGCTTGGCCGGTTGGCGAGTGTTTGTTGGCGGACGGAGCGGCGGTAGCTTTGCCGGATAGTGCTTACGACGTGATTTATGTGGCTGGGCTGGCGGGCGATTCAGCTGAAGCCAAACAGCAAATTATTGATAATATTTTGCCAGCGCTCCGGCCTGGCGGGCGGATCATCGTGCGTGGTGCTCATGGCGCGAAAATATTGTTATACCCAGCGTTTGACCCGAACAGTTTGCGGCGCGTACAGCTGCTGGTCGAGTATAATCCTGACGACGATATCATTAACTCAGTATATGTGTACAAGAAAGGCTAATTATGAACGATAAGATTGCATTATATTTGGTGAACGGTGCGCTGGGTGCTGGCAAAACCACGCTGGTCGATTTTTTGGTGCAGCAGCCTGAGTTTGCTGGCGCGCGAGTGGTTGAGAATGAGTTTGCGTCGGAAAGTATTGACAGTTGCACTCTGGCGCAACGGGTTGATGAAGTGGCAACAATTGCTGGCGAGTGTATCTGCTGCAGTAGCGGCGAAGAGTTGATTGACATTTTGCACAATTTTGCAATAAGCGGAAAAGCACCAGTGATTATTGAGTCAACTGGTGTCGCTAATACTCTGCGGGTGGTTGAGAAATTGCTGGCTGGTGATGTCTTTGAGCAGTATGATTTGAAACAGTCGTTGTATGTTGTGGATGGAGCTGAAGCCAGGGCTGATGGCCTGGCGAAGGCGTTGCTAACGGAGGCTCAGGCAGCGGACATGGTATTGATCAGCAAGCTGGATTTGCTAGCTGAAAACGACCGCCAGCAGCTAATTGAAACATTGTTGCAACAAGGGCTGACGAAGGTTGTGATGATGGATCACGGTAAGTTTGATTTGGCGCAGCTTGATGGTGCATCGCGGATTTTGGACTATTTGCTACTGCACGAATCTGCCGAAAACGCGGCTGAGAATGTCTTAAATTATAGCGTGATTGATGTGTCTGGCTTGGCTATCAGCTCTGAGAAGATTGAGAAGATCTGGGCTAGTTTGCGGGACAAATATGCTTTGCGGCGCATGAAAGGTGCGGTCGCTGGCGGTAACGAAATATACCACATCGAGGCAACGCCGCAGCAAATGCGGGTCACGCGCGGTGCCATTGACGAGTTATTAAAATTAGTTGTCATTGGCGAGCGGGCGCGTGAGATTACGCGCGCAGTAATTACGGAGGAACTTGGATGATGAATGGCGCGAGAGCGGCGGTCGATAGGCTGCTGGATATTTATGATGACTACAAGACTTTGACAGTAAAGATTACTGCTGCGGAGCGCCGTTTGGCATTGGCGAAATTGAAGAATAGCGATGTTGAGCAGATACGGATAGAGCTGGACGACTTACGGTATAGTCAGCAGCAACTATCTGATGACATGACGTTTGATACGCCACTAGTTTGGGTGATGTACAAGTTTGAGGCTTATCAGGACGAGGCGCAGCCGATTCGAACGATGCACGATTTTCGCTTGCACTGTTCTAAGCCGGGCTATATTTGCACCAAGCGCTTTATATTTCTTAATGCACATTTGTGCAGTAACGGGCAACGTCCCCTGACGGACAGCGAACAATACCCCGACGAAATGCTGCTCAGTGAGATTTTTCCGCTGCTAAGTGAAATCGAGCGCGATAAAAACTTCTTATCTAACTGGCGCGCGCATGAATATTACCAGGAAGATGGCGCTGCTAAAAAGTGGCAAGATTATAAACCAAATAATTCGTAAGGGTCTTCTGGTTGCGATATCGCGGTAGCGGTAGACTCGGTGATGACGTATTCAGCTTTGCGGTTAATTATTTTTTGCATCAACTTCCCTTTGACGGTTAACCAAGTGCCATCGCGGTAGCTATTGGCAGGAGTTTTTTCTACTAAGATTTTCATAGGTATGCTATCGGCGGCGCAGCAGCTGATAACGTAGCGTGCCAGTTCGAAATAATCGTAGCCATAGTTTTGTAGTGTGCCGCTCGAGACGAAACCAGTTATCGTTATGCTAGTATTGTCAAAATACGATAGTTTTTGGCAGGAGTTGAAAGCAGATCGCCAACGGTTGATCGATACATTCGTCTCGCCTTCCTTAGGTTTAGGGATATTGCAATAGTTTGTTTGGCTGGTGGTGATAGAATTTTCTCTTTGAGTGACGCTGCTCGGTGATAACGGTTTTGGCGGCAGCAGATAGCCTGCTAGTAAAATTAGAATAGATAGACACGGGGCGAACTTGACATGGCGGAATTTGAAACGGTGGTGTGCGGTTAGTGCTCCGCTCTTTAATTGCAACACTATATCAATAATCAAGAAAGCGATGCCTATCGTGCTCAAAATGGCAGCAAAAAGATGGTAGCGCGGATGGATGTAGAAACCGAGCTGACCGCGGTAAGCTAGCAGCAAAACGTATCCGCAGGCAGCAATTCCGCCCAATGATTTCGCCAAATTAGCCCGCATAAAGCAAGTTTACTCCTATACCTGCCGCGAACGACAATGCGAAAATTATTAACATCACCACAGCGATAAATCGCCAACGGAAAGTGGTTCGCATCAATACGATTAGCTTGATATCAATCATCGGACCGGCTAATAGAAATGATAGAATCGAGCCTGCTGTGAAACTGCGGGCATAGGCTAACGCAAAAAAGGCATCGATACTGGAACAGATCGAGACCACGAAACTCAAGCCAATCGTGGCGATAACTGATAAGATGATGTCGTTACCGACAGTGTTAATGATGGCGCGCGGTATGAAAACTTGAGTGGCGGCAGCGATGATAGCGCCGATACTTAGCATGGTTAATAGTTGCCAGAATTCGTCGCGCGAGGATCCAAGCATCTCCTTGAACTTAGAGCTGTGCTCGTGCGCGCGGCAATACTCTTTGAAAGCTGGGCGAACGATTTTATTTTCGTCCATGAAGCTGACGATCAAAGCGGTCAGTTGGACGATTATCAATGCAAAAATAATTCGCCACCAAACCATGTATGGCTGAAAACTGAAAGCGGTCATTGTTGCAATAATGGTGATGGGATTGAGAATCGGCGCGGCGAATAGAAAGCTGACGACGTCGGCGGGTTTTAATCCGCGAGCTAGTAAGCTGCGAGCGACCGGTACGTTGCCGCATTCGCAGACTGGTAATGCTAGTCCGGCTAGCGATAATGTAAATCGGCGCCAAAATGGGTTGCGCGGTAAAGCTTTAGTGAGTTTGGCTGGCGGCAAAAAGCGGCGAATCAAAGATGAAATGATAATTCCGAGGATAACAAAAGGTAAAGCTTCAATGACTATGCTTAGCGTGATGGTTAGGAAGTCTTGCAACATTGTTGCAGTTTCGTTGAACCAAATGTCTGATTTGTCGCTGATTAGCCATAGTCCAAGCTGGGGGCTGTATAAGTATAGTATGACAACCAATGCTGGTACAATTATCCAGCCGGTAAGTATCTTGGCTGTGTTAATTAGCTTATTTATGTCGAAGCTTTTGACACGTTTTTTCGCCATACTTATAAATTATAACAGTAAGCTTGTGCTATACTAAATCATTATGAAACATCTCTGGCATTCGCATCACCCATTTCGGATTTTTTGGTTTTCGGCTCTGTTGACACTGGCGTTGGGCGGGTTGATTCTCGGACATTTCGGCGCGAGCGGCTTGTGGTTGTTCGCAATTTTGGTGGTGCTGGAAGTGACCTTTAGCTTTGATAACGCGGTGATTAACAGCAAGGTGCTGGCTGGCATGAGCCAGGTTTGGCAGAAGGTGTTTTTGACAGTTGGGATTTTCGTGGCGGTGTTTGTGGTGCGGTTCGTGCTGCCGATTATTATCGTGATGGTGGCGAGCGGCCATGGCTTTATGGAAGTGGTTGATCTGGCGCTGAATAAGCCGGCGGAATACGGCCATATTTTGCACGAAGCCTCGCCGATGATTGATGCCTTTGGCGGCGCGTTTCTGATTATGATTGGCCTCAGTTATTTCATTGATTATAACAAGCGCGTGCACTGGATGCGGCATGTCGAGCCGTGGCTGGCCAAGGCTGGGCGGTTTGAGAATTTCAAGGTGTGTCTGATGCTGAGCGTGGCGGCGGTGCTGTATTTCACGGTTGAGCCGCCGCATCGGGCGCTGGTGCTGATCTCGTCGGTACTGGGAATTATACTGCACATCGGGCTGGAATTGTTCGGCTCATTCTTTCACGAGGACGATACTAAGTCAGTCAAGGTCAAGACCGGCTGGGCGGCGTTTGCCAGCCTGCTCTATCTGGAAGTGCTGGACGCTAGTTTTAGCTTTGACGGCGTCATCGGCGCGTTTGCTATCACCAGCAGCGTGCTGCTGATCGTGGCGGGCCTGGGCGCTGGGGCGATTTGGGTGCGGTCGCTGACGGTGTATTTGCTGCGGACGGGTATGCTCAGCAAATATAAATATCTGGAAAATGGCGCGCACTGGGCGATTATGGCGCTGGGTATGATGATGATTGCCAAGCTATTTTATCTGGAGCTGCCGGAATGGGCGACGGGCGGTTTGGGTTTGCTGTTTGTGAGCTTGGCGGTTGGTAGTAGTATGCTGGAGGCGCGAGCGATTAATTTGCAAGAAGCAGCCGCGGCGAAATTACATAGCGCTGAGCGGCGATTGAAACATGGCGCGGCGAGAATGGTGCCGCGGAAGCGACGGTAATTGATATTTGTGACTTTTTGTTTCGGGCGGCATTGCTTGCTTATCGCGGCATTGTTGCAATAAGTGTTTTTAATCTCGCAGGCGTAATGGTGTAGTGATGTGTCGGGGATTAGAGCTTGACGCTGAGTGGTTCGATAGTACCGTCAAGAAATGTGCCGACTAGCTTGATTGCTTCGGGAATCGTCCAGTCGCGGAGGATTTTTTGCTCGTCGGCGTTGAATTTGCTGAGGACGAAATCAACATCGCCAATTTGCCGGCGCAGCAAGTTATCAGTGCCGATACGAATATGCCAAAAGTCGGAGCCAATGTGAGTATGTAGCGATTTTAAGCCGTTGCTGCCAGCGTCGCGGCCGCCCTTGCGGACGCGGATTTTGCCAAAATCAAGCGCCGTGTCGTCGTGAATGATCAGTAGGTCATTAAGCGTTAACTTATAAAAATCTAAGATCGCCCGAGCGGCAATGCCGACTTCGTTATAGTAAGTGGTTGGTTTGACGAGGAGGATTTTTTCTAGTGGAATAGTAACAGGCGGTTTTGTACTAGCGGCTGAATTAACGGTGAAATTACGTAGCTCGGCAATATCCGCAAAGAATTTGGGTTTATTGCTAAATTGTGCACTCTGCCCTGCTGCCAACTGGTCAATTATTAAAAAGCCAGCATTATGCCGCGTGTAAGTATACTTTTCGCCAGGATTGCCAAGGGCCAGAATGACTTTCATAGCCTTAGTATAGCACCTTGGTCGTGATGACGTATAATAGATGTATGGCGAAACGCGATGACGATTTGGAATTTAGTGTTAATGCGGCGTTTGACGAAGCGCGGGCGGTCGTTGATAAAGTGCCGCTTTATTTGGTGAACGGCTCGCTGGGTGCCGGCAAGACCAGCGTGTTGGAATTCTTATTGCAACAAAGTGACTATAAGGGTGCGCGGGTGATTGAAAATGAATATGCCAATGAAAATGTCGACGGCTATCGGCTGGAAGGTTTAGCGGAGATGGTGACGACGCTGGCTGGCGATTGTGTCTGCTGCTCGTCGAAACACGCGCTGACACGGATGCTGCTGGATTTTTGCCGGAATTCACCGGCGCCAGTGTTTATCGAGGCGACGGGAGTGGCGCGAACGATGAACTTGGTCGAGAAATTGATTAATGCACAAATCTTCAATAAGTATGAGTTGATGCAGAGTTTTTACGTGATCGATGCGCACGAGATTTTGCGCGGGATTGAGCCAGCGCACGAGATTGAACTGCAAGCAGCAGACGTGATTTTGGTGACTAAGGAAGATTTATTGAACGATAGCGAGCAAGCTGAATACGAAGCAGAACGCCGCGCCCTGCCCTACGCCAAGGTGCTCAGCGCGCCGCACGGTCGGTTTGACCTCAGTAAAATAACTACGCCGTCGGGGCTGCTGGCGTTTTTTGATACGTATGACGGCGAACTGGCGGTGCCGGATAATCCGACATATGCGGTACTGGATGTGTCGGGCATGAAAATTACGGCGACGACGTTGGAAAAAATATGGCCGGAATTATTTGCGGCATATGGCCTACGGCGAATGAAAGGCTGTTTCATCAACGACAACGGCGCGCGCCAGCATGTGGAGGCGACCGAGCAGCAAATTCAGCTAACTAGTGCCAGGCCCGAGGAAGCGGCGAAGATCGTGCTCATCGGTGAGCGAGCAGATGAGATTACGCGCGAAGTTTTGGCGGCCCAACTGGTGATGTTTGGATAAAAGTTCGCTTTCGTCGTTTTCGACTCATCAGCGTAGACACGCACCTATGGAGCGAACTGACAAGCAGGAGAATATTTACACATGGCGGAGATAACCACCAAGAATTCTCGGCGGCTTGCCAGTCCGGAGCTAGACCGAGCGTGAGTGCGCGGCCTCGCTCAAGACGTAGAACGTGTAGGGGCAGAGAAGCTTGCTGAGCTCACAGAATTCCTTGTAGTCGTCGACGCACAGCGCTGCGCTGTACGTCGTGAACTCGATCAAGGCATAGAGGTGCTCCCCCTCTCGGAGCTGCTCCTTTGCCTGGTGATACATGAACGTGTCGAGCTTGCGCCCGACATAGCCCTCGAGGATGTCCTCTGCGTGCTTGTAGTAGGTGCCCATGATGTGTATCTCTCTCCTCACCCAGGCGGGATGTCTGTGCTTTCTTGCAGAAAAAGCACTGCTCGACGCCCGGATGGCGGCGAGCAAGATGAGGTTTCACGACACTATTTTGCTTCCGCTAAAATAACTCCATAAAATCTCACCCTGCTCTATTCTCAACTGCTTGTCAAAATACACTTTTGGACAAAACGTCAAACATCTGTCAACAAAAGCTAATATATATATATATATCACTAATAGAACAAAATATCAAGAGATTTTGTCAAAAATGTGGTTTTATAGCTGTTTTTCGGCGTTTTTGGCTTGTTTGTAGGCTTTAGTGACCGGCGCTAGGCCGCGGGCGACGCGTTCGCGGTTGGCTTTGAGTTGTTTCTCGTCACGAAAAGATAGTTTGATCGGCGTACCAGTGTAATCGAAAGCATCGCGAATTTGGCGCTCTAGATAACGCTTGTAGCTCCAATGGACGAACTTCAAATTGCTGCCGTAAATGACGAACCATGGCGGATTGGTATCGGTTTGCACGATGTAGCGCAGCTTCGGGTGGGTGTTTTTCAGGCCAGCTGGCGGATGCTTTTGAATTGATTGCTGCAGGAGATCGTTAAGCTTACGAGTAGTAGTTTTTTGCTGGCGGTGCGCATTGATACTGAGGGCTAAATCGAATAATTTAGCAACATTCTGGCCGGTGACCGAGCTGGTAAATATTAACGGCGCCCACGGCGTAAAGTCGAATTGTGCCGAAATCTTTGGCGCCAGCGCGTCACGGGTGTAGGCATCTTTACCGAGAGCGATGTCCCACTTGCTGACGACGATGGCTAGCCCCTTGCCTGCTTCGGCGATAATGCCAGCTAGCTTTTGATCTAGGGCGGTACTTAACTCATTGACATCCATTAGCAAAAAGCAGATATCAGCCTCTTCAATGGCGGCGAGGGTGCGCAAGACGCTGAACTTCTCGATGCCGATCTCTTGCTTACCTTGGCGGCGGATACCAGCGGTGTCGAGTAGTTCGATCGCTTGCCCGTGGTATTGCAGGTGGACGCGGTTGACGTCGCGGGTGGTGCCGGCGCGGCTGGCAACGATGGCTTGCTGCTTGCCAGCCAGCGTATTAAACAGACTAGACTTGCCGACGTTTGGCCGGCCGATAAGGGCGATTTTGAGAGTTTCGCTGGGCTCGGATTGTTGTTTGGCGGGGATGTGTTGGCAGATTTCGCTAAGGACGTCGGTGATACCAGAGTTATGTTCGGCGGAGGTGCGAATGATCGACTTGATGCCGAGGCGCAAGAATTCGCTATCGGGTAGGTTGCCTTTCAGATCGATTTTGTTAGTGATGAGAATGACGGGTTTGCGGCTCTTTAAGGCGGTTTTGGCGACGCGGCGGTCTTCGTCGCTGGGGTATTTGGTACTGTCGACGACCACGAGAATGACGTCGGCGGCTTCGGCGGCCTCGGTGATTTGGTCTTGGATGCTGGCTTCGAATTCGTCCTCGGCGGGCTTGAGGCCGGCGGTATCAACTAGCCAAAATTCACGGCCTTGATAGGACGCTTTGCCGATGACGTTGTCGCGAGTAGTGCCGGCTTCGCGGGCAACAATGGCTTGCTGCGAGCGCATGATGCGGTTGAATAGCGAACTTTTACCAGCATTGGCACGGCCGATAATAGCGACGGTAGGAAGTTTGGTTGCCATAATTAACTTAATTATAACAGAGGTGAGTTGATTTGGCGAGCGCTAGCGGTATAGCAGAATTTATAATAAGCCGATTGAAATGGCGTTATGCAGTGTCGATAGTAATACTGCCGTCAAGAATAGTCCGCCCGCTACTAGAAATATCCATTCGGCGAAAGCCTTCCACGACGCGGAGGACTTATCATTATTTTTATGTTTTGAACGCCGCAAATTTTGCCAGCCAACGAAACAGGCTGCGATAATTATTATCTCAAGACCAAGCGCGCAGACATCAATGCCGTATTCAGCGTGCGGTCCAAACGAGATTGTTCTCGGCGCCCTGGCTACAGAGTAAAAACTACTATTCTCGTCAAAACATAATGTGCGCTTGTGCAGCGGGTTGAACAACCAAGATATTGAGTCGTTGGCGTGGTTGGTCAGTTGGTAATGAGGAGTTGGGTCGGGGTTTGGCATACACATAGTAATTTATTATAATCCAAGATAGATATAGTAAGACAACTTAATTTATTAACTAGCAGAAACACTTTGCCACTCCCCTCGTTTCATGCTGCCAAGCGAATAATTGCCGAATTGTACGCGGTGCAGTCGCACGACGGTGTAGCCGAGCGCGGCAAAGGTGCGGCGGATTTGGCGGTTGCGGCCTTCGCTCATGATGACTTGCCAGTTGAGGCGGCTATCGTCAAGGCGCTCTAGAGCCAGCTGGCTGCGGCCGTCCTCGAGGTTGACGCCAAAATCGCTAATCATCTGCTGGTGCAGCGGCTCAAGCGGCCGGTTGAGGCGGACTTTGTAAATTTTAGTCTTGCGAAAACTCGGGTGGGTCATGCGGTGAGCAAAATCGCCGTCATTGGTCAGCAGAATCAAGCCAGAGCTATCCTTGTCAAGGCGGCCGACAGGCTTGAGGCGATGCAAATCGCGCGGCAATAGTGAATAAATTGTCGGCGCATGGCCCTGCTGGCGCCGCGAGCAAACGTAACCGACTGGTTTGTTGAGAGCTATGTAGACTTTCTTGATAGCATGAGAGCTGATGTCGCGGTCCGCGACTTTGACGGTGTCAGTTGGCGATAGACGAGTGCCAAGCGTCGCTGGCTTACCGTTGATAGTGACTGTATCTGTTGAGATGAGATTGTCGGCTTCGCGCCGCGAGATACCGAGTTGGAGTGCTAAGAATTTATTGAGGCGAATCGTTTTGGTGCCACTAGCTGATTTTTGGCTTACCATAAGACGATTATTTTGGTTGGCTTGAGGAAATTGCGGTTTCTTCAAACTTTAATCCGGCTTCATCGGAAGAGGCTGGCGCTGCTGATGGTGCAGCTGGCTCTGGTGCGCTAGTGTTTGGTGCTGGTATAGCTGGTGCAGCTGGCGGTGTGGCATTAAGCGCAGGCTGCGCGGAAAGATTATTCAAAGCGCCCCCTGCTGATGCGGCCATATTACTGATTGGCGTAGCAACTGCGGCTGGGCCTGGCATTATGTGAGGTATAGTCGACGCTGGTGCAGCAGGAGTGATTGCTGGTTCTGGCTGTGCTGGTTGAGGGGCGGTTGGAGGTGTCGCTGCGGTAGTGCTGGCAGACGGTGAAGCCGGCGCTACTGATGGCGCTGGGTTTGTTGCTATAGAAGCTGGCTCGGGTGCAGCTGGCGCTGGAGTTGGCGCGGCCGCAGGGGTTGCTGCTGGTGCGGCCTGAGGGAATACATTCGTAGGATTGGCCTGTGGTGCCGGGATAGTGTTAAGGTTTTGATAGGTAGCTAGCTCCTCGCTCATGCGAGCAGTGTAATCAATTGGTTCTTGATCAGTTGGGGTGATTGGCTGGATCACTCGGCCTGATGAACCTGGCCGGTTAGTTGAAAACGGCGCGATTGGTTGCGGCAAAGTGCTAGTTCTCGGTGCAGTTGTCGCGCTAGCTGGCGGTGGCAAAGTAGCTGCGGGCGCAGCTTGGCTGAGTACTGGATTAACCGGAGTAGTAACTGGGATATTAGTGACGGCGGCAGGCGCGCTAGCTGCTGGAGTTTCGTGCGGTGCGGCAACTAGCGGATTTGGTTGCTGCGCCGATGGAGCTGTGGGACTAGCTGCTGGTTCTGGCTGTGCTGGTTGAGGGGCGGTTGGAGGTGTCGCTGCGGTAGTACTGGCAGGCACCGTTGTAGCGGTAGCTGCCGCCGTATCGGTCGGCGCTGGGTTAGCCGGTGTTGGAGCGGTCGAGTTGGCTGCTGGATTAGAACTAGAAGCTGGGCTGCTTCCTGGAGTTTCAGAGCTTGGATTTAGTTCATTCGCTTTAGTGTTATCGCTTTCAGCTTTTTCTGGAGAATTGTTAGCTGGCGCTGGCTCCGTTGCTCTAGCGCTAGGACCAGGTTCGATATTAGCTCGTTTTGGCTCGTTGACAAGAGGCGCTGGCGTGTCGGCTGGTACTGAGGCGTCGCCGAGAACTTCGTGGACGGTGCGAACGACGTCCTCGATGCCGACTTGCGACTTGACTAGATAGCGGTCGGCGCCGAGCGCCATGCCGCGTTGGCGCTGCTCATCGCTTGACAGAGCAGTCATCATAATGACGTGAATACCGCGTGTCTCGGTGGTGCTGCGTAGAATATCCAGCATGTCGAAGCCGCTGATATTCGGCATCATAACATCGCTAATTATTAGGTCGGGTACTTCTTTGATGGCAAGCGCCAAGGCTTGTTCGCCGTCGCTGGCAGATAATATGTCGTAGCCCTCGGCGCGCAGCCGTACGCTATAAATCTCGCTGAGGCTTTTGTCGTCTTCTACTAGTAATATTTTTGTCATCTTACCCCTATTTTAACGGTTATGGTTTAAAAATGCTATACCCTATAGTTTTAATTTCGCCGCGGCGGGACGTTTAATCTGATTTCGTTGCGCAATTGTTCGGCGTATTTATCTGGCGCAGCTTCAATATCGCTAAGCGGCGTGTTGGTAAATTGCTTGGTTGTACTGGCTGTATTTTGTTGGTTTAAATCGTCCGATTTGGGTGCTGGCGGCGGCGAATAGTTGAGTAAGCTGGTATCGGTGAAGGTCTGAGTCGGAGCTGCTGGTGTTGGTGCGTCAAGCGGCGTTTGCTCAAACTCGGCAGCTGCTGGCGCAACCGCTAGAATTTCTGGCGCATTGCTAGCTAGCATATCTTCGGCCGACAACTTATCAATGCTGGTGTTATTTTCGGCTTCGCCGTTATCGTTGTCATTTAGAAAAGTGGCAGCAACATGATCGACTCGCGGAATAGCCAAGAAAAATGTACTGCCGTGCTGGTATTCACTCTCAACCCACAACCGCCCGCCGATAGTTTCGGCTAGTCGCCGGCACAAGTATAAGCCCAGCCCAGTACCGCCGATCTGGCGGGTGTCGCTGTTATCGACGCGGTAGAACTTCTGGAAGAGGTGGCCAACGTCCTCTGGCGGGATGCCGATGCCGGTGTCGGCGACGCTAATCGTCACCTGGTCGTTGTTGCTAGTTACGTCAACGGTGATACTGCCCGACGGCGTGTACTTGATAGCATTTTCAATCAAGTTTTGGACGATTTCGCGGAGGTGGTCGTTATCAACATTAGCATATAAAATCGGGTTGATTCGGCGGTTCTGGACCTCCTTGCTAGAAACATCGCTAGTCGATGGTACGAAATTGACACTTAAGCCTTTTTCTTCAGCTTTCGGCGTTAATCCGTCGGCGATATCTTTGATGAAGTCGATGACATTAACGATTTTTGGATTGTTACTGAGGCGATGGTCGTCAGCTTTGCTAATGTCGAGCAAATCTTGAAAAAGCCGGCCCAAGTGCTCGGCTGATTGATGCGCTTTGGTAATATAACCGCGAGCGCGCGTATCGATGGTGGCGGTCTGCGGGTTAAGCGCTAAGCCGAGATAACCCTCAATACTGGCAACTGGCGTACGCATCTCGTGGCTGGCGGTGCTGATGAACTCGGCGCGCTGGCGCTCGTCGCTGCGCTCGGCGGTGATATCGCGAAAGACAATCACCGCGCCGTCGTTATGCTTGTTGCTGATTGGTTTAACTGAAATGCTAGCCATAAAATTTTTGTCAGATTGGGTCTTGATTTTGAAATCGTCAGTTTTGAGCGGGTTGTTAGTGTTGAGGACGCGAGCAATAATATCGCCGTTATCGTTGTCTTTGATGGTATTATTGTCCTGGTCCATCAGCCTGATGACTGATTTATATGACAAGCCGATGGCGTCTTGATTACCCCAGCCAACTAGCTGCTGAGCTGCTGGATTGATCAAGGTGATGACGCCCTTCGCATCGACGGCTACTACCCCGTCGCCGATAGCGCTGATAACAATGTCAGAAGCTTGAGGGCCAGCCACGGTAGCTAAACTCTCGCGGATTGGTTCGCTAGCGCCAACAGATTGATGTCGGCGCAACCACAGTAAACTTGCAGCTAGCGGGGGTGTAAATAGCATCATGGCCAATGCTGCTAATGATCCCAAAGGTGTCTGCTCAATAATAAAACGTTCTGCCACTCCGGCCGCAGCGGCGATGACAGCTGTCAAGAGACCATAAGTTCCAAGTAATGGTCCGACAGCGACGATTACTGCAAATAGCGCCAAATGTGGTACTCCTTGATTGCTAGAGACAAAAACTAGCAGCCAGCCCGTTGCAGTCAACAAGATATAATTAATTAGCAGCGATTGGTAAAAGTTTCGTTTAACAGCAAAATATGATACCAAAGTAATTACGAAAGCAATCGCGGCTAACGAGCCTGGTAGCATAGACACGTACAAAGGACTGTCTGGTCCTCTTCCACTACCAATAGACCAAGCAGATAATCCAGCTATAACAGCGAGGATGAGCATAATTGCTTCGCTGGCGCGGTGATGCCAAAACCGATCAATATAGTTAGACGTGATGCCCCCTAATTTAGAGTTGCTTATGATTAGTATATATCGACAAGCCGTTTTGCTGCAACCCTCTGGTACGTTCTTTAAGATAGCTTTAAGGCAATTTGCTATAATAAGCTGCAGATATGAAGCAGATTTTCAAAACTACCCTACTTATGGCAATTCTGACAGGGTTGTTCATGATGGTTGGCTATGCGTTTGGCGGCCAGCAAGGTATGCTGATAGCATTAGGATTAGCGGCGGTGTCTAACTTTTTCATGTATTTTTTCAGTTCGTCGCTAGTAATTAAGATGCAAGGCGCTCAGCCACTGGGCAACCGTTACCCGCAAGTCGAGCGTATCGTCCGCGAGCTGACAGTACAAGCGAATCTGCCGATGCCAAAACTTTATTACGTCGAGACGCCGATTCCTAATGCTTTCGCGACAGGCCGCTCGCCGCAGCATGCTGCCGTAGCGGTGACGACTGGTATCATGGATATTCTGAATGAGGATGAACTGCGGGCGGTCTTGGCGCACGAATTAGGTCATGTCAAACATCGCGACATGCTAATCTCGACCATCGCCGCGACGCTGGCGGGTGCGGTTAGTTATCTGGCGCAGCTAGCCTTTCTATTCGGCGGATCGTCGGACGACGATGACGGCGGTAATATCTTTGCGATGATTGCTTCGTTAATTTTGGCGCCGATCGCTGCGATGTTGATCCAGATGGCAGTATCGCGCAGCCGCGAGTATGCGGCTGATCAGTATAGCCACAGTATTCTCGGCACTGGCGATGATTTAGCGTCGGCGCTGATGAAGCTAGAAAACTGGAAAGCTAGCGTACCGCCGATTGCACCATCGCCAAGCCAAGAAGCTTCAGCTCATCTAATGTTTTCGAATATGTTCTCGCTGGGCGGCTTGCAAGCTCTCTTCTCGACTCACCCGTCGACCGAGGCGCGAATTGCTCGCTTGAAAGAATTAGACAAGTAGGCGTTGATGGCGGCCAAGCGTAAGTTCCGCGATCAAATCCTGCACAAGATGCTGCATGTTCCCTATCGATTGCGCGTCCGTTATAAACGTTTGCGGCGGCCATTCGCGGTAACTTATGTCTTTGTTCACGGTCTGGCGGATACTGGTGAGTTGTGGCAGCCTTTTCTCGAGAATGTACCAGCTAATTGCAACTATATCGTAGTTGATTTGTTGGGCCACGGCGATTCTTATCTGGCACAAACACGGCGGATGTATAGTGCCCGCGAACAAGCCCGCCACCTGCTGGCTACCTGCTTGACGAATGGCTTGAGTGGTCCAGTAGTGTTGGTCGGACATTCGTTTGGCTCGCTGGTGGCGATTGAGTTTGCTAGTATGTATAAGGGTATTGTTAAGCGCTGTATCTTGGTGGCGCCACCGATTTACCGTGATAGCTCTCAGACAGGCGCGGCGCGATTACGCCAGGACAATCTACTACGCGAAATCTATCGCCAAGCGCTAAAAACACCCAAGGCGGTAGTGGCGGGCTACGATTTATACTCTAAGTTGGGGCTGGCCGGCTTCTCAGAAACGCAGCTGACTCAGGATAATTTTAGCGCCTTTCGCGATACGCTGTTAGCTGGTATTATCAGCCAAAACGCTAGCCGCAAATTGGCCGAAACACGTATCGACACCGATATTATATATGGCAAACTAGACCCGTTTATCGTCGAAAATAATCTAAAGCACATTGCCGAAAAGAATCAGCGAGTTACACTGCATTCGCTAACTACTGCCACCCACGCCATCCGCCAGCGCACGCGCAAAGTTATCGTTAGCTGTATGAAAAGGGCTATCAAACCAGAATCAAAGTAGTTTATTATGGATGTTATAGTGGCTTCTTAGCGAGCTGCCTTTGAGTGTTTGTATATATAACCGATGAGCACGACACCGATGCTAGCGGCTATACTATCAATGATAATATCGCGCACTTCTCCGCTTCTACCACTAATGAATAGTTGATGAAATTCATCGCTGGCAGCATAAAGTGTGCAAATAGTAATTGAGGACATTGTTGGTCGGTCAGATGTTAGCTTTCTTAATTCTGCTCTCCATAAAGCGTTAAATAATAATATACCGAGTATGAAATAAGCAAAAATATGTGCGCTCTTGCGAATTATGAAAGTCAGCAGCTGTTGGTTGACACTTGGAATAATGTGATGTAGTTGCTCTACAAATACGTTGCTCTGCCCGCTAGATATTGAGGCTGGTTGCTGCGAAAACATGAAGATAACCACCATCCAAATGAGCGGTAGAAGTAGGTGGATTTTGAGCAGTTTATCGGTCTGTGTCATTCTTGGGGCGTTTATCCTTATACTAACCTATATACATTATATATGCTATTTATAGAAAGAAGGAGGGTCTTGTATTGACCCTACCTCTTCAGCTTCTTATCCTTCAGCTTCAACACCACATCTGCCTCTTTGGCCAGCTGTTTGCTATGGGTGACGACGATGACGCATTTGTCGTTTTCATGAGCAGCCCGGCGCAGGATGTCGATGATGTCGGCGGCGGTGGTTTCGTCCAGGTTGCCAGTTGGCTCGTCCGCCAAGATGATCGGTGCGGAGGACACCAGCGCTCGGCCGATCGCTACGCGCTGTTGCTGACCGCCAGAAAGTTTCATGACATTGCGGTGAATGTGATCGTCGTCCAGTCCCATGGCATGCAACGTTTCGTTGGTAGCCTTGGAATTAACCAATTTCAAGTTTTCTAGCGGTGTCAGATAATCGATCAAGTTATAATTCTGAAACACCAGCGAGATATTATGCTTGCGATGGTGCGAATACCCCTGCTCGGCGATGTCTTCGTCGTCGAACAAAATCTGCCCGCCGGTCGGTGTGTCTAGCCCCGCTAGTAGCCCGAGCAGTGTCGACTTGCCGGCGCCAGAACTACCGACGATGGCGTAGAATTTACCTTTTTCAAATTGATAATTGATGCCGTTCAGCACATTACTGGTGCCGTCGGCGTATGAATAGATAATATCGCGTAACGTAAGTATTGACATAGTACTCCTAACTTAATTTTGCTAAAATTTGCTTTGGTGATTGGCGCATGATTGGCGC
>CALGPW010000005.1:0-23808 GCA_937959535.1 uncultured Candidatus Saccharibacteria bacterium
TAGTACGAAAACGTTGACATGGCGATTCATATGTGATATATATATATCAGCTTTTGTTGACAAGTCGAGCGAATCCTTGTCCAAAAGAGTTTTTTGATAAGCGAGGCCCACTGGGCGAGATGCGTGTTCGAGATTCAATCGCGAGCAAACATCTCGCACGGTGACATAGACGATCACCCTTTGCCGCGATAGTGATTCACTAAGGAGGTGAATCGTGTACGACATTGAGGGGGAAATTCCCCTGGAGGAGGAGTGCGATCTGTACTCCTCCTCCGATGACGATGATATCCCGGAGGGTCGGCACCCCTATCGGGGGCTGATCCTCTGTGACGACTGACAGCGCCACCCCCGGCGCGAGATTTTCCCCAATTTCTCGCGCCGGGGCGGCCCGCCTCGCTTATCACTTTCCCTTGATTTTATTAAAAACACCCGGTTAGCTAGCCGGGTGTTTTGCTGGCTCGAATTTCGTTCGAAAATCTATTCGGTCACGGCGATGATGCCTTCCAGCGCGTAAGCCGTATCCTGCCAGTGCTCCACTGCAATGCAGTCGATGCCGAGATTCTTGACCGGGAAGTCGTTGCCGCCTTCTTCTATTTTGTCGCCGAAAAACAAGATTTCTTCTTTGCTGGCGCCAGTAGCTTCCATCAACTTTTTCATGCCGTAAGCTTTATCGACGCCGATTTTGGTAATGTCGACGCTGGTGGTGCCGCCCAGGCGCACTTCGAACTCTGGCAATTTAGCGGCGACGTCGTCGCGCATTTGTTTGCGGACTACTTTGTTGGCTTCTGCCCAGGCGTATTTTTTCTCGGGCGAAGCCTGCTGGCCAAGTGCTGAATAAGTCACTTGGCTCAAACGATCCTCGATAATTTCACCATCGGGATTTGCTTCCCACAAATCAAACTTGCGCGCCGATTCTTCCAAGACTTGGGCAATTTTTTGCTTTTGTTCGTCGGTGAAATCTTCTTTATAGTGCGTTTGCCACTCGTTCGCATCGACGTTAAATGTATAATAACGCGTGCCGCACGTCGGCATCATATGGAACCGCGCCAGCAATTCCGGCGAAACGTTCATTTTGTCGATCACTTGCTTTTCAAACTGCTCGAATTTGCCGCCAGAAATGACACAAACTTGATAATTTTCCAGCAATTTAGCGAGCAAATCCGCCATGCGCGGCGAAATCGCCGATTTGCTAACCGCCAGCGTGTCGTCCAAGTCAAAACCGATAATTTTCTTCATGATTTCCTCCTATTCCAATTATTTTACCAGCAAGAAGTCGTTCTTGCCTTTTTTGATTAAGCTAGTTTCGGTCAATGGCATATCGCCGGCAATCTTCGCACCGTTGACGCTAATCGCGTTATTGTGGATAAGCCGGCGCGCTTCGCCGTTGCTAGAGCATAAGCCAGCAGCGACCAACGCTGCCACAACCGTCGTCTCGAGATCGACCGTCGGGATTTCGTTAGCCAAAGCGTTCAAATCGTCGCTGTTAAGCGCCGCAATATCGCCGCCGCCAAACAGCGCCGCCGTCACCCGCTCGACACTTTCGCGGCGCTGGCGGCCGTGCACCAAGTCGGTGACCTCGCGCGCTAAGGTTTTCTGCAAGGCGCGCTCGCCTGGATTGGCTCGATGATTGTCGATGAGCGCTTCGACAGTTTCGCGGTCGAGCAGCGTGTAGATTTTGATGAGATCTTCGCTGGTCTCGTCGTCGCAGTTGAGCCAGAATTGATAGAACTTGTACGGACTGGTCATCTCGGGGTCGAGCCAGATAGCGCCGCCCTCAGACTTGCCGAACTTGACGCCAGTTTGTTTGTTGATAACTAGCGGCGCGGTCAAAACGTGCGCTTCGCTACTTTCGAGCTTGCGAATCAGCGACACGCCAATGATGCTATTGCCCCACTGGTCAGCGCCAGCTAGCTGCAAAGTGGCACCTTTTTCGCGGTACAAGTGTAAAAAGTCATACCCTTGAATCAGCCCGTAGCTAAATTCGCCGTAGCTGATACCAGCGCCGCCCTCGCCGATACGCTGCTGCACGAATTCGCGGTCGAGCAGCTGCGTCATGCTGATATGCTTGCCGATTTTGTGCAAGAAATCAATGTAATTAATCTGCGAGAACCAGTCGGCATTATCAACAATCTCAAAATCCTGACCGCGGAAAACTTGGCGGAATTGCGCCGCCATACATTCAACATTGCGCGCCACTGTTTCGGCATTGCGCAGGTCGCGCTCTTGCTTTTTGCCATCTGGATCGCCGATCATGCCGGTGGCGCCGCCGACTAGCAGCAGCGGTTTGTAGCCGTGGTCGATAAAATGCCGGCACAACATCATCGCCGCCAAGTTGCCGATAGTCATACTCGGCGCGCTAGGGTCAACGCCAAAATAGAACGTTCGCGGCTCGTTTATATCTTTGACATCAGCGAACGTCGTCTGGTTGATGAGTCCGCGCCACGTTAGTTCTTCTGCTAGCGTCATCTGAAACCTTTCTTTATTTAATAGTGAGATAGTAACATATTTGCAAATTATCAGCAAAAGCACTAGCCGTCGTGATGCGAACAGTGCTATAATGGTGGAAATATTGCTTATGGGAAGAGTGAAAGTGGGAAACAAGAAACGAAAAGTAGCTGGCGGCGTCAGCGCTTATGCTAATTTAGCCAATAAACGCCGAGTCAAGAAAGACGCGCGAGCGCGCAAAAAGGCCGAATATCTGGCAACTTTGCCGAAACATCCGGTCAAGCGCTTACTATACCGCTTGCATCCGAAACGCCTAGCCAAATACTGGTTTAGCCGCGACGGCGCAATTATGGCGCTGAAGGTTGTCGGCATAACTTTGCTGCTAATCGTCATCGGCATAGCTTCGCTATTCGCCTATTTCCGCAAAGATCTCGACAAAATCAACCCTGATACCCTAGCACAGCGCGTCAAAACGACGGTTACCAAATACTACGACCGCAACGACAAGCTGCTCTGGGAGGACAAAGGTACCGGCGACTACACGCTAGTGGTTGACGCCAAAACTATCTCGCCCTGCATGGGCAAGGCCACCATAGCCATCGAGGACAAAGATTTTTATAAGCACAGCGGCATCAGCGCTAACGGTATTGTTCGCGCCTTTATCAGCAACTCGCAGGGCAACGCCGTGCAGGGCGGCTCGACGCTAACACAGCAGCTAGTCAAGAAAGTGTTCTTTACTAAGGACGAAGCTATGCAGCGGGGCTTGTCGGGTATTCCGCGCAAAATCAAAGAGATGATTCTAGCCATCGAGGTCGAACGAATGTACAGCAAAGACCAAATACTCGGCTTGTACCTCAACGAATCGCCGTACGGCGGCCGGCGCAACGGCGTCGAATCGGCCGCGCAAACTTACTTCGGCAAATCATCCAAAGATTTAACCTTGCCAGAATGTTCGCTGCTAGCCGCTATCCCGAACAACCCGTCGCTTTACAACCCGTACAATACCTATGGCCGCAAAGCGCTTGTCGAACGCCAGCACAAAGTACTGGACGACATGGTGTCGATGAATTACATATCCAAACAAGAGGCAGCGGCAGCCAAAAAAGTCGACATTATGGATACCATCAAACCGCTGGCCGACCAATACGCCAACGTCAAGGCGCCGCACTTCGTCCAAATGGTCAAGAAACAGCTAGAGGAAGAACTCGGCAAGACTATCGTCGGCGAAGGCGGTTTATTGGTCAAGACGACGCTCGACCTCGATGCGCAAACAACCCTAGAAACCAATATAGCCAAATTATTTAACGGCGAGATTACCGATGGCAACTGCGGTTATCGTAACTGTTCGCAGTTTGCTGGCTTCTCAAACGGCGCGGCAGCCATTGAAGATACCAAGACTGGCCAGCTTATCGCCCTAGTCGGCAGCCGCGACTTTAATTACGCTGGCTTTGGACAGGATAATGCAGCCACCGCTTTCATCCAACCGGGTTCGTCGATCAAGCCGCTTGTTTACGCCCGCTTATTTAGCAACCAAGGCGGCAATAACGCCAATTACGGCAGCGGCTCGATTCTAGCCGACTCCAAGACAACTTTCCCGGGCAATTATAGTCCGAACAACGCCGACAACAAATTCCAAGGCAATATTACCCTGCGCCAAGCATTGGCCCGCTCTCGCAATATTCCAGCTATCAAAGCTATGGCCATCAACGAGAAGAACAACAGCGGCAGCACCTGGTCGCTGATACGCTCCGCCGGCGATTTGCAGTACTGCACGCAAGGCGCCGACGCGCAAGCTGGCCTATCGAGCGCTATCGGCGGCTGCGGCACACGCTTGGTTGACCACGTTAACGCTTTCGCAACACTAGGACGAATGGGCACTTACAAACCTCAGACGACTATCCTGAAGGTTGCCAACAGCAACGGCCAAACGCTCAAACAGTACAAAGAATCTAGCAAGCAAGTCATCGACCAGCAAGCAGCTTACATCGTTAGCGACATCCTTGGCGACGGCAAGGCTCGCGCTGGATTGGCGGGCCGCGACTACCTAGTCAACCTCGGCCGCGCCGGTGTCAAGGCAGCTGTCAAGACTGGTACCAGCAACAGCGAGATTAATGGCAAGGTTAGCGCTAAAGATATCTGGGCTGCCGGCTACACGCCGAACCTATCGATGGCGGTGTGGCTAGGCAATTCTGACACCTCGCCGCTGCGCAATGGCAACTCGCTGATTCCAGCCATGTTCTTCGATCGTACGATGGCCGATATCTCCAAGATGTATGCCGACCAAGGCAAGCTGAAGTTAAGCGACTGGTATACTGCGCCGAGCGGCATCCAGACAATCAAGGGCGAGATTTATCCGTCATATTACAACAAGGCTAGCGCTGCTACCAATGCCAAGATGACTTTCGACCGCGTCTCGAAAAAGAAAGCTACGTCTTGTACTCCTGAAGCTGCCAAGATTGAAATCGATGTCATGAAAATGGCTGATCCAATCACCAGAAAAGAGATAATCACGCCTAACGACTCTAGCTACGATGCTGAGAAAGAGGATGACGCACACAAGTGCGACGATCCGAAGCCGAATGTTACGTTAACGGTGACTAGCGGCGGCGTATCCATCGTCTATACCAGCGGCCGTTATAAACTGCAAAACATCGAATTATTATCTGGCAGTACCGTTGTCGCCAGCAAGCAAGTTGACAGTAGCGGCATCTGGAATATTCACAAAGGCAACTTATCAGCAGCCAGTAGCGGCACGCTAACCGCCAAAATTACCGACATTGGCTACTACACGGCGACTAGTAGCGCCAGCTACAATCCAAACAGTAGCAGCGATGACGACGATTAAACCCGCTTCGCATTGCAATAGTTTGCCGCTAATACCCAGCAAAATAGCACGCCCCTAGTAGCGTGCTATCTATATATCGCGCTGGCGATTTTATTGGTTATTGACTAGGTCAATCAAATCGCTCTCGTGGTCGGGGCGGCGGCGAGCACTCTGGCGCCGGGTTGCTGAGGCAGTTGGCTTCAACTGCGGTTTTGTTTTCGGCGAATTAGCTTTTTTGCTGGCTGGTTTAGCTTGAGTTTTAGTTTCGCCTGATGCCTTTGCCTTGACCAAATCACGGTTGCTAGCGCTGCCAGCTGACGATTGGCCGCGGGCGCGGCCGGCAGAACGCTGCTTGGCGCTAGCAGTACTTTTCGCGGGCGTTTTTGATACTGCTGCGGCTGCGATTTTTGCCGTTTTTTGAGTTTTGCCCGCAGCTTTGGCGGTCGATTTGAGGGGTTTGCCAACAGTCTCTATTTTCTTAGCAAAGATCATCCGGCCGGCTGCGGTCTGCAAATTACGGATAATTTCGACATTTAGCGTCTGACCTATCTGAGCGCTCGCCTGCTCGACGACAACCATTGTGCCGTCTGGTAGGTAGCCCACGCCCTGATGCGCGTCCTGCCCCTTCTGAATAAGCTCTAACGTGATTTTCTCGCCGGGTAGATGCTCCATCCGGATACTCTGCGCTAATTCGTTAAGGTTTAGTACTTCGATACCCTCGACGGCGGCAACCTTGTTTAGATTGTAATCTAGCGTCATGATCACTGCGCCGTGCTGCTTAGCTAGCTTGAGTAGGCGGTCGTCGACACCTTCGCGAGCGTGGCTGCCGTCTTGCAGCAATTCGACGTTGACGCGTTCCATAGCTTGCAGCTCGGTGACCACATCAAGCCCATAGCAAGCGCGAGCACGTTTATCAGCGTCAGCATGATCAGCCAGAAACTGCAGTTCGCCGATAACCGAGCGTGGAATCACCAGCGTACCGCCGATAAAGCCAGTTTGCGCTACCGGCACAATTCGCCCGTCCATCAGCACCGAGGTATCTACCAAGATAGCCCGATCTTTTGATTTGATGGAGTTTTTGGGCAGGCGCGCTAGTAAGTACGACACCTCGCCCAAAATAAGCAGCGTTACCGCCAATAATATTAAGTCTTTGGTTTGCATATTTTCCTTTCTTTTTGCCTTGATTGACTATTGACTACTTGAGATAACCGATCAAAGCTTGGCGTAAATCTTTGACGCCTTTTACAAATGAATTCTTTTTGCCAGAGGTTGCTGGCGCAATCGCTTGGGTGAAACCAAGTTTTTTGGCTTCGTTCAGGCGCTTATCGGCGCCTTGTGCCGAGCGAATCTCGCCGCCTAAGCCCACTTCGCCGAATACCACCAAGCCATCGTCGAGTTTACGCCCAGCCGCCGCGCTAGCAATCGCCATCGCCACCGCCAAGTCTGCTGCCCGGTCGGCAAGCTTCAAGCCGCCAACCACATTCACATAAATATCTTTATCGGATAAATTCAATTTGGTGCGCTTCTCTAGCACCGCGATGAGCAGATTGAGGCGGTTGAGATCGAAACCGCTGGCTGTCCTCTTAGGATACCCGAAATTAGTCGAGTTGACAAGAGCTTGGATTTCAACGAGAATCGGACGGTTGCCTTCAAGCGTCGCCAATACCACTGAGCCATCGGCGTTTTGGCGCTCAGCTAATAGCGCGGCTGACGGATTTTCGACGACCCGCAAACCCTTATCGTTCATCTCGAAAATTGCCGCTTCGCTAGTCGAGCCGTAGCGATTCTTGACGGCGCGCACCACTTTGAAGCCGCCGTAACGGTCGCCTTCGAATTGCAAAACTACGTCGACGAGGTGCTCGAGAACTTTCGGTCCGGCGATTGAGCCCTCCTTGGTAACGTGGCCCACTAAAATTACCGCTGCGCCCGAAGCTTTTGCTGCCCGGATAATGACATTACTCGAGTTGGTAATCTGGCTAACGGTACCTGGCGCGCTGGCGATTTCCTCAAGACTAAGCGTTTGGATGCTGTCGATAATTACCAATTTATATCGGCCGCTACGAATTGTTGCAGCAATGTCGTCAGCGCTAGTGCTGGCGACAAACTGCAGATCATCGCCAGATGTCGCACCGAGGCGCGTAGCGCGGAGCTTAACCTGAGAAGCGCTTTCCTCGCCGCTGACATATAGTACCGATGACTGCTCAGCAACATGCGCTGCTACCTGCATTAACAACGTCGATTTACCGATACCCGGCTGCCCCGCTAACAGCATTACGCCTGCCGGCAGAATCCCGCCGCCTAGCACTGCGTCGAGGTCAGCAATACCGGTCGGCAAACGCTCCACTGAATCCTCGGCAGCGATTGAACGCATCGACTGCGGCTTTAGGATTTTACCGCGCGAATGGCTGCGCGCTACCACCGAAGCACCCTTGGTCTCGACTACCTGTTCGACGAGCGTGTTCCACTCGCCGCAATTCTCGCACTTGCCAGTCCATTTCGGATAGCTGGTGCCGCAATTTTGGCAGACGAAATTACTGCGCGCTTTGGCCACTATTTACTCCGGCCGGCGCGGCTACGCCGTTGATGCTTTGATTGAGCTGATCGGCTTTAACGGCTAAGCTTTTGAGAGTTGCCACATCGTCATTGTAAGCTTTAATCCGCGAATTGAGCGAACCCTGCCGAGCATTGATAGCACTAATTCGCCGCTGCAGCGCCGACCGCGCCACTGTGAAGTCAGCTTGCGAACTAAACTCACCGCTCCTGGCCCGTTCATTAAAACTATTAATATCAGCGTTAATTTGCGATAAGTCAGACTGATAAGCTTCGACATCTTGTTTGATTTGCTTAGCGGCTGACTGCAACTTAGATTGCAGCGCTTCAGCCCGGGTATTAACTCGAGTAAATACTGCTGTGTAGGCTTGGTTTTTGGCGACAATTGACGCTCGATCAGTGAAATAACGCGCATAATATTGTTCAAGGTCAGAGTCGAGCTCGCCAATCGTGGTACCGATAATCGAATGTAGCTCATCTAGCTCGGCGCCTGGCTCGGCCTCGCGGTAGTATTCCATGGCTTTGGCAATTTCCGGTTCATTTTTGACCTTTTGATAAGCCTTTTTGATCATAGCGTCGACTCGCGGCCGCTCGAAGATATTCAGCCGTGCATACTGGGCGTGCAGCAATTCGTGCGCTGCCGTTACTTCTTTGGCGCCAGCTAATTCGGCATTTTCGACGTCAAAAAGATAAATCTTATCGCCATAGTAGCAGCCCAAGATGGCTGCGGTACGTTCGGTACTTTTACAATGAGCATTGAACTGATCGCTAGTCTCGATAGCTGGCTGAGTTGCTCGGAAGGTACGCTGTGCCGCCGGAGTCAGCTTGATTGAATCTTCAACCGCAGCAACAGCTGCAGGCGGCGTGAAAGTCGACGCTAGATAAGTATCAAAGGCTGTCTGCCCGTAGAAAAAACCGCCAGCAGTAATACTTATCACTGCCAACAAAGCGATGATTTTCGAGACAATACTACGTCTGGCTGTCGGTTTCGCTGCGCCGTTCAATCGCTATCGCTCCTTTCTTGATCCCTACTTCTAGGATATCACCTTTAGCATAGGCGCCGTCAAGTACTTGCTCAGCAATAGCATACTCAACCTCGTCCTCGATGACGCGGCGCAGCGGACGGGCACCGTATTTAATGCTGTAACCCTTGTCGATAAGGAATTTTTTGGCACTAGGTTTAATCGTAAGGGCCAGGCCTTTGCGCACCAAACGCTGGCGCAGCTCGCCGATCAGCAGGTCGAAAATCTTGCCGACCTCGGCGCGAGTCAACGCTCGGAAAGTGATAATCCCGTCAAAGCGATTAATCAGCTCAGGGCGCATAAACTTATTGAGAGCATCGTGAGCAAATTTAGCGTTGCGGCGATGCAAATCGTCAATTTCACTGCTTTTATCGCGGCTAGAGTGAAAGCCGAGTTCCGACTCTTTGGTCATCTTGTCGGCGCCGAGATTGCTAGTCAAGATGATAATCGTATTGCGAAAGCTAACTTCGCGCCCCTTAGCATCAGTCATCGTCCCGTCTTCCAGTAGCTGCAGTAGCAGGTTGAATACGTCTGGATGCGCCTTTTCAATTTCGTCAAAAAGCACCACGCTGTACGGCTGGCGACGAACTTTGTCAGTCAATTTACCGCCGTCCTCGTAACCGACATAACCAGCTGGCGCCCCGAGCAGGCGCGACGTATTATGCTTCTCGCCGAATTCGCTCATGTCGATTTTGATAAGCGCTTCTTCGCTACCGAAAACTTCTCGCGCCAGCACCTTAGCTAATTGCGTTTTGCCGACACCAGTAGGTCCCATGAAGACGAAACTGCCAATCGGTCGCTGGCTGCTAGCCACACCGCTGCGGCTGCGGCGAATCGCCCGCGCTACCTTACCGATAGCCTCGCGCTGGCCAATGACGTACTTGCCGAGATGCTTTTCGAGCTGGCGCAGCAACTTCGCTTCGCTAGTCTGGACTTTTTCGACTGGAATATTGGTCATCACAGCGATAGCATGCGCCACATCGTCATCGGTTAGTTGGATAGCGCGACGGCCTTTTTGGGCAGCAACTTCTGTCTCGAGCTTTTTACTAATCTGGCTAATACGCTGTTTGTACATGGCAGCTCGCTGGTAATCTTCGTGCAAAACAGCATCCTCCATGCGCTCATTGAGGTGCTTGAGCTCTTTGAGATATTCGCGCTCGCGGCTCGGGCGGTGGCCCCGCTTGACACGAACTCGGGCAGCCGCCTCGTCGAGCACGTCAATCGCTTTATCGGGCATGAAACGGTCGCTGACGTAGCGGTCGCTCATGTACACTGCCGATTCGATCACTTCGTCGGTAATTTTGACGCCATGATGCTTTTCGTAATAATTTTTAAGACCTTTCAAAATAGCGATTGTCTGCGCCATAGTTGGCTCCTTGACGACGATCGTCTGAAAACGCCGTTCTAGCGCCGTGTCTTTCTCGATGTGCTTGCGGTATTCATCGAGAGTCGTCGCGCCAATCATGTGCAGCTCGCCGCGCGCCAATGCCGGCTTGAGGATATTGGCCGCATCCATCGAACCTTCCGAGGCGCCAGCACCAACCAGCAGATGCAATTCATCAATAAAAAGAATGATGTTACCTTGTTTTTTGACTTCAGCGATTACCTTTTTCAGCCGATCCTCAAATTCGCCGCGATATTTAGTACCGGCAATCATTGCCGCCATATCTAACATAACCACGCGGCGATCCAACAAATGGCCCGGTACGTCCTCGCGGACGATCCGCTGCGCCAGCCCCTCAACGATGGCGGTTTTGCCAACGCCTGGGTCGCCAATCAGTACTGGATTATTCTTGGTGCGGCGGCTAAGGATAGTGATCATTCGCTCCAGCTCTTTGTCGCGGCCAATCATCGGGTCAAGCTCGCCATTGGCCGCTCGTGCCGTCAAATCCACGCCAAAGGCGCTAAGCGCCCCGCCGCGCGTGTTGCCGCGGCGCCGCGGCTCGGTAGCAATATCGCCATGTTCGCCGCGATTCTCTTCAAACGACTTCTCGAGTTCGCTGATTATCATATCGACGTTGATGCCCATTTCGCGCAGCAGCGCTGTCGCTCGGGCGTTACCTTGACGCAGAACACTGTACAGAATGTGCTCTGTGCCGAGATAATCATGGCCATACTCGCGCGCTGCTTCCCATGCCATGCGCAATGTCAACAAGGCAGTCTCGCTAAGGCCCACCATACCGGTACTAGTAACCACTCGCGACGGTTTGATATCTAGGATCATTTCAGCTTGTTGCAAGGTTACGCCAGCGTCAGTCAATACCTGTGCCGCCGAGCTTGACCCTTGCGCCAAGACGCCGAGCAGTAAGTGCTCCGTCCCAATGTAATTACTACCGTTACCGCGAGCAATCGCGTCAGCATGCTGGACGCTAGCGCGCGCGTTGTCGGTCAATCGCGAAATAAAATCTGCAAAATCTTCTGGCATCATCAGTTCTCCGTTCTGAGCGTATTGCCCATTACAGCCAATTATACATAACAAATTAGCACTCGTCAAGGCAGAGTGCTAATTTGCAAAAAGTAGCTGCGAGTTTTAATCTTGATTTTCGATAGCGCTAAACAAGTCTTCCTCGACGTTCTTGCGCGGTTTTTTCTCGGCTGATTTCGGCGCTGTGGTCTCGATATTTAATTCGTAGCCAGTCAGGCGGCTCGCCAAACGCACATTTTGCCCGCCGCGGCCAATAGCGATTGATTGCTGGTCTTCAGTAACGTAAACATTGGCGGTTTTTTTGTCCTTATCAATCTCAACTTTAACAATCTCAGCCGGGCTAAGAGCATTGCGGATATACGTGTCTATATTATCATCATAAGTAACGATATCGATTTTCTCTTGCTCGCCGATTTCGCTCATCACCGCGTTAACGCGCGCGCCGTGACCGCCGACGAACGTTCCGACCGGGTCAACGCCTGGCACCGTGCTAGCAACAGCTAGTTTAGTACGGCGGCCAGCTTCGCGAGCGATACCTTTGATTTCGACGGCGCCAGTTTCCATCTCGGGTACTTCTTGGCGGAAGAGATATTCGATAAAGTCCTCGCTGCCGCGACTGAGGATCAGCTGCGGGCCGCGGCCTTCGCGTTCGATGTCTTTGATTAATACTTTGATTCGCGAGCCAATTTTGTAAAACTCGCCTTGGATCTGCTCACTTTGCGGGATAATACCAGTGGCCTTGCCTAACTCGACACGCACCACGCGCGGCTCGACGCGCTGCACCATACCGGTAACGACCGTGCCGATTTTGTCTTCGAACTCTGCCAGAACAACTTCGCGCTCGGCTTCGCGCAGGCGCTGCATGACGACCTGCTTAGCGGTCTGGGCGGCCACCCGGCCAAAGGACTTAACTTCATGAGCTTCCTCGACAGTATCCCCTAACTGAGCATCTGGCTTCTCTGCCTGAGCGCCCGCCAAGCTGATTTCGGTGGCCGGATTGACGACATCCTCGACGACTTCGCGCTGGACAAACACCTTGGCGGTGCCATCGTTGATATTGAGTTCGGCGCGCACATTTTGCTCGCGCTCACCATTATCGCGGCGCCAGGCAGCAGCGATTGCCTGCTCGATTACGTTTAATACGGTTTCTTCAGGCAACGCCTTTTCATCAGCAATCGCCCGCACTGCTAGCGTCAACTGCTTGATATTCAAATCTTCCATATAATTCCTTTCTTTTAGTTCCAATACGAAAACAACCGACCTGCCGGCCGGATGAGTACAGTAATAATTTTAATGGAATAGATTGCGAGTGTCAAGTACTTGTCCCCTAACTTTAAAGGCGTCAACATCGTGTACGCTACGTTACATGTCGGCCTGGGTACCTTTTTGCCTATTCGCGTCGATGATGTCGCGCAGCACAAAATGCATCAAGAATATTTCTCGATTCCAACCGCCACTGTCGCAGCTATCCAGTCCGCCAAACAATCTGACCGCCGCGTTATCGCTCTCGGTACGACAATCACGCGTACCCTAGAATATGCCTACCAACAAATTTTGAGCCAGCCGCCACATGCTATCTCGGGCGAAGCTGATATTTTTATCTATCCCGGCTATAAGTTTAAAACGATCGATGCGCTATTAACTAACTTCCATATGCCTGAAAGTACGGTACTTATGTTGACGGCAGCTTTTGCTGGCTGGGATAAGTTAAAGCCTGCTTATCAGCACGCCGTTTGCGAAAAATATAAATTCTTTAGTTATGGCGACAGTATGCTAATTATCACGCAGTAGGGCGAGTGCGCTCATGCTATACTAGAAAAGATGCAAAAAGCTATCACTTTTAGGATTACCCATCGCCTCCCCGGCACCTTAGCGCGTACTGGTACGATTGAAACGCCGCATGGCACGATTCAAACGCCAGCTTTCATCGTTGGCGGTACTAAAGCAACCGTCAAGGCGCTGACTGTCGAACAAGTCAAAGCTTGCGGCGGGCAATCAATTTTGGCCAATACTTATCATTTGATGCAGCGGCCAGGTGCCGAAATCATTCATAAAGCTGGCGGCCTGGGCAAATTTATGGATTACAATGGGCCGACCTTCACTGATAGCGGCGGCTTTCAGATTTTCAGCCTGGGAATTGCTTACAAAAAAGGCATTGATGCCGTCGCTCACACTCAAAAAGGCAACGCTGCGCAAGCGGTCAAGTCTGCTAATCAGCTAGCCAAAGTTACCGACCAAGGCGCGCAATTTCGGTCGCATCTGGATGGCAAATATATAATGATGACGCCCGAATCGTCGATGGAGCTACAGCACGCTATCGGCGCTGATATTCATATGGCTTTCGACGAGCTGACTGCACCGCTAGCGTCGCACGGCACAATCGTAACTGCAATGCAGCGAACGCACGCTTGGGCGGAACGCTGCTTAGTTCGCCACGACGAGCTAAACGCCGAACATCTAGCGCGCGGCGAAAACCTACAAGCGCTCTACGGTGTTGTCCAGGGCGCCCGCGACGAAACACTGCGCCGCCAGTCGGCTAATTTCCTGGGCCAGCGCAACTTCGATGGCTACGGCATCGGCGGCGTTTTCCAGCCTGGCGAGATCGCTGACGTCGTCCGTTGGGTCTGCGAAACTCTACCCGAGAATAAGCCGCGCCACCTACTAGGCTTAGGCTCGCAGCCGGCCGATTTGTTTCTCGGCGTCGAATATGGCATCGATACTTTCGATTGCGTCGCGCCGACCCGCCAAGCCCGCAACGGCGCTCTATACACCTTTGATGGCCGCATCAACATCAGCAATGCTCGCTTTCGCGAGGACTTCGCGCCGATCGACACTGAATGCGACTGTTATACTTGCCAGCATCATACGCGCGCTTACATTAATCATCTGTTTCGCGCTGATGAGATTCTCGGTGCTACGCTCGCCAGCATTCATAATGAACGCTTCGTAGTGCGCACTGTCGACCAGATTCGCGCTTCACTGCTAGACGGTACATTTTTTGATTTCAAGCGTTCGTTTCTGGCTCGCTACTACGGCGATAATTTACCGATTGGCGTCACACTATAAAATAAAGCCACGTCAAAATCTAACGCCACCAAGACAGACCAAGCAACTAATTCACCAGGTATTTCGCTGGCTGCTCGAACGTATCCAATTTCTCATGCTTTTTCACGCGGGCAATCAAATGCATAGTCAGCGGCGAGACCATAATCTCTACTGCCATCTTGATCAAAAACACCGTGACGATAAGCTGCCAAAAGCTGGTCGTCGGCATAGTACCGGCAAAAGCAATCGTCGAGAAGATCACCGTATCTAGCGCGTTACCAGCCAATGAACTGCCAATCATCCGCCGCCACAAACCGCGGCCGCGGCTAGCAACTTTCATCCGCCCCATTACGTAAGCATTCATGATCTCGCCGACGAACAGCGCCGTTACCGAACCGATAGCCAACCGCCAGACCACGCCCAACGTCGATTCAAACGCCGCTTGCCCCGTCCAGCTGCTATCTGCCGGCAGTAATTGCACCACCCAAAAAGTCAACGTCATCAACATCAAGGCCGCCACACCGCTATAAATCAGCCGGCGCATCCGGCGATAACCATAAACCTCAGTAACTATATCACCCACGATATACGCTAGCGGAAACAAAACCGTGCCAGCATCAAAAGTCAGCCAGCCAACAGATACAATTTTGACGCTGACAATATTGCTAATTAATAGTGTCGTTACAAAAAGTATCGCAAATATATCATATAGAGAATATCGCCGTTGCTGCTGTTTTGTCATATTTAGAATTATATCACGCTGGCAAGCGCTGTTCCGGACAGCTCGCCAAAATCCGCTCCATAGCCGTGCGTTCCGGCGGCGTCACCCACAGCGAGTATTTTTTCTTGACGGCAATTTGGCGGGCAATGTACTGGCAGCGAAACGGTTTATTTGACGGCAGCCAAGTCGCCGCATCGCCATCGCCTTTCTGCTGGTTGGCCGGTCCGTCGACGGCTAGCAGCTCGAGCGGATCGTTAGCCAGACTGATTCGCTGTTCGCTAGACAACTGCTGAGCGCCAGTCTGCCAAGCGTTGCTCAGCGCCACTACGTGGTCAATTTGCACAGCGCCGCTAGAATTAGCACCGCGCTTGAAAGCGATTCGCTGCCCAGTGTACGGGTCGCTAAGGGCGCCAGCCTGTACTTTGCAGTTGTCGTCGCCCAGGACAGCGTTTGTCAAGTCGCGCCGCAAGATAACATTGCGCGTGTCGCAGCCGCCCGCCTTGGCCCAGCCGTCGCCGAACTGCGAGCGCTTGTAACCGGTCTTGGGAGCGCGGCCCTTGGTTGGCAATGCCGCTAAGGCGTCACGCGCTATTTCGCCAAGCTCCGGCTGCTGAGGCTGTGAATCTGGCAGCATCAGCGGCAAATTCGGCCGCTCCTTAACAACAATCCACCCGAGAGTACCTATCAAAATTACCGCTACCAGGACCATTCTACGACGCCGCTGCATAAGCATATTATACCACCCTGCTATAATGGACGTATGGACAGATTATTTTCTCAATTTCAACCAGAACATTACGACATCCAATGGGATTTGCGTCAAGCGAAGAGCAATCGTTTAATCCGCGGCACGGTAACTATCCGCGGCCAGCATCTAGCAGCCGAGCCAATTCGCTTGCACGCCAAAGATCTGCAGATCGAAGAGGCTACTGTCAACGGCCAAGCAGTCAAGACATCAACCGACAACGACATTTTGACGCTTGACAATACCGACGACAGTCCAGTGCAAATCACTATCAAATTCTCACTAGCACTAACCGACGCCATGCACGGTATTTATCCTTGCTATTACCAACACCAAGGCCAGAGATGCGAGCTATACGCCACCCAATTCGAAAGCCACCATGCCCGCGAAGCCTTCCCATGCGTCGACGAACCAGAGGCCAAAGCTACATTTGCGATTTCAATATTATCAAATGAACCAGTAGTACTCAGCAATATGCCAGTCATTTCGCAGCGGGAAAGTAGCGAGGGAACGCTGACTACATTCGAGCAAACACCGCGCATGAGTACTTACCTGGCGGCCTTTGTCGCTGGCGATTTGCAGCGCGCGACTACTGCCACCAAGAGCGGCGTCGAAGTCAACGTCTACGCCACACCAGCGCAGTCAGCCGACAGCTTGAACTGGGCGCTCCAGCACGCAGCGCAAACAATTGACTTTTTCAACGAGTATTTTGGCGTGCCTTACCCGCTGCCGAAATCTGACCATGTAGCACTACCTGATTTTTCTAGCGGTGCTATGGAGAATTGGGGCTTGGTGACCTACCGCGAAACCGCCCTGCTGGCCGATCCGGCAACCGCTAGCGTTTCGACCCGCCAATATATTGCAACGGTTATCGCCCACGAATTAAGCCACCAGTGGTTTGGCAATCTAGTAACTATGAAGTGGTGGAATAACTTGTGGTTAAACGAGAGTTTCGCTACGCTGATGGAATACCTAGCAACCGACGCGCTGCATCCGGATTGGCGGCAATGGGACGAGTTCGCCAACAACGAGGGCGTTGCTGCCCTGCGCCGCGATAGCATCGACGGCGTACAGCCAGTTCAAACCGACGTATCGAGCCCAGCCGAAATTAGCGCACTGTTTGATGGGGCGATTGTCTACGCCAAAGGCGGCCGGCTGCTGCGAATGATGCAACTATGGATTGGCGATGAAGCGTTCCGCGCTGGCCTCAAGCAGTATTTCACCCGCTTCAAGTATAGCAACACTACTGGCGATGACCTCTGGGAATGTCTAAGCCAAGCTAGTGGCAAAGACGTCGGAGCGCTAATGAACACCTGGATTTCACAACCAGGTTACCCAGTAGTTTACGCGTCGCTTAACAATGGCGAGTTGACTCTCCGCCAAGAACAATTCTTCACTGGGCCGCACCAGCCATCTGATCGTTTGTGGCCGATTCCGCTCGACGCCAACGACCAGCGCCTGCCCGAAATCCTAAAAGAGCGCGAACAGCGCCTCTCGCCAGCGCCAGACGGACTATTGCTACTCAATCATCAAAACGCCTCGCACTTTATCACTTGCTACGACGACACTCTGCGAGCTCGCATATTGCAGGCCATCACCGATGGCATATTAACGCCAGCACAACGAGCCCAGTATCTCAATGAGCAAATCTTGCTAGCCCGCGGCGGTCTAATTGTTAGCAGCACGCTAGTCGAAGCGCTAGCCGCCTTTCAAAACGAAAGCGATCAGACCGTCTGGGAAATCATCTCGCTGGCCATCAGCGATCTCAAGAAATTCGTTGACCAAGACGAAGCCGCCGAAAAGCTGCTACGCCGCCTATCAGGCAAGCTAGCTCGTCGGCAGTTCGAACGCCTAGGTTGGAGCAAACACCCCGGCGAGCCAGAATCCGACAGCAAACTGCGCGCTACCATCATCGATTGCATGCTATATAGCGAGGACGCAGCGGCAATCAGTACCGCGCGCCAGCTCTACCAGGATACACCTCTGGCCGAGCTCAGCGCCGACCTGCGCCCATCAATCATCGGTGCCGCCGTCCGCTACAGCGATCAACCAGCAGATATAGTCAGCCAACTGCTAGAAGCCTACCAAGCCACGCAATCAGCCGACCTGCGCAGCGACATCGCCGCAGGGGTCGCCACGACACGCGACGCCGAGCAGCTGGCACGCTTGATCGGGCTACTCACCAACACCGACATCATCCGCAGCCAAGACACCGTTCACTGGTTCGTCGACCTGCTGCGTAATCGCTACGGCCGCGAAGCCGCCTGGCGCTGGATGCGCAGCCAGTGGAGTTGGATCGAGCAAACTTTCGCCAGCGACAAAAGCCACGATTACTTCCCGCGCTACGCCGCCAGCCTGCTGATGACGCGCCAGCAGCTCGCTGAGTACCGCGAGTTTTTCACGCCGCTGCGCAGCGACCAATCGCTCGTGCGCGCCATTGACATGGGAATATTAGATTTAGAGGGCAAACTAGACCTAATCGACCGCGACAAAGCAGCAGTCATAGCAGCTCTAGCAAAGTAATTTCGTTTTTTGAGATAAGCAATTTTGCGGCTTTTACAGAGGTAGCAAAATTATTATGACACATTTTTCGCTAAAACGCTTGACATTTATACGATAATGTGCTATATTCATAATAGCTTTTCGCTCGAGGTTAGTCTAAGGGGCGAGAAGTGCCCTTTACCTTGAGCGATAACATGGTTCTAGGAGGAATCATGGACGCTATCGCCGTCACTATCGTCATCATCGCCGTCGTTATCCTGGTCGTCATGACCGGAATCGGCGGTTACGCTCTCGGCCGCGCGAGCGCGGCTGACGACGCCAAGAAGGCCTCCGAGGCCGACAGGCGCCTCAACGAGACGCTCGTCGGATGCAGAGATAAGGTTGCTGTCGTATGCGGTCTGCTCAATTTTCAGGTCGAGCAGACCGAAAGATACGCAGGAATCGCCCGGCAGGCCGTTAAGGCCTTGCCGGGCAAGAATGTTCAGAATATCCTCCTGGAGCGCAAGCTCCGGGAGGCGGACAATATCCTTAGGTCGAAAATCGCCGAGGTTGAGGAGGTGAAGAAGGGCTAAGCCCGCCTGAAAATAGCTCGCCGAATTGGTTCAACACGGTTGAGACGCTTAACCATATTAAGTGTTTCCCGGGTTGATATATAACAGCCCAATTCCGGTTTGAGCCAATTTCGGCGGGCTATTTTCTTTGGTTTAATTTACTTCTACTACCGCTTGGACGGCTGGCGGGTCACCGCTCACGCTGGCGGCTAGCAGCTTGGCCGCCATGCCGCTGCATTCTGGTTTGTCCGCCAAAAACAACTCTGCCGCGAAACGCATCTGCCACTGCTTTTTGGCGGTAATCGCCGCCAACCCATCGCCGAAATCATCGTTCTTACGATACTTCACCTCGGTGAAATACAACACCTCGCCTTTCACGCTGACGATATCGATTTCGCAGTACCGCGTCCGCCAATTCCGCGCCACAATCTCATGGCCGCGCTCCGTCAGCCAATCTGCTGCCGCTTGCTCGCCTTTATCGCCAATTTGACGGGTTGTCATTGGTTCGCTTTGAGTGGTATCACCATCAGGATTTACAGAACTGCCTGGAGCGGTATCCCCAGAAAAAATCAGGACAGCCTCTGCAGAATCATTGATAGCGTCTTGATGCAGTTTCGCCGCTCGAGCGCCATCAGAAAAATATCTGGGGCCCACGTAAAGTTGCCCTGATTTTTTCTGAGGCGACTCTCGCGGTTTGTCAGCATACTTCGCCAGCGGCGCGAAACTCAGCCGGTGCAGCGGCGTCACGCCCAGGCGCTCAATCGCCGCCCGATGCTTGGCCACGCCATAGCCAGCGTTCGACGCGAAACCGTACCCCGGATAGACCGCTGCCTGCTCGGCCATGAACTGGTCGCGCGCCACCTTGGCGACGATCGACGCCGCCGACACGCTCGGAATCAAACCGTCGGCCTTCGCCATCACCGTCACGTATCGCTCTAGCGCCGTGCCGCACAAGAAATTCACCGTCCCGTCAATGATAATTTCATCAAAATGCAAGCCCTTCTCGTGGCAAATCGCCTGAATCTGCTTCACCGCTCGCCGCGTCGCCAGCCGCAGCGCCTCGCTCATGCCAGCCTCGTCTAACTCCTGGGCGCTCACCCAGCCCAGCGCCCAAGCAGCCGCCTTTTCGCGAATTTCCACGTCCAGCGCTTCGCGGCGCTTTTTGGTCAGCTTTTTGCTATCGTCCAAGCCGTCGATCTCGGCGCCGCCCAAAATCACCGCGCCAACCACCAGTGGCCCCGCCCACGGCCCGCGCCCAACCTCGTCGATCCCCAGAATCATAAGTTCATGATAACAAATGGCGGCGATAGGCTCAATCGCAGGAACAGGCGGCGGAATTTGTGTTATAATATTGGTAAGCTAAGCACGTTGACTATCAAGAGAGGGGGGTATTTAGTGTGAAGGGTAAATTGTTTATCCTATTCGTGATGGTCGGAATTCCGACCATCACCTGGGCCATCTTGGCCTGGGCAGTTATGATTGTGCTGGGGGCGCTGCACGCGCTGTGCAGCGCAATCCCAGCCCTTTCTTTTTGGGGCAGCCTGATCGCTACGATTATGGTTTTTACCGTAATCATATTCGGTGCGTCCATGGCGACAACAAATAAGTCGCCAGCGCACCGCCACGGCGGCCGCTGACCCCAGCCCGCGAGGAAACGGCCCGCAGGCAGAAATCCTGTCTTGCCGCCGGCCTACTCGGTGGGCCGTTTCCTCTCCGACGCCCGCTGGGGCGGTTCGCGGAACGTACATCGTTCTGCTTGAGCCGCCTCGGCGGGCACTTTCCTTTTCACGGTTATTTCGCAGACAAAACAAAATCCCGCTCATCGGCGGGATTTATCGTTAGCACTAGAACACAGACCACCGCTAATTTTCGGCGTGGCGAGCGGCTACTTCAGCGGCCTTGGCGTCCAATTCGGCCTGTTTGGCTTCTTCGGCGGCTTTCTTCTCGGCGGCTTCTTTGGCTTTTTCTTCTTTCAGGCGAGCAGCTTCCTCTTCGGCGTGCTTGTCGCGGACGGCGTTCACCGCCTCGCGATCGAACTTAACAGCAGTCAGTCGGGCCGACTTACCGCTACGCTTGCGCAGGAAGCTGAGGAAGTTGCGGCGAACCTTGGCCCGGCGCACAATCTCGACTTTTTCGACCAGCGGGCTGTGCAGTAAGAATGATTTCTCGACACCGACGCCCGAAGCAACTTTGCGGACGGTGATGCGGCTAGTGTGCTGGCCTTTGTTGTCGGTGCGGATAACCACGCCTTCGAACATCTGAATGCGCTCTTTGTTGCCTTCTTTGATTTTCTGATAGACGCGCACGGTGTCGCCGCTGCGAACATCAACAACTTGCGCTTTCTTTTGCTCGTCGTTGACTTTTTGGATTAATGCAAAACTCATAATTTTTCCTATCTTTCGAACTCGCTCTGGCTGGCCACGCAGTTGTACATCTGCGGCTCCACACCGAACAAAGCCCGAATAATTAACTCTCGTACAATGCAAGTATTCTAACACAATATCAAGCGGCAAGCAATAGACACAAAGATAGCTGGCGGCAGAGTCCGTCTAGCCGCCAGCTGCGCTTGATATTTTATCAATTTCAGAAGAATCTTACGCTGTGGTTGACTGGTCAGCGCTATCGATATTGACGTGAAACTTAGTATTAGGGTTAGCACCGCCTACCGGCTGAACCCCCGGATTGAAAGTTCTATTCGGGTTGGCACATACGAATTTACCAGCTTGCCCCGATTCTCGCCATATTTGGCAAGTGCTCTCGTAGAAAGCTCCGTCTACCACTACTCTGTCCGAAGAAGACTGATCAGTGTCAGTGCTAGTGTCAATAGAGTCGCCTGGCACCGCTGGCTGAGGCAAATTATCAGTCCTGTCTGTCACAGGAGTAGGATCTTTTTCTCCATGCGTAGCAAGGTCCACAGATGTACGCACAGTAAAACAAGTCATCGTTACAGCAAGCGCAGAGAGGCCGACTATCGTCTTTCCGAACTTTTTATCGGGCAGCCAACTTGGAACCTCATGTCTCTTAGCCGCTGCATGTCTGCCAACAGGCTGGTCAGATTTTAATATACCCATTTCGTTATATTTTCACCTCGAAATTAAAATTGGTATGTCTTTTTATTATACCACAAACTATACTAAAATGCAAGCAAAGCAGCTATTCATCGGTTGGGTCAAGAGCTTGGCGCGGGGTCAACGAGTTTTTTGTTGAACCCTCTACGTATACGACACGGTAGGGCTCGCCGTCAATAACCATAGTCGTCGGAAGCTCCGCTCCTGGCTGGAATCCGTCGACTGCCCCGTCAAATTTCACGCAGATAACCGTATTTTCATCGACGCTATCCGACCGTCTGGCCGCCTTGGATGACGGAGGGTCTACTTCCACCAATTTGCCATCTTCAACGGCGTAGTATCTTACCTGTTCGTCGCCCACCTGCCGCGATTCGCCAGGCTGCTGACATGTCGGGTCGCCGTTGACTTCAGCAGCTGGGCGTACAACAATCTTGCCGCTGTTTTCACCGTCTGTACTCTGTATGTAAGCAACTGGCGCGATCCAAACTGAATCACCCTCGCCAATTTTTTTGGCTAACTCCTCATAAGTTAGTGTCCCGGCAGTAGCGCTCTCGGAGGCAGTACTCCCGGCTGGCGTAGAATCCGGCGTCTGACTCTCAGCCGAGCACGACCCGACAAACGAGCTTAACGCTAAACTTCCAACTGCCAAAAATGTTGTCAACCGGTTTCTTATTGTGTCTAAAAACTCTCCTTTTCTTCTCATAAATATATTATGCTACAAACTGCCATTTAGTTCAACATGCGCGCCCAAAATGCCAAAACGCGCTATAATATACTCATGGATTACAACAAACTAGCACTAAAACTACACCAAAAATATAAAGGTAAAATCACCACCGCGCTGCGCGATAACGGCGAAATCGACCGCGATAAGCTCAGCAGCTATTACAGCCCAGGCGTCGGCGCCGTTAGCCAGGCCATCGCCGATAACCCGGCGGATTTGCCGAAATACACTTGGACGAACAATTTGGTCGGCGTGATTTCCGATGGCTCAGCGATTTTAGGCTTGGGCAATTTGGGGCCAAAAGCCGCCATGCCAGTCATGGAGGGTAAGGCGCTGCTGTTCAAGCATTTCGCTGATGTCGATGCCGTGCCAATTGTCTTGGACGTTCACCAGCCAGAAGAAATTATCGCTGCCGTCAAGGCGATAGCGCCGAGCTTTGGAGCGATCAACCTAGAGGATATCGCCTCGCCAAAATGTTTCGAAATCGAAGAACGCTTGAAAGCCGAGTTGGATATCCCAGTGTTTCATGATGACCAGCACGGTACGGCAATAGTAGTGCTAGCTGGGCTGATCAACGCCGCCAAGGTTGTCGGCAAAAGCTTACGCGACTGCAAAGTCGTCCTGGCGGGGCCAGGCGCGGCTGGCACAGCGATTATTAAGCTGCTCAATCTGTACGGCGTCAAAAACTTGATTGCGCTTGATCGCCACGGCGCACTGAGCAGCGGCCGCACTGACCTGTCGCCAGAAAAAACCGCCTTGCAGCAATATTTGAACACTTCAGAAAGCGGTACGCTAGCAGAAGTATTAGCTGGCGCCGACATCTTCATCGGCGTATCGGCCGCTAACTCGCTAGCGCCAGAGATGGTCGCGGCGATGGCCAGCCAGCCGATTATTTTCGCTCTAGCCAATCCAGTACCCGAAATCATGCCCGATGCCGCGATTAGCGCTGGCGCAGCCGTCGTAGCGACTGGCCGCAGCGACTTCCCGAATCAAGTTAATAATTCCTTAGCTTTCCCTGGTATTCTCCGCGGCGCGCTCGACCATGGCGTCCAGAAAATCACTGACCAGCACAAGTTAGCCGCCGCCGAAGCTCTAGCAGCGCTGGTCGAAAACCCAACCGCCGACGAAGTTATCCCATCGCCGTTTGATGAGCGTGTTGTATCAGCGGTCTCGGCAGTGATCAAAT
>CALGPW010000006.1:0-16168 GCA_937959535.1 uncultured Candidatus Saccharibacteria bacterium
CATACAGATGCGAACACCTGTGGAGATGTTGCAGAGGTGGTGAGGTGTGTACGTAAAAACCGCCCGCGAGCAGCGGACGGCCTAAAATTCTACGCATGGTACCGGAGGTAGGACTCGAACCTACGAAGCTAAAAAGCGGGAGATTTACAGTCTCCTGTCATTGCCACTAGACGACTCCGGCGTAAATTATGGAGCCGACTCTCGGACTCGAACCGAGGACCTGCTGTTTACAAAACAGCTGCTCTAGCCAGCTGAGCTAAGTCGGCATAAATTGAAAGGTACGACCCGAAAGCACACCTAACAGTGTAGCGTATTTGCATAACCTTGGCAAGTGTTTTATTGCGGAGAGATGGCGCCAGCTGGCTGTTTGACGCGGCGGTCGACATGCTGCCCGCGCGACATGGCGCGATTGATTTTGTCGCGAATAGCAGCGGCTTTCTCTTTCTGGCCGTTGCGATCGTACGAATCGGCTAAGATGTTAATACTCTGGATGCTTGGCTCTAGGGTGACGGCGCGTTCAAGGTGCTGCAAGACAAGCTTGGCATTGCCGAGTTTTTCTTGTACTTTGGCGTAGGCGATATGGCGCGAAGCAACTTCTTCTTCCATCTCTAGAGCCTGCTCGAATGCTAGGGCGGCCTTTTCATAGCTTTCGGTTTCGTAGTAAATCAAGCCGACATTATGCAAGCTAGAGGCGCTCGGCTCTAAGCTTTGGGCGATTTCGAAACATTCAATGGCGTCATCGTAGGCATGCTGCTTGGCATACAAAATACCTAGACGGTTGTAAGCGTTGGCGTTTTTGGCGTCGATGCGCAGAATGGTCAGCAGGGCTTTTTCGGCGCGCAGATATTTTTGCGCCTTGAGCGATTCTTGAGCGATTTCCCAGAGCTTATCAAGCTTTGATGATAATTTCGCTGGTAAGTCGCCTGCGATGTCTTCGGGCGACTGGCGGTACGCGACTGCTGCGGCGCCTAGTCCCAGAACCAGTAAAAATCCAAACATACTATGCATTATTATAGCACATAATCACGCGATCAAAGCGGCAAGCTGAAGCTTGATGTTGCCGTTGGCGGCGATGCGCTCGTAGGTTTCGCTGAGACGAGCTAGCTTATCGATGATAGCTGGCGTGCTGTTTTTGGCAGCGGCATTTTGAACGAGTAGAATGCTATAGCGTAGCAACTCTAAGGTGTCTTTGCGGTTGGTGTATTGAGCAGCAACAGTTAGTTTATCATTCATCGGACCAGCAATTAATGCTTGCGAGTCTTTGATGACGGCGCCGATATCGGCGAGTTCGCTAGGTTTGTTAGCTAAGTGCGAAATTAATGCTGGCCGGCCGTTTGCTAGAAACATAATTTGAGCAATCGCTGTAGTGTCAAGCTGCCGATATTTAGCGAGGAGCAGCCGGCTAGCCTCCTCAGAAATCGGACGGATAGTAAGCCGCTCGACGCGCGACATGATAGTCGGCAGCAGCAAATTCGGCTGGTGCGATGTTAATATAAAATGAATGTTGCGGGCTGGTTCCTCTAATAATTTCAAGAAAGCATTTTGCGCCTGATGATTCATGGCGCTAGCATCGTCGATAACATAAATAGCCTTACTATTAGCGACGCCGCGGGTGTATTGGCGCAGATCGCGGATTTGGTCGATGCGAATGACGCCGCTTGCATCGGCTTGTCCGTCTTTGTTGGTGGGCTGAATAATTCCAGCGAGTGCTGGGCCGGCTAAGTATTTGGCTGTAGTTAGCAGACCAGCACCATCGGCGCCTGTCAAAAGTAAAGCTTGCGGTAGACTGCGGGCTAGCGTTTGAATTTGTCGCTCGGTTGACGGCTCAAAGATTAGGCTCATCATCTAGCTCCGGGAAAAGTTTGGTAAATTCGCCAGGCAGCGGCGCGACGAACGTTTGGCGCTTACCAGGCTGTGTAGTAATTTCTAATTTGTAAGCATGCAGATAGAGGCGATCGGCAGATTTGCCATAGACGCGGTCGCCGTGAATCGGCGTGTGCAAATGACGCAGATGAACGCGCAGCTGATGAGTGCGCCCAGTCTGCGGGCAGAGTTTAATAGCGCTGAGATTATGGTGCGTGGCGAGCGTTTGGTATATGGTTTGTGCTGGCTTACCGTTCGGGTCGGGGCGAAAGGTGCTGGGCGCTGACGGGTTGCGACCAATCGGGATATCAATTTTGGCGGTTGGCGGTTGCGGTGTACCATCGACGATGGCTAGATATGTTTTCTTGGCGAGACGTTGCGAGAATTGTTTTTTGAGCAATTCAAAAGCTTCGGGAGTGCGCGCCCCGATGATAACGCCGCTGGTGTCGCGGTCTAGCCGATGGACGATGCCTGGGCGATTAGTCTCCAGACCGACAGTGGTGTAACGGCGGAAAAAGTCGGCGACCGTAAATTCGTCATTCAGCGCCCCCTTGCTGTGAGTCAGAACGCCGGCTGGTTTGTTGACAACGATGACGTTATCGTCTAGATAAAGTATCGGTAGCTCCTCGTCGCTGTAATCGGTAGCTTCGGGCAGGTTGATGGCGATTTCGTCGGCTTCGGTGACTAGCTGGCTGGTACTTTTGGCTGGCGTGCCGTTGACAGATACATTGCCAGATTTGATATATTTTTGCCAGGTTGATCGGCTGGTTTCTGGGTAGCGTTTGGCTAGCAAACTATCAAGACGCTGGCTATCATTTACTTGTTGAAACAGATAGATATCTTTGCCTTTGAATGGTAAGCCGTAGGTAGTTAACTCGCTGGTTGGGTTTTCGAAAATCACACCGCGAGCATCACGCTTGGCGGTAAATATTTGCTTCATGATATAATTTTCGCGGTCTTCGGCGATGTCGTCAATCAGCACGAAATAGTGCTGGCGGTTAAAGCGAAAGCGCACCAGCTGGTTGATTGGGCTAGGATTGCTGTTTTTAATCTGGTCGATATGGCGCGGCAGATTATCTGCGTTTGCTACGTTGAAGCGGCGTAAAATCGCCAGTAAGTCATTGGCGGTGATTTTCATATGATTACGCTGCTTCCCTGTTCAGACGGTTGGATTGGTGCATGTTGGCGCTATCTCCTGAGTCCCACGGCTTTTTGGACGCGGAGCAAGGTTTCGTTGGCGACGATGGTCATGGCGCGCTCGGACCGCTCGAGGACTTTCAATAAATCATCGTCGGTAATGGCGTCGAGGCGCGCTTGGAAGTTGCTCAAAAAGCTGGCTACTGCTTCGGCTACGGATTTTTTCAGCGGCCCGTATTGTGTTTGACCAATCCACTCGGCATTGACTTCTTCTTGCGGCTGATCAGTTAAAATCGCCAAAAGCTGTAATAAGTTGGTGATACCTGGCTGATTTTCCCAGTCAAAATTGATAACGCCAAGCGAATCAGTTGTTGCCGACATGATTTTCTTGCGAGCTTGTCCTGGCGTATCGTTCAAATTAATTTTTGATTTTTGATCGTCCGAGCTCTTGCTCATTTTCTTGTGCGGATTGGTTAAGCTGCGAATGCGCAAACCTTTGTCGCGCTTGATGAACTCAGTTTGCTTGGCTGTAGAGTCAGGCACGGTGAATAATTCGCCGAACTTATTATTCATGCGAATGGCGATGTCGCGGGTTATTTCTAGGTGCTGGAATTGGTCCTCGCCAACAGGTACGTAGCGAGCGTTATAGAGTAAGATGTCGGCAGCCATTAATACTGGATAATTAAACAAACCGACGCTGACATTGCCGCTGTGTTCAGCAGACTTTTCCTTGAATTGTGTCATGCGGCTCATCTCGCCGAAGCTAGTGAAGCAGTCTAAGATCCAAGTCAATTCGCTGTGCGCCGGAATAAAGCTCTGGCGGTAAATAAAAGTATTTTCGTTTCTAGTGTCGAGCCCAGCGGCGATGAAATACTTAAGGTTTTTAAGGGTGTTGGCGTACAACGCAGAGTGGTCAATTGGCGTCGTGAAACTGTGCAAATCTGGTACGAACATGTTGATTTGATACTCTCCTGCGTACTTTTTCTGCATTTGCACCATTGGCACGAACGCACCGAGATAATTACCGAGCGTTGGCTCTTCGTTGGCGCGCACGCCAGTGAGGATTGTTTCTTTGGACATAGTATGATTATAACAGAGTACGCTTGTGCTGTCATATTGAGCGCGACGATTGAAACAATTGCTGTTTGACGCTAGTGGTGGCTGCGTATACAATAGCGTTATGAACAAAACTCAGTGTCGGATTGCATATTACGTTTTCTTGTTTGTGTCGGCGCTAGTTTCATATATTTCAATTGAGACATCTATGGATACGATGAGTACTAAGCAGCCGCTAAATATGCCGCTTCATCTGTTTGAATTCGCGCTAGCTATCGCGCTGGTATGCGCGGCGTTGTATTTTCAGTATAAGGCTTATCGTGATGACGATACTAAAAGTTAATTATATTTACACGTCTTGACAAAGACTCTTTTCTTGACTGTTATGCGTAGGTGTGTGCGTAAAGTATGTACACAGAGAAGAGGAAGGAATGGCCAGTATGAAGCTGGTCTTCAGGCTTGCAGCGGTCTTTGCTGTCTTTGTCGCTAGCATGGCGTTTTTCACGCCGGTGGCTAGCGCCGCCGATCCGGGGATTGACCTGAATAGGTACTGTGACTCACAGTATCCCGGCACTTTTGCTTACGCGGCGCTTAGGGGTAGTACCGTGATGGACTGGAAGTGTAGCGTCAGCTGGCACGGACTGTTCCGCCACGACGTCGATCTGTCTAGTGCTGATATGCAAAATGCGTGCATTAAGCAGTACGGCCGTCGTCACGCATACTACCTCAGCTACAGCAACCCCTACTCTTGGCGTTGCAGGTAGCCAATCTCGATCGTTCCGCTCGTGTTTTTCTGTTTATGAAAGGTGCGAGCGGGACAAATCACTTTTGTGAGTAATTATTAGATAAGCGACCACTGGCATAATTATAATTTATTATATTGTATTTTTACAGTGCAGAGGATATTGTTTTAGTTGTCGCGTATATCTTGGACTGGATTGCGGCGCATGTTGCGTAGTAGTGGCTGAATGCTGGAGATTAGGCTGACTATGAATATCGAGCTAACAACAGCTATAATTATAGGCGATTCTAGGCTAAAAACGCTAAATTGCGGTGCGTTGCCAACTGTTCCGAAGGCTGTCGCTGCAGTGTCAGTTAGGTTTTTGCCGTAGGTATTTGCTATAGCGAAAGCAGTTGCAATACCTAAAATCAGAGAGGCGATGACAATTCTTAGTGCTACAATTAAGACGTATATGATGTATATACAAGCGATATCTCGTCGTTTTGCGCCCATCGCGCGGTAAATGGCAGTTTCTTTACGGTTTTCTGCGATGATACGTGAAACAGTGAACCAAATTATAATTATTGCTAATCCTAGTACTGTAGGCAGCGCGATGCTAGCGATTTGATTAAATAATTTTCCTATTTCGTCTAGGATCAGGTAATTTGATCCGTACGGGCTGGCGATAAACTGCTTAGCGCATTTATCATTAAACTCTAGGCAAGCCTCGTTGTCGAGGAACGCTCGCGCTTTTGCAACGCTAGAAAACTCTAAAATGCGGGGAGTAAATTCACCTCTCATTAGCCGTACAGCCGTAGAATCTGCTTCTTGTTGCTGGATATCATCGAACTTTAGTTTTTCTGGCAGAGAATTGTACAGTTGAATAGGGATATCTAGTGCCGATGAAGAATCATGCGAAGCTAACAAATTCTTGATATATTCGCTAGCATTTTTCTTGTAATCGGTTTGCGGTTGCGCGTATTTAATGCCGACAATTTGAAAAGTGAGCAATTTGTGCTTGGGTGCTATATATGTCCCAAGTTTTTTCTGGTTGGCTTCGTTAGAATCGTCACTCTTCTTTTCGGTGGTAGTTCGCGTGTCGGACTTGACAGTGATATTGCCGCAGGCTTGCTTTGGGTAATCGTAAATCAAACTGGGCTTTTGGTAGTTTTTGTTGATTTCGTTGGCTTTTGTCTCGATATAATCTTGTTGGATTTTCTTGATCAGCGTTTGTTCGGTTGAATTGCGGTAGCAAACTTGATAAGTATAGCCGTTTAATTTTTCTTGGACGTTTTTAAGCCATGTAGATTTTTGGTTAGTGTCGGCCGGCTCGGCTTCAAGGTTAAGCTTCTTACCAAATAATGAGACGGCTTCTTGAACGGAGACCACCACTGGTATGCCGTTTAGGTGTGACGCATCGGTTGCTAGCATATAACGGCGTAGAAGCTGCTGGTCGGTGAAAGTATAGTTGCTATTATATATGGCGTTAGTGTAATAGCCGTAAGTTGTCATATCGTCTGCTTTGGGGTTAGAGTTGCCGAAGTCTTCTTTGTCATTTTGGATTAGGCGTAGCGCGGGGATTTGGGGTAAACCGCTTATTTTGTCAACGATATAATAGCCAGCGGCGTCGTATTTGCTGCCGATTTCTTTGAGATTGGTTAGCTTGTTGTTGGCAGTTTTAGCGTATTTTTCAAATTGCTGGTCATTGAAATCACTTATGACTGGCGAAGAAAAATTAACAGTCACTCGTTGTTCTTCTGGAAGTGAGTCGGGCATCCAAGAAGCTGGTAGCAGGGCTGGAGCTTCGGTGCTCTTGTCGTAAGCTAATCCCAGCGATTTATATTTGTCTTGCAAATTCTGATAGTATTTTTTCTCGAACGCTTTGAGTTCTCTAATCTCTTCTAAGGATAGGTTGTTGGTGATTCCTAAAGCTTTGTTTGGTATATTTGGTGATGCTTTGACAAGGTAGCGGTCGTTGCCAACTTTCTTTATAAACATTTCTGCGCTCTTTTCGGCGCCAGTAAAGACAATAATTATGGCGATTAACGCCGCGAATAACAAGCTTGCCACGATAGTGGAAGCGAAAAGCATGCCGCATTTTGAATGAAGCTTGGTGCGGGCTAGTTTTACAGCGTACGATGGGCGAATCATGTGATAGCTCCGTCTTTTAATTCTATGACGCGGTCGGCTTGGCGGGCAATGCTCGCATCGTGAGTAACTATAACAATTGTCGAACCGAGAGTTGAGCGGATTTCGCGGAACAGATCGATAATTGATTGACTGTTGGTCGAATCCAAGTTGCCAGTTGGCTCGTCGGCCAGAATGATACGCGGATCGTTTATTAGCGCTCGAGCAATTGCGGCACGTTGAATTTGCCCGCCTGAAAGTTCTTTGGGTAGGCGGTTTGCGTACTCTTCTAGACCGACTTTTTGGAGTAGCCAAGTTACTTTGGCGTCAATAAGATTTTTCTTTTTAGCGGTAAACATGGCTGGTACAGCAATATTGTCGCTAAGCTGCAAAAAAGGCTGTAGATAAAACGATTGAAAAACAAAGCCGATAGTATTTTGACGAAGCTGGCTGAGCTGGCTGTCGCGCAAGTCAGTCGTCTCCTTGGACTCGATGACAACAGATCCTGAGGTTGGCTGATCAAGGCAGCCGATAATTTGCAGTAGCGTACTTTTGCCGCTACCGCTAGCGCCAGTAATGGTGATAAGCTCGCCTTGTTTGATTGCCAGGTTTATTCCGCGAAGCGCTTTAACGGTTTGCTTGCCGAGTTTGTAGTCTTTCGAGACGTTATTGAGGAAGATTGCTGTTTGGCTAGAATTCGTCGCGATTATGTTTTCTGATTTTTTGATGTTATCAGTGTTTGTATCCATGTTGGTAATCCTTATGTGTAAGTATAGCACGTACAGGCTAGCGTAATAAAGTCAAAACACCCCGCCATGTGAGAGCGAGGTGCTCAATTGCAGTGTGATGTTATTTGCCAGCGGATGGCGTGTTTGTAGGCGAGGCCGGCGCTGCTGGCGGCAGTGGATCGACGTTGCTCGGCGCTCCTCCTTCCCGGCAATCTTCTGGATGGAGGCTATATCGCTGGGGATCTCTCTGTGTCTCTTCAGGACCCACTACTCTGATAAGTCCTTTTTTTCGGTCGCAGGTTACAACACCCTGGGACGTGTCATGACTCGGATCTTTATGCGGCATCGGTTCTCCTTGCTGTTCGTGTGGTAGCTCTGGCTTGCTGGTGCTGCAGGCTGCGGTTACCGCTAATAAGCCGGTGAGCCCTAAGGTTATTAGCGCTCTGCGGCGGCTAACACTTTCTCCTTCTCTTGTTCTTGTTAGACCTTCTGGGCCTTTTGAACCTGTTGCCATAATGTTTCAATCCCCTCCTTCGGGATTAGCAGCTTGTAGCCTATATGCAACCCACCTAGCATTTATAATAATAAGTATTACTATATACTTTTATAGCAAAATAATCAAATGGTGCTCAAGCAAAAAACAAATACCCCGCCCTAACAAGCGGAGTATTTGAGCCTGCTCTAAACTACGAAGAGTTAGCGCTTTGAGTATTGCTCGCGTTTGCGGGCGCTGCGCAGGCCGTATTTCTTGCGCTCTTTCTCGCGCGGGTCGCGCTTCATGAAGCCGGCCTTCTTGAGCGGAGCACGCAAGTCGGCGGCGCCAGCAGTAATCGCTTTGGCAATGGCTTGCTTGATAGCGTCAACTTGGCCGCTAAGCCCGCCGCCGCGCACTAGTACGCTGACGTCAAACTCTTTTTGCTTGTTGACGGTTGCTAACGGATCAGTAATCTCGGCTAGCAAAGTCTTGTTGCCTGATAAGTATTCATCGGCAGTCTTGCCGTTGATAGTGATCGCGCCTTTGCCGGCGGTCAGGCGGGCGCGGGCGGTAGCGCTTTTGCGTCGGCCCAAGCCGTAATCGTATTTGTCGGTAGCCATTTACTTAACCTCTACTTTCTCTGGTTTCTGGGCTGCGTGGTCGTGCTCAGCACCCGGGAATACACGCAGGCGAGCCATACGGCCAGCTGCGAGTTTATTCTTGGGCAGCATACCTTTGACGGCGTGCTCAATGATACTTGCCGGGATTTTGGCGCGGAGATCTTTGAGTTGAGCTTCTTTCAAGCCGCCTGGGAAACCGCTGTAGCTGTAGTATATTTTGTCAGTTTCTTTATCACCAGTCACGACAAGTTCGCTAGCGTTAACGACGACAACGTAATCGCCGTTGTCAACGTGCGGCGTGTAAGTTGGCTTGTATTTACCAGTGAGATATTTGGCGATTTCAGTCGATAAGCGGCCAAGCGTAGCGTCGCGGGCGTCAATCAGTATCCAGCGACGAGCAATGTCGGCAGGCTTCTGTGAAAAGGTTTTTCCAGCCATTACTTAGCCTCCTTTGCTGCTTTTGGCATTGGTTTGAGTTCGTCGACGAATTCAACGATTGCCATTTGAGCGCCATCGCCAACGCGCAGCCGAGTGCGTTCGACGCGAACGTGCCCGCTAGTGCGGCCAGTTAGCTGCGGCGCGATTTGGTCGACGAGCTTGACGGCGGCAACTTGTGTACTGAGTCCAGCGATGACCGCCCGGCGGTTGGCTAGGTTGCCTTTTTTGGCTTTGGTGATTAGTTTTTCGATATAACGTACGAGCTCTTTGGCTTTGGGAAAAGTCGTCTCAATGCTTTCTTCCATCACCAAGCTCGTCGCTAGACCTTTCAGGAGCGCTCGCCGTTGGTCGCGTTGGCGGCCTAACTTACGCCCTTTGTATCCATGTCGATGCATTTAGAGCTCCAATTCTGCTAGTTTATCTTTTACTTCGTCGAGCGCCTTGCTGCCGAAACCTTTAAGTTCGCGCAAGTCTTGCTCGTTGAGCGTGACTAAATCGTGAACGGTGCGAATTTCGTTATTGACTAAGGCATTGGCGGTGCGAGCACTCAGGCCTAAGTCTTCGATTGAGGCGTTCAAGCCGTCATTATCGTCCTCGACCTCTGTACCAAGTGCTGGTGCAGATTCGACAGTAGTGCTGCCAGCCAGAGCTGTGTACTGATTGACGAGAATAGCGGCAGCTTCTTCGAAAGCTTCGCGCGGCGTCAGACTGCCGTCGGTTTCGATGGTCATCTCGAGCTTATCGAGGTTAGTCTCTTGACCGATGCGAGTCGGGTCGACCTTGAAGCGAACACGAGTAACCGGGCTAAACATAGCATCGATTGCAATCATGTCGCTATGCAGGCGTTTTTCGCTAGATTCTTCGATAGGCTGGTAGCCGCGACCTGATTCAACTACTAGATCGATAATAACCGTCTTGTTTGGGTCGTCAACGTGGCAAATCACGTGGTCGGGATTCATCACCTCGACATCAGCATTGGTTGCGATATCGCCAGCAGTAATGACGTCGGCGCCAGTTTTCTCGAGGCGCAACTCGATTGGTTCGTCGGTAGCAATGCGGAAATTAACGCCTTTGAGGTTCAAAGTGATGTCGACGACGTCCTCTTGAATGCCAGGAACAGTTGTGAATTCGTGCGTGGCACCTTCGATTCGGAAAGCGACAATTGCACCGCCGCGGATGCTGGAGAGCAATACGCGGCGCAGGCTGTTGCCGAGCGTGTTGCCGTAATTAAAGTGCAGCGGCTCAATAACAAACGTACTTGAGTTCTCGCTGTTATCGATAATCTTGGCGAGCGCTGGGTTGTGAATAACTTTAGACATTTTAATCTTTCCTCCCTTTTTAACGTGAGTAGTACTCAACAATTAGCTGCTCGTTGATGCCCGCTTCGGCCTCTTCGCGCTTTGGTTCACTAGTAATTTCGATCTTTAGCTTTTTGATGTCTCCCTTTAGCCAGCTAAGCGGCGCCTGAGTGGTATTGCCAAAGATATCGTTGATCGCTGTAAAGTAGCCAGATTTGGTACTCTTCGGGCGAACAGTAATTACATCGCCGGCCTTGACGCGAATCGATGGAATGTCGACGCGGCGGCCGTTGAGCTCGAAATGCCCGTGGCTAACTAGCTGGCGAGCTTGGCGGCGGCTAGTAGCAAAACCAGCGCGATAAACGGCATTGTCGAGACGCAACTCTAGGAAGCGCAGCAGATTTTCGCCGCTAAGACCTGGTTTGCGAGTCGCTTCGTTCATCAGCTTAGCGAATTGCTTTTCCAGCAGGCCATACATACGGCGAACTTTCTGTTTTTCGCGCAGCTGCTGAGAGTACATACTCTGCTTGCCTTGGCGGCCATGAGCGTGCTCGCCCGGGATGCCGCTTTTGCGCGCGAGGATTTTGTGCGCTTTAGGATGCAGCGCAACTCCTTCGCGGCGGCTCTGTTTGACGATTGGGCTGGTGTCTCGTGCCATTACGCTCTCCTTGCCTTTCGCGGACGAACACCGCCGTGCGGTACGCCCGTTACGTCCTTAATACTGTTAATCGAAATGTCAAAGCTGCTTATGGCGCGGATTGCCGCGTCGCGGCCTAGGCCGACGCCTTTGACAAAGACGTCAACTGTGCGCAAACCATAGGTTGATTTAGCAGCCTCGGCGGCCTTTTCAGCAGCAATTTGCGCTGCATAGGCGGTGCCTTTTTTGCTGCCGCGGAAACCGCAAGCGCCAGCACTGGCGGCGGTCAACGCATTGCCTTTGCTGTCGGCAAAGGTGATAATCGTGTTGTTAAATGTCGCTTGGACATGCAGCTGACCGGTCGGGACTGATCGGCGCTGCTTCTTTTTTGATTTAGCTTCTGCCATTATTTAAAAAGTCCTTCCTTATCAAGTCTTGCTTGCTGCTTTTGGCTGCGTGCCGCCGACGGCGATTGCTTTGCCTTTGCGGGTTCGCGCATTGGTGCGAGTCCGCTGGCCGCGTGTCGGCAAACCGTTTTTGTGCCTTAGGCCGCGGTAAGAACCGATGTCCTTTAAGCGTTTGATATTGTTGGTCACCAGGCGCTGCAGATCGCCTTCGGTGACATAATCTTTGTCGATAATGTCGCGAAGCTTCTGCTCCTCAGCCTCGGTGAGATCTTTCACCCGAGTGGTCGGCTTGATTTTAGCCGCCGCAAGGATGTCTCGAGAGTACTTCGGCCCAATACCATAGATATAGGTAAGGGCGATTTGTACCTGCTTGTCACTTGGGATGACTACCCCAGCAATTCGAGCCATGCTTAACCCTGCCTTTGTTTATGCTTAGGGTTTTTCTTGTTGATGACGTAGAGACGGCCTCCGCGGCGAACAAATTGATCACCCGGACCTCTCTTCTTGACACTCGGTTTAACTTTCATGAGCGTACAACTTTCTACAGGAAAAACCTGTTTTTTAATGAGAGATGCTTGATATCAGGAGCAGCTCTGCGTTATTAATCGCGTGCGCGGAAGACGATTCTACCCTTCGTGAGATCGTAAGGACTCAACTCGACTTCTACGTTATCGCCTGGGACCAAGCGGATGTAGTGCTTGCGCATCTTGCCGCTGATATAAGCGATAATTGTTAGGCTATTCTCTAGTTCGACAACAAATTGAGTATTAGGCAGTGCTTCCACTACCTTGCCGCGCAGTTTGATGACTTCCTTTTGACTCGCCATAGATATACAGCTAACCATTATAGCGGATTTTACATCATTTGTAAATGCATTTTGGCGATTTTGTAAAATATAATTTCAAAAAAGATAGGGCCCAGTCCCGGCCGGGAACTATAGTTCAACCAACCGGGACCGGGGCTTTAAAATCCTCTCTATTTTCAGGAAAAAGAGGATTATACGGATATATTATGATGCAGGTGTCTTCAAAATGCAAATTGCAGACTATGCTGCTCGGCGCAGGCGCAGGAGTTTGCGCCGATTTTTCTTTGTTTGGCCGTCGTCGAGGTCATCAATACTGAAGTCGTCGTAGGTCACCATCAGAGCGCGCGAATTGATTTGCCGCAGCGTCTCGAGGCCGACAGTCACTACAATCAGCAGTCCGGTACCGCCAATCGACAAGTTCGAAACGTTAAGTCCGAGTTGCGCAAAGATATAGTCAATAGCGAACGGCATAATAGCAATGATGCCAAGAGCGATTGAGCCAAACAGGATCAAGCGGTTAACGGTGCGCGTTAAATATTCTTCGGTTTGTGCGCCTGGCCGAATGCCGGCGATGAAGCCGCCTTGCTTTTGCAGATTTTCGGAAATTTCGTTAGCGTTAAAGACGATACCTGTGTAGAAATAAGTGAAGGCGATAACCAGCACAAAGTACAAAATTGGATAAATCGCTACCGTCCAGTCGCCGTTGCTGAAGCTGGCCGCCGTTGGCGTTTGGAACCACTTGATTAGGTTGTTGGCGATAGTGTGGTTGGCGCCAGGCATAGCGCGCATAACTTGGCCGACAAATGCCGGTAGGCTGAGAAAGGCCACCGCGAAAATCACCGGAATAACGCCAGCGGCGATCAACTTGATCGGCAAAATACTTTTGACGCCGCCGTAGCTAGTGTTGCCAGCGACTCGCTTAGCGTAATTGATGGTAATGACTCGCTGCGCTTCGTTGATCTTGACCAAGAAGTATAGCAATACCAAGCCGACCGTACCGAGAATTAGCAGCAGCCAGAACGTTGTTGGATCGACTGGTACATCAAACCAGCCAAAGATGCTGAGTTTGCCCTTGGTGGTGCTTAATAGCGAGTTAATTAGCGTACCAAAAGTATTTGGCAGCTGGCTAACAATACCAGCGAAGATGATAAGCGAAATACCATTGCCGATTCCCTGTTCGGTGATCAGCTCGCCGATCCACATCAGCAAGATTGAGCCGGCAGTCATGGCGGTTACCGAAATTGCCCACTGCCAAATCGAGGTGCCGGTGGTACCGGTTGACGAATTCGCCAGGACGGATTGCTGGAGGATGTAAACAAAAGCGATAGATTGAACGATAGCTAGTGGTACGGTAACGACGCGTGTCCACTGGTTGATTTTGCGGTGGCCTGATTCGCCGTCATTGTGCAACTCTTCTAGCTTCGGGATTGCTTTGGTGAGTAGCTGCGTGATGATACTGGCAGTGATAAATGGACTCATGCCGACCAGAACAATACTGATCTGGCTGAGCGCGCCGCCGCTCATGAGATTAAGAAATCCGCCAAAGTCGCTGCTGCCAATAACGCTTTGGATGACGGTGCGCAGCTCGGTTGGATTAGCCAGCGGCACCGGTACGTGCGCCATGAAGCGAAACGCTACAATTAGTCCGAAGACGATTAGCAAGCGCTTTTGCATATCTTTATTTTTCAGTGAGCGGAAAATTATTCTCCAATTCATTATTTCTAGCCCCTCTAGCTACTAACAATTCATTAACTTATCACAGTATACAGTATTGAGCTAATAATAGCAAAACGCCCTCCAGAGAGAGCGTTTCGTTGTGAGATTGCGAACCGTTATGAACTATTCTTGTTCTTGCTCGGCAGACTGAGTAGCTTTGTCGTCTGCTTCGGCTTGCTTGGCAGATTTTGGCCATGGTGTAGCGGTTTTCTCGAACTTGCCGCCTGATTTTTCTAGCATAGCGACCACGCTTTGCGATGCGCCCTGCGTTTGCAGAGTAATCTTGGCGGTCAAGTCGCCGCGGGCAATCACCTTGACGTTGTGAAACGGCGTAGTTATTAGGCCGGCTTCGTATAGCGTAAAGTTGTCGACGTTGCCTTTCAAATCATTCAAGCGGTCGCTGTACACCACCTGAGCTGGTATGCGCAGGCTTTTGAAGCCGCGCGCCTTTGGAATAGCGGTAACAATGCCGTTCTGGCCGCCCTGGAATGTGCTGCGAAGCTTTTTGCCAGTGCGAGCATTTTGACCTTTGGTACCACGGCCAGCGGTCTTGCCGCCGCCAGCAGCGATACCGCGACCAACACGCTTGCGGTCTTTGTTAGCCGAAACTTGGAGCTGATTGTACTTCATATTAATTCTCCTCCTTGGCGGCTACTTTTGCTTTTTCGGCTTTTTTCTCAGCGCCAACCCACTTTTCGCGCGGAACTAAGCCAGCCAGCGCTTCGACAGTTGCGTAAGCAATATTGACTTTGTTGGTACTACCTAAGCTCTTAGACAGCAGGTTGCGGATACCAGTCACGCCGATAACTGCGCGCACTACGCCGCCGGCAATAATACCGGTACCAGGTGCCGCTGGCTTGATGAGGACGCGAGCGCCGCTAAGCTTGACCTCCATATCGTGCGGAATGGTTTCGTTGACTACCGGGATAGTAACCAGGTGTTTCTTGGCGATAGCGGTAGCTTTGGCGATGGCTGCCTGGACATCAGCACCTTTGGCTACGCCGACGCCGACCTTGTTCTTGCGATTACCGACGACGACTAGCGCTTTGAAACGGAAGCGGCGGCCGCCCTTGACGACACGCGCCACGCGGTCGATATTGATTACTACTTCTTCGAATTCTTTAGGCGCGTCATCGCGCTGATTGCGCCGGTCATCGCGGCGACCGCCTCGACCTTGACGGCGGCTGCGCGGGGCGCGTTTGTCGTCTCGGGGCGTGGTTTGTTCTTTGGCTTCGGCCATTTTAGAACTCCAATCCTTCCTTGCGAGCTGCATCGGCCAGAGCTTTCAGGCGGCCAGCGTACTGGCGGCCGTTGCGGTCGAATACAACTGCGTTAATCTTTGCTTTCTTGGCTTTTTTGGCGATTTCAGTACCGATTAAGGCGCACTTTTCGGTCATCGTGCCCTTAGCCTTGCTGCCGACAGTGGTAGCCGCCGCTAGGGTGTTGCCAGCGGTATCGTCGATTAGCTGAGCGCTAACGTGCATATTGCTGATAACGACGCTGAGGCGCGGGCGCTCTGGCGTACCGTTAACTTTGGCGCGAACGCGGTTCTTGCGCAAGTTGCGGTTCAATAGTTTGTGCGAAAGTGAATTAGACATTATTTCTTACCTGCCTTTCCTGCTTTACGCAAAATTTGTTCATCGACGTAAGCGATACCCTTGCCCTTGTATGGCTCCGGCTTCTTGAGCGCGCGGATTTCGGCGGCTGCTTGGCCGACTTTTTGCTTGTCTATACCAGAGACGACAATAATCATCTTCTCGTTGCTCACGTTGACGCCTTCGGGTGCTTTGTACTTGACTTCATGGCTGAAACCTAAGCTCATCGTCAGCTCGTTGTTGCTTGACGACACGCGAAAGCCGACGCCTTTAACCTCGAGGCGCTTCTCGTAGCCCTTGGTAACACCGATTACCATGTTGTTGATCAGCGCGCGCATCAGACCGTGCTGGGCGCGAGCAGTTTTGGACTCATCCTTCGGATGAACCGTGACTTGTCCGTCTTCGACTTTCACCTCAACTGCTGGCGTGATGAATTGTGTCAATTCACCTTTCGGGCCCTTTACGACCACATCACCAGAGTCAACCGTGATTGTCACACCGGCCGGAATAACCACCGGCAGTTTTCCGATTCGACTCAGACTCAT
>CALGPW010000007.1:0-36293 GCA_937959535.1 uncultured Candidatus Saccharibacteria bacterium
TAACTACAGTGTACGAGGCCTGCTTTTTGGTTGCAAAGGTGGTGGGTTAGTACGACCATATTTACTTTTACCTCTATCTATGCTATAATGAAAAGATAAGGGCCAGTAGCTCAGCTGGTTAGAGCACCTGCCTCTTAAGCAGGGTGTCGAGGGTTCGAGCCCCTCCTGGCCCTCCACGAAACTCCATGTAAAAAACTCATCATTGCGATGAGTTTTTATTATCGGTTAGTTGAATAATGGTACCCCGAGCAGGGTTCGAACCTGCGGCCTTGAGCTTAGAAGTCTCCTGCTCTATCCAGCTGAGCTATCGGGGCACTCTGAAAATGTATTTAGTCGCCCGATTCGCTTAGACAGAAGCTGGATAGAGCTATGCGATTTTTGTCGCTGAGGGCTCACCAGCTGAGCTATCGGGATAAACATCTTTTGGTGCGGGTGCGGAGAATCGAACTCCGATCTCGAGTTTGGAAAACTCGCATACTAACCGCTGTACTACACCCGCGCGCTATACATTATACCATTACGTTAGTGTATAATAAAAGCATGGGACGTTTATTTGACCGCTTCTCAACCAATAGCACACAGAGCGATGCTATGCATTCAAGCGGATTAACCAATAACAAGCCGCAGGTTGGTGGCAGAATTGCCAAAAATAGCTTTCAACGGCGCCAAAACACCAACACCAACCGGCAATATATCGGCGCATACAAAGATTCTGGAGTTAGACACGCTTATCGCAAAGCCTGGCAAGACCAGCAAATTGCCGCAGCCAATACCAATGGAACGCAAATAACCGACAGCCGCCAGCCGCAAAGCTCGCGGGTTTCTGACGCAAACTCACAAGGCGGAACGACGCAGACAAATAAATCGTCGCTCATCACGCCTACAACCGAGCCAGACGTTCCGTCGCGCACTTTCACCGAGCCGATCAAGCCGTCGCGCGACCCGTTCAACCGATAGTATTTATGATTTAGAGTCAAATAAAACACCCGAGACTAATGAAGAAAACCGGGTGTTTTATTTGGGGCGAAAGATGGGATTCGAACCCACGGCCTCCGGAGCCACAATCCAGCGCTCTAACCAACTGAGCTACTTCCGCCATATAGCTAATCCGAAATGTACTAGCAGAATCTTGTCAGTTGGTTAGAGCGAGCGCTATTTTCAACGCTCACGGCTGTCCAACTGAGCTACTTCTGCCACATTACCCCTTTCTCGGGGCATTTATTACTATAGCAGACAGGCGCTTGATTGTCACTATTCCCAAACGGTTTCGATATCTGCACCTAGCGAGTTCAGGCGATTAGCAATATCTTCGTAGCCGCGATTGATATTGTAAACATCGCGCAGTACCGATTTGCCAGGCGCCGCCAGCATCGCTAGCAAAATCACCACGCTCGGACGCAGTGCGGCTGGTGCTGTGATATCAGCCGGCTTCCAGCGCGTCGGGCCAGAGATATAAACCCGGTGCGGATCGACCATATTTACTTGGGCATTCATTTTAGTCAGTTCAGTAAAGTAGATTGCTCGATTTTCGTAGCTCCAATCGTGGATCAGCGTGCGGCCCTTGGCTACCGTGGCGCATAATCCCAAGAACGGCAGGTTATCCATGTTGATGCCCGGAAACGGCAGAGCATGAATCTTATCTTTCGGAGCATGCAATTCGGATTTTTTGAGCACGATATCAACTAGACGAGTGCAACCATTGCGCGCCATGTACTCTTCGGAAATATCGTACTGCAGACCCATACCCGCCAAAGTCGCTAGCTCTAGCTCCATGAATTCTATAGGCACGCGCTTGATAGCAATCTCTGAATTAGTCACAATGCCAGCTGCCACGAAACTCATCGCTTCAATTGGGTCTTCGCTTGGGAAGTACTCGACGTCACAGTCAATTGATTTTTTGCCAGTAATCTTGAGAACAGTGGTACCGATGCCCTCTATTTTGACACCTAGCTTTTCTAGAAAGAAACAAACATCTTGCACCATATAGTTCGGGCTAGCATTGCGAATAATGGTCGTACCATCATAAAGCGCTGCCGCCATAACGACATTCTCGGTGACTGTATCGCCGCGTTCAGTTAAAATAATCGCCCGGTCGACATGCTGCGGCTTAGCCGTGGCAATATAGTTGTCATTGGCCGCCTCAACGCTCAAACCAAACGGTGCTAAGCCCGCCATATGCGGTTCAACCGTCCGCGTGCCTAGGCTGCAACCGCCAGCAAACGGTATCTTGAACGTCTCGTATTGGTGCAATAGCGGACCCAAAAACATAATGATACTGCGCGTACGCTTGGCAGCCTCGACATCCATACTGTCGAGCTGCAAGGCTTTCGGCGGATCAATCTCGAGGTCGTGCTCGCTAATCCAGCGGCATCGCACGCCTATGCTTTCCAGAACCTCAATAATTCGATTAACTTCCTCAATCCGTGCTACCCGGCGCAGCGTCGTTTTGCCTTTGTTGAGCAGACTAGCACATAGCAATCCAACAGCAGCGTTCTTGCTAGTTTTGATTTCAATTTCACCATGCAGCTCCCGGCCGCCGTTGATGCGGAAGTTGGTCTTGCCCGAGCTATTAATCCGTACTATTTCGCTTGACAGCACCTCACCGATACGCGCGATCATCTCGAGGCTAATGTTCTGCTTACCGTTCTCAATTCGATTAATTGCCGATTGGCTAGTGCCAAGCTCCTCTGCTAATTCGCTCTGAGTCATGTTACGTGCTTGGCGCGTTTCTTGGATGAGCGCGCCAATATTTTTGAGATACTTCGCCGTTTTCATGTCACCATAATATACCTGATATGATATATTGTCAAGAAATTCAATCGCAACCAACTCTATTTCAAAACGTTACAGTAAATGATTATAAGTGCTAAAATATAGATAAGAAAAAGGAGGATAATCATGACAGACACCGCAGTTGCCGCTTGCATCGCTGGCGAAGAAGAACGCCAGCGCGACGGTTTGGAATTGATACCGAGCGAAAATTACGTCAGCAAAAACGTTCGCGAAGCGCTTGGCAGCGTTTTTACTAACAAATATTCTGAAGGTTACCCTGGGAAGCGCTATTACGGCGGCCAAGAATTCACTGACCGTGTGGAACAGCTAGCCATCGACCGCGCCAAAAAATTATTCCGCGCTGACCACGCCAATGTCCAGCCGCACAGCGGCGCGCCAGCTAATGAAGCAGTTTACAGTGCTTGGTGCCAGCCGGGCGACACCATCTTGGCAATGGATTTGAGCCATGGCGGACACCTAACTCACGGCTCACCTGTTACCCGCAGCGCTCACCTTTATAACTTTATTCCTTACAAAATGAAAAATATCGAAACCGGCGAGATTGATTACGAAGAGATTCGCCGCTTAGCACATGAGCATCAGCCGCGGATTATTTTGGCTGGTTTCAGCGCCTACCCGCGCGAACTGGATTGGGCTAAATTTGCCGAAATCGGCCGCGAAATCGACGGCTGCCTACTGATGGCTGACGTAGCGCATATTGCCGGGTTAATCGCTGGCGGCGTAGCCAAGAATCCGCTTGATTACGGCTTTCATATCATGACTACTACCACCCACAAGACACTGCGCGGCCCTCGCGGCGGCTTAATACTCAGTACGGGCAAGGTGACTAGTCCGCTCAAAAAACCCGCCAAAACGCTCGAGAACATCCCGACACTAATTGATCGGGCAGTCTTCCCAGGCATGCAAGGCGGCCCGCATATGAACACCATCGCTGCCAAGGCAGTAGCTTTTGGCGAGGCGCTACAGCCAGAGTTCCAAGACTACGCGAAAAATATCGTCGCTAACGCCGCGCGGCTAGCCGAGGAGTTGCAAAAACGCGGCTTCCAGCTAGTGACTGGCGGCACTAGCAATCACTTGATATTAGCCGATATCAACAAGAGTTTTGGTATCGATGGCAAGACCGCCGAGGTTGCTATCGATAAGATCGGTCTGACGCTAAACGCCAACGCCGTACCCGACGACCCACTGCCAATGTTCCGCCCGAGCGGCATTCGCCTGGGCACACCCGCCATCACCACCCGCGGCTGCCAGCCAGATGATATGGCACGAATCGCCGAGTGGATCAAGCAAGCGATTGATGCTCGCGAAGACGAGGAGAAATTAGGAGTTTTGCGCGAGGAAGTGAGGGAGTTTTGTCGAGGGTTAGATCAAATACAACAAGCCTTGATCACAAAATAGACATAAAAAATACTCCAGCCTTCGCTGGAGTATTTTTAGTGGCTTAGTACTAAACGCAAGTACTAGTAACACCTACCTCACGAAGGATAGCAGAATTTTTCGAATAATCCCAGCCCCAAATTTTGGCACCAACTTCTTTCCCATCTTTAACGCAAGCTTTGTAGGCAACAGTTTTTGGACCATTCTCGCCAGTAGGACCTGTACTAGGCTCACTATTTCCACCGGCTACCACAGCAGATGCGTCGATATGATAAGACTTAGATTGATCTGCACCCGTCATGGCCGCAATATTAGCTGGAAAGTGCGATTCCTCTGTATTATAAATTTGCGCCTTATCAGCGACGCTCTTCACGATTGCCTGCGAAGTAGATGTCCTCGCTTGGTTCTGAATACCATTATAAGCAATGAGTGAAATCACCGTCAAAATCGCGATGATGACGATCACAATCAAGAGCTCGACAAGGGTGAAACCTCGGTTTTTAAGTTGTTTTGTTGTCACAGTAATGTGCCCCCTATTTATTATGTTAGTTAATTGTAATTTGATAATACTACACCGATAACGAAAGCGCAAGTGGTTTTTTAATAGATGTAGCGATTCTGTGTCGGGCGCAGGAACAGCGACTCGGTTGGCGCGCGGGCATCAATATGGGTACCGTCGCCAATTTGCCCGGCATCATTCAAGCCCCAGCAGTACGAACGCCCGTTTTCCACCACTGCGCATCCGCGGTTAGCGCCAGCAGCAATATCAATTATTCTCTGTCCTGCCGGAATTCCGCCTGGACCAACCAATATCTCTATCGGTTTTACCGATCGGTTGTTGGGAAGCGCACCAAGAGGGAGATTTGCCCCCAAATGGCCGTAGGCATTCGTCCCCCAGCAGAACACCCTGCCGCTGGTCATCAACATACACGAATGCCAAATACCCACTTCGACCTTTTTCACTTTATCTGACGGAGACAAGCCTGCCGGTCTGTCAACCTTAACTGGCGTAGCTTTTTTAGCAATATAGCCAATATAATTCATACCCAATTGCCCAGCACGACCATTACCCCAGCAGTATGCCTCGCCGTTAGCAGCAGCGCATACATGAGTAAATCTGTCTGGCTCGCCGCTTTGAGCCAAATATCCGTCCTGCGATATATTTGTAACATTAGTCAAACCAGAAACTTTCATCGGGCTGTATACTGGCTTATCAGCAGGGCTAGCAAAGGTATTATTGCCAATTTGACCAACATTGTTCTGACCCCAGCAATAAGCAAAGCCATTGGCGATAGCGCACATATTCATCGACCGCGTACCGCTGGTCGCTAGCGCAGTTGCCGTATAACTATTCGGCAAACCGCCAGAAACACCTGCTCTAACTAAAGTCGGCCATGGGCGTACCTTTGTATTGTCACCAGTACCAGTCACGCCGTAATAACCCTCGCCCCAGCAATATATCTTGCCGCCAGCGATAGCACACGAAGTATTATATGAACCGCCGATACTAGTCACTGTTTTACCAGCCAGCGCCCCTTTAACCTCGATAGGAACATTTGAATGTTTCTCTGGGCCATGTTGTCCATTGCCAAGCTGGCCAGTACCATTGTAGCCCCAGCAGTAAACTTTACCCTCGGCTAGGGCACAGCTATGATACTGGGCGGTAAATAAATTATCGATTCTCTTGCCGTAGAGAACTCCTGTTTGCTTAACTACTTTAACTGGTATATCGGAATCAACGCTAGGTGCAGCTTGCGCTGGCTTGCTAGGATTACCGCCGACTGACCTACCATTACCCAACTGTCCGTAGCGGTTTCTACCCCAGCACCAAATGCTATTAGACAGAATACCGCACGTTCGATAAGTACCGCTAGAAGACTTCGTCGCAATCAGACCGGGACGAGTGATAAGTTTTTTGACCGAAACAGTGTATTCTCGCAAAACCGTACCGCCAGAATCCACAAGCTGTGTTTTACCAATAGCCGAGACATCCGAATGATGATCATCATGAAAATTAAGGTCGCCAACGGTGAAAATTGTACGAATCGAACCTTCGCTCATAACGTATTTATTGGTCGGAATCTTGCCGTCTTGACCTTTGCAGTCGCTGCTTGGCGTTAGATACAAGCCAGCAGCTCCAGCAACATGGCCCCATGTTTGTTTCCAGTTGTTTATATCTAGACACGCATTAGCTGCCGCCGTCCCCGATTCGCCAGCTTCTTGAGCCAGCTTATAATAATACTCCTCGCGAGAATAAATATACGAACGCGTAGTAACGCGGTATGCAGCCGCTAGCACCGCCAATATAAATGTTGTCATTATAATCATTACTGCTAGAGAATAGCCCTTATCAAAGCGAATCATTCTTCATTTCCTTTCCGAACAGTTAATGACTGAGATATTTTAGACACTCCCCCCACAGGAGGACTAATTGTTATATCAATTTTAACCTTGTTAGCATTTTCAAACATATGGTCGGAACTGTGAGCAGCATCGTATTGGTTGGCTATTGGCGTATCATCCTTAAAATATTGAACATCAAATGCCGAAACGTTGCGAGCAATTGTTTCGTCGCGATAAAGCGATCGTCCTGGCGTTGCACCGCCAGTAAATTCGGATGATTGCGGAGGTATGGATTGTACTGCGATCTTGCGCCAAAATTCGTTATTTTCATCACCGGTACCACATATAGCAGAAGCGTTAACACCAAGGGCTTTATATCTTTCGCTTTTTATATCATCAAATATAACCCTTCGATACAATGTATTGTCCCGCATGAAATAAACCACCATCTGTCTGTATTTTGGTTGGAGACGTCTTTCTGTACTGCAATTAAACCTTTTTGTTGCAGCATAAACTACCTCGCGAGAGCCTGCCCCGCGCCGCAAATTAGTCGCATATTGTATCAGGAGTAAGGCCCGCCTATTACCACCTCCGCCAAAATATTTCCAAGTTTGCAGAGTAGGTGCAGGATTACTTACAGCGCTATATCCGTATCGATCAAGCATATTCATATCACCCCTTCTAGAAGTAGAAGCAATCTCGACTGAAGCCAAAACATCCATTTCGATAGCGTCCATCGCCACGTGCATGTCACGCGTCATTGAAGCAAGCGCATCTGCTGCTATAGCCTGACGGTAAGATGCTGATATAATACCGCCAAATACTACAACCACTATAAACACAACAGCCGTCGTCACTATTAGCTCTACGATGGTGAATCCAGATTGGTTAGAATGCCGCATATGCAACATGGGTTACCTTCTTACCATTACCATATGTTACTACAGACTCAACACGAATCGGCATACCCAAACTGCTGACGGTGTCGCCGCAACCATACGGCGCCGATGCTACAACTTTTTGCTTGGTAGTTCCGGGCAGCTCGCTAATATGCCCTTCTGAATCAAGCAATACCTGCTGCACAGCGCCTGGCAGCGGATCGGTACACAAAAACCAAGTTGGCGGAGCTCCATTAACATACTTACGCATATTATCGTACGCTAAATAACTAGCCTTTTGATCCTGGCGGTTGATAATCGAGAGTATACTAACCTGAGTATACATCGTTAATATACCAAGCGATATTATCGAAATAAATAACAATGTAACTACCACCTCAACGATTGTAAAACCTTCATCCGTTCTCATCTTGACCATATGCTATTCACCTGATAAAGCGCATTATCTGATTCGCTATAGTAATATATTCTGAAACCGACGCAAACATCCTTACCCGAAGCGCCGTAAACTTTATCGCAGTCGGATCTCTCTCTGTCTTGAGCACAATACCTATAGAGCATTTTCTGCTCGTCCGTCCAGCCCCAGCTGGCTGGTATCGGGCCAGCCGCCGGGCAGCCCTTGACTAGCCTATTACCAGAACGGGAGGGATCTTGCACAACTGTAGTGTCACTAAAATATTTGCCTATATCAGCTAACAGCGCGTTGCCAGTTGGATATTCATGACCTCGCGAAGTAGTGTTGTATTTATAATAACGTTCAAGATCTAGAGCCATGGCTTCAGCGCGAGCTCTACGGGTCGCATCGCGACCTTTCGCTGTCAAGCCGTTGAACGTAGTCATAGCAATTATCAGCAGCACACCGATGACGGTAACTGCAATAACCACTTCAACTATAGTAAACCCGCCCTCTTTACGCTTCATGACTTAATTGTAGCGCACAATTTATAAAATGGCTATGCTTTTTCTGAGTTTTTGCCAAGTATCTCTAACGGCTCTTGCTCAATGGTGATACCAAATTTTTGGTAAACGGTGTCAATAATTTTTTGGCGGGCTTGTGCTAGATCATTATAGCTCTGTGCCGACTCATTGATAAGAACTAGCGCGTTTTTATCGTGGATACGCATACCATAATGAAGCGCACCTTTGAGTCCGCACTGATCAATTAGCCAGCCGGTTGGGATCTTGTACGTGCCTTGCGGCATACTATAATGCGGAATATCAGGATACTTTTGCTGCAGTTCAGATAATTTATCAGCCGAAACAATAGCGTTCTTGAAGAACGAACCAGTGTTTGGGCGGGCTTTCGGGTCAGGCAACTTATCAAAGCGAATCTTCATCACAACTTCGCGTAATGTTTGCGGTGAATAATCGTGAATATCGTGCTCGTCTAAATAACGCTGAATCGCCGCATAAAACGGCGGCTGAGATTGATGCCGCGACAACTTGAATGTCACTGATGTTATAATATAGCGCCCCGCCCAACGACCGCGAAAAATACTATGACGATACGCAAAGTCACACTCAGCATTGCTAATAGTTACAAATTGGTTATCGCGCGTATCGTAGGCATTAACCGAGACAATCGTCGAAGCAGCCTCTTGTCCATAAGCGCCGATATTCTGAACTGGCGCGGCACCAACTGTACCAGGGATCGCCGACAAGCATTCCACGCCGCTGAGATTCATATCGACCGTCCGCCGTACGAAGTCATCCCAAACCTCGCCAGCACCAGCTACAATCGTCACCAAATCGTCAGTTTCGTCAACAACTTCAAAACCTGGGATGCGATTGAGTATAATAAGTCCGTCAAAGCCCTCGTCGTGCGCTAACGTATTACTACCGCCGCCGAGAACGTATATATCCAGATTGTGTTCATGAGCATAGCGTACTGCTTCGGCGATATCGGCGCGAGTTCTAGCCTCGACAACTTGCCGAGCCACGCCGCCAAGCTGCATAGTTGTAAGCTTTTTGAGAGAGATGTCCTGCTGTATGTTCATAGTTTGATTATACAATATGTGATATAATTGCGATAGGCGCCCGTAGCTCAGCGGATTAGAGTACTTGGCTTCGAACCAAGGGGTCGCAGGTTCGAATCCTGCCGGGCGTACCAAACGTGCCCCGTTAGCTCAACTGGATAGAGCGTTGGTTTCCGGTACCAAAGGTTGCAGGTTCGATTCCTGTGCGGGGTACCAAAGACAGCAGCAATGACAGCTGTCTATTTTTTTGATCGATTGATTCGTTATTTGACTTTCCATATCGCCTATGCTTAAATTGAAGTATTGTATTCTGAGGAGAGGAATATGGAAAACCAACAAGCAAACCATAGAAAAATAAAAGTTGTTATCGGGATATTGGCCGTTGTACTAGCAACAGTTTTGTTGTACTGGCTGTTTACCAGTTTGATTAGCATGAACCAGCATAATCAGACAAATCAAGGACCTAGCCATGATACTACTTCTCAAGCAGACGACGAAAACAGCAAGCCGCAGCGACCAGACTCGGATTCAGAACCAAGTTCGAACCCGGATGGCAAGAACGAGACTAACCAGACCAAGACTGACGAGTCCACGAACAGTTCGCCTAGTGATTCTACCAAGACGGCTGGAAATGGCGTCTCGGTTGTCAGAAATCACAATACTTATCATTACCGCCAAATAGCGTCGCCGGGCAGACCGTCAATTCACAATGCTGCTAACCATCAACCTGCAAATACCCCGTCTACTAAGCTCGGCAATAACAAACCAACTACACCGCCCAATCCGTCCAAGCCGCCTAAGCCAACACCCGAACCTGCACAAGCAGCTGTAAAAATCGTCGGCGCAGCAGAAGTCGGATCAACCCTAATCGCGCAAATCGACGATCCCGACGAATTGAAAGACGGCGGTATACGGTATTATCAATGGTTTGCCGACGGCGCGGCTATTCCTGGCGCCAGCTATTTCTCGTACAAGTTGACACCATCAGAAGTGGGTAAAAAAATCACTGTCAAAACAACTCATGCTAACAACAAAAACGTAATGAAAGATTTAATTAGCTCAGCTACGGCAGCTGTCGGCAACGCCGCATCAAATAATAACCATGGTAGCGTCACTATTGACGGAATTAACCGAGTCGGACAAGTATTCACTGCTCACATTACCGATGCCGACGGCGTACCGGAGAACGGTATTACTTACAGGTGGTACGAATTTTACGGCAAATTCCTGGGAACTGGCAAAACTCTCGCGCAAACCAAAGACCACCTCGGTATGCAAGTCATCGTCCAAGCCAGTTACACCGACAAAAAAGGACATAGAGAGAGCGTCACCAGCGGATTTAGCGGGTCAGTCGTCGATAATTCAGGCGGCGGCACTGGCGCGGGGATAATCAGTCCTGCTGCGACTGCGCCAAAAATTACTCTTCATGGACCAGCCAGCGTCAAGGAAGGCGAAACCGCTATTTACACGGCAACTTTAGACAAAGCAGCCAGTACCGATGTTAGCGCGGATATCAAAATCACGCACAATACTAGCAACCCGAACAATCTGAACGTCCGTTGGGACAGCCAGCGAGTGGTTATTAAAGCCGGAGAGACTAGCGCCAAATTCTACGTTGATACCAATGCCGGCACTGACGGTAAAGGTAAAACTTACACCGTTTCTCTTAGCAACGCTGTCGCTGGTATGGTTAATAAAACAAATACTAGTACATATACTGCGGTCAACGCTCAATCGGTCTTTATGCTATCATACGTTTATCCGCTCGCTGAGGCTGGCGGCAGCGAGTTCTCTGACTACTGGAAAGCGGTTCATGAAGCAGGCAGCAGCAAAATCCCGTACACGCTCATCATGGCAGACGGCAGTCCTGACGCCAAGCTCGACCCAGGCTATGTGCGGCTGCTAAAAAAGAACGCCGAGCTTGGTTTCAAAACTGTCGCTTACATCCGCACTATTCATCAAACTCGCCCGATTGCCGAAGTTAAAGCCGCCATGGCTAAGTTCATTGAACTTTACGGAGCAGATAAAGTTCACGGATTCTACTTCGACGAGATATCATCCAGAAATAACGGCGCAACGGCTTACATGGCAGAATTATACAACTACACGAAAAGCACTTACGGCAACAAGTTGGTCGTCGCCAATCCTGGCACGCACATCACCGACGCAATTGCGCCGTACGCCGATATTTTCATGACCAACGAAGGCACTGCTGACGAATATATTAATAACTATAAGACCGCTTACTCTGCCTTTGAAAAAGACCCAGCTAATTCCCATCGTATTTTCCATACGATTTATGCCGCAAAGGCTAGCGATTACCAAAAAATAATCAATTTATCGCGCCAGCGTAATGCCGGCTGGGTATTCATCACCACCGATAGTACGATACCTGATGGCAGGCCGTATAATGATTTGGCAAAGAATTTCCCTAGCCTCGTTGATAGCGTCAACAATTTAGGCCGCCAGCCGCTTGATCCGAATAGAGCCACGGAACAACCTTTGCTATCCGGCGCGATAATCAGCGGATCATCTGTTACCACAACTATACTTAGCCAATAATCGTATCGGTATGCTACACTATGTTTATGGTTACCAAGGCAAATAAATCTCCCAAGAAGACTCGCAAGCAGCGTGTCAAACACATTACAAAAACAGACACTCACTTCATGGTGCGCCGAAGCTTACTGGTGTATGCGATATTGGTTTTTGTGCTTTTTTGGCTAACAGCTATGAGCGTATATCTAGTCGACAGAATGGTCGTAGAATACACCAACACTGCCCGCTATAACCAAATTCATAGTATATATAGCAATTTGAAGCTAGATGAATCGTATAGACTGGCGGTTTATAAAAGTAATATTTCAAATGATAAGTCTATCACTACAGAGTATGGACATAATACTTCCGTAAGTAAAACTCGTATGGATTTAACCGAAAAAATTAAAGAATCTGGCTTCTCGCTTATCAATACAAAAGATAAAGATACTATCGTTCAAAGCGATACGTTCAAGGATACTAACGGCCATATTTTATACCTGAGCGTTATACCGCAGGCGCTGCATAAAGATTATACATACGGCACCTCCGAGATAGCCAAGCCGTACGCCAAAGTAGACGCCAATAAATTCGACCATGATCAAACTAGCTACGTCACTATCAAAATAAGCCTTGGCGACTAGTGGGATAATTGCCGGCAAAAATACGAAACGCATACCTTGCATTAGGTAATTTTTCATGTTATAATATAGGTATGGAGACTAAAGGCGGCGAACTAAGTTTTGACGACTGTTCAAGATCGGCTGTACAAGCAATTCACGATGGATCTTATTTTCTTGCCGCAACGCTAGCGATAATGGCATACAATATAACGTCAGATCCATCCGAAAAGGCTCGGATGGCGCGCGACGCGGGTAATGCCTATAGACATTTAGGCAAGTACGAAGAAGCTGAAAAGTGGCTTACTGAGGCAGTTAATCAACATGAAACTTTAGCCGAACAAGAACCAAATCGCAGCACGCTGCGCGAGCTGGGAGCTAGCGCAGCCATGCTAGCAACCATGCAATTATCGCGCATAGCAAGCGATGAAACTTTTGATACTCCAAAAAATAATACCAAGACTGTTGAAACTTTTCGTTACGGACTAGAGAAACTCAAGGATTCGCACAAACATGCCGACGGACTAAATCGTAAAATTGGTCAATATGATATTAATTTTACCGCTCGAGCCAGCTACGCCGAAACACTTGCCGGCAATAAAAAGCGAGGCTTGGCACTCGGCGTCAGAGCGGTGCGGCTAGCATTCTGGTCCGAGTCGCCGCAGCTTGATACCACTAATACATCCCTCAGCAAAAAAGAACGCTACAAAACCAAAGCACGGGCACTCGTGCGCGGTATTGGCGCGCTAGCCGTTGGTATTATTGCGCCTATCAACCGCCGCGCCGCCAAAACTCTTGTTAGAAAACTTTCTTAAGCTTGGTTCTGCTGGTTAGGCACATCGCCTTGCAATGGAGCTACTTGCGATTCAGATTCTTCAAAAATTCGCCGTACTTGCTCGGCATCAATGTTCACCGAATCGCCCGGATTGACCGCCCCCGATAGCATGAGCTTAGCGATAGTATTCTCCACCGCTTTCTGAACGACGCGGCGCATCGGACGAGCGCCAAGGCGCGGGTCGTATCCTTGCTGAACGAGAAGCTGTTTCGCGTCGTCATCAACAGTCACTGACACTTTTTGCGGCAATAGAGTTTTGTTAACGCCAGCCAGAATCAGATCAAGCACTTGCACCAACTCGGCAGGCGTAAACGGACGAAAGAGCACAATTTCGTCGAAGCGATTGAGAAACTCTGGTCGAAACTGGTTTGAACTAATCAATTCGTTGATAAACTGCTGTTCAAACTGCTCAAGCCGATAGCCGCGCTCGATATATTCGCGGATCCTATCAGCGCCAGCGTTACTAGTGGCAATTACAATGGCGTCGCGAAAGCTAATCTCACGGTTCTTGGCGTCGCGCAAAATCCCTTCGTCGAGTAATTGCAGGAGTGTAGTTAGCACTTCTGGCGCGGCCTTCTCAATCTCGTCGAGCAACACCACACTGAAAGGCTGTTTCATTACTTGCGCGGTCAAGCTCATCGGGTCATCCGCGCCATCAGCGATTAAACGAGCGACATCCTCGGAGCGAACAAACTCATTCAAATCTAAGCGGATTAACTTGCCTTCGCCGCCAAAATATACGTCAGCCAGCGCTTTTGATAGCTCCGTCTTGCCGACACCAGTCGGCCCCAGAAACAGAAAGGTACCAATCGGCCGATTCTCATTGCGGACGCCCGCGCGAGCGCGGCGCAGAGCATCACTGACGACATTAACGGCGCGAACTTGATTAACCATTCGTTCATGAATTAAATCCTCCATATGCAGCAGCCGCTCGCGGTCTTCGGTCGTATTAGCTACGCTAACTTTAACGTCCATTGTTCGCTCGATTGCTTGCTGCACAGAATTCATGGTCACGATACCAGACTCGCTGAAACTAGCCGCCGACTCTAGCAATTTAAGCGCCCGGCCAGGCATAGCTATATCGTGAATGTAACGCTGGCTCAAACGATAAGCTTCGTTAATCGCTTGTATCATATAAGTAACTTTGCGGTTGAATTCAATTGAAATTAGCTGTTCTTGCAGAACTTTTTTAGTCTCTGCCTCGTTTGTCTCGGCAACATTAATGCGGTTAAGCGAGTTAGCTAGCGACGGGTTGCGGCGGCTAATTTCGAGATAGCGCTGTTCGTCCATGCTTAAAATTAAGCGTAGCCTGCCAGCATCTAAAATCGGCTGCAAAACATTTGTTAAATCTACTGACCCCACACCTTCTTCGAAAAATAACTGCGCGTCATCGAGGCAAACAATGATGTTTTTAGCGTTATAAGCCTCTCCCAAAACCTGCATGATTAAGTTTTCGAGCTCGCCGCGACCTGGCGCTGCCGCAATCAGCGACGCTGAGTCGAGAATGAAGATCTGGCGGAAGCGAAGATTTTCGGGTACATTCGCATCAGCGTCCAAAATTCGTTCCGCGAAAGCATGAATTACTGACGTCTTGCCAACGCCAGCTTGACCGATAAGAACCGCGTTTTGCCGCCCGCCCGTACCAAAAGCTTCCACTAGCTGATCAATCACCTGAACATGCGATGGTATGTCAATCGACAAGGTATTACGACTAGAGCCAATTTGTTCGCTGATATTTTGCCCGAATCGCTCAAGGTGCGGAATCCAGCCAAACGACCAATCACGAGCCAAACCGCCAGTCCGCCGCCGCTGGCCAAAATGCCGAACAATCTCCATCAAATGCTCTTGCCACAAAATACCAGCATCCAAATCTTCATCTCCTAAATGAGTTTGCGCTATTATCGATTGATAATTCGGAAAGCTCCTCACTAGCGCTGTAGCTAATACGGCACCGCTGATACGGTCTAGCTGATTGGCTTGGCGAATGTCGTCAGCTACACTCCACAGTTCGTCAACGGAAATCGTCGAACTCTCAGCGATAGTGGCTAAAAATGACGGCGTCATACCAAGCCGTACCCCCATGAATTGGCCGCTTGGCACTTCACCAATCACTTTAGCAATCTCTCGTACGCTCGGTTCTCGCGACAACCGACCTAACACGTCGCCAGCTAACAAATCATCAACCGATCCACCCCTACCAGCTGGCAGATCGTGAACGTGCCAATTATAAAATTTCACCGCCATATACAATACTGCTGCCAGAGCACCGCATAACCAACCTAGCGACAGACGCTCCATAGTTACCAGCATAGTACCCGATACCACTAGCAATAATGCTAACCATGAAAGGCTTTTTGCAATCATCGGCGACAGCAGCCGCCCAAAGCGCGCTTCGCTGGCTCGCCGAGACGCATATCTAAAAGTACCTAAAGATGCCATGGTATCCACCCCGATATTGCCGCAATAACCATAAATACTGGCATAGCTGGCACTAATGGCCAAATCGCTAAACGCAACAAACCAATCAACAGCATCAAGCACAAGGCTGCTACACCTATCAGCAGCGTTATTATCCTTATAAAGCCGCCAATAATCCGCGACACCAAGCGATCAAAAAACGCCCGCAACTGCACCCCGATTGGTCCGCGTACTTTCCCGGCTGAAATTTGCCGCCACGGCGCAAACAGCGTCTTCAGCAATAATCCCAGCGAAAACGTATCGTATAATCGCTCGATAGACTCCCAAACATCTACTGCTGCCCGCTTCCAACCAACGCTATACCACCACGAAATCATGCCCACAATAAACATATGCTTTTTATTATAATTCAAAAAGCGTTTGGACGCTACTATAATGCGCCAAAAACAGGTATAATGAGTTTTATGCGTCAAACTCTCACGACTATGCTCGGGAAGACTGTCAAGAAAGCTGCACAAATTCGCGGCGGTAGCGGCTCAGCCTTACCAGGCTTGGTAATTGAAAAAATCGACTCAGATTTTGTTAGCCGCACATTACAGCAACTACCAATGGGTATAGCACTCATCAGCGGCACTAATGGCAAAACTACTACTACTAAAATTGTTGTCGAATTACTAGAAAGCCAAGGCCTGAAAGTATTCACCAACCGTACTGGCAGTAACTTCACGCGCGGCGTGGCAGCAGCGCTATTAGGCGAAGTTGATTTGCACGGACGAATTAACGCCGATATTGCCGTGCTTGAACTCGACGAAGCCTATGCCGTTCACTTTGTAAAAGCAATCAAGCCAAACTACTGTTTACTGCTAAATGTCATGCGCGACCAACTCGACCGCTTCGGCGAAATTGACAATACCGCCAAACTCCTCCACAATGTTGCAATAAACACAACAAAGTGCGTAGTCCTTAACCGCGACGACCCGCGATTAAGTAGTCCTGATTTTGTAAACGACATCAAATCACCGCTGCGAAGTTTTGGCGTTAACCCAAAATATTCGCAGACTTTCCCTTCTGATGATTCTCTACGTAGTAGCGAGCAAAATGCGGCTAAATTGTACGCTGACGACACCAGTCTTGAAGAGTTTAAAGACCAGCACGCCATTATCGCTTTTGGTGGCAACGATCACTCGATAGATCTAAACTTGCGTGGCATCTATAATCTTCAAAATGCTACTGGTGCTGTTGCTTTAGTGCGCGCGATTCTCGGCAATAGTCTCAACGTTGACTCTATGTTTGAAGCGTTATCAGGTATTAAGCCAGCTTTTGGCCGCGGCGAGCAATTAATAATAGATGGACAACCCTGCGAGCTAGTATTGGTCAAAAACCCGGCTGGCTTTCGTTTGGCCCTAGCTTCGTTCGACCCAGCAAACTACGCCACTATGATAGCTATTAACGATGCTTACGCCGATGGCCGTGATATGAGCTGGCTTTGGGATGTAGATTTTGATAGTTTACAAGAACAAGGCGTCACTGCTGTATCTGGTGTCCGCGCCTATGACATGGCCCTGCGACTAGAATACGACGAAGTGCCTATCGATTTTGTTGATACCGACCTGACGGTTGCACTGCGCCAGCTCATCACTAAACACACTCGCCAACCAAAGCGCATTTATTGCAGCTACACCGCAATGTTAGCACTACGACGACTACTAGCCCGCTATACCGACGTGGAGGAAATCCGATGAAAAAGCAACCGCAATCTATCACTATCTTGCAACTTTATCCGCGCGATATGAACATTTACGGCGACTGGGGCAATGTTCTGACTCTCAAGCGGCGGCTAGAATGGCGTGGTTTTGCTACCAAACTAATTGAGTACAATGTTGGCGACGTTTTTCCAGACGATGTTGATTTAATCGTCGGCGGTGGTGGACAAGACTCTGGACAGTTACGAATTAGTGACGACCTGCAAAAGATTGCCCCGCAGCTCAAACGATTAGCTGACGACGATTTACCAATGTTAGTTATCTGCGGTTTATACCAACTATTCGGCCGCTCGTTTACTACCAAAGACGGCGACATAATTCCTGGTATCGGTATTCTTGACCTAGAAACAATTGGTGGTGACGAGCGCATTGTTGGTAATATTATCGTCAAAAGTCCAGAATTCGGTGAAATTATCGGTTACGAGAATCACTCCGGGCTAACTACGCTTGGCCAAAATACCACAGCACTCGGCGACGTCATCAAAGGCATAGGCAACAATAATATTGATGGCCGTGAGGGCGCCCGTTATCGTAACGTTATCGGTACCTATTTGCACGGTCCGCTCTTGCCAAAGAATCCGCACATTGCCGATTGGATGATTTCGCAAGCTATAATCCGTAAATACGGCGCCGTCGTTTTAGACCCGCTTGAAGACAAGTACACTGAGCAGGCTCGTGATATCGCCAAAAAACGCCCGCGCTAGGCTGCTTTTAACACTATCCTCAGATTGGACCTGCTATACTGGTAGAAGTGACCAAAATGAGCGCTGTAAAAAAACCAAAAATTAATCGTATTGTCAGCCTAGATTTAATGAGAGGCTGGTTTTTGGTGATAATCATACTTGATCATTTAAGTTATTTTCCAAACGGCCTCGTGTTCATAAGCGGCGACAGCAGATTATACGTCACTGCCGCCGAAGGATTCTTTATTATTTCTGGATTAGTATTAGGTATTGTCCGCGGCGCTAAATTAACAGAGCGCTCGTTTAGATACGCTGCTAAATTGATCTGGCGGCGAAGCTTCATGCTATATCTAACCAGTATCATCATTACAATATTATCGATTGCGATCGGTTGGCATTTTGTTGGTAACGACGGCGTCAAATCGCCTTTACCTCCGCTAGATAGTAATATCTTTAGTTTATTTTGGAGAATAGTTACTTTGCAAGAATTCTACGGCTGGGCCGATTACTTGCGTCTATATGCGATATTTTTGGCGCTAACACCAGCTGCGCTTTGGCTACTGCGCCACGGCAAATGGTACATCGTTCTAACCGTCAGTACTCTAGTTTGGCTGCTAACGCCAAAGCCGGTTAACGAATTCACTCAGCCATTTACTTGGCAATTTATTTTTTTCATCGCCTTCACGCTAGGATTTTACTCGCCGCAAATTAAATCATGGTGGAATAGTTTGTCCGCCAGAACGCAGCGCCGTACCAAAACTGTCATCTTTACCCTGTTTATCATCACTTTTATCGCCAATGTTTTTGCCGAGTTTTTCGCGCCAGCCTTAAACGATAATCTTTCGACAGCTATTAATAATTTTCGCCCTATTCTAGCGGCCAGTTTCGATAAGCTAGCTCTAACGCCAGCGCGCGTAGCTATGTCGCTGCTCTGGTTTATTGGGTTTTTTATGATTTTCCAGCGTTTTGAAAAACAAATTAAACGCTACCTCGGCTGGCTACTTATTCCGTTTGGGACTAATTCGCTTTACGTTTATTCAATTCATGCCTTCGTAGTCATGGGAGCGCATCTGATAGTCAATCCGCAATATGGCGCGCCAGCTAGTTATTTTAATTCGTTTGACCGTCTAGCCGAGATTCCTCAAAACCTCGCGCTATCGATTTTGGTAATTGCAATTATTTACCTAGCGGTGCGAAGCAAGTTTTTGATGAAAATTATTCCGCGCTAAACTTAGTGATTTTTAGCGGTGATAAATCGATCGTTTCGACCTCGCGATAGTTACCTGGCAGACTAGCTTTCATATCGCTATAGTAGACATTATAGATATTCTTTGCGCGGGTAAATGTTTTTTTCGTGTCGACAACTTGGCGGCTATTGCCATCTAGCGGAGCATAACCGCCGCCAAGATGTTGGTCACTACTAGCAAAGTATATCTGGCAATTCGGTAGATAATAATCTAGCTCAATCGCCACATACGGATCGGCCGCTAACACCACATCGTTTTCGCTACATTTAACTATAGAAGCAACAGAGTTGACGTTTGGCTTTTGCATACGCTGAAAGTTATAATTGCCAACCTGGCTGAGGTTAGTTGCCCCAATCGCCAGAACTACCAGCAAAACTAACGGTGAGGTTATTCGCCAAACTTCACGAGTCTCACGTTCGGTCGACAGCGCGAGACTAGCTCCTACGAGCATAACTAAGCCAATCGCAACGTGCGCCAAATAACGCTCGACATACATCGGTTTATACAGAGAAATCACCATCAATAGCATTATCGGCACGCTGATATAACTAACTAATAGCCACAAAATATCATTTTTTTTCTTAACATGAAAAGTAATAATAATTGAGCGGACAGATACAAAAATTATCGCTAGCACCAATATTGAGGCAATCACACCCAGTTGCCAAAGCGGCTGGTATATTGTATTAAACGAAACAATACCAACTAGCTGCTCGAGATTCATTGGCTGTCCAATTGGTGCGAGCGCACCATTGCCAACCTGCTTCAAAAAAGACGATAGCCACGGGAGAAACAGCAACATGCTAAACGCATAAGCCCCTATCCAGCGGCACTCTTTCCATGAATACTTACGCAACTTACCAGCATCCATCGCGACTAGCCAGGCTAGATGAGCCAGCCACAAAAGCGCCAAGTAGTATAGCGTGTACATGCCGAGCGCCACTAGCACTCCATAAATAAGCCAATCAGTCCACCGCTTGCTAGAGTGTGCCCGTACCAACATCACCGTCGCCGCTACGCCGATTAACGACGCCATAGCGTACATGCGAATTTCGAAACCGTAGCGCATTAATAATGGCGCCAGAAGCAACATCGTTAATACATAAATGGCTGCTCGCGCATTAAAATGCCTTTTAATAAAACAACCAGCTACCGCAATTGAGGCTCCATAAAAGATCACGCTTAGCGAGCGCAATGCCAGTTCGCTCCAGCCAAAAACATTCGCCCAAATTTTCAGAACGAGATAATACAGCGGCGGATGAGTATCAAGTGCCGATAGTCGAATAATCTCGCTGGCAGACCGCTTGGCTACCATTATCGAATATGCTTCATCAAACCAAACGCTCTGCCGCAAGCCAATCCATAAACTAAGAGCTGCCGCTACTACTGGCACAGCAATTATCAGCCACCTATAAACCTTGTCATAGTCATTACTATGCTTCCAAAATAATATTTTCATGCTTTGATTATATTACGACTAGGAAAAACTCGCAAAATAATATATAATAGCTTTGCACATCTATCGGGGTGTGGCGCAGTTGATAGCGCGCGCGGTTTGGGACCGTGAGGTCGAAGGTTTGAGTCCTTTCACCCCGACCAATTGCACAACACTCAAACCCACGTCATGGTCGTCCCATGACGTGGGTTTTTGTATGGAAACCGGGGTGTTTTGGCCAGTTTCGGCCGGTTCGAGGCTGTCAGGACACGCTGAGCGGGCCGTGATGTGAGCTGGACGAGGGGCGACGAGGTCGGTCGTTCCGACTTCGTCGCCCCTTTCGACTTCGTCGGCGGTGGCTGGCCCAGCGCGCCCCATGGCCCCCGAGGCGCTTGCAGGCCCTTCATCGCCTGTGACCTTCGTCTCCCCCAAGTTGCCCAGGGCCGGGCCCTTCGCACCCTCCGCGTCCTCCGACTTCCGTCTCTCCACCACCGCTCCCTCCGTGCCCTCCACGTCATCGGTTGCTCGCCATCTCAGGATGCTGTCGAAGGGTGGGAGGCAGGTGGCGGTGGTGGTGAGCTGGTTGGTGTCTTGGTCTGGCACGAGGTAGACGTGGTCGAAGAAGAGCTGGTTGAGCATCCGCCTGATGTGGTCTGGTGCCTGGTGGTAGGCAGTGGCCGTGTGCTGAGCGAGGTCAAGCGCTTGGGTGATGAGCACCTCTTTGTCTTCCAGGTCGTGCTCGAGGGCCTCGATGTGCTGGGTGGTGGTGTTCAGACTGCGGGTGATGCGGTGCTGCTCCCGCTTCAGCACATCGAGGGAGATGGCGTCTTCGTAGTGAGCCTGGAGGAGCTTGGACTGCTGGTGCTCGAGCTTGCGGCGGGTGGCGGTGAGCTGACGGAGCTGCTGGGCAGTGTCCTGGACCATGACGGCCAGCTGGTGGCGCAGCGCCTGCTCCAGGGTCTGACGGCGCTCTGGTGGGAGCTGGATCTGCTGGTACAGCCCTTCGACCTCATCCTCGATGAGGTCAGTCAGGGTGGCGCGGAAGGTGCACTCCGGGTGCTTCTTGGAGTGCCGACCCAGGCAGACGAAGTACTGGTAGGTGATCTGCTTCGGCCTCGCCTCCGTGATGATCAGTCTCGAGCCACAGATGCCGCAGTAGACGGTGGACTTCAGGTAGTGCGGGTGGCGGATGGTCCGCTCACCGTTGACCTTGCTGCTCAGGACGGCCTGGACACGCTGGAAGGTCTGGGTGTCAGTCAGGGGCTGGTGGGTCCCTGGGTAGAGCGCCCCGCGATACGTGACCTGGCCGGTGTAGAACGGGTTGGATAGCAGGCGGTGGAGCGACTGGATGGAGATCGGCCGCTCCGGCAGGCGAGCCGTGGCCGGGACGGTCAATCCTCGGCTATTCAGCTCGGCGGCCAGCGACTTGAGGGTGTAGTCGCCGGTGGCGTAGGCAGTGAACGCCCAGCTGACCAGGTCGGCCCGCTCTGGGTCGAGGGCGGCGATGTGGGCCTGGCCGCCGTCGGTGTCCACGGTGGTGTTGCGGTAGCCCACGGGTGCGCGCCCGATGCAGCCGCCGTTCCGGGCCTTCTCGCCCATACCCTTCTTGACCTCGTTCGACAGGTTGAGCGAGTAGAACTCAGCGATGGAGCTCATGATGCCGTGCAGCAGCATGCCGCCTGGTGTCTGGTCGATGTTCTCGCTGGTGGAGATCAGGCGGATGCCGAGGTCATCGAAGCGCTGGTTGAGGGCGACGTCGTCAGCCCGGTTACGGGCCAGCCGGTCCAGCTTGTGGACGATGACGTAGTCGATGGTCTCGCCGTCAGCGCTCGCGTCCTCCAGGTAGCGCAGCATCGCCTGGAGGGCGGGCCGCCGGGTCGAGGTGCCCGAGACGCCGCGCTCGACGAACTCTTTGGTGATGACCGCGCCGATGGTCTGGGCCTTGCGCTTGTTGGCGGCCCGTTGGGCGGGGATGGAGAAGCCCTCCTCCCTCCCACCGCGCTCAGCCTGCTCACGGGTCGACACCCGCAGGTAGGACACGGCGCGCTTGGGCATGAGTTCTCGGGCCAGGAGCCCGATCGGCTCTGCTGCCGCTGCAGACAACGATTGAGATTTCATACTTCCATTGACACTCTCCTCGGCCGAATTGTCCAGGGCGTCACCCGATTCAGCCGCAGGAGATCCATCGAGCCCGGCAGCCGGATGCCGCTGCGGCGACTGCGGAGCGTCAATGTCGTCGGGATACTGCGTCATACGGCACCTCCTCTCACATATTCATTGCTCGGTGGCCCACCAGTAATGGTCTCGGCGATCTGCTGAGCAGTGATCACCGCAAACAGGCGCGAATCCAGATCCGGCTGTTCCGTGATGTAGTGCCACAACTGCTCGCGGCGCCTATCGTGGGGCACCACCCACAGGGTTATGGGAAAGACGCCGGTCTGCCGCTGCTCGGCACCAGTGGCGTAGTAGGCCTGGTAGCGGTGACAGGCGGCGATAACCCGGGCCGGGTTTTCGGTGTCGCGATCCACCTCGACGAAATAGTGGTCCTGGTAATCGGGGCCGGTCACGACGACGAATAGGTCTGGCCGCACCGTCACAGTCTGCCCGCCAGTTCCCAGGTAGTGACGCCAGCAATCCGGCTCTGCCACAATCTGAGCGGTGGTATTCGGCAGGGGGCGAACGGTCTCATCGATGATCGTCCGCGTCTCCGTGATCGCCAATAGATGAGCCAGGAAGCTGGTCGATACCGCCTGGTTGCGTGCGCGCACCGTCTGCCCCGTCAGCGCGCTCAGCCCTCTGGTGGTCAGCGCCCAGATACTGGCGCTGGAGCCGCCCTGCCAGCCGCCGATGCGGCGCTCCAGGTGCAGCACCAGTCGCTCCTTCAGGAGGCGGTTGAGGTGGCGCAGTGTCTGCCGAACAGCCGAGCGCGCGGTGGCGTAGCCATCGCTGGTCAGCCGGGCCAGCTGTGTGGTAGTGGCGAAGCGATGGAGGCGCAGCAGCTCCAGCAGGCGGTGGTAGATCGGGTGATCGAGCACCGCGAGCGGATTGAGGTTCTGGTTCATATGACTGGTCTCCTTTCTCCTTGGTGTGGTGATCTAGGTCCGGTGGCACCGCTGGCGCTGGGTGACGAGACGCCGCCGTGGCGGGGTCAGTCACCGCCACTGATGGCCCGCGTTTGGCGATCGTCCGGGGACAGCTGGTGCTGGCTTACGGCAGTGATCCGTCTGCCCGTCCGTCGCCCGGGCCGTCTACGGTGGCTCCCGCCTCAGGCGCCCGATCGGGGCGGGTCCGCTGGGTTCATCTGGTGGTCTCGGCTGCAGGTCGGGCGGATCACCTGATCCGGTCAAGGCGCGAAGCTCGCGCTCGGTCTGCGTCGCAGGCACGCCGTATCGCTCGTGGCTGGCGGCGTACAGCGCAGCGGGCGGCCGCCGGACAGGTGGTGCGGGTCTGGTCGCGATCGACATCCAGCCGGTGGATTGTCCGCGCTGCATGACAGTGGCGTAGGCGTGGTAGGCCGTCAGCTGGAGGAAGTCCTGAGCCTCAAGGTCAGGTGCCAGATGAGCGGCAGCAGTCGCATCACTGCCGGACAGACCGAAGTAGATTGTGTTGCGGGCGTTGGTATCGATGGCCTGGACCATCGCTGGCGTCAGTTGCGCCCGGTACTGGTGCGCCAGATGGAAGGCCCCACCCAGGGAGCGAGCTTGGGCGAGCGCATCAGATAAGTCTCCGGGCAGCCCATTGATAAAGTCATGGACCTCATCAATATAGATGCTGACGATGTGACGACATTCGGCTGGTAAGGACTGCCGCGCTAGTAAATGCGCCCATAACTGACTGACCAGCAGACTTCCTACGAGCCGAGCAGCCTCCGCACCGAGCAGCCCCCGATTCAAATTGACGACCACGATCCGCCGCCGGGTAAACAGATCTGCCATGGCGAACCGTGGCGCAGATTGTCCCAGGACAGCCCGTAGATGCGGTCGCATGATCAGCTGCCGTAACTTGTTGAGCGCCGGGGCGATTTCGGCCGCCTGGGCCTGCGGCGTCTTGGATTCATACGCCGCCCAGAAGGCGCCAGTGCCCAGTGGATCATCGTGTGCAGCGACAATCCGGCGCCGGAAGCTCGGGTCGGTCAAGAGCGGTGGCAGCCATAACAGGTTCGCCCCCGGCGTGCGGGCCAGCGTCAGGAGCGAGGCACTGAGCACATCAGCGCTGCGGATACCCCAGTGCTCCCGGAACAGCGCGGATAAGGTACCCAGAACCCCGTCAGCGGTGACCGGTGCCAGGTTGGCAGGGCCAGCCAGCGGGTTCAGGCCGACCGGTGCGGGATTGGTCGGATCGATCACGACGACGTCGCGGTGTCGCTCGACGGGGATACGAGCCAGCAGGTCGATAGCCAGATCCCCCTTGGGGTCGATCAGGAGCACACCGCGCCCCGCACTGACATCAGCTAGGGCCAGCGACAGCAGCACCGTCGATTTGCCCGTTCCGGTCGGCCCCAGGAGGTGGGTGTGGAAGGCGGCGTCGTGGATCGGTATCGCGATGAGCTGGCGGCACCCCGGTGCACTGGCCTGGCCGATCACCCGATCCGCCTGGACCAGCCCCTCTGGTGGTGGTAGCTGACGCGGATGGAGATCGCCCAGTAGCGGCAACGGTGGCTCACCGATCGGCCAGCCGCAGACGGCTGCCAGTTGGCCTGAGCGCAGCCGAAGCGGCCAGCGCCACGGCCGAGTCGCCCGCGCCAGGTTGTCCGAGGCGTCAGCGCTGAAACGGAACCGAGCCTGCGTGGTCTCGACGGTGCGCATTGCTCCGAGCACCTGCGAGAGCAATCGATGGGCCTGCTGCGGCGCTCCGGTGACTCCCAGGCGCAGGCAGGCCATGGCGCCATGCTGCTCGTCAGTCGCCGTGGCCAGGCGGGCTGCGGGCTTCTGGATGGAAGTGCCCAGCAGCAGCTCTCGCCAGCCCGGCGCGGGTGGCGCCGTGAAGAACGACGACGGCAGGCGACGACCGATGACCAACTGCAGCACGACGTGCTGCCCGCCGCTCAGGTCGCTCAGCGTGGCGTAAAGCGCCCGGGTCGCCGCCATAATCCGCTCGCTATCTGCGCTGACCTGGTCACGGCGCACCTGCAACCGCACGACCTGATCGACCGAGCCCCGCTGACGTTCGAGCGGAGACACCTGTACCGGGAGGTGATGCGCCAACAGCTTCCTCAACTGTGCGCTCCGATCCGGTCGACAGCCGACCAGCCAGCGCGCACCACCAGACCAGGCGCGCAGCTCCAGCACGAGCGGTCCCAGCTCGGTCGCGGTGGTCAGGCGCTCCATCGCCGCCACGGCGGCGGCAGGCGCCAGCGGGCTGTGCCACGCCAGTTCGTACCACTGCCAGGCCCGACTCATGACTGACCTCCATTAGCCCGATCCACCCTCGCGGTAACGGGCTGCTGTGGAGCGCTGGCATCTCTCGCTGACGGCGTGGCGGTCGTGCTCGTCTGCCGACTGCCCGTCGCAGCGGCGTTCTGTCCAGCCCGGTGCAGCGCCAGTATCAGCAGCGCCCGCGCCAGCCCCTCAACATCGATCTTCTGGCGCCATGACGCCACCGCCCGATACCGTGGCTGACGAGCCGCACTCTTCCGGCGCCTCATGACACTCGCCCCCGTCGACGTCGGTTTACCACCGCCGGAGATACCAGCGCACCCCGACCACGATGGCCGCGATGACGCCCGCCACGACGACTACCCACCAGTACTGGCAGATCAGGTTCATCGTCCAGGTCAGGAGCACGACGCCGCCGAATAGGTACAGACAAATCCTCCAGAACCTCACCGCGAGCGAGCGCGTCCCGCCACCGTCCGACATGTTTGACTCCTCTCATGATCGACTCCTCCCAAGTGAATTACTGTCCTGGTCATCGCAGGTCACCCGCCCGCTATACCTCTCCACCCCATACCCTGGAATCCACACGTCAGAGATGACCTCATTGCCCCAGATCGCCCAGTCCTGGTTCGACTCCGGACGCCGGCGGGCGAACAGCTCCAGGAATGGTCCTCGGCTGATCCGTTCAATGATGGCGAACTGCTCCGCCGGCTTCCGGGAGTGCTCAAGCACCGGGGCGTTGAACCAGGTCGGCTGCGAATGGTTACCCAGTGGCGCCTTTCCCCGAGTGCAGAACAGCAGCTGCTCCGTGGCATTCCGCAATTGGTACCGCCCTGACAAGCCCAGTCGGAACTTCACCCAGGTCAACGGACTCTGCACCGTAAACCCCCAGGCCTGGGCCACCTCATACGCCCTGGGCAGCAGGGCATTGGTCGTCCACAGCCACAAATGCGCATCCGCTGCTGCCAGCTGACCAATCGGCATCCCCATAATCCGTTCCAGACTCATCGTCTGGTAATGCGCCTCACCACTCTGCGCCTGCCACGGTGGATCTGCCAGGATGGTGCGGAAACCGCCGGGTGGCACCCCAAGCAGTCCTCCCTCCACGCTCCGTGTTCCCGTTGATGTGGCTGCTCGTGATACGGGTGAACGTTCCATAATGATGTCCTTTCGTCTTAGATGGCTTTCTTCCATCTTTGACATACTTCAAGCAGGTGAACAATGGCCTCGGCGGCGCCTTTACGAGCGATGCGTCATCCAGACAGCGCCGCTATCCACCCCGGGCCGCGCCCTGGCCACCTGGGCGCACCCGCTAGCCGGTTTTGGGAGGCGAATGTAGGTGATGTGCTTTTGACAACAAGGAGGGAGTGAAGGGAAACCACGTGGGCGGAAGCGGCCGCACCCCGCCGCAGGTCAGTCCCCCGCATCGACGGGGTCGTCGATGCTCCCGCCAGTCCCGTTGCCAGCACTACGTCGTGGCGCGGCCGCTCCACCGAGCGGCATCTCCGTCCGATAGCGAGGTGTTGCCTCCCTGTGCACCGCATCCAGCCCTACGGCGTGATGTGGTCGCTCCGTTCTCGGCTGCAGCTGCACCATCCGTCTGACAGGCCTGCATGACGCCGAGCATCTGACGGGCCGCTACCAACAGCGCTTCGTCCTGCTCCCACTGTGTGGCCGCTGCCTGGTGAGCGATCGCCTCGTGGGCCGCCGCTCCCGGCGCGGGTGGCGGCCCGGCTGGCCCGCTCGGCGCGCGCCAGCGGGGAGGGGTCGCTGGTGGGTCGTCATCGCCCTGCCACCAGGCCCAGGCCAGCAAGAGCAGGGTCGTCAGCCCGATCGTGGCCAGGCCGTCCCAGATGAGTTCCATTGGTCTATTTCCGTTCTGTCGCTGCTGGCTGGGGCTAGAACTCGGCCACGGCCTGGGCGGCGCTGAGGCCGTAGGCCCGCAGAATGGCCTCGTAGTACGGCCCACCGGCCGGCGCTACCTGGGCGCACTGCTCAGCCAGGCCAGCCAGCGCGCCGACGTTGTGCAGCGCGCCAGCAGTCAGCACTGCTCGGGCTTGGTCGCTGGCATGAGCCACTGCCGCGCGGGCCAGCACGCCGTCGACCTCTCTGGCAATGCGTCGCTCGACGGCTCGCGACGCCGCCTGGGCAAACGGCTGCTTCCCCGGCACATACAGCTCTGGGGCAGGTATCCGCCTCCTGATCTCACCACTCATGGTGAAAGCTCCCTTCATGACTCGTGACGATCCCTGACTGCCTCGCTAAGGCTCGCCATCTCCACGATTCAGTCAGCGTCCGGTCGGTCCCTCTGACCTCCGGATGGCCATAAGCACAGCCCGCCGGCCCCACCCGTGTCGTGACACAAAAGTGACATCGCGCTTCGCTGAGGCGACTGCGTAGGCTCTGACCTGTGCCAGATACCGCACCAGGTCCCATTACCGCCAGCTCCAGCACTGGCCCGACGACATCGCCGGATCCTGTCCTGGTTGAGCGCATCCACGCCGAGTTGCTGGCGGTGCGCAAACGTCCGGCTGGCCTGTCACCGACGGGGATGGCAGCGCTACCGACCGTGGTCGCCTTGCTGGGCGACGGTGATCCGCTGGTGGCCTTCACACAGCTGCAAGACCACATCCTGCGAACCATCGCCGACGCCGATGACAGCCTGCCGATCCAGGCTGCCGCCTACTCACTAGGCCTGGCCTCCACCAGCAGCACGCATCTCGGTCGCCTGACTGACTTCGGCGCGGAGTACGGTTTTGAAGCCCGCCAGGCCCGTCGTCACTCTGACGTGGGTCTCCAGCGCCTGGCTCATCTCATCGCCAGCAGCTGGACTGTCCAGACCACGCCGCAGTGCCGCATCACCCTCACCGGGCAGCCGGGCGGCTACCTCACGCTTGTGGTCCAGTGCACCTGGCCGTGGTTCGTCGACATGCACCCGCTCGCCATCTCCCAGATGTGCACCGACGGCCGCTGGACATTCTGGCAGCCGCAGCCCGCCTTCACACCGCCCGCCGATCCCATCGCGCAGCCGGGCGTCGTCTGGCTCAGCTCCCAGCTGACACAGCCACTTCGCCTCAGACTTGTCACGTCTGCTGCCTGCGCATCGCCTGGTGTCGCACGCGGCACCGCTCACCAGGTGCGAGCCATCCGTCTGCACTGGCGCGGCGAAATCTGGCCGCAGTTCGTCACCACCATGACCGATCTGCCGCCCAGCCAGCCCCTCAGCGTCACTACCCTGGGCAACACCTGGATCCTCAGCCTGGCCAACGTGGAGGTGCGTGAGCAGGGCAGTTCCGTTGCTCTCTCAGTGACTTACGCCACTCCCTAGTCTGCCGCCAGCCACCAGTCCAGCTGACCCGCAGTCCTCCCTCCTAGCGCCGTGTGATGATCCGACCACAGCCAGGCCTCGGAGTCCTAGGGATGCTGTATGGTCTTGACTACACGGCAGCACGGCCGATCCGCCCGGCTGCCTGGGGCCACAGCACTGTCGCTCACCATCCTCAGAGCACCATGGCTGACACCGCACACGACTGCGACATGGCACCTACCGAACAGATCCGCTTCGATATACACTGAACACGACCGGCCGCCACAGATACGCGACCACCCGAGACAGCAGAGATGAGCGCACTATTTCGGAACCCCAGGATCACGACCTGGCAGGCCGAACGACAGCCAAGCGGGTCGTTCGGGCAACCCCGCTGCGCCTTCCATCCCTTCGCTATGTCGATGGATAATTCTATCCCTATTGACATCACTCTCCAATTCCGTTCTACGCCGCAATGCGCCAATTTTGCACCTAAAGTTATTGACTTTAGGTGTACAAATTGGTATATGTGGAGTAAATGGAATGGAAACATCAGCACAACAGACCAACATCATCGGGAGAAGCACAGATCCCGAATGGCAGTGCTGACCAACCACCGATCTCTGGCGGCGAGACGCTGCCGCCAGCGGCGCCTGAATGCCGAGAACTTCCACATGCCCCAACCGATGGGGAGCGACGGCGGGGGCTTGGCAAGTTTGCGATGCGCTCGAGAGAATCGAGCACCAACACGCAATCGCTCAGTGAGACGAGCGATGTTGCGCACGAACCCATAGACGAGACTGAAGAGATTGAAGAAGGACCAGAGATGAGCTCGGCTACAACCCCAGTGATTGCCACAGTCTTAGCAAGACGTGTACCCACAAGACTAAGCAAAGAGGATATAGATTGGTTGGAGGAAGAGCGAAAGCAGATGGTCGCGACTCTGGAAAGGTACAGCCGGGAGATGCCTCCAGGACTGCGCGATAGGACTAGCGATGCAACTATCGTTAACGACCCCCCTATCGTCCCTTATATTCGTTGACGAGGCTTGATTTCTGTTGAATCAACACGTTGAAGGCTCTGAGGACCCTTTGGTGCCGTCTTACAACCCAAACGAGTGGGATTTGTATGCGACACTATGGGAAAAACGCTCCTGGATGGTCAGGCGCGTTGATCGGGTCTCTGTGGTTGATCGGGATCGTCTTCAACTCAGCATCACATTCACGATAGATAACCGGGCCGTCAGAGACCAATTGAAGGCCCATGGGTTCTTACGCGATCAACCACAGCAAGTCCCGTTGCCTCTCTTTCTTTGGAAAAAGGAGCCCGTACTTGATGTCGACGTACGCAACGATTCCGGCAGACGGCTTCCAGTCGCAACGCGCGACGAAGCGACTTACTATGCCCAATGCATACTCATGTCACAGGCAAAGATAGAAGCACTTGCAACGCGCGGCGGCGAGACGCAATTCGCTCCATTTTCCTCCAGCCTCAACTCGTTTCTTGCAAAAGACAATTATGGGGTACCCGTGGACCTATACAAGCAGGTCATCAAGACATTTTTGGAGGCGGACGAGAAACAGCTTACGGCTCAAGAGCAGGACCAACTCGCTTACTTTCAGTACTGGCGACGGGTACTTCGTGACTCGCCGCATCGAGAACTGATACATACTTTCCTTCATTCGTATATCTTTCTGGCTCGTGTAGACCTCGATCCGACAGTCGATGTGCAGGTTATACACTGCCGATTTGTGTACAAGAATGAATTTAGACTTGATCGACCCAGGTTTGGGAGAGCAACTTATCACTACGATGTCCTGGCTACAGGATTTGACAGTCTTGATGAGAGGGTGCATGTCCGTCTTGAAGCCCCTGCTGGCACGCGCATTCTAGAAGTCGAACCCTTGATACAGACTCGGATCCAAGACGAGAAGTCTCAAGAGACCGCAAGAGGGCTGCTTAAGGCTGTATTGACCTCAAGCATGGTCGAATTAGTTAGGGACAAATCAGTCTACAGAAATTGCCGACGCGCAGATAGACTTGCCATTAGCCTTCGACTTACGTTCATGCCCCGTAGGTCGACATTTATCACACCTTCATTCTTCTTGTCGCTCGCGTATATCGGTTGCTTAATCGCTGTGCTATCGTTGCTATGGTTCCACGAGGAAGCCACATCCCCATTCACTGGAGTTATGGGCCTGCTCGCGATCGGAGCTGCGTTTTTGACGAGAGATCTTCAACATGATATTGCGTCGCAGGTGAGCGAGCGCAGTCGATGGTCGTTTGGGATCGCCTCGGCTCTCGTCTTCATCAGTAGCTTTTTGGTCGGCATCAAGGCAACATCTGGATTCCTGTACTATCTGACCATAGCCATCACGGTGATCGCGTTTATTTTTTCCTCTATCTACGCCCTTAGTACCGGCGCGTCCTTACATAGGATGCGTCGCAAGATTGCCGCCGGCTGCCAGTTGCGCTGACAGGCATCCCAGTCTGACCTACTCACTGGAAACGGAGCAGCTCATGAGACACGTATTTCGAGCGACCAAGTTTGGTTGGGACAGGGAGCAGGATGGAATCTGGTTCGACTCGGACGAGTACACTGAGGACGAGGCGCGGGAACAGTTCAGTACTTATGAGGCGGTGACGAAGGATGGATATCCATACACGGGCTATGAATTTGAGGGCGAGAAGTATCACGACATCACCTATGTTGGCGAATATGAGGATGATGAGATGCCGTCAAATAGCGATGATGTCATTAATCACATTCTGAACGGTTCCGACTAGAAGCAGGCGCCGACTGCTGTAGATAAGCACCGCGGCGCGGATCGCACACGAGTGGTGTGTTACTCGCGATTACAACATCTTTGGGAGTTGCGCAGAGACTAAATGACTATTTTCCGTCGAAACTGTGGGTAATCTACGCCAAACCGCACGGTGGAGATCAGCAAGGGCACATCGCGCTTCGCCGCTGCCGCGTACATCGCCAGCCAGACTGACGCCGTCCTGCCGGAACTGGGCAATGAGGTGGCCAGGTGGCGTCCGGGAGATGAACGGATCCCGCGCCGCATCGCGCACTACTACTCCGAACTGAACGCCATCCACCCCTTCCGCGAAGGCAATGGTCGCACCATCCGCCTGTTCCTCTCACTCCTGGCCCTGCAGTACGGCTGGTACCTGGACTGGTCGAAGACGACTGCTGCCAGAGAACCTCCAGGCCTGCGCCGAGGCCTTCTACGGCGACGAGGCGCGGCTTGCCGCCCTGATGGCGACTGTGGCAGTCCGGGCAGACGAGGAGGAGTAGTACCGGAATCTCGGACCTGCCTTGGAATACCCGGGCGCATCCATGCCAGGAGCTTCGCGTGAGGGAGATCTCAATGCGCCGCTATATACTTGCCTAATGGTACCCGAAATGCGGGCACGCTGATCCTTAAGGAGACCCATATGGATAATCAAGATACGAACAGCATCGAGCCGTGCAGGACGTGCGGGAGCCGGGTGAGGATTGTACGGGTGCGATCGACGGTGAAGGCCATCACTGATGCGGAGTACCCTCTGATGCAGAAGCGAGTCTGTGCAAATGAGCGCTGTGCGTCGAACGACCCGAGCTCAGTTCGTACGCTGACTGACGAGGTGTGAGTCTTATAGACTCCTTCAAACGGATAGGTCAAGGGTAATATCTTGGCCTCTCATGCGTGACGGGCGACTCAGCGACTACCTCGTTGAGCTGCCCGTCCGCGCTTTCCTCACCAACTCCTCCGCCTCCACCCCGATGGTCTGGGCAATGCGCTCAAGGCTCTGCAGAGTCAGGTTGCGTTCTCCTCGCTCAACACCACCCATGTAGGTGCGGTGTACACCCAGTAGCTCGGCGAAGGCTTCTTGGCTGAGACCTTGAGACAGACGGTAGGCGCGCAGGTTCGCGCCTACCGTCCTCTGCAGATCACCAATCGCCACAAGGCCATAGCCTCACCATGTGCTACTTGAAGGTCTACAGACTTATGAGTAGCATCGTCCGCTGAGCCGGCTACGCTGCGCTGCAGGCCAGGGCAGGCGACGGCTCCTCGCCAGAGTCCATGGCATCGGCCGGACCGCCGGGATACACCTGAGCTCAGAACGCCCAGCAGGGAAGGAGGGATCCACCATGCCTGCCGCTGCGCCCACCATCACCCTGCAAGCACTGACGCCGGAGCACATCCCGCTGGTCCTCGAGGTCTGCACTGACTGGCGGGAGCTGGCGCAGTATGGCGCCCCGTACTGGCGGCCTCGTAGTAGCGCTGAGCTGCAGCGCAAGATCGCCGACACTGCCGGACCGGGGCCTGCCACTGCCTACACCTTCGTTATCGCTGACGGGGATCGCTTGGTGGGCGAGGTCTCCGTCCACACGATTGAATGGCGTAGCCGAGTCGGGCAGGTCGGCATCTGCATCTGGCGGCCCGAGGACCGTGTCCACGGCTACGGCCGAGCCGGGACGAGCGCCGTCATCGAATGGGCCCAAGGCTACCTCGGCCTGATCCGCCTGGAAGCCTGGATCCTGGCTAGCAACCTCGCCTCACGCCACCTCTTCACCCAGCTCGGCTTCACCGAAGAAGGCATCCTGCGCAGCCGCTACCTGAGCGGCGGACACCATCACGACGTGCACGTGCTGGCCCGGGTTCAGCGGAGGCGGGTAGGGGCATCAACGGGCTGCGACGACCTACGCCGCGACCGACTGCGTCAGGTCTGAGAACTTCGCTTCCACCATCCGAAGCCGTCGATCCAGCTCCTGGTAGTGGTCGGACTGCGTGGTGAAGACAGCGTTGTCCGCTGTCTCCCGCGAACCAGTCTCGTGGAAGATGTCACGGCGCAGTACCGCGAAGTCGGCAGCGAGTGCGTCCTGGTTGGCTGCCAAGCCTGTCTGACCAGCTTTGAATTCGGTGAACTTCTCATCCCACTTCAGATCGAGATCTTTGATGGCGTGCTTTTATGACGACAATTCACCTAATCCAGTCAAGCGCAAGCAGTAAAGTCCATGCCCCTTCGCCATAGCCGCCATCGCCCCGATTTGCTATACTAAACAATGAATGGCAGGCACTACTACACCATCACCCCTGCATCGCCTCCGCCGCGTCAAAGCAGCCCTGCTGGCCGTTTCTCTCACCTTGGCAGGCATCCTCCTGATAATGCTCGCCGCCTGGCTCAACCACCTCGATCTCGGCACCTGGAACTGGCTGCACAGCTTCCCACTCACTGAGCTTGGTGGCACCCTGTTTGGTGCTGGTGTCCTGTCCACCTTGTTTGAGTACACCTTCCGTCGAGACCAAGAAGAGTCGACGGTGGCGCGCTTCCGACAGACCATCCGCGATGAGGCACCGACCTTGCGTGACGCACTCATCGAGGCCTTCCGCTTCGATCGAGATGACCTGCACCGCATCGCCACACCGGAGCTGCTGGACGACCTGGCGCGCACCAGCCTGGGTCTGCGCTTCGGCGACCCAGCCTTCGGTTAGGAGGTCTACGCCGACATCAAACACCAGGCCATCGCAGCGGAGGAACGGTGGTATGACGCCCGCGTCGACGCAACTCTTGGTATACCAAGAGTAAGGAGCACTGCTCCTTACTCGTTCTTCGACCTAACGGTTCGCTGGGAGTACACGGTGGTGCCGAAGCGCCGCTTCCGCAAGTTCGCCGTGGTCAGTGACCGTCAGCGCTACGACGAGCTGGTCGCCCAGCGCGGTGAGACCAGTGTCTGGTGCCGCCGCCCCACACCGGGCTTCGAGGTCAGCGATCCCGAGGTGTTCACACTGGAGCAGTTCACCATCGATGGTGTCGACGTCACCTTCCAGCGCTACGCCGACAGCACCTCACAGGTCTACGTGGTCGACCTGGGTGATGAGGTCATCCGGGCAGGTAAGCCGGTGGTGGTGACCTTCCGGTTCTGCGCGGCCGCCCCAGTGGCCGGGCACAGCTTCCATCTGAGTATCGATCGTCCGACCAAGGACTTGGACGTTGAGCTGAGGTACGACCCTGACGTCGTGGGGCAGGTCTCCCTGATGGACTTCGCCTCGCGGGGTGACGGCGGCAGGATCTCCGACGAGCCTGACACCTCTGCCTTGCGCTACCGCTACGACGGCTGGCTGTTCCCGCGAGCCGGCCTGGTCTTCGTCTGGACGCTCCCGAGCGAGGAGGCTGCTGCCCGGGCTGCCACGCCCGCGAGCTCGGCCGAACAGCTTCCAGCACACCACCGAGCTCCGTCATCCCCGCAAGACAACGCCCGCCGGATGAGAGCCGTCTGACGGACGCCGTCACAGCGCGCTCCTCAGGGCACGCTGCATGAACAAGGGTCACAGGCTGCCGCCCATAGCGCTCACCTCCTCGATCGGCTGGATCGGGCAGCAGCAGGATACATCGTCTTGAGACTCATCGTCTCTGGACCGAGAGTCATGAGACCTATGGGATGTGGTGGTGCCCAGTCTCAGCCCCAAGTCGCCGCTCTCCGCCATCACTGGCGAGTTCGGCAGGCGGGTACGCCTGCGCCGCGAGGAGCTGGGATTGTCCCAGGAAAAGCTGGCTGAGCGCTGCGAGCTGCACTGGACCTACATCGGCCAAGTCGAGCGTGGTCAGCGCAACCTCAGCCTGCACAACATCGTGCGTATAGCCAAGGGGCTGGACAGTGATCCGGCGGGCGTTGTCTTGCGGGGATGACGG
>CALGPW010000008.1:0-96452 GCA_937959535.1 uncultured Candidatus Saccharibacteria bacterium
CAAACTTTATGCTTTACATGCTTTAGTTATGTTGCAGAGGTGGTGAGCTAGTACGCACGATTAACACAGAGGTGCTATTGTGATATAATTACCTCTGATGAAGGGGGATAATCTTAAAGAACAAGAACGTACTAAACTACATAATACTATTTGGAAGATTGCTAACGAATTACGCGGATCAGTTGATGGTTGGGATTTTAAGGCGTATGTGTTAGGTTTCTTATTCTATCGGTTTATATCGGAAAATTTAGTTAATTATATCAATGCTGAAGAACGCAAAACTGGCGTGGCCGATTTTAATTACGCTAAAATTAGCGATGATCAGGCGGAGCTTGATCGTGAGGATACGGTAAATGGCAAAGGATTTTATATTTTACCAAGCGAGCTATTTGAAAATGTCCGCAAGCATGCCAAAAATGATGAGAGTTTGAGCGAAACTCTCAGTGAAATATTCCGCAACATTGAGCAATCAGCTAAAGGTTTTGATAGTGAGGACGATTTTCGCGGGCTATTTGACGACTTGGACTTCAATAGCAATAAACTTGGTCCGACCGTCACCAGGCGCAATGAGCGATTGGTGAAATTGATGAACGCCATCGGTGAATTAGAGCTTGGTAAGTTTGAAGACAATACGATTGACGCTTTTGGCGACGCATATGAGTATTTGATGACCATGTATGCTGGCAATGCTGGCAAATCTGGTGGCGAGTTCTTTACGCCGCAAGAAGTGAGCGAACTTTTGGCAAAAATTACTGTTGTCGGCAAGACCTCGGTAAACAAAGTGTATGACCCGGCGGCAGGTTCCGGTTCGTTATTGTTGAAATTTGCGAAAGTTCTGGGTAAGGATAATGTCAGGCAAGGCTTTTACGGCCAAGAGATCAATATTACGACGTATAATCTTTGCCGTATCAACATGTTCTTGCATGATATTAATTATGAAAAGTTTAATATTGCCCATGGCGATACGCTGAAAGATCCGAAACACTGGGATGACGAGCCGTTTGATGCGATTGTCTCAAATCCGCCATATAGTATCAAATGGGATGGCGATAGTAATCCGACGCTGATTAATGACTCGCGTTTCAGTCCAGCTGGAGTGTTGGCACCGCGCAGTAAGGCTGACTTAGCATTCACAATGCATATGTTGAGCTGGCTCAGCGAGAGTGGCACGGCAGCGATTGTTGAGTTTCCTGGCGCGCTATATCGCGGTGGGGCTGAGGCAAAAATCCGTAAATATCTGGTAGAAAGCAATTATGTTGATGCCGTTATCCAACTGCCACCAGACCTGTTCTTCGGTACGACGATTAGCACCTGTATCCTTGTTTTGAAAAAGAGCCGGGCGACAAATGATGTATTGTTTATCGACGCTAGCGCTGAGTTTGTGCGAAAAGGCAATAAAAATAAGCTGAGCGAGGAAAATCGGCAGAAGATCCTGGATAGTTTTACTGATCGGCAAAATATCGACTACTTTGCGAAAGTCTCTACTTACGAAGATGTCGTCGCCAATGACTATAACCTATCAGTTAGCTCCTATGTTGAAGCTGAAGATACGCAAGAAGTGATCGACATCACTAAGCTTAATGCTGACATCGCAAAGATCGTGGCTCGCCAGTCTGAATTGCGCACAGAAATTGATGCGATAGTTGCGGACATCGAAAGGGACAGTGATGACGCGAGATAACGGCAATGTAATTGTCTACGTTGACGATAACGGTAAACCACAAGTTGATGTGCGGCTTCAGGATGAGACGGTTTGGCTGACGCAAGCGCAGCTGGTTGATTTGTATCAGTCAAGTAAAGCGAATGTTAGTGAGCATATAAAAAATATTTTTGATGAGGGCGAGCTTGATCCTGCAGCAACTGTTCGGAAATTCCGAACAGTTCGAACTGAGGGTGATCGTCAGGTGGAGCGTGAATTAGAATACTATAATCTCGACATGATCATCTCGCTTGGTTACCGCATCAAGTCGAATATCGCCACCAAGTTTCGTATCTGGGCGACCGATCGTTTGCGGGAATATATTGTTAAAAGCTTCAAGTTTTTTAGTGATTTTAGAATAGCTCTAGACTCTGCAATTAATATGTTAGTATTGACATTTGCATACATGTTTGTTAGCATAGTAAGTGCATCACCCCGTGTTGGATCTTCCTCAGCGGGGCTTTTTATTGTAATGGAAAGATATAATGCCTAAAAATACAGATAAGACCCAAAAGGTAGTCTTTGTGGATGGCGAAAACTTTCGCCAAAGGGTGGTTGAGCTGGTATACAAACAGGGGGCTATCGCCGACAAAAACACACACTTTTCTCTAGACGTACGCGGTTTAATTGAGGACGTTTTAGGAATCAGTGGGGTTGAAATTAACTACTATGCATCAGAAATCAAAACACCAAAGGGCTGCACTCCGTCCGCAAGGATTCAAAGGCAGGTGGATGGAATCAAGGAAAATTCGCGTCGCTGGGTTGCGATGTTGAAAAGACAGGGTATTAATTATATCAAAGCCGGCAATCTGAAGGTAAAGGAAGGTAAGGAATGTAATCATTGCCATAAGACCCAAGAGATTTTACAAGAGAAGGGTGTTGACGTTCGTATAGCTTTGGATATGCTTGAATTATCATATAAAACAAAAAATGTAAGCGTCGTGTCCGTTAGCTCTGATACTGACTTGTGCCCGAGCTATCATAAGATTAGAAAACGCAAATGCAAAACAACCTATGTTTGTTTTTCAGACAGTGTTAACCGTGCAGTTGCTGCGGCAACAGATGAGACTATTACTATTACACCACAGAAAGTCATGAGCTATTTTCAGGAATAATCGGCATGAAAAGAATTCAAATAGAAATAAAAAACGGTTATGGTATTGTTGATTTTAACCATACCTTTGAATATGAAGACGGTAAGAATGGAAGCTATTGTCATTTCTATGGTTTATATGCTCAAAATGGCACCATGAAATCATCATTTGCGAAGACACTCTCTAATTATAGTAAAGAAGAGGCGGTTGCGGATGAGATTTATCAGGTATCTGGTAGTTGTACTGTTTCTGGAATAGATCCAGAAAATATACTTTCATACCCTAGTTATGATGGGCGAGTCTACTTATCTGACAACGCTGCATATCTTGTTGCCAATCAGGAGGCTAAGGACGTTTATGCTAAGGCATCGAAAGATGTCATTGAAGCATTTAATAAGCTAAAATCCAAGGTTTCAGGGGTAACAAAAACAAAAGACGATAATAGTGAAGTCGTCATTGAAGATTATTACCGCAGATTTGTTAGTAAAGAGCAGGTGAATAGTGTTACGTTACCTGCGGTCATTACACTATTAAGGGCAAGTCTTCCTGAAATCAAGCAAGGTAAAATACAGTTTTGCGACATCTCATTGAATGTGTTTAATAGCTCTAATTTTAAAAAATTTATAACTAACAAAAAATATCGCAATTTTTTTGGTAGCTTAGTAAAAGCTTACGATGAGATGTGTGCATCTCCTACATATTTTAGAGGAGGGTTTGATTCAAGTAGTGCTCATAAGTTAATAAAAGCACTCGACAAATCAAATTATTTTAGCGCAAAACATGAAGTTGTATTAAGAGACAATGAAGATAGAACGACAAAGAATATAAACAATAAAGAAGAGTTGGAAAATTATCTCAAAACAGACTTTGATCGGATAATCGAAAGGTACCCTGACCTCAAGCCTGCGCTTAACCAACTTATAGCAGATTTTTCAGTTGGCACAAATGGTGAAGCTCGACGAATTATTGAGGATAAATCACGCAGAGACATACTGCTATTTATGGGCGACGAGGATCGATTTTATAAAAATATGTGGTTTGGCTATCTAAGTGGGTGTATTGAAGAGATTGAGAATCTACTAAAAGTCCATGATGGGTCAAAATCAAAGATTGAAGAAGCCTTGGAAAAGGCAGATGATGCTGATACAGAGTGGCAGGATGTTAAAGATGTCTTTAACGATCGGTTTAGTTCGCTGCCGTATAGGATAGATATTGTAAATAAAAAGGATACGATAGTAGAGGACTTGGTGCCGCCAGTCTTTGAGTTTAAGTTTAGAAATCCACGTAATCCTAGTATGCCATACAAGGAGCGTCCAGATAATTCGGGTCAATTAAGTATGCTTGGCAGAGTTTTAAGTAATGGTGAGCGTAAAGCGCTTTATCTGTTGAATATAATTTTTGATGTAAAAAAGAAGCTCAAAGACGGAGTGGATACTTTATTGATTTTGGATGACATTGTGGAATCTTTTGACTACAGAAATAAGTACGCGTTCTTTGAATATTTACAGGAATTGGCATCGCAAAATAGTCAATTGTATATTATCTCGCTAACTCATAATTTTGATTTTTTCAGACTTGTGTATGAAAAGTTATATCCGAAAAACGAGAAACAGTTTAGGCTGGTTATCTCAGATGAGAATAACAACCTTAGCGCTGAAGAAATGTTTGATCCTCGTGTTTTTGGAAATTATAAAAAAGATGCCGCTACAGATAAGTCTGCCTGGGTAACAATGATACCGTTTGCCAGAAACATCGTAGAGTTTCAACACGGCAAAAGTCACGATGACTATAAAAAACTAACCAGAGCTTTACATACGCTAGATAATGAGGTCACTATAGGACATATTCAACAGTATTTGCAAACTATAGTTAAAGTTGCCGATACGCCATTTGATAAGTCACTAAATATTCATGAAGCTATCATTATGCATGCTAAAGAAGTAGCAGCTGCCACGTCTGACGGTTTTAGTCTAAAAGATAATTTAGTATTAGCTATTGGTACGCGCTTGTGTATCGAGCGATATATTATTAGTAAAATATCAGAAGAAGACTACAGAAATGCTGTAAGTAAAGAGCGCGACCTAACTCGTAAGCTGCTTATACTTTATAGTAACAACTGCTCGGATCCAAATAAGCAAATTTATCTAAAAATGTTTAATAAAGCTGCGGCTATTGTTGATGGTACCATACACATTAACTCATTTATGTACGAACCTTTGGTTGATGTCGGCACGTGGGAGATGAAAAAGATGTTTAATGAAATATACGACAAGACTAATCCTTTAGGAGAGTTATGAGCAAAATTGATGATTTGATTAAAGAGATGTGTCCGGATGGGGTGAAATTCCAAGAATTAGGCAAGGTTGCTAAGTTCTATAGGGGGAAGTCACTCTCCAAGGCAGCAATTGGTACTGGTGATACGCCAATTATCCTATATGGCGAACTATATACTACATATGGCAACTATATCGTTGACGTCGTTTCTCGTGCCGACTATAAAATTGCTACTAAAGGTACAGAGGTTATTCAAGGCGATATAGTCATGCCAATAACAAGTACTACTAAAGAGGCGCAAATCGGCAAGGCTTCTGCGATATTGATGGATGAGAATATATATTTAGGCGGTGATGCTATTGCCCTAAGGCATAACCAGGAACCTGGCTATTTAGTATACTTGCTGAATAGTCAATGGTTTGAGTCTCTGAAAATGCGTGAACGCACTGGAACAACGGTATCTCACCTTTCACCTAAAGGTATCGCAAAGATAAAAATCCCCATCCCGCCTCTTGAGGTTCAAAAAGAGATTGTGCGGGTGCTAGACTCGTTTACAGAGCTAGAAGCAGAGCTAGAAGCAGAGCTAGAAGCGAGAAAGAAACAATACGAATATTACCGCAATAAACTATTAACATTCAAAGAGGCATGAAATATGCCATCTGAAATGATGTTTAATGATGTTAATGCCTTGTTTGTGTATATTGAAAGCCTTTTTTCTAGTCAGAAAAAACCTATTCTGATATATGCATTTAATGGGACTGGGAAAACTCGCCTTGCTAATTTATTTTATGATATGAACTTGCGAGACGATGAGTCATCGCCTGTATGTTTGAATTACGGTGCATTGTTTGAGGATGCTTTTCAGTGGGACAATACCGTCAATGAGCTTCATTTTACGGTTCAGGATGAGTGGTTAAGACGGTTATTTGAAGACGAAGGCTTAGAGAATCGTATTAAAGAGATATACGGGCGATATCACTTTTCACATTTTGAGCCGTTTTTTGATGTTGAAAATCAGTTAGTCTATTTTCAGATGGCAACTGGCGATGATGAAAGCAGTGATCATATTAAGATATCGCGAGCGGAAGAGAGCTTATTTATTTGGTCGGTGTATCATGCCGTACTTGATTTGATGGTGGATACTCTAAGTGACGATATAGAAAATCGTACAACTGACGTGTTTAATAATATCAAATATATTGTGATTGATGACCCAGTTTCATCAATTGACGATACGAGGATTATATCTTTAGCAATTGATTTAGTTGAAACAGTAAAGCAATTAAAGAGGCTTAATGTAAAAGTGATTATTCTGACGCATCATGCGTTATTCTTTAATGTAGTTAAGAATATTATGCGAGACAAGGTGTCTTCATGGTCATTATCTTCGTCATACGAGGGGATTTGCCGTAAAGACATAAAAGATTCGCCATTTGCCTATCATCTGTTTGCTATGACGCTAATTAAACAGGCAATTGAAAATAATACAATTGAACGTTATCATTTTAACTTATTCCGAGCAATTTTGGAAAAAACGGCAAATTTTCTTGGTTATGAACAATACGAATCATTACTTACTGGAGAGAATAAAGACGAGACTTACCGTATATTAAACGTATATAGTCACAGTAGAATAGCAGATATGGAGCCGCAAGATATTCCGAGTGACCACAAGAGGCTTTTTGCGGATATGTTCAACGACTTTCTGAAGAGTTATAATTGGAAGATAGAGGATTAAAGAAAAATGCCAGAAAAGTATCAATTGATTTCAAAAAATAATAATAGTACCGTCGTCAGTGACTACGTCTCGCCGTATCAGCGGGCGACGAGTTGTCAGAGTGAGGCGGAATTAGAGCGGGAGCTGATCAAACAATTGCAAGCGCAGGCGTATGAATATTTGCCGATCAAGAACGAAGCTGATTTGACAGAGAATCTGCGCACGCAGTTGGAAAATCTGAATGATTACACGTTTACCGATGCTGAGTGGAAGCGGTTCTTCACAGAGCGGATCGCCAATGGTAATGAAAATATCGCTGATAAGACCTTCAAAATTCAGGAAGATAGCACACAGCTATTGCAGCGTGATAATGGCGAAGTGATTAATATTCGCTTGTTAGACAAGACGAATATCCACAAGAATTGCCTGCAGGTAATCAATCAATACGAGGTGTCGGGCGTGCGGGATAATCGCCATGATGTGACGCTACTGGTGAATGGTTTGCCGCTGGTGCATATCGAGCTAAAGAGGCGCGGTGTGCCCCTAAAGGAAGCCTTCAATCAGATTAATCGCTATCAGCGGGATAGTTTTTGGGCGGGTAGCGGCTTGTTTGAATATGTGCAGCTGTTTGTGATTAGTAACGGTACGCATACGAAATATTACAGTAACACGACGCGCTGGCAACATATTAATGAGGCAGGTAAATCGGATTCACATCGCAGCAAAAAGACTAGCCATAGTTTTGAATTTACCAGCTGGTGGGCAGATGCCAATAATCGCCCGATCACCGATTTGATAGATTTTACGGCGACTTTTTTGTCCAAGCATACTCTACTGAATGTACTAACGAAGTACTGCGTGTTTACCAGTGATAAATTATTGCTGGTGATGCGTCCATACCAGATCGTGGCGACTGAGCGTATTTTGAATCGCATACAGATTGCCACAAATTACAAAAAGTTAGGCACGGTCGAGGCTGGCGGTTATGTTTGGCATACCACAGGTAACGGTAAGACATTGACTAGTTTCAAGACGGCTCAGCTGGCAAGCAAGCTGGACTATATTGATAAAGTGCTTTTCGTGGTTGATCGTAAAGACCTCGACTACCAAACCATGAAAGAATACGACAAGTTCCAAGAAGGTGCGGCGAATAGTAATACCAATACACGGGTTTTGACGAGGCAATTGGGCGATCCAAACGCTAAGATTATTATTACGACCATCCAAAAACTCGACACATTTATCAAGCGTAATCAAGGCCACAAGGCTTTTGATGATCACACGGTTATCATCTTTGACGAGTGTCACCGTTCGTAATTTGGTGATATGCACCATGCTATCACCAAGAGTTTTCGTAATTATCACCTGTTTGGTTTTACCGGCACGCCGATATTTGCTGATAATGCATCAAGTGGCGAGCGAGTTGATCTACGAACCACCGAGCAGGCGTTTGGTGATAAGTTGCATACATACACGATAGTTGATGCGATTACTGATAAGAACGTGTTGCCGTTTCGGATTGACTACATTCGGACAATTCGCGAGGCGGATGAGATCGATGATCAGCAGAAGGTGCGAAGTATTGATCGTGAGCGAGCATTGAACGCTCCAGAGCGTATTCGTAATGTGGTGCAATATATCCGTGACCACTTTGATCAAAAAACTATGCGCAACGCCAAATCTTATGCATTTACGCGGCTGATGAATGTGCATGAAGTTGCGTCGGCGCGAAATAGAGCGGCAGTTGAAGAGGCGAAAGATAAAATTCGGCTGAGCGGATTTAATTCAATCTTTGCGGTGAGTTCAATTGATACGGCGAAGCTTTGTTACAAAGAGTTTAAGCGACAGCAGTCTGACATTCCTGAACCGAGGCGGTTAAAAATTGCTACGATTTATAGCTACGGAGCGAATGATCCTGATCTGGAAATGGACGGCATAGATGATGAAAATTCGGAAAATACCGACGGCCTTGACGTCTCGTCGCGTGATTTTCTGGAGGGAGTAATTCGTGATTATAATGCAACGTTTGGCACGAATTATGACACCAGTGCTGAGCGATTTCAGAATTATTACAAAGACGTCAGTCTGCGGATGAAGAACCGAGAGATTGATTTGTTGATTGTGGTGAATATGTTTTTGACGGGCTTTGATGCCACAACGTTAAATACGCTATGGGTTGATAAAAACTTGCGAATGCATGGACTGATTCAGGCGTATTCTCGGACGAATCGCATCCTCAATTCGATCAAAACATATGGCAATATCGTGACATTTCGCAATTTGGAGAAGGCGACCAATAAAGCTTTGGCACTCTTTGGTGACCAAGATGCGAGTGGGATTGTGTTGCTACGTCCTTTCCGGGATTATTATGAGGGCTATGAGGACGCTGGAAAGAAAGTGCCGGGCTATGTTGATTTGATCATGGAGCTAAAAGATAAATTTCCAGTGGGTGAGATAATTGCTAGCGAGCAGGCGCAAAAAGAATTTGTGAAGCTGTATGGTGCAATTTTGAGAGTGAAGAATATTCTGTCTAGCTTTGATGAGTTTATTGGGCAAGAGATTTTGAGCCAGCGAGATGTGCAAGATTATCATAGTATGTACATCGACCTCTACAACGAGCTGCGGCCGAAATCTGATGAGAACAAGGAGAATATCAATGATGATTTGATATTTGAGATGGAGCTTATCAAGCAGGTTGAGATAAACATTGATTATATATTGGAATTGATTCGGCAATATCATGATAGCCATTTGAATAATAAAGAGATTTTAGTCGATATTGATAAAGCGGTTAACTCGTCCATTGAGCTGCGCAATAAAAAGGATTTGATCGAGCAGTTTATTGCGTCGCTTACAGTTGATAGTTCGGTCGATGGCGATTGGCAGGAGTTTGTGAAATCAAGGAAAATCAAAGAGCTAGACCAGATAATTGATGATGAGAAATTAGATAAAAAAGCGACGTATACGTTTGTTGAAAATGCTTTTCGCGACGGATATATCCAGTCAACTGGAACGAACTTGTCGCGGATATTGCCGCCAATCTCGCGTTTCTCGGCGGGTGGAGAACGTAGTAAAAAACGGGAAACAGTGCTGGAAAAATTGAGGAACTTCTTTGACCGATTCTTTGGTATTTCGAGCGGGAAGTTGTAGGCGATAATAAAATAAAACGAGAGCCAGTTTTGTAGCTGGCTCTCGTTTTATTTTAGTGCTTCTCGGAATAGCCGGGTTGATTTTTTGAGATGTACGAATTGAGTCCGTGTCCTTGTTGGGCTAGACTTTTCATTGTCTCAACAGCATTAGCCCCTGCGCTCTCATAAGTGTAGGTGTACACAGTATATTTTCCAGATTTGAACTGTACTGTAATGCTCTCTTCTTCTATGCTATAAGCAACTACATTTGAATTGCCATTAATATTTTTATATGGTTTCATAAATGAACCTCCCTAATTATTTTGACTAACTTGCGTCGCCATTACCCTCCATATTGCGACTGGTTGATTTTTATATTTGTGACTACTCGCAGGCAACACAAATCTGAACCTATTACGAGTCGACAATATAAATCGACTCCCACCCTGCATAAAAGTGTTCATTATTAAGAATAAGGCACGGCACTGTCTTTGTCAAGTCTACCCGAAAAATTATTGATATTTATGTAATGGTTGTTGTATAATAAAACACATGCACCACATCCAAAAGAAATTGCTAGAACTAGCGAAGACCAATAACTTGGCAGAATGTACATTGCGTAGAACAGCTGAACTCATTGGCGATCCAGATATGAGTCCTGGTCAGATTCAACATCATCTATTGCAGCTCGAAAAACGTCACCTACTTTTTATAAATAGGAAAAATAAAACCCAGCGACTGGAATCGCCAGTGGAGGATGATAGGTTTGTTTTAGTGCCGATTGTCGGTGCGGCGAGCTGTGGCCCTGCGCTCAATTATGCCGATGAATACAACGAGGGTCTCTTGAGAATATCAAAGCAATTGCTTGGTAAGCAGTCAAAATTTCATGACGAACACAAATACATAGCAGTGAAAGCTGATGGCGACTCCATGAATAATGCTCGTATTGGCAAGTCAAAACAACCGATAAAAAGCGGTGATTTTGTTCTCGTAGATGTTACGCAAAAGTGTGCCAATGACGGGGATTATGTTTTGTCTATCATTGGCGGTATGGCTAACATAAAGCGCCTTAAAAAACATGAGGAATATATATCGTTAGAATCTGAATCTCTTACCCCTGAGAGGTTTCCGCCTATTATTGTCGATCAATCGGAGAACTATATGATTAATGGCAAGGTTGTTGCTGTTTATAAAAATACAAGCAGCTAAAGAGAACCTATTTGTTGTTGAGGGGTAATTAATGGAAAGGATTGTAAATATGCGCCAAATAAAATGTCCGAATTGTGGTCAAGTATTTGAAATAGACCAAGCAAGTTACGCTGATATTGTTAAACAGGTTCGCGACCATGAATTTACACGCGAGATTACCGAGCGCGAGAATTTATTGCGCACAGATAAAGAAAACGCCGTACAATTAGCAGAGCAGAAGACTCGTAGCGAGCTTCAAAAACTACTGTCTGAAAAAGAAGCTGAGTTAGCAAGCTTGCAAGCGGAGAATAAAGCAGAAGCTGCTCGAATTAACTCTGAGAAGCAATCAGAAATATCATCGCTGAAGTCTGAACTAGAGAAAGCACAAGGTGATAAAGAGCTAGCTCTAGAGCGGTTACGCTCAGAAGCTGATAAAGAGTTAGCGCAAACTAAGTCGCAGAGTGATCAAACAATTGCGGACTTAAACGCGAAAATTAAGGCTTTTGAGACTGAGAAAGATTTGGAGGTTAATCGGGCGGTTAGCGCTGTTGAGCGTGAGCGCGATAATTTTAGGCTACAACTAGCCGCTAAAGAAAATGAGCGCCAGCTTGTTGAGTCAAATTTGAAAGAAAAATATACAGCAGAGCTAAAAGCAAAAGATGAGCAGATTGCTTATTACAAAGATTTTAAGGCTCGTTTGTCAACCAAAATGTTGGGCGAGACGCTGGAGCAGCACTGTGAGACTGAGTTTAATAAATTGCGCGCTACAGCCTTTCCGCGCGCATATTTTGAGAAGGATAACGACTCTCGTACTGGCAGTAAAGGCGATTATATTTTCCGAGAAAACGATGAGTCTGGTAATGAGATTATCTCCATTATGTTTGAAATGAAGAACGAGAGTGATCAGACTGCCACTAAAAAACATAACGAGGACTTTCTTAAAGAACTGGATAAAGATCGTCGCGAGAAGAATTGTGAATATGCAATCTTAGTGTCATTACTTGAGGCGGATAGCGAGCTATATAATGTCGGTATCGTTGACGTGTCGCACCGCTATTCAAAAATGTTCGTGATTCGACCGCAATTTTTTATACAGATAATTATGCTGCTGCGCAATGCAGCGCTTAATGCTTTGAAATATAAATCAGAATTGGCATTGGTGCGTGCACAAAATCTGGATATTACGCATTTTGAAGAGGATATGGAGAAATTTAAGGCTGGTTTCGCGCGCAACTATGACTTGGCAAGCCGTAAGTTTACTGATTCTATTGAAGGAATAGATAAGACTATTAAGCAACTAGAGAAAACTAAGCAGGCGCTGTTATCGTCTGAAAATAATCTTCGTTTAGCTAACGATAAGGCTCAAGACCTAACGATTAAAAAACTTACCCGCAATAATCCAACGATGGCGGCAAAATTTGAGGAGGCGAGGAAGCGGGAGTCGTAATTGTTAGATGCGGGTGCGCCGACTTGATGAATTAAATATGGGGTGGGTCTCAAGCGTTTTTGGAGTATTTAAGGAGAATATATGAACAAGCTAAATAAAACCATCACCATTGCTCGCGCCATCATCCGCATCGGTGATGCTGCTAGAAATGCTAATGATTATAGTTTACTGGGTGCACTGCATGAAATGGTGGAGCAATTGTCGCAGCATGGCGTTAAAGACACTGACGTCGATATGGATTTGCTGCTGGAATATGTCGAGGCAGCGGACGGTTGCGATTATTGCCGAGCGGGCGATGGTAAACCGAGCTTTGAGGAATTAACAACAAAAATCAATCAGCAGCTAGCGTGTCGCGGCCAGGCGCAGGTGGAGGCGAGTGATCAGTCAGTATTGGAATTTGAGCCAATGATTCATCTGGTGACGGCGGCGTATGCTAAAAACGATAATGGCACGACGTCGGGCTTGTCGATAGCGCTGGTTGTCAATCGGGATGGTTCGGTGGATTTGCCGCGCGACCATTTTTTGAACGCAGAATTGCTGGATTATTTTGATGAAAATCGACCAGTCAATTGGCGTTCGGTCGAGCGTAATTTGCCGTCAAAGTTGCATGACTATCATTTGGTAGCAGGTTCGGTAGAAGTGTAGGAGATTTTGCCGCGGGAGTTGGAGGCGATGTCGTTCTAACGAATTATTAGTAAATGGCAAATTATGAGTATTGATGAGGAGCTAAAGGGGTATCTATGGAGTTAAAACCTACAGATTGGGCAGAAATAATGAGGCGGCGAAAAACTTTATAGATATTGTTGTTTTGAATGAAGGTGGCGGACTTGCTCGAGATATTTGTTTCTCAATAAAAGGTGAGGATTTAGAACTTAACTGCCAAAGTCAGGGTATTGATAACTTATCGAAGCTTCGGGCAATTAAACACGGCATAAATATGCTACCTTCAAAGAATAAGAGAAGATATTTTATTCTGTCCGCTGTTGGTTGTTATGAAAAATTACTTAAAAATAAGACGGAGGTAGGGGTACACTATACTGATATTACAGGTAAGAAAAAATATAGCGACAGTTTTTTGCTTGATTTTGCAAGCTTATCTGACTCTAGCTGGACAACTGACAAAGACAGAGCTTTTAAGGTAATATCTAATGAGCTGCCTAAGATTAGTAAAAGCCTTAACTCTACAAAAAATAACAGAAACATTTAACTCGGAGCAAGATTCTTGACTATGAAAATCTCTGTCCATCTCAAACCCAACTCCCGCCACCGTGAAGCAGTCGTGGAGAACGATGACGGTTCGCTGACGATTTACACCAAGGCGCCAGCCATTGAGGGGCGAGCGAACGCAGCAGCAGTGAAGTTGTTGGCGAAACATTTTGGCGTGTCGCCATCAAAGGTAAAATTAGTGCGCGGCGCAGCTTCGAAATATAAGGTATTTGAGGTAGATAAAACATAATAGCCGTTGCAACGAGCAGCCGCAACATCCAGCTATAGTTCTACGGATATCCAGCTCCCGCCGCCATATTGCCAATCAATCCTTGCACGGTCACAAACGAATACCCCTGCTGCTTCAGCGCGCTGAGAATGCACGGTACAGCATTGACTGACGTTTGGTGGATGTCGTGCATCAAGATGATAGCTCCAGGGTGGGCGCCAGCGACGGCGCGCGAGCAGACGATTTCGCTATTACGGTCAGCCCAGTCGCGGGTGTCGACCGACCACAAGACTGACGACATGCCGCGCAGGCGAAGCTGCTCTAAGACAGTGCTATTGACTGCGCCATAAGGCGGGCGCATAACAGTTGGTGTGACGCCGGTGGCTTGTTTTATAGCATCGTTGGTACGGTCAATTTCGCCAGCAATTTGGTCAACCGGCAGCTTGGGTAACTCTGGGTGCGACCACGAATGATTACCCAGTTGATGGCCGCGCGCATGGATGCTGCGTACGACGTTGGCTTGGCTGGAAACTTTGCTACCAATCAAGAAAAACGTTGCTTTCGCACCATGCTGATCCAAAATATCTAGTAGCTGCGCGGTGTACGGGCCTGGGCCATCGTCAAATGTTAAGGCAATCACTTTATTGCCAGAATTCGCGGCTGGCGGTGCGGCAGGCGCTGGCTTTGGTGCTGGTTTTGGCTCGGGCGGCTTGGGGATGTTAGCTAGTTTCCGGGCTGTCGGATTTTGCAGATATTTGGCAACGGCGGCGATCGGCACTTTGATCGTCATTTCGCCGTATGCTGACGGCAGGAGCGACGCCTGTCCAATCGGCCAAGCTAGACTATTACCGCCATCGGTAATAACGAAATTCGATAGCGTTTCTTGGGTGATCGTTTCACTGAGATCCAGCTCTGCTTGCTGGCGCTGCTTGATGGTCTCATTGATATTATTTCGGGCAGCCGCCACGATTTCCCTGGTCGCTTTCTCTGATTGCTCGGTCAAATCATTCAAACTAATCACCTCGCCAGATTTTTTATCAAACGTCCAAAAAAGCGTCAACGATACTGGATGCGCGCCGTGCATATCTTGCTTGATATTGACAATGATCGATAAAGCTACTGAATTATTATGGGTGACTTGGTAGCTGATTGTCTCGGTCAGCGGCTGGTCGAATGTCAGAATATTGGTGGCGGCATAGCGGAAATCGCTGTCAGCGCGGTCAATTGCCTGCGCGACGGTCTTGTTAATCTTATTATTTTTCGTCAGCGGATATTCAATCGAAACTTTCTCGCGGTTAGTCTGGCGCGTTACGAATTTAGAACGAATGCCGGAGTATCGCGAATCAGTGAAATAGTATTGCTCGTCAGATAAAGCAGTCGGGCGGCGCGGCGACAGCTGGTTAAAATATGCGTAAATCAGCCCCGATAAAACCGTTGCCATTGCCGTCAATAACAATAGCGCTATCAGCGCGTTTCGCCATTTGGCGGGCTTAGTTTTTGTTTTCGCTGTGCGGCGGGCATGTTTGGTTTTGGCTGCTTTATTGCTAGCCGATTTAGGCTTATTGGCTTTACTTGCCGGTGTTTTCGCTGGCGGCTTCTTTGGTGATTTTTTAGCAGGCATAGATACAGTATAGCATTTGTAATATATTAGGGATGCTGGGCTGCCGCTAAAACCAACACGGTACTTTTGAGAAAGGCCGGGTAGTTCGCAATTTGCTATAGGACTTTCATAAAAGTGCTATAGTAGATTTTCTACCCGCAGGACGCCAAAATCATTGAAAATATCAGTAAATTATAGTATAAAAAGGGAATGCTGCAATATCTTCATTCAAGTGCCAAGAATCAGCAAATCAAGCCGCTGGAAAGCTTGCGGGCAGGTTCGTGGGTGCGCTGCGAACGTCCGAACGAGGATGAGCTGGCCGAGTTGTTATCGCTGGGGCTTGATAATGATTTGCTGAGCGACGCGCTTGATCCGCATGAGGTGCCGCGTCTGGAGATTGGCGACGATTGGACATATCTAATCGCCCGGTTGCCAGATACCGACGATGATTTTAACGATTTTACTACGCCGATTTTGTTTTGCTTGAATAAGGACTATGCTGTAACCTTGTCGCGCGACAGCTTGGGCAGATTGTGGCAGCCGTTTATCGACCAAGCACGTTCGCGCACCGACCGGCCAGTTGAGTTGTTGGTTGACATGATTGACGCGATATCCAGGCAGTACCAGCGGCGAGTGGCGGCGATTAACCGCCAGATGCGGGCAGCGACCGATAATATTCACACGCTGCGGGTTAAAGATATTGCTACGCTGGCGGAATACGAGCGCAAATTGAATGATTACCTGGACGCGCTGATCCCAATGAACTGGGCGGTCGAGAAGTTGCTGGCGACTAGCGGCTTGCGGCTGCGGGCTGACGATAAAGAGGATGTCGAGGATTTGTCGATTGATTTGGAGCAGGTAATTGCCCGCTGTAAGAGTTTGCTACGCACTATTACTAACGTCCGCGACAGCTACCGGGCGGTGATGGACACCCGCCTGAACGAGACAATTCGCTTGCTGACGGTGATCACCGTGGCGCTGACTATCCCAACGATGATTGCCGGGCTGTTCGGCATGAACGTGCCGGTACCCGGCGTCGAAGACCCGCTGATGTTTTGGAAAATTACTGTGGTTAGCATCGTGGCGGCTTGTGCGTTGGGTGGATTTTTCTTGCGGAAACGATAAATATCTTGTCTAAAGGCAAATGTTGGCTTAGAGAGGTTATAGCCTAATTTGGTACGCCGTATCCCAGCAGCCCGTCGTATTGCTTGTCGCGATTAACGAACACGCGAATGCGGTTTGTCTCATTGCCGCCGACAGTGGTTAGCACGCCGTTGTCATTTTTCAAGACTATGTTAGCGTGGTCGCCAAACACTGGCGAATTGCGGTAAATTGCCGCGTCGCCAGGAAGCGGTTGGTAGCCGGAATTAGCAGACTTGAATCGTCCGGTTGCCTCGTAGTATTCGCGCAAGGTAAACGTCCCCGGGATGCGCCAGCCGCCAGTATGCGGATTTTTCAGCGGCGCGCCCGCTTGATACATGATCCAGCTCACAAAGTTAGCGCACCACGCCTCCTCGGCGCCTTGGCTGAACTTGACGCCAGCAGATTGCGCCTTAAATTCAGTCTTTGCTAAGCTGATAATTTTTTGGCGAGTTGGGCTTAAATTTGCCGTATCAATATCTGGAAAAACCGCTTCGCCAGGCGACCTATCGAGACGCATGGAATTAATGAGCGACGACAGCTTATCGGCAATTTTCGGCTGAGCAATGACTGCGCCCGATGTAATAAGCAACAGTGTAATTACGCTTAAGATAATACAGCGTTTCTTTGAGAAAAATTTGGGTGCCGCCGCCTGCTGGTGCTTCATGTAATAATTATATCGCGAAAGTTGTTTGACTGTTAAAATGTAATTGAGGCAAATGTTATGTTTAAGTAATGGATAAGGTGTGAAACATACCTTTCAAATATCAAGCCAAATCATTTAACAGAGTTTCATAAAGATGAATAGACACAGCAAACCACAGAAGTGGCGCCGCTTGTCGTCGCAAATAATTTTTACGCATCCGCGGATGATATTGGCGGAAGACGAGGTAGAATTGCCAGATGGTAAAAGGTCGTTATATTTGCGGCAAGTATACCAGGGTAAAGGCGGTGTGATTATCATTTGCCAAAACGGTGACAAGGTGCTTATTCGGCGGGAATATTCGTATCCGGTTGATGATATATTGTATCAATTTCCTGGCGGTAAAATTGAAGAAGGCGAGACTCCCGAGCAAGCTGCCCAGCGCGAATTGGCGGAGGAATCTAATATTTCGGCGGAAGATTTTCAGCAAATTGGCTGGTTTTATGCCGACAATCGCCGTACCAATGCCAAGCTGTACGTTGTCTGTGCGCGCGGCGCTTTTCGAGATAATTATTCGCACCAGCCAGATGAAACAGAGTTTATTTCCAGTAGTTGGTTAGAAATTAACAAACTTGAGCAGATGATTTCTAACGGTCAGATTGTTAATTACTCTATGCTAGCAGCGTGGACTCTATTCAAAACTGCACCGATGAAATAGGGCTTTTTGTGCTATAATAATCCCAAAAGCGGGCGATCATCGTGCGCGATGTTTCTCTGTTAGGGAGTAGAAAGGAATTTATATGGCTCAACCCGAACCAATCATAACAGTTGACCAACTCGTCAAGACGTATGGGGATAAGAATGTCGTCGACAGTGTGTCGTTTGAGGTTAAGAAAGGCGAAATTTTCGGCATCCTCGGGCCGAATGGCGCTGGTAAGACGACGACGCTGGAGATGCTGGAGGCGCTTCGGCCGATTGATGGTGGTACGGCGACTATCGACGGCGTTGATGTTGCCAGCGCGCCGAGACATATCAAGAATATTATCGGCATTCAGCTGCAGTCGACAATGTTTTACGATAAGCTAACCTTGCGTGAACAACTGAAAATGTTTGCCAGCCTGTACGGACAAACGGTCGACGCCGACGCGCTGCTGGCCAAGGTGCAATTGACCGACAAAGCCAAAAGCTATGTCGAGCAGCTCTCGGGCGGGCAAAAGCAGCGCTTCGCCATTGCTTCGACGCTGGTTAATAATCCGACGGTATTATTCCTCGACGAGCCAACCACTGGCCTTGATCCGCAGGCGCGCCGCAATCTCTGGGATTTGATCAAAGAGATTCGCGATGAAGGTATTACTATCGTGCTGACCACGCACTACATGGACGAGGCCGAGCTGCTGTGCGACCGCTTGGCGATTATGGATAATGGCAAGATTATCACCATTGATACGCCACATAATCTGATCCAGCAACTACTGGCGCGCGGTTTCAAGAAAAAGCAAGTTGTCGAGCAGGCTAATTTGGAAGACGTATTTATTGATTTAACAGGAAAGGCGATTCGGGATTAGTATGAAAAAATATTGGACTGGTGTATTCGGGCAAGTACGCGCCCAGCAAAAACGTTTCGTCCGCGATAAAATGTCGCTGTTCTTTACCTTCTTGTTTCCGCTCATCTTTCTGTTGGTGTTCGGCTCGATTTTTAATAATCAATCAACCAGCTTTGACATCGCGATTATCAATAATTCGCAGACGGAATTTGCTAAAAGTTTCGTCAAGGGCGCCAAAGACAATGCTAAAGACTCGATTCTTAAAATTAAAGACGTCAAGGATATGGACGAGGCTCGCGAGAAGTTGAAGCGTTCGGAGCTAAACGGTATCATTGAACTACCGAGCGACTTTGGCGAAGTGAAAGGTGAGGGCAGAGATGCTCGCCCGACTGGCACAATTAACGTGCTGTACGCCAAAGGTTCCGAGCAAACTGGTAGTGCTCTAACGGCGGTGATGAACCAGATTGCCAATGAACTAAATAAGCATTTGGGCCAGCCAGAAGCACCGCTCAAGGCTGCGGGCAAAGCTGTCGGCGACGAGCAGTTGAAGGCTTTTGATTATACATTCACCGGACTACTGGCTTTCAGCTTGATGAGCATGGGCGTCTTTGGTCTGGCTAACCAAATGCCAGCCGAAAAGCAGCGCGGCTCCTACCGCCGATTGCGTGCGGCGCCGTTTACCTCGGGCCAGCTGATTATTGCTATGGCAATTCACTACACGATTATTTCGCTGCTCAGTTTGACGATGATGATTGTTGTCGGTATGCTGTTGTTCCAGTTTAATATGCGCGGCGATTGGGGGATATTTGTCCTTATGGCGGTGCTGGCGGCCTTTATGATGGTGGGCCTAGGTCTATTGATTGGTGGCTGGGCAAAGAATGAAAATCAATCTGCGCCGTTAACCAACCTGATTTCCTTTCCGATGATGTTCTTGTCTGGTGCGTTCTTCCCGCTGTACATGTTCCCAGAATGGTTACGCGGTGCCGCTCAGTTCATCCCAATGACGCCAATTACCGATGGTTTCCGCCTGATTATGACCGAGCACGCTAGTTTCATCGAAGTTCTGCCGCAAATCGGCGCTGTTGCTGCGTGGATTGTCGTCGTTTATATCGCGGCGATTAAGCTGTTTAGGTGGGAATAATATAATATCAATGAAAATAGCCCGCCGAACGAGCTCAAGCTGAATGCGGATCTTTCAATCCGAGAAACAAATAATTGTCTCAATCAGATTGAACGCATTCGGCGAGCTATTTTCGGCGGGCGGAGCCCTCAGTCCCTGGGCGAAACCTTCAACATATCGCCCGAAAGAGCCTTGAAAAGCATCCTCAGGACGACAGCCTGCCAGAAGCCGATCCCGGGCACCCATTCGGCACCCGCGCTGCGGAGGACCGCAACGAGAAGAACGATCGCGACCGCCGAGGCGGTCGTGTTGATCGTCCAGACAGCGACCGCAATTGCGGTCGCTGCAATTCTAGAAGACTCTCTGTACATTGTCCTCCCCTTTCTGGGGTGAGCTTGCTCAAAGCTAAAGGGCGACTTCCGCCCTTTATCCGAAACTTTGAGCAAAAGCTAATATATATATATCACTAATAGAATAAAATGTCAATGAATTTTAGGCAAAAATGTGGCATTATATGTTTTTACGGCGTTTAATTCGAAAGATAAATTAATTATCTATTGTTAAATACGTCCATCTCTGTAGTTAAGAGTGCTGTAGTATAATGAAACTAGCTATAGTATGAAAGCTATGTCAGAAGGGGGAATTATGACATTTGAAGAAGCGCAAGAGTTAGTGATGAGTCATATTCGCGCGCGGAAGTGGGATAAGACGAATGATTCGCGCGGTTTGGCGATATCGTTATCGCTGGAAGCTAATGAATTATTAGAATATTTCCAGTGGAGTGATAAGCATATAGGCACCAAAGACGACATGGCGAGTGAACTGGCCGATATAATTATTTATGCTATCCAATTTGCCGCGCGCTTTGATATCAATATCCCCGAAGCGGTTGCTGCAAAAATTGCCAAGCAAGCTGAAAAATACCCAGTCGAGATTTTTGAGATTGAAGATAAAGCCGAGCAAAATCGCCGCTGGCTGGAAGCTAAGAAGAATTATAAGAAGGATACGACGTTATGAAAAAGAGGGTTGGCATGAATAAAAAAACCATTGCGGTTGTTTCCGTGATAATTATCTTGTGCGGAGCTGCGGCCGGGCTGTGGTATAGCCGCCAGCATTCTGCCGAGCAACCGAAAACTCCGTCTGCTATCGTGTCCGACGCCGCCAAGTTCAAATCGGAATACCCGCGGGTTGCTGCCGATAATCGTTTTGTTTATGCCAGCGACAGCGAGGTTATGCGGATTTTTGATAGCGGCAGTGGCGTGGTTTTCTTGGGTTTTCCGCAATGTCCGTGGTGCCAGCATTTGAGCGAACACGTTGACCGGGCAGCTCGGGCTGAAGGCGTTGATAAAGTATATTATTTGAATATTCGCGACGCTCGCGCTAGCAACAACGAAGTTTACCAAAAATTAGTCAAGAAACTAGAACCGTATTTGGACAAAGACGATGACGGCAAGCCGCGGATATTTGTGCCAGACGTATCGATTGTCAAGAACGGCAAGATTATCGGCCGCTACAAAGAGGAATCGACTGGCGACGATAACATCACGCCGGATAAATACTGGACGAGCGAAAGGATTGAACGGACATCGTCGCAGCTGCGCGGGTTTATGCGGCAGCTGAAAGGCTAATTTTCTGGATTAGCATCGTCTTTTGGCTGTTGTTTATCGCTTTTGCGCTGGCGTTTCGGTTTGATGCCGACCAGATAACTTCCAATCGTCCAGCCTTTAGCGATCCTTGGTATGATAAACAACTGAATAATAATCCAGACCCCTAGCTCTGAAAGATAGAATCTACCAGGTTGTATGGTGTCTATGAAAAACGGATAAACTAGCGACCGCGTAACCACTGAGGCGAAGATAATAAGGGATATATTGATGCAGCTAGCTAAGAATTTATTGCGGCGATTGGGCGCGGCGTAGTTTTCGTCGCTGAGTTTGACGCTGGGAACTTTATAGCCGATTAGCCATGTCAACATAAAACCGAGCAAGCAGCCAAAGGTATTGATTATTAAATCATTAACATCAAATAGCCGATAGCTACAAGGATATAAACCGAACACGCCAGTTAGCTGCGTCACTTCTATTAGCATTGATAAAAGAAAACCGCTTAGCAGCGCAAATTTCCAATGCTTGTGAAAATATGCTTTCATAAAAATGCCCAGCGGCACAAAGAAAACGATATTCATAACTAATTGCAATGTGATATATAGGGTATCCTTGTTAGGTTGAACGACGTCGTTAACCCAGTTGAAGGGGATAAGTTGCGGCTGGATGTGATATGTTTGGCAAAAGGCAATCGGGTCTTTTGGTACTGGCGATAGCGTAAAAAAGATTAGCCCTGTGAAATAGAGAATTGAGCCGTAGGAAAAGAATACATACGACCACGTTACGCGCCGGCGCATGATCAGCCGTGAAATGATGAATGGTATGGTCAAGAGGATGCATAAGAAAGGCCAGAAACTTAAAGATCCGATCAGCGGCGCTGAAAATGAATTGAGAAATTTTAGCATTAATTAACGTCGCCAGCCTTCAAGATCGCCTTTAGCCCATTTTCGCCGCCGGCGAAGCCGCTGGTTTGGTAGTCGTTAATTACCATGTAGGGCAAGCCGTTCACGCCAAGCGACAGGGCTTTTTGCGTGTTGTCGTTAATTTCTTGCTGGTGGGAGTTGCCTTTCATGCAGTCGGCGAACTTGGCGGTGTCCAGGCCAGCGTTCTTGGCAGATGTTTCGAAGTAGCTGAGCGGCAGCAGCGGGATTTCTTTCGGTACAGCGACATTTTTGACGCCGATGCCTTTGTCGAAGTAGTCTGTTTTGATACGCGGTACGATGTCGTGGGTGTATTGCCAATATTTATCTTGGTCGGCGGCGCAGAACGCGGCTTTAGCGCCTTGCTCGGTGTTTGGTACTTTATCCTTTAACAAAGTGACGATTCGGTGTTCGTAGCGCAATTTGCCGGATTTGATATAGTCGTTTTTGAAAGAATCGTTGCTGGTAGCGGCTTCGACTTGGGCGCAGAACGAGCAGAAATAATCGGTGTAATCGATAAACACGTTTTTCGCATCTGCCGAGCCTTGCGACATATGTTCGTTCCATGGTTTACCGTTGCCGATGTGTTGGTTCGGCGGCCGGTTGACAATGCCGTAGATAAATAAAGCGACGATGCCAACGACGATGATTGACAAAACAATCCAAATTGGGGCAATGCCGCGTTCTTGTTGATGACTCATGATTTTTCCTCCTGTTTGGCTAATTGTGCATAAACGAATGCGATTTGTCCAGACTTGTAAAGCGATGCTAGGCTAAGTATAAGTGCTAAGATTAGTACGATAGTACCAGCGACATTGGCGGCGGTAGCAGCCGCTGCGCCCGAGAAAAACAGAGTAACGATCGGCAAGATTAACGAGGTGCCGCACGGCACGCAGCCGAGGCCGATAGCAGCAGCGATCGAGGCAATACCGCTGACACTGAGCTGCCGTGCTACATCTTGTTCGTTGCGTTTGTTGCGTCGTGCTGTAAATATTACAACTGAAAGTGATAGTCCCTGTAAGATAGAAACGATCAGCAGCAGCGCGCCGTTTGGCGTGGCGAAACCTTGTTTGAATAGTTCGGCAAGCATATTACCAGCAATAGCGAATTTATCGAAAATTGGTAACCGCGATAAAAACAGCGGACCATAAAAATTGCCGTTAATTGCAAAAAAAATAACAATGGCGAATAACAAAGAAAACCCCGCCGCCAGTACGCTGTAGCGCGGCAATTTCAATAGCGCGCTGATACCAGCAGCGGCAGTTTTGACAGTTTCTTTTTGCTGTCGGATACGCTCCATATGATTCTTATTATACGCTAAAATTTGGAGAATTGGATTGAGTCGGCTTTAAATCCTGCGGTAAAAGTATAAAATAAACTATACACTGAGTGTATAAAACTCTTGCAATAACTAAACACTGGGTGTATAGTAAAAGTATGAGCGTTCAATATACACTGTTAGGATTTTTGGCGGAAGAGTCAAATTATGGCTATGAGTTGAAGAAAAAATATGATGGCTATTTTGGTAAGGATAAACCAATTTTAACTGGTCAGATATACTCAACTCTGGCGCGGCTCAAACGCGATAACAAGGTCAAAGAGATTGCCGATACTAGCGAATCGGGTGGGCCGGACAGGGTCCGGTATGAAATTACCGATGAGGGCAAGCAGGATTTGCAAGCGTGGCTGGAATCACCAGAGGCACCGTCGCCACAGCTGCAAGCGACGATGTATATCAAGGCGGTATTGGCGATTTTGAAAGACGGCGATGCGGCGCCGTATCTGGATAACCAGCGCCGAGCGCACATTCAGCGGATGCGCGAACTGACCGCCCAGCGGCGCGATAGTAATTTGTCCGACACGCTGCTGATCGACCACGCTTTGTATCATTTGGAGGCGGATTTGCGCTGGATTGAATTAACAATCTCGCGGCTAACTAAATTAAAGGAGGAGATTATGTCATCTAAGCAAACTGATAGCAACCACAAGGAGGAAATAAAATGAGCAAACCGATAATTAGCGCTAAAAATATTAAGAAGTCGTTCGGGCAAACGCACGCTTTGCGCGGCGTCAGCTTGGACGTCGAGGCGGGTGAGGTGCTGGCGATTATGGGGCCGAGCGGTTCTGGTAAGTCGACGCTGCTGCATAGTTTGGCGGCGATTACCAGCGTTGATAGCGGCGAAGTCGATTTTGACGGGCAGAGGATAGATAAACTGAGCGATGATAAGCGCAGTATGTTGCGGCGGAAGAGTTTTGGCTTTGTCTTTCAATTCGGGCAATTAGTGCCAGAGTTGACAGCACTGGATAATGTGGCGCTGCCGCTATTGCTTAATAACGTTAAGCGCAAAGAAGCTTACCAAAAGGCGAAAAGTTGGCTCAACAAGGTGGATATGGGTAATAAAGCCAGCAGTATGATGGGCGAGCTTTCCGGCGGGCAGATGCAGCGGGTGGCAATCGCCCGGGCGATGGTGGCTGAACCGAAGATTTTGTTTGCTGATGAGCCGACTGGTTCGCTAGATAGTCTTAATTCTGAAAGAGTGATGGAGCTATTTATCAAAACTGCTAAAGAGCACGGTACGACAGTCATCATGGTGACGCATGAGCCGACAATTGCCGCCTATGCCGACCGGGAAATTATCGTGCGCGATGGGCAAATTTCCGGCGCGGATGCAGCGGTGAATATGGCGCAGAATACCCAGCCAAATCTTAACAAAACTGGCGCGAGGACTACCAAATGAGTGTTAGCTGGATGTTACTCAAAAAATCTGGCCGCCAGTCGGTAGTGCGCTTGGGTCTGACAGCGGCAGCAGTAGCGCTAGGGATTATGCTGGTGTGTTATTTCGTGGCTGGCACTAACGGACTGTTGGGCCGCTCAAACCGCGTAGTCATTGGCAGTATCGCCGCTGATGCAAGTAATAATACGGATTCACAAAAACCAATCAAAGATGTCGATCCATTGAAGGTTATGGCATGGCAGCCAGGCAACACATCGAAGTGGCGCGATCAATCGATCAGTGTTTACTCTATGTATGGCACGGACAAGTCGCCGCAGTTTGCCAAGATGAAAACGCCGCGTCCGGGCGAATATTATCTGTCTAGAGCGCTAGCAGAGTTAGTTGCTGATTATCCTGAGGATAATATTTTGGCGCGGTTTGGCAAGAACACTAAGTATTTGGGCCTAATTCCTGACGAGTATGTCGAGACGCCAGATACGCTGATGATGGTGCGCGGCATTGATAGCCAGGAGGTGGCGCAAGCTGATACTTTGGCAAAATCACGCCAGCAGCCATCAGCGTTTGCGGATATTTACAAGACGGACAAAGAAGGTAAAAAGACGGTATCCTTTGATCCTTTTTCCGTGATGATTCTGGGTGTCGGCGCAACAATCTTGCTATTCCCAGTGGTAATTTTCGTGTCGGTAGCGACGCAATTAGGTGCTGCCCAGCGCGAAAAACGCTACGCGGCGCTGCGGCTGATTGGCGCTACTAAAAAACAGGTAGCACGCGTGCTGATGCTGGAATCGTTTTTGGCGTCGGCGGCTGGTGTGCTGATTGGCTTGACGATATTTTGGCTATGGCAAGCGCCGCTGCTTAATTTCAAAATGAACGGCGAAGGTATGTGGCCAAGCGACTTGAAACTGAGCATCACGCAATACACATTAATTATCGTTCTGACGCTGGGACTGACGATGTTTGTCAATTGGCGGCGAATGCGGCGGGCGCAAATTTCGCCGCTGGGCGTGTCGCGGTCGGCTGAAAAAGTTAAAAAATTGCGGGTGTGGCGAGTGTTCGTGCCAGCGATTGGTATCGCGATTTTCGCCTGGATGTCTTCCAAACCAGGCATGGACTGGTTGAATGATAATAAGGAGTCAGTTTTGCCGTTAATACTAATGACGTCGGCGCTGCTGCTGATTATGTTCGGGCTGATTTTGGCAGGTAGCTGGCTGACTAATAAGATTGCGCTGTTGTTGGCGCGCTGGTCGAATAATGCTTCGGCGCTGATTGCTGGCAAGCGTACGGCGGTGCACTCGCAAACAGTTTTTCGCAGTGTTAGCGGCGTGGTGTTGGCGCTGTTTGCTGGCAGTTTTTACTTGACGGCGACCAGCGGTATTGAGGGCTTGAACGCTCAAACAGTTAAGGATAATGGCTATTCGCAGCTGAAGACTGGAACAGCAATGATATCTAGCCATTCGCTGCCTGATGACATGGTGCAAAAGCTAGCTCAACAGCCGTATATTAGCTCGGTGGCAGTGATTTATCCACAAGAAAAAGGCGATGCTATTCGCTGCCGCGATTTGGCGAACTATACTGAGCATGTTTGTCCGAGTGATGCTAGTCCAGATCAATTCGCGCTGCTGAACTTTGAAGAGCCGGTTGTTAAAAACGTTAAGCTGGTTGATAAACAAATCGCTACTGACGGCGGCAAAGAATATTTGGTAACGGTCAAGCACGAAAACGACATTGATAAATTGCGAACATTGGTAGCGACCAATGCCAATAAGTACGATTTTAACTTCGTGGTTAGCGGAAGATGGGCTAAGCAGCCGCATATCAATCCGTCAATTCGCGAGCTGGCTGATTTGGCTTATGTCGGCATCGGCGTGACATTGTTTGTGGCGGTGGCGAGCTTGATTGTCTCGACGATTGGCGGGCTGATGGAGCGTCGTCGCTCGCTATACACTTTGCGGCTGGGCGGTATGCGTCTCATTCAACTGAAACGCTTGGTGATGGTTGAGTCGGTGGCGCCACTGCTGATTACTTCTCTTCTATCGTGCAGTATTGGTGTTTGGACGGGGGCGGTATTTACGAAAATGTTCTCGACGACGCTGAAGCCGGTGTTAACACCAACCTACTTTGCCATCGTTGGTCTTGGGCTACTGACGGCCATCATCGGTATCTACTTGATTTTGCCGATGGTTGACAAGTTAACGCGGGCGGAGGCGAATCAAACCGAGTAGTGTGCTTCGGCCCGAGGATAATCTATCGAAAAGCGTTCCAGTTGATGGCTGGGACGCTTTTTCTTATAAAATTCGATAAAACTCTTACGCTTTTAGTTTGATGCGCGTATACTATAAGTTATGAAAAGGGCAAAAGCACTGCGAAAAATGGCGACTTGCCTGTTTGTAGCGGCCTTTTTAGCGATGATTAGCTGGATGCTGTATGATATACTGCAGCGCGACAGTAGCATCTCCAACGACACCAACGTGCTGGTCATGGGTACAAACGCGACATTTAAACCTTTTGAGTATAAAGATGGCGGCCAGGTGGTTGGCTTTGATGTCGAATTGGCGCAAGCTATCGCCAAAGACATGGGCAAAGAGCTAAAAATCGAGGATATGTCGTTTGATGGCTTGTTGCCGGCGCTTGAGAGCGGGCAAATCGATATGGCGGTGTCCGGTATGTCGGTGACTTCGGAGCGAGAGAAGAACGCGCTGTTTTCGGATCCGTACTACCAGGCATCGCAGCGAATAATTGTACCCAAAAACAGCAAGATAGCCAATAAATATCAATTAGAACACAAAAAAATTGCTGTGCAGCTCGGTACGACAGGCGACCAGGCAGCTTCTAAAATTAAGGGAGCGCAAGTCGTGCAATTCCCGGCAGCGCCGAATGCTTTGCAAGAATTAGCGGCTGGCAAAGTTGACGCAGCGGTGATTGACGATGCGCCGGCTAAGCAGTATGTCTCTGGGTTTCCTTCGCTCAAAATTATCAACACGCCGCTGAGTAGTGAAAGCTACGCGATCGCTTTCAAAAAGGGCAATACCGAACTGGCCGAGCATGCCAACAAAACGATTGCCAATATGAAAGCCGACGGGCGTTACCAAGCGCTGTTGCAGAAATACTTTGGCACGGCGAAGGAGCAGGCACCATGAATTTTGGCGAAGTGATTTTTGGTGACGGGCGCTGGGTTTATCTATGGCACGGACTAGAAGTAACATTGGTTTTGACAGTATTATCGGTGGCATTAGGTGTAATTATCGGCATAATTATCGCGTTGATGCGGGTATCAAAAATCCGTCCGTTTAGTTGGCTAGGGCGCTTTCCGCGGCTGAAACGTTTGGCCAGGTGGAATCCGGTGGCTGGTCTTGGACGTTTGTATGTTGAAATCATTCGCGGTACACCACTGTTGGTTCAGCTGCTTATTATGTATTATGTAGTGTTTGGATCGTACCGTTTCATGCCGAAAATTTTCGTGGCGGCAATCGCCTTTGGTATCAATAGCGGCGCTTATGTGGCGGAGATCATTCGCGGCGGCATAGAGAGTATTGATAATGGACAGCTAGAAGCAGCGCGTTCGCTAGGTTTGAGCTATCCGCAGGCGATGCGCTACGTGATTTTGCCGCAAGCGATGAAAAATTCGCTGCCAGCGTTGATTAGCGAGTGTATTGCTATGCTTAAGGAAACGTCGGTGGTCGGCTGGATTGGCTTGGGCGATATTATGCGCGGCGCTGACGATATTCGCTCGTTGACAGCGACAGCATTCCAGTCGTTGTTTGCGGCGGCGGTGATGTATCTAGCGTTGACGGTTATCTTTACGAAAGTGATGCGGCGTTTCGAGAAGGGAGTGCAAGCTGATGATCAGGACGCGTAACCTGCGCAAATATTTTGGATCCAACCACGTGCTGCGCGGGATTGACTTGACGATCGAGGACGGTGAAGTACTAGTGATTGTCGGGTCGAGCGGCTCAGGTAAATCGACGCTGCTGCGATGTTTGAATTTACTTGAAAAACCCACTTACGGATCGGTTTTTGTTGATGACGTTGACATCACTCAACCGCACGTTAATATTAATAAAATCCGCCAGCGTATCGGTATGGTGTTTCAGCAATTTAATTTATTCCCTAATATGACAGTGCTAGATAATATCAAATTAGCGCCTAAGAAACTACGCAAAGTATCGGATCGTAAAGCGAATCGGCGAGCCAAAGAGCTGCTTGAGCAGGTTGGGCTAGCTAACAAAGCCAACGAATATCCGCAGCATTTGTCGGGCGGCCAGCGGCAGCGAGTGGCTATCGCTCGGGCTCTCGCCATGGAGCCAGAAGTTATGCTGTTTGATGAGCCGACTAGCGCGCTTGACCCAGAAATGATCGGCGAGGTGCTCGACGTGATGCGCGATTTGGCTAAGCAGGGCATGACCATGGTGATTGTCACGCATGAAATGAGTTTTGCCCGTGAGGTCGGTACTCGGATGATTTTTCTTGACAAAGGTAATATCATCGAAGACGGTCCGCCCAAACAAGTAATGGACCACCCGAAGACTGAGCGAGCGCGCCAGTTCTTTGATGCTGATAAATAGCAAAAATAGCGATAATATATTAAAATAATCTATATTACAAAGCCAAAATTATCGTCTGTTGAACATAAAAAATTTAAGAAATAGCGGTCAGAACAAAAACATTAAGGATGAAACGCGTAGATTGTTACTACCATATATCGTTGTACTGAGTACTATTTTACCAGTATTTGCTGCAGTATCTAATATTGCATAAAAATAGTCATCTAAATCAGCCGACGCAGGTACAATCTATCATTCAGCAATATTGGACGGCACCAACCACTTGATTCGGTCGATAAAAGGCTTGCATAAGCAGCATAAATCTATATAATGAAAACTATATAAGTAAATAAACAATGAATCATTTAGATCATAGCGGAGGTGGGCGTGAATCAAAAACCATTGCAAATCAATTCTGAAATCGGCGTACTCAAGACCGTACTGCTGCATCGGCCGGGCGAGGAGCTCGAGAATCTTACTCCTGATTATCTCAAGGACTTATTGTTCGATGATATTCCGCACCTGAAAGTGGCACAAGAAGAGCATGATGAATTTGCCAACGTATTGCGTGACCGCGGTGTCGAGGTGCTATATCTGGACGAACTGATAACAGAGGCATTAAACAGTGATAATCTGAAAGCAGAATTTGTCGACGAAATGCTAGCAGCTTCCAAACAAGATTCGCGGCGAGTCACGCAAAGTTTGCGCGATTACCTATTATCGATGCCGACCAACAAGATGGTGCGCAAAATTATGGCTGGCGTGCGCAAGGACGAGATTTCGCTGCCGCCAGAGCATCACCAGCAGCTGCACGATATGGTTGAGCAAGACCATTATCCATTTTACCTAGATCCAATGCCGAATTTGTACTTTACACGCGATCCAGCCGCGACTATTGGCAACGGCTTGACGATCAACAAGATGCACTGGCCAGCTCGCCGCCGCGAGTCGCTGTTCATGCGCTATATCATCGACCATCATCCGCGATTTGCTGGCCACGATATTCCAGTTTGGTATAATCGCGACGAGAAGTTCTCGATGGAGGGCGGCGACGAGCTGGTGTTGAACAGCGAAGCCATGGCCATCGGTATCAGCGAGCGCACTACCGCCGAGGCAATCGAGAAAATGGCAACTGAGTTGTTCGCTAATTCTAACTTCAAGAAAATTATTGCTCTCGAGATCCCGAAGAGCCACGCATTCATGCACCTAGATACAGTCTTCACAATGATCGATTACGACAAGTTCACGATCCACCCGGAGATTCGCGACTTTGAAGGCAAGATGAATCTGTTTATTCTCGAAAAGGTTGAGGGGCAAGCTTATCCGCGGATTACCAAGCAGCATGACCTTGAAAAAGCGTTGTGCGAAGCATTGCACTTACCAAAGATTAACCTAATTGAGTGTGGCGGCGGCGATGAGATTGCGGCAGCTCGCGAGCAGTGGAATGACGGTTCGAATACTTTGGCGATTGCGCCGGGCGTGGTGGTGACTTACGATCGTAACTATGTCACCAATGCTAAATTGCGCGAGGCCGGCGTCGAAGTTATCGAGGTTAGCGGTTCAGAACTCGGTCGTGGCCGCGGCGGCCCGCGCTGTATGAGTATGCCGCTGGTGCGCGAAGATCTGGACAATGAGCAGGTTACTGATAGAGTTACTTCGGCGGAGCGTTCGCTGGCAGCCACCTTGGCGGTACCAATGATTCAAGAGGAGCACGTCCGCAAAGTGGTGCCAGTAACTACAGATTCGACTACTGCAACGGTAGCTAAGCTGCCAACCAGTCTGAAGGGTCGCTCTTTCTTGACTTTGAAAGACTTCTCGCCAAGCGATATTCGGCTGATGCTTGATACAGCACACGACCTCAAGCAACAAAAGAAAGCGGGCAAAGCACACCGCATTCACGAGGGTAAACAAGTGGCTTTGCTCTTTGAAAAGACATCGACGCGAACTCGCTGCGCCTTTACGGTAGCTGCCAATGATTTGGGTGTGGCGCCAGAATTTCTCGGTAAAGACGATATTCAGCTAGGTAAAAAAGAGTCAGTTGAAGATACCGCTAAGGTACTGGGCCGCATGTTTGACGGTATTGAATTCCGCGGCTTTAAGCATTCTAACGTCGAGGCATTAGCGAAATATGCTGGCGTACCAGTCTGGAATGGTTTGACGGATACTTTCCATCCGACACAGATTCTGGCAGACTTCATGACTATTGAGGAGCATGTCGGCAAGCTCAACGGCGCTAAGCTGGTCTTCGTTGGCGACGGACGCAATAATATGGCAAATAGCTTGCTGATTGGTGCGGCTAAAATGGGTGTTGACTTCCGCATTTTGGCGCCGCGACAGCTGCATCCGTCGGGCGATCTAGTTAGCCTAGCACGTTCAATTGCTATGGAAACTGGCGCGAAGATTACCATCACTGATAACCGTGCCGAAGCGCTAGAAGGGGCTGACGCTATTTACACTGATGTCTGGGTATCAATGGGCGAGGAAGATAAGTTCGCTGAACGAATTGCCCTTCTCAAGCCGTACCAGGTCAACGCGCAAATGCTAGCCGAGACGCATAACCCGAACGTCAAATTCTTGCATTGTTTGCCATCATTCCATGACCTTAATACCGAGACTGGCCAGAAGATTCACGATCAATTCGGTCTTGACTCGATGGAGGTCACTGATGAGGTCTTTAGCGGCGAGCACAGCGTTGTCTTTGACGAGGCTGAAAACCGCATGCACACTATCAAGGCTGTGATGGCATTGACGCTATAAATCCGAGTTGAAGGAGGCTCGAACAAAATGGCAATCAAACAATTAGCAAGAAAAAAGGACGGGTTAGGACTCTGGTCGCTGACTGGCCTGGTGGTCGGCAGTATGATCGGCGCAGGTATCTTTAACCTTGTTCAAGGTACGGCTGAGGCGGCTGGTCCGCTGGCGACGATTATTGCGTGGCTGATTACGGGCGTTGGAATGATATTCCTGATTCTCAGTTTCCGCAACCTGACTATCAAAAAGCCGAAACTTAATGCTGGCGTGTATAGCTACGCTGAGGCTGGCTTTGGCAAGTATGTTGGCTTTAACTCGGCGTGGGGTTACTGGATTTCTGCTTGGATTGGTAATATTGCTTATGCAGTAGCCGTTTTCTCGGCGCTTGGTTATTTCTTTCCAGACTTGTTTGGTAAAGGCCAAAACTGGGCGTCAGTGGTTGGTATGTCGGTACTGCTGTGGAGCGTTCATTTATTAATCCTTAAAGGTGTCAAAACGGCAAGCTTCATTAATGCTTTGGTGACGGCGGCGAAATTAATCCCGCTTGCGATCTTTTTGCTAGCGATATTCTTGTCGTTCAAGGTTGGCTTGTTTAACCAAGACCTTTGGGGCTTAGCCGGCAACAACTTTGATATGGGCGCTGTGATTGAGCAGGTCAAGAATATGATGCTGGTTACCGTCTGGGTGTTTATCGGTATCGAGGGTGCAGTTGTATTTTCAGGTCACGCCAAGAAGCGTAGCGATATCATCAAGGCAACGTTGATCGGTTTTGCTGGCGTGCTTTCGATTTATGTGCTGATGACGGTGCTGGCTTTTGGTGTAGCGACTCAGAAAGATCTGGCTGCACTAGATAGTCCGGCGATGTCGATGCTGTTGGAACGCTTGGTTGGACCGTGGGGCGCTTGGCTGGTTAATATCGGCTTGATGATCGCAGTTTTGGGTGGTTGGCTAGCTTGGACGATGTTTGCTGCCGAACTACCGTATCAGGCAGCTAAGAATAAGACTTTCCCGTCGATATTCGCCAAAGAAAATAAAGTTGGCGCGCCAGTAGTGTCGCTGTTGGTTACTAACATCCTGGTACAGATATTCCTGCTGACAATCCCTGGAACTGAAGGCTCAGCCTATAATATTGGTATTTCGATTGCTACTTCGGCTATTTTGATCCCATATGCCCTGACGGCGTTTTATCAATTGAAGGTTTCGTTGCAGGAGAAGAAAACCGTTAAGCACCGCGCTTTTAATATCTTTGTGGGTGCGATGGCTAGTGTTTATGCGGTATGGCTAGTGTATGCGGCCGGTATGCAATATCTGCTTATAACAGTGTTCTTGTATGCACCAGGCATGTTGGTCTACGTCTTGATGCAGATCAAGAATCGCAAGAAGATCTTCACGCTATATGAACTGCTTTTGGCGGTTGTCGTGATTGCGTTATTTGCTTACGCAGTACAACAGCTGCTGGCTGGTGCGCTGGACGATACGTTAGGTATTAAAATCGCTGATTTAATCGGTCAATGATAATAAATGAAACGGGCGCGCCTGAAATACAGCGCGCCCGTTTTGCCAAATGAAGGAGAAAAGATGTTTAAGTATGCCATTGTTCGCCGTCCGTCACATAGTTTAATTGATGGTATCAGCCAAACGCCAGAAATGGGTAAGCCGGACTATGATTTAGCATTACAGCAGCATGATCGCTATGTCGAGATTTTGCGCGAATGCGGTTTGGAAGTGACAGTTCTAGAGGCCAACGAGGACTATCCAGACAGTGTTTTTATCGAGGATAATGCGTTGTGTACGCCGCACGGCGTAGCAATTTTGTCGCGTCCCGGCGCTGAAAGCCGTCGTGGCGAGGCTAGTCTACCAGATTTGCGCGAAGCATTGGCGCGCTACTATGACGACATTGAACAAGTTGTCGAGCCAGGTACAACTGATCCAGGCGATATCATGATGGTGGGCGATCACTATTACATCGGGTTGAGCGGCCGCACCAACCAGGCGGCAGCCGACCAAATCACGGCGATTCTCGAGAAGCATGGTATGACCGCCGAAACGGTACCGGTGACGGGAATTTTGCATTTGAAAGACGATGTGGTCTACTTGGATAATAACAACTTAATTGTCGCTAAAGCTTACGAAAATCACCCAGCTTTTGCTAACTTTAATAAGCTAGTCGTTGATGACGATGAATACTATGCAGTGAATAGTTTGTGGATAAATGGCAAAGTAATCGTGCCAGAAGGCTTCCCGAAAATTGAGCAAAAGATTCGCGATTGCGGTTACGAAGTGATTCTGATCAATACTAGCGAGTTTGAAAAAATTACCGGCAGCTTAACTTGCATGTCGTTGAGGTTTTAACAACATGCCGGGTAAGATTGTAGTTGCGCTTGGCGGCAATGCTTTGCAAAAGCAAGGCGAGGCTTCGGCTCACGCCCAGCAAGACGTCGCCGACGAGACAGCACGCCAGCTAGTGCCGTTGATTTTGGCTGGTTATCAGCTGGTAATCGTTCACGGCAACGGGCCGCAAGTTGGTAATATTGTTTTGCACGAAGAAGCGATTAACACGCCAGAAGTACCGACTTTCCCGCTCGATACGTGTGTAGCGATGAGTCAGGGGGCGATCGGTTTTTGGTTGCAGCAAGCGTTGATTGACGAATTCTCGCGCCGGCAGATGAAAAGCGTGGCTTCGACAGTTGTTACGCAAGTAGTGGTCGACGCTAACGATCCGGCTTTTAGCAATCCTACGAAGCCAATTGGCGTATTTTATCAGACCGAAGCAGAAGCCCAGCAGGCTGCTAACGGCCGTAACTTCACATTTAAAGAAGACGCCGGGCGCGGTTGGCGGCGCGTGGTACCGTCGCCGAAGCCGCAGCGGATTGTCGAAGAGTATACGGTTAAGGCAATGATTGATGCTGGCGTGACGGTTATCACGGGTGGCGGTGGTGGCGTGCCGGTTGTTGAAACTGTCAGTGATGGCTTAGAGGGGGTCGAGGCGGTAATTGATAAGGATTTCACAGCGGCAGTGGTGGCTGATGCGATTGATGCCGAAGCACTAGTGATATTAACGGCAGTTGATGGCGCGATGGTTGATTATTGTAAACCGACAGCGCGCACGATTGGACGCACTAATCGCCAAGAGATGCAGCGCTATATCGACGAAAATCAGTTCGCGCCAGGCAGTATGCTGCCTAAAGTGCAAGCTGCCTTGAAATTCGTCGAAAAGCCAGGTCGCCGAGCGATTATCGCTAGCCTAGGCAGCGCCGAACAAGCTTTGGCTGGGCAGGTCGGCACAATTATCGAGAGCTAGATAATCTCTATAGACACAACAAAATAGCGCGAGTTTTAGCTCGGGCTATTTTTATATTTTGATAATGCGGTTGACGTTTTTCGCCAACTTTCTTATACTTGGGTCTAGCACTCTGCGGTTAAGAGTGCTAAAATAGATTAGAAAAGGAGGATATAATCATGAGTTCACCAATCAAGCCAATGGCGCATTATGTCGTGGCTGTCAAAGAAAAGAAACCGGAAAAAACAGCTAGCGGCATTTTCTTGCCAGAATCAGCCCAAGAAAAATCGGAAGCTGCTAAAGTAGTGGCTGTTGGTTCGGCAGTCAAAGATGTGGCTGACGGCGCACGGGTTGTCTACAAAAACTACGCAGCGACGACTATCAAGCTTGATAAGGAAGAATATTTAATTATCAAAGACGAGGATATCCTCGCTACAATTGAATAGGAGAAAAATATGGCAAAAAAAGTTTTTTACGATGAAGATGCGCGTGCTCGCGTATTAGCTGGCGCTGAAATTTTGTATAACGCTGTAAAAACAACGATGGGGCCAAAAGGCCGCAACGTAGTTATCGGCAAAAGTTACGGCGGTCCGAGCGTGACGCACGATGGTGTGACGGTTGCGAAAAGTATTGATATCGACGAAGCTGATGACGAGACGCTTGGTTTCAAAGTTGGCGCTGAGCTCATCAAACAAGCTGCTAACAAGATGAACGACGTAGCCGGTGACGGTACTACGACGGTGACGGTTTTAACTTATCATATTTTAAACGAAGCTAATAAACTAATTGCAGCTGGCCACAATCCGATGTTACTACGCAAAGGGCTAGAACGTGCTGCTAGCGAGATTATCAAAGAGCTCGGTAAACTCGCCGACGATATCCGCGGCGACAAAAAACGGATTGCCGAAGTGGCGACAATCTCCGCAGGCGATGAGGCGATTGGCAAACTAATCGCTGACGTCATGGAAAAAATTGGCCCGAACGGCGTGGTGACAGTCGAAGAAGGACGCGGCTTAGAGCTTGAAAGCGAAGTAGTCGAAGGCTTCACAGTACAACGCGGTTTCGTCAGCCCGTACATGGTGACTGATGCTAAGCGCATGGAAGCAGTTTACGACAAACCAGCAATTGTGGTGACTGATAAGAAAGTCTCTTCAGCGCAAGAATTTGTACCGCTGTTAGAGATGATTGCTCAAAGCGGCAAGAAGGATTTAGTATTGATTGCTGATGATGTTGACGGCGAAGCATTAAGTTTGCTAGTACTGAATCGCCTCAAAGGTGCTTTCAATACCTTGGCTATCAAAGCTCCGAGCGACAAAGATGTGCTGTATGATATCGCAGCGTTGGTTGGCGCCAAAGTTATCACCGAAGACACTGGCATGACATTTGATAATGTCGGTAGCGACGTAATTGGCTCGGCCCGCAAAGTGATTGCCACCAAAGATCTGACAACTATTGTCGAGGGCGAAGGGTCAAAGGCGGCGGTTAGCGCTCGCGTCGATCAAATCGAACTGGAAGCTGATAATGCTACCAGCGACTATACCAAGAAGAATTTGCAAAAGCGCCATGCAGCTTTGACTGGCGAAGTGGCGGTAATCAAAGTTGGCGGTGCGACCGAGACTGAAATCGAAGAAAAGAAATATCGTGTCGATGACGCTGTGGCTGCTGTCAAAGCGGCGCTAGCTGAAGGCATTGTGCCAGGCGGCGGTGTAACGCTAGTGAACCTAGCCTGTGGTTATAAGCATTCTAATAGCAAAGATGCTTCGGTATTAGCAGGCGAAGATTTGTTGATTCATGCACTTGAACAGCCATTCCGAATCTTGCTGAGCAACTCTGGTCTAAATGCTGACGAGTGGCTACCGCAGGTCAAAAAAGCCAAGGCCGGCCAAGGTATCAATGTCAACCACCCGAATGAATTGCTTGATCTAAAGTCGGCAGGCGTAGTTGACCCAGTACGCGTTACCAAGGAGGCCTTGCAGAATGCTGCCTCAATTGCCGGTACAGCGATGACGATGGGCGCATTGGTTGTTGATCTGCCAGAGAAAGAAACGCCAGGTGCTGCTATGCCAAATATGGGCGGCGGCATGGGTATGTACTAAACCTATTCGTTGTATATCAGACAGCGTAGAGCCCACCGTTATGCGGTGGGCTTTCTTGACAAACTTGACAAAGAGCAATTTATAACCTAGAATATTACACAGTGTGAATTTACCGATTATACACGGTTAATCTCTAGAATTGCGGCAGTAAGGGGGTCTGTGAAACATATTTTACGAATTTTTAGCGGCTATTGGCTGATGTTTATCATCTTGGTCGGTTTTACCTACGCCATGGTCATGGCGAATTTGTGGCTGCCTGATAAGATGTCGGAAATTGTCAATAACGGCATCATCAAGCAAGATATGCCGGCAATTTGGCACAACGGACTAGCGATGATTGTGGTGACGGCGGCGGGCGGACTGTGTTCGATCGTCATCGGGTTTTTGGCGGCTCGGATCGCCACCGGTATGGCGCAGAAACTGCGGACAGAATTGTTTGAGCGAGTCGAAAGTTTCGCGCTGGCGGATTTCAATAAATTTTCCACCGCCTCGCTGATTACGCGCTCGACCAACGATATTCAGCAAATTCAGATGACGTCAATCCTGCTGCTGCGTCTGGCATTGATGGCGCCGATCATGGCAATTGGTGGCTTGCAAAAAGCCATCCACAACGCGCCAAATTTGAGCTGGATCATCGCGCTGGCGGTGTCGGTGCTGCTGGTGGTCATTGCCGTACTGTTCGTCACTGCCGTGCCTCGGTTCAAGAAATTGCAGATGCTGGTGGATAAGCTCAATTTGGTGACGCGCGAAAACCTGGTCGGCTTGAAAGTCATTCGGGCGTTTCATAATGAAAAAATTGAACAGAAAAAGTTCCAGCAGGCTAACGCCGAGCTAAATAAAATGGGACTGTTTCTTAATCGCTTGATGATGCTGCTTGACCCAATCATGACGCTGGTGATGAACTTTTCTAGCGTGGCGATTGTCTGGTTCGGCGCGCATTTGATCAGCAGCGGTAATCTACAAATTGGTAATATGATGGCGTTTTTGGAATACGCCATGCAGGTGATTATTTCGTTCCTGCTGTTGTCGATGGTATTCATCATGGTGCCGCGGGCGGCCGTGTCGGTCAAGCGGGTGGGCGAGGTGTTGGATACATTACCGTCAATTATTGATCCGCAGTCGCCGCAGCAATTGCCACATGACGCTACGGGTAAAATTGAATTCAAAGACGTGACGTTTACCTATCCAGATGCTGATCTGCCAGTGCTTTCTAATATCAATTTTACAGCCGAGCCGGGGCAAACCACAGCGTTCATTGGCAGCACTGGCTCCGGCAAATCAACGTTGATCAATTTGATTCCGCGCTTTTACGATGTGTCGGCGGGGCAGATCTTGCTGGATGGTGTGGATATCAGGAATTTGAAATTGGAAGATTTGTATGATCAAATCGGCTACGTGCCGCAAAAGGGCGTGTTGTTTAGCGGGACGATTGCCAGTAATATCAAGTACGGTAACGCCAAAGCCAGCCAAAAATTGGTCGAAAAATCCGCTAAAATCGCCCAAGCCACCGAGTTCATCAGCGAGCTAAAAAACGGTTACAAAAATGAAATCGCTCAAGGCGGTAGCAATGTTTCCGGCGGTCAGCGGCAGCGTTTGTCGATTGCCCGGGCGATTGCTGTCGAGCCGAACGTCTACATTTTTGACGATTCATTCTCGGCGCTGGATTTCAAAACTGACGCCAAATTGCGTTTGGCGCTTGCCAAAGAAACCAAGCATAAAACTGTACTCATCGTTGGTCAGCGCATCAATACCATCATGAACGCTGACAAAATCATCGTGCTGGATGAGGGCAAAATTGTTGGCCAAGGCACGCACCAGGAATTGATGAAAGATTGCCAAGTCTATCAAGAAATTGCCGCCTCGCAGCTCTCAGAAGACGACCTGCAGAAAATGTCGGCGACGACCGCGAAAGGAGCGGCATAATGGCCAAGCAAAGCATGAAAAAACGCCAGCCAGTGAAGATGGGCGGTCCAATGGGCGGCGGTATGGGCGCCGGCGAAAAAGCCAAAGATTTCAAAGGCACGGTCAAGAAGTTAGCCAAATATTTGGCAGAGTTTCGCTGGCAAATGCTCATGGTGGCGATTTTCGCGGTCGGTAGTACGACGTTTGCGATTGCCAGTCCGAAGATTTTGGGTGGCGCCACCAACCAAATCGTCGAAGATTATGTCAGCATGAAGGCCTACGAAACCATCACTAGTAAGCTACCAAACGGTGCTTCGCTGCCAGCTGGCACGACTGGTGCTGATGTTCTGAAGCGGCTCCCGAACAAGTCGGAAATTGAAAGTCAAATTCCGTCCAGCCAGCTTGATACCATCAAAAAGCTGGATCTCAGCCGGCGTCCAGAATTCCACTTTGGTGCCATTTGGCGGGTCGTCAGTTTGCTGATCGGTTTATATATACTTAGCGCCATTTTCCGCTACATCCAAACCTGGCTGATGACCCAAGTGACGCAGACGGTCACCTTCAGAATGCGCCGGCAATTGTCCGAGAAAATCAATCGCCTGCCGCTGAGTTATTTTGACAAGCAAACCTACGGCGAAGTGCTCAGCCGCGTTACCAACGACGTCGATACCATCAGCCAGACGCTCAATCAAAGCCTATCGCAAATCGTCTCTTCAACGGTGATGGTGTTGGGGATTTTGGCGATGATGTTTTCCATCAGCTGGCAAATGTCGCTGGTGGCGCTATTGGTGCTGCCGCTGGCTGGCGGTGCCGTGACGCTGATCGCCAAAAGCTCGCAAAAGCAGTTCCTCCGCCAGCAAACGCAGCTGGGTGAATTGAACGGCCACATCGAAGAAATGTACGGCGGCCATCAAGTGATGCGTGTCTTCAACGGCCAGAAAAAGTCGCTGGCTAAGTTTTCACGGATTAACAACCAGTTGCAGGAAAGCGCCTGGAAAGCTCAATTTTTGTCGGGTCTGATTTATCCGATCATGAATTTCATCGGCAATATTGGCTACGTCATTATGGCGATTTTGGGCGGTTGGCTGGCGATTAACGGCCGGCTGAAAATCGGTGACATCCAAGCCTTCATTCAATACATCGACCAGTTCAATCAGCCGCTGGTGCAAGTTGCCAACATCGCCAATGTGTTGCAATCGACCGCCGCTGCCGCCGAGCGCGTGTTTGAATTTTTGGATGAGCCAGAGGAAAAGGCGGAGGGTAAAAATTTGGTGAAATTGGCTCACGTCAAGGGCGAAGTTGAATTTGACAACGTCGTCTTTGGCTACAAACCTGACCAAACCATCATCAAAGGTTTGTCGGCGCACATCAAGCCAGGTCAGCGTGTGGCGATCGTCGGCCCGACGGGCGCGGGCAAAACGACGCTGGTTAATTTGCTGATGCGATTTTATGAAATTAACAGCGGCGCGATCAAAATTGACGGCGTTAATATCGCTGACATGAAGCGCAGCGAGGTGCGGCAAATGTTTGGCATGGTGCTGCAGGACACCTGGTTGTTTAACGGCACGATTCGCCAAAATTTGCTCTATGGCAATCCAACAGCCAGCGAAGAAGAGATGGTCGCCACCGCCAAGGAAGCGCACGTTGATCATTTTGTACGGTCGCTGCCGGGCGGCTACGGCATGGTGCTGGGCGAGGAGGCAACGAACATTTCGCAGGGCGAAAAGCAGCTGCTGACGATCGCCCGAGCGATGCTAGCGCGCACGCCGATGCTGATTTTGGACGAAGCTACCAGCTCGGTCGACACCCGCACCGAAGTGCTCATCCAAAAAGCTATGGATAAATTAATGCAGGGTAAAACCAGCTTTGTCATCGCCCACCGCCTGAGCACTATTCGCGACGCTGATCTAATCTTGGTGGTCCGCGACGGCAACATTATCGAGCAGGGCAAGCACGATGAACTGCTGAAGAAAAATGGCTTTTACGCCGAGCTGTATAATAGTCAGTTTGCTGAGTGATTGGTTGGGCGTTGATTATAAAAATATAAATTCTATACTGTAATCATGAAAAGAATGATTACCGTTGCTGCTGTGCAAATGGAAATTGCGCCGCTGGATGCTAGACGCAATTTGGCAAAAATAGAAAAGCTTGTTGGCGAGGTATGCAATCAACAGCCAGTCGACCTAGTGGTTTTGCCGGAAGACGTACTGACTGGGCCGATTCCGTATAATTTAGAATACGCCTTGAGCGAATCGTCTGGCGAGGTTAGGCGTCTATGTCAGATAGCGCGTGAAAAGCAACTTTATCTGGCTGCTGGTTCGTTCATCTGTAAAGATGGTAACAATTACTACAATACAGCGCTATTGATTGATCCGTCTGGAGGGATACAACTTCGGTACCGGAAAAATCATTTATGGATTCCTGAACGTCGATATTTGGTGCCAGGGAATGAAGCCATGGTTGTTGATACGCCGATTGGTAAAATTGGTCTGGCAATCTGTTGGGATTTAGCTTTTCCAGAGTTATTCCGTTCAATGATTAAGCAGGGTGCGGAAATTATTTGCATTCCATCGTATTGGTCAACTGGGGGTAATAAGCCAGCGCACGCTGAAATCAAGGCTTCAAAAATGATGATAGATACGCTTTGTCTGGCGCGAGCGTTGGAAAATGAATGTTTGATAATTTATGCCAATGGCGCAGGAAAGGCTAAATATTATGTGCACGGTAAGATATATCCAGAAAACCAGGTTGGACATTCACAGATTTGCGCGCCGTTTTATGGCACGGTTGCAAAAATCGGCAGCAATAAGGAAGGTTATATAGTTTACGCTTACGACCGCAATATCGCTGAACGCGCCGAAGTAGTTAACCAGCTTCGTGCTGATATTTCGCGGATGTAAGCCCAGAGAGCTGTCTTTATCCCCGTCGCAAAATATCCAACACACCAAACTTTCCAGTCAGCATGGCTTGGCTAATGATGTGCGGCGTGAGGGCGGCGATGAGTTCTTTGGGCTTGGTGTTGTCTGGTAAATCTAACGTCGTGTCCAGCGCGTACACGTAAAATTGATAGCGGTGCGTGCCAAATGGCGGCTGCGGCCCGCCCCAACCAGGACGGCCCCAACTGGTAACACCTTCGACGGCGCCCGCGGGTAGCGATTCGCCAGTGATTTCAGTGGTTTTGCTCGGCAGATTCCAAACTGTCCAATGGTAGAATCCATCGCGCCCAGGCGCGTCTGGATCATGGCAAATGATTGCCAGGCTTTTGGCGTCTGCTGGGACATCGTCAATCTCGAGTGGCGGGCGTTGGTTGCCGCCGAGCTTGGAGTAAATTTTTGGTATTTTAGCGTTTTCGTTGAACGCAGGGCTAGATATCTTCATGATTTAATTTTACCATGCCAGTGCCGTCAGGTGTGAGACGCGGTAAAATACGAAACCTTAAACACAGTAACTTGCTGAAGCAAAGCAGTTTTTGATCGGATTTTATCGATAGCTGGTTCGCCGAACAACCTCTGGAGAGCTACTGGGCTGTATGCTAAAATAAACATGTGAGATATGCTTTTGTTTTCGTGAGTATAGTGGCGATTTGGCTGGCTATGCTGCTGTTGGTAAATACGAGCATTGATCCGTTATTTTTATACATTTGCGTGTTAGTTTTGACGTTGGTGTTGTACTTCATTGGGTTCCGGAGGGCGAGGTAAGTGCGCTTATTATTTGTGGTTCGGGCGTTGTTTCGGGTGTGGCGAGCTTGGCGCAGCGATCAAATATGGCTCAAAGTTTTATCAGACGAATGTCAAAGATTAGGCGGCGTGTATGTCAAGTTTTTGCAGCATTTGGCGTCGACTGAACTGATGGCTCAGGTGTATGCCGCGTCTGGATATCGGCTGGATGCTTTTGATGATGTGGCGGTTGAGCCAATTGACGTTGCCGAGGTTTTGCGGCAAGAGTTGGGTAGCAAAGCCAGTCAAATAGTCGTTGATGGAGACCAGCCGTTTGCTACGGGTTCGTTCGCTCAGGTTTATCATTGTCGCATCGTTGACCGTCCAAATAACCAGTATATTATCAAGATCCTTCGCCCCAGCGTGGTGCGCTATCTGAATTTTGACTTTGTGGCGCTGCGTTTTTGCTGTTGGGCGGGGCAGTTTATGCTAAAGAACGATATTTTCCCACTGGTTGAAATTGCTGATGAGTTTATCAAAACTACCAAGCGTGAAACTGATTATCAGCGCGAGCTAATTACAGCCCAGGCAATTCGTGAATATTTTGCTAGACGCACTGACAGAGTTGTGGTGCCAGAGACGCTGGCTGAGTACTCAACGCGGCGGATATTAGTTCAGGACTATATAGAAGGGCTGCCGCTAACTGAGGTGGTAGAACGGGCGCAAGCGGGTAACGATACTTACCAGTTTGTCAAAGACCAACTTGGCTCTGACATGCAGCAGCAATTAGTGACGGTCGGCAGTGAGTTTTTAATCGCAATTTTACAAGCAGATATCATTATGGCCGATCCGCATCCAGGTAATATTTATTTGCTGAGAGACAATAAAGTTGCGTTGATCGACTTTGGTTTGGCGGTGGCAGCACCGCGGCATCGCGCCTCGTTTTATCATATGATCGTGCAGTATCGAGCGCTGTATGAAGATCGAGCTGACATGGGTTTATTGGCACTGGCGATGTTGGCGTTTTATGATCATACGCTGTATCAAGCGCTGGATGTGATCGCCAAAGATCGCAGCTTGACACGCACTATTTATGAATATGCGAACACGCTGCTTCAATCGACAACCAGCACGTTTGCTGCCAATCGGCAAATAACCCAATTATTCCTCAATGAAATTAACGCTGGTAATCGTTTTGCTGTCAGGTTAGATAGCGTTGATATCATGTTGCAGCGCGGTTTGTATCATTATCTAGCAGCAGCGAGGTTGGCGTGCGGCGATGAATATCGAAGGACACATTATTGGCGGATTGTCCACGACGCCCTGGAATTGGCCGAGGTTCACGCTAATATCTATGGAATCAGCGAGGCGGTGCGTTCGTCGCCGATGAGTATTGAGCTGGCGCAAGAAATAGTGATGGACTGGATGAGCAAGGTTGCGGAGCGTGACAGAGCCGCCTACGCCATGTTGTTACAAAAAGGAGAATTATCATGAAGCAATTACAACAATGGGTGATGCAAGTTCGCTATCCGTATGCCGCGGGAATCATCGCCGTGATGTGGATTGGCACGGCGTTTTTCGCTTACCTGAAACCCGACGTCCCGCTTGAATTTTTGGTTGGAAGCCTCGCTGTTAGTACCATCATCATTGCTATTACCGGGCTGTCGGAGGCTCGCTGAATTTTACAGTGAAACAAGCAATTTCTATACGCTTTACTAATGTACATCATTTACAATAAGAATCCGCATGAGATCTAAAACCGCTGCTCAAAAAATACTAGAATTTTACGACAGTCTGAAAAATATTGACATAAATTTGCCGGAAAAATATCGCCTAATCAATCCGTTTACTAACGACGATTGGCAGCGAATAGCACAAATAACGCATCGGTTTTATCATCAGTACTATCATGATAATAAGCGGCGATTTATGATTTTGGGCAGCTCGCCAGCGCGCCGCGGGACAGCACTTACTGGCGTGCCGTTTGAAGACGTTAATCATTTACAAAAAGACACCGGGATTTCTATAGATGCTTTTGGAGCGAACAAACGCTCGTCAAGTTTCTTATATGAAGTAATGGAAGAATACGGTGGGCGCCAGAATTTTTATAAACAATTTTACATGAGTTTTGTGTGTCCGCTAGGTATTGAAAAGATAAATTTGAAAGGTAATTGGGCAAATTGTAACTACTATGAAAATGCAGCTCTAAAAAAATGTTTACACCCTTTTATCGTAGATTCGCTGAGGCGCCAGATTGATTTTAATATTGATACATCCGTTTGCTTTTGCATCGGCAGTGGTGAGAATTTTAAGTTTTTGACCAATATAAATAATAAGCATCGTTTCTTTGATACTATCGTGCCGTTGGAGCATCCGCGGTTTATTATGCAGTATAATGCGGATCGCAAAGAAGAGTTTATGCAAAAGTATGTAAATATTTTCAGACAATACGGTATGGAAAAACAGTAGCGAACGACATTAATCCAATAATTGCGATATAATTTAATAATGATCACCGATCAACTCCTCGCCAAATACCCCATCATCTCCGACCAAGTTGACGCCAAAGAACTTGGCGTCTTGCTGCGGGAGCTGGAAAAGGTACTGCAAGGCGGTGCGGCGGGAAACATCGTCGAGTTTGGCTGTTACGTCGGCACGACTAGTTTGTTTATTCGGCGGCTGCTGGACGCCTATGATTTCACGGGCGAGTTTCACATTTATGATTCGTTTATGGGCTTGCCAGAAAAAACCCAAGCAGACGCTAGCGCTGCCGGCGAGCAGTTCAAGGCTGGTGAACTCTTGGCGCCACGTAAAACCTTCATCCAGAATTTCAAAAAGGCTGGCTTAAAACTACCAACTATTCACAAGGGCTGGTTTGCTGATTTCACCCCTGACGACGTACCGGAAAGTATCATCTTTGCGTTTTTTGACGGCGATTTTTATGAGTCAATTGCCGATTCATTCCGCGTGTGCGGCGACAAATTTCAGAAAACGGCGACTATCATCGTTGATGACTATGCCAATGAAGCTTTGCCAGGCGCCGCGCGAGCGGTTGATAAGTGGCTGGCGAATAATCGTCAATATACGTCGAGAACGGAGTCTAGTCTGGCAATTATTCACATCCTTTAGTACTGTTTTCTTAAAGAAGCTTGACTTTTTATAGTACCTTGTATAACATAGTACTATGTATAATGAAAATACAAGGAGCATAGCATGAGAAGAATTGATATTATCAAGCGGGCGGGGCGCAATCTCCGCCAGTCGAAAGGCCGGACGATTTTGACGGCGCTAGCGATTTCGGTCGGGGCGTTTACGATTGGCTTGGCGCTGATGGCTGGCGAGGGCGGTCGGTTATATACCAATAGTATGGTTGATGCGGCTGGCGATAAAAAAGTGATTATGGTCAATAAAAAAATCGAGTCAGAGAAGAAAGAAGAACTGCCAGAGTACAATACGTCGGAAGAGACTGGCGAAGAACAGCTGGATAAACAAAAGGTAGCGCGTCGTAGCAAGTATTCAATGAGCGATGCTGATATTACTAAACTTCGAAAAATTTCGCATGTACAAACGGTTACTCCGGCGTATTCAACTGCCGGCGTGGCGTATGCTCAGAGTTCGGGCAATGGTAAGAAATTTGCCTTGGAAGTAGCAGTAAAGGCCGATAAAACGCGGGCAGAATTGGCGGCTGGCAAGCTGGATGATTTCATGCCAAAGCCGGGCGAGATTATCATCCCAGAGACTTATGTTAAGCAACTGGGCTTCAAGGATGCGCAGTCGGCGATTGGACAGACGATTACGTTGGGTTTGCGTAGTGCGGAGCAGAGCGGCGAGGTTGCCAAAGAGATGGCGTTAAAAATCACGGCGGTCGATAAAGAATCGGATACGATTTTGTACTATCAGCCGACGCTGCGAATCTCGACCGCTGACGCTAAGGAAATCTACGAATTTAGCCACGACAAAAGCCAGCCGAACGAGTATTCGACGGCTCTGGTGTCGGTTGATGATGAGAAAAATATCGATGCGGTGAAGGACGAAATTAGCAAAGATTACAGCGCTTATTCAATTCAGGATGTGCGCAAGACGCTGCTTACTATGGTCAACGCGGCGCAAGCGGCGCTGGCGGGATTCGGCGGCTTGGCGCTGCTGGCGAGCGTGTTCGGTATTATCAACACTATGTACATTTCGGTACTGGAGCGAACTAGTCAAATTGGCTTGATGAAGGCGTTGGGAATGAGCGGCCGCGATATTGGTAAATTATTCCGCTACGAAGCGGCGTGGGTTGGCCTGTTAGGCGGCTTGATTGGCGTTGGGCTGGCAAGCTTGGTGACGCTGCTGAACCCGGTGATTGCCAGCTTCTTAAAATTAGGTGCCGGGACTAATTTGCTAGTAATTGATCCGCTGCAAATCGGGCTACTAGTGATTGGACTGGTGGTGATGGCGGTAATCTCTGGTTGGCTGCCAAGCCGCAAAGCAACAAAATTAGACCCAATTGAGGCGTTAAGGACGGAATAGGAGAGAGATCATGATTGAACTAAAGAATGTGACGAAAATTTACGGCAAAAAGAAAAACCAATTTATGGCGCTGAAAAATGTCAGCTTGACTATTCCGACAGGAGCCAGCGTGGCAATTCTCGGCAAATCTGGTTCGGGAAAATCAACGCTGATGCATGCTATCTCGGGTTTGGATAAGCCGCAAAAAGGCCAAGTTATCATTGACGGACAAGATATCTTGCAACTAAAGTCAAAGCATGTCGATGAATTCCGTGCTAAAAAAATTGGCTTTATTTTCCAAAGTTTCTTCGTCCAGGGCAATGAGAGTGTGATTGACAATGTCAGTTTGCCGCTGGAAATTGCGCGGCTGCCACGGAAAAAGCGAGCGCATAAAATCAACACGGCGCTTAAAGCAGTAGATTTGTATGATAAGCGCAAAAACCGCGCCAAGGACCTATCGGGCGGGCAGAAGCAGCGCTTGGCGATTGCCCGGGCGATTGTCGGCGATCCGCAAATCATCTTTGCTGACGAGCCGACCGGCAACCTGGACAGCGAAACTGGCGCCAAAGTGGAAGAATTGCTATTTGATTATAACAAGCAAAAGGGTGTCACGCTGATTGTGGTGACACACGATGCCGACCTGGCGAAAAAATGCGATCATCAAATTATCATCAAAGACGGTCGCGTCGAGAAATCGACCGTACCAGAGGAGAGAAAACATGGACGTTAGTGCTTACGCTGAAAGCTTGGCGATTCAGCTGCGCAAAGGATTTTTGGTCTACTGTGTGCTGCTAGTTTGTGCTAAACAACCGCAATATACCGGCGACATTGTGAAGCAATTGAGCGAGTCGGAGCTGATGGTGGTTGAAGGAACGATTTACCCGCTACTCAGCCGCTTGCAAAAATACGGCTATTTGCAGCACGAATGGCAGGAAAGCGAGCAAGGTCCGCCGCGCAAATATTATTCGCTGACTGACAATGGCAAGCAATTGGTGGACGAATTGAAAGATCGGATAAAACTGTTAAATAATTCGCTGAAAAATCTCGAGAAAGGAGCAAAGCGATGAAAGAAATAACCAGAATCCATTTGGCGAAAACGCCGTTTAGCGCGGAGATTGATGCCAAAAAATCATTGGAGAAATATCTTAATTTAATTCAGAAAAACATGCATGCCGAGCCGGAAGCGATGCAAGAAATTGAAGCGCGAATGGTGGAGCTTTTGGCGGAGCGCGGCGTGGCAAAAGATGGCGTAATCGGTAACGATGATGTTCTGGCGATTCAGAAACAGATGGGCGAGCCGCGCGATTTTTCTGACGATAGCGACAATGCAGAGACTGATGTTGATGTAGATGATGAGGTGTCGGGCAATTCGCCTAAGCAGCTAATGCGCGATACTGAACATGGTTTGATCGGCGGAGTGTGCGCTGGCGTAGCGGCATATTTTGGCGTCAATCCGTTGTGGATACGCTTGATTGCTATCTTTTCGCCGTTTATAACGTTTGGCACGGCGGTATTGATTTACATCGTAATGTGGCTATCGATTCCTGAAGCGCGAACAGCTTCGGACAAGCTGCGGATGCGCGGCGAGCCGGTGACGCTGGATGCGCTCAAACGCTTGTCAGTTGACGATAGCACCAAAAAGCAGGCAGCAAGCACCGCCGCCAAGATTTTCCGTTTTTTGCTGGGAATTATATTGGCGCTGACAGCGTTTGGACTGCTGGTGGCGCTGCTGGTCGGCGGCGTGTTTGGCTTTGGCGCAGTGGCAGCGTTGAACGGATTTACCGCGCAAAGCTGGGCGTGGGGATTGCTATGCTGCTTGGTTTTGGGCGGCGCAGTTTTGTTCACCTTGACGTTGCTGGCTACCTGGAGCGTCTTCACTTGGAAGCTGAAACGTCCGGCGATTATAGCGATGCTGGGTCTGTTGATGGCTGGCGCGGTTTGTTTGTCGGGTGTGGCGATTTTCAGCGCTAATACTTATTCGAATCTAGCTTACGATTACGAGAAAACTCTAAAAGTTAAAACTGTTGACGCCTCGGAGGTCGCTGCCGGCGCTAAAAGTATAGTGGTTGATGGCAACGGTGAATATGTTGCGATGGAATACGGCGGCTATGCCGAAAAGACTCGGTTGGAAGTAAAATATCACGACACGCAATATTCCAAAGTACCGGAAGTAAAATTGCGCCGCGACGGCGACAAACTCGTGGTTAATGTAAAAAGCCAGATAGACGAGACGTGCAGTCATCGCGGTTTTACGGAATCTATGCGCTGCCGCTACATGTACGGCCCGGTTTCTGTCAGGGTTTACGGCCCGGTGGATTTGCTGGCGTCTGGCCGCGACCGCGACAATACGTTTAATTATAGCAATTGAAACTTTAAGCAACTTTTCATGACGTGCCTATACAGTAGCGCTCATGAAAGCAGCTACAATCACTCAACCCTTGGCGTCGGCGGCCCCGGCAGTCGACGACCAGACTTTGCGACCGCTCAATCCGCGGACATTGACGGTCGATATCGTATTGCCAGTTTTTAACGAAGCTCATATGTTTGAGCAGTCGGTTACCAAACTGCATAAGTATCTTGCCAGCAATCTGCCGTATAAATGGCGTATCGTTATCGCTGATAACGGCAGCACCGACGACACAGCGACAATTGCTCGCCGGCTAGCTGAGAGACATCCAGAGATCCGCTTGCTGCAATTGTCAGAAAAAAGGCCGTGGCCGTGCTCTTAAGCAGGCCTGGACGAGCAGCAAGGCGGACATTCTAGCCTATATGGATATTGATTTGTCGACGAATCTTGACAGTTTTAAACCGATGATTGCGCCGCTGATTACTGGCGATGCTGGATTAGCGACCGGCTCGTGGCTGATGAAACAATCACGAACGACGCGCGGCTTCAAGCGAGAGTTTATTTCGCGCTGCTACAATCGAATTATTCGCGCTACTATGAAGACTAAATTTGTTGATGCGCAGTGCGGTTTCAAAGCGATACGCCGCGATGTGGCCCAAAAGCTGCTGCCGCACATTAAGGACACGGCTTGGTTTTTCGATACTGAGTTGCTAGTCAAAGCTGAATATAACGGCTATAAAATCCACGAGGAACCAGTAGAATGGATTGAAGATACTGATTCTCGGGTTGATGTTGTTAAAACAGCAACAGATGATATTAAGGGTTTGTCGCGAGTGCGCCAAGAATATGGTCAGTCGAGTTTCGGCGAGATGGCAGCATTTGGCGGTTTACTGCTTTTCACGGCGATATTTTATCCGTGGAATTTGACCATTAATGGCATGGCTAATAGTTATTATGCGGCAGCTGCGCAAGCGGCAAGTACTAACTGGACGGCATGGCTATTCGGCAGCTTAGACGCAGCGAATTTTGTTAGCGTCGATAAGCCGCCAATTAGCATGATGATTATGGGATTGTTTGGCCGGATATTCGGTTTTTCGTCGTGGAGCATGTTGTTGCCGCACGCGCTGGTAGGTATCGCTACGGTGGCGCTGGTTTATTTAACGGTTAAACGATGGTACGGTGCGCGTGCTGGTTTGATTGCTGGAATCGTAATGGCGATGACGCCGGCGGCAGCACTGATGTTTCGTTTCAATAATCCGGATAGCTTTTTGACGCTCTTTTTGACAGCTAGCGCTTACGCATTTTTGCGATCATTTGAAGACAAACGGCCAGTGCTATGGTTGAGTATAGCCGGACTATTTACCGGGCTTGCTTTTAATACTAAAATGTTACAAGGCTTGCTTTTGTTGCCGATAATGACAATCATTTACATTAGCTTTGCACGCCCAAAATTCACTACCAGAATGTGGCATCTCGGCGTGGCTGGCATAGCGACAATTGTATCGACGTTTTGGTGGAGTATTTTGGTGTGGCTAACGCCAGCGGTAAATCGACCTTGGGTTGGTAGCACGAGCAACAATAGCATATGGAGTTTGATATTCGGTTATAACGGTTTTGGGAGACTGTTGGGTAATGGTGGTGGTCCTGGAGGCCGGACAGGCGGTATGATGCAAATGGGTGCGCAGACTGCTAGTCAAACCGCTTCGCCAGCAGCGCAAGCAATGATGCCGCCGATTGGTATGATGGGCGGCAGTTTTGGTGCGGGTGGTCATGGCAACGGTCCCGGCGGTGTTGGCTTTGGCGGCGAGACTGGCGTGCTGCGTATATTTAATGAGAGCTTTGGGCTGAACATTGCTTGGCTAATTCCGGTAGCCTTGATTAGCGTTGGGTTAGTAATCTGGTTGTTGCGCCGAGCACCGCGACATAATAAGGAGCGCATCGGTGTATTATTGTGGCTGGGTTGGCTGCTGATGCATATAGTAATTTTCAGCATGACCAGCGGCACTATTCATCCGTATTACGTTGTAGCTATGGCGCCGGCGGTAGCAGCGCTGGTCGGTATCGGGGCGCCATACATATGGCAAGCTTACACGCGCCGCACCAAAGTAGCCTGGATACTGCCGCTGAGTATCGCGCTAACGACAATTCTTAGCATTATTATGCTCGGCTATAGCAACTATTGGCCTTGGCTGATGTGGCTAGTGATGATTGCCGGTGGTGTAGCAACTATTTTGACACTGCTGCCGTTATCACAGACGAAACGGCTTAAACAAATTATTCTTGGCTTAGCAATTACTGCTGGTATAGCGGCACCGATTGTCTTTAGTATTAGCACGGTAGCTACAGCGCATAGCGGCAGTATTCCAACGGCTGGTCCAGGCGCTTCAGCGATGAGCAATACGAATAATGAGTCGGCGCGAGCTGAATCGACGCTCGTCTCGTTTTTGTTAGAAAATCGTCGCGTCGCAACCTGGATAGCAGCGGTTAACAGCGCTAACGAATCAGCGCCGATTCAATTATCAAGCGGTCAGCCAGTCATGGCCATCGGCGGCTTCAATGGCAGTGACTCGACGTTGACGCTATCACAATTCAAACAGCTCGTCCATCAGGGCAAAATCCGCTACTATGTATTAAATAGTAGACATGAGAAATCTGGCAGCCCCAGCGGTATGAGTGGACCAGGTAGTAACTCTGAAATCGTATCATGGGTGAAAAGCGTTGGTAGTAAAGTTGATTACGGTGGTACGCAATATACAGTTTATGATCTTTCGGCGGCTGCTTAAGAATACTTTAAGCTCAACCGCGCATACTGTCATTACAAACCTAAACAAAGGAGTGAATATGACCAAGAATTTGAATTTGACAACTGATGAAGCGCTTGTTTTGCAGCAGATTAGCGAGAGTGGCGAGGAAGACCTGACAGGACTAACCGAAAGCTTGCAAATGAGCCGTCCGAAATTGATGACACAGCTGAGTCGCCTCAAAAACAAAGGTTTAATCAAAATTAAAACGACCGCTGGCGATTGGTGGATTTCGATGAGCCGCCGCGGCAAGCAGACGACTCGCTACTTGTGGCCAGAAATGTCCTTAAATTACTAAACCATTAAACAAAAGAAAGGTTATAATAAAATTATGAAGATTTTGGTTGTCGACGACGAGAAACGAATTGCCAAGTCGATCAAGCAAGGGCTCGAAATGGACGGCTACGCGGTTGATATCGAGTATGATGGCGAGGATGGCTACAATGCAGCGCGGGCTGATGATTACGATCTCATCATTCTCGACGTGATGATGCCGATTATGAATGGTTTTGAAGTCGCCAAAAAGCTGCGTGCTGACGGTAATAAAACGCCAATCTTGATGTTGACAGCCAAAGATCAGAATAAAGATATTGTGGAAGGCTTGGATAGCGGTGCCGACGACTATTTGCCGAAGCCGTTTAGCTTCGAGGTTCTCGGCGCTCGCGTTCGGGCGTTGCTGAGGCGGCCGCAGGATGTACTTGATAACATTTTGACAGTGCGTGATCTTGAACTTGATGTCGCTAATCACACTGCTGAACGGGCTGGTAAAGATATCAAGCTATCTAACAAAGAATTTGCCATTCTTGAATATTTGCTGCGCAACAAAAACCAAATTCTTAGCAAGCAAAACATCATGACGCACGTTTGGGACTTTGATGCCGATATTTTGCCGAATAATGTTGAAGTTTTTATTAACTATTTGCGCAACAAAATTGATAAGCCTTTTCCAGGCGCTGATCCGATTATCCAAACGGTACGAGGGTTTGGATACATCGTTAAGGACGAGATTAGAAAAGCATGAAAAATATTGGTCAACGTGCCGTTGTTCGCTTAGCGGGTACCTATTTGGCGATCATCATGTCTATGTCGATCGCCTTTAGTTTGATAATTTATGGACTATCAAGCCAAGAATTTCATCGCCGGCCGCCGAATGATCAGCAGGCAACTTCTACGATTCGTTCCGCCGAGCCGGGTACGGTTATTTCAATTCACAGCTATCTTGATACGCGTGAAGATGAAGCGATGGCGGCGATTCGCCTAAACTTGCTGTTGGCAAATTTAACAGTGTTTTTGATAGGTGGACTAATCAGCTATCTGCTAGCTCAGCATACGCTGCAGCCAATCGAGGATAACATGGCGGCGCAATCGCGTTTTGTCAGCGATGCTAGCCACGAATTACGCACGCCGTTGACCGCACTGCTGGCAGCTAATGAGGTGGCATCAATGAATCCGAAATTGACACTCAAGCAAGCCAAACAGGTTATTGCTGACAATGTTGATGATGTTAAACGTTTACAAAAATTAACCAACTCAATGTTAGGATTGCTCAAAGAAGACAAGCTGGAAATTCAGAAAAGCAAGGTCGGTTTGCAATCGGTGATTGCTCGGGCGATGAACCTAGTAGTAAATCAGGCGCTGGCAAAAGATATTGCTATCGATGATAAAACTAAAAATTTTTTGCTGCTTGGCGATCGACAAAGTTTAGAACAGCTTTTCACGATTTTGCTAGACAATGCTATTAAATATAGTAACAAAGGCGGTACCATTACTATTTCTAGCAGCAAAAAGGGTAAGCACGTCAGCGTTGCTGTAGCGGACGCTGGTATTGGCATGAGCGACGAAGTAAAGTCGCAGATTTTTACGCGATTTTATAGGGCAGAAGAGTCGCGTACTACTGCTGGATACGGCTTAGGTCTGTCAATTGCCGAGCGGATTATTAAGGCGCATGGCGGACGAATTAACGTCGATAGCGAACAGAATGTTGGTTCGACTTTTACAGTCACTCTTCCTGCATACAACAAGAAAAAATAGTTTTTAAGGCGTCTTTAATAGCTCCTAGTTATATTTTAATCAATATTAATTAACAAAAGGAGATGAATAAATGCCAACTAAAATTGAAGATGGTTTTGAAATGCCTTCTAGCGGTACGCCGTCAATACGGCCAGTGGCGCAATGCTCGTCTATGACGCCAACTATGATTTTGGCCGTCATAGCAATTGTGTTGTTCGCTGGCGGGTTAGGCTTTGTCGGCGGCATGCAAGTCAATAAATCGCTGCAGAGTAATGTAGTGAGCGGTGTGCCTAGCGGGCCAGTGCAACAACAAACCAATCCTAGTACAAATAATACCGCCACGCCGCAAGGAATGCCTAGTTCATCAAACAATAATCAACAAGCAGGTCCGCAAACTAACGCAGGTATACCAAATACCAATATGAATAACAGCTAGTAGCTGATTCCAGCAGATTTCATTGCTGGCTGGATAACAAACTTTTCAAAATCATCAGCATTAGCCCAAACATAACTAGCATTAGTATCGGTGTTTGTGCCGCTAACTAGCTTACCGTTAAGGACTTTTTGGCTGCCGACATCTTTGCCGTTAATGTACATAGCTGGCGTGCCGCCAACGCTGTCCTTTTTGCCGAGCGCCATGTCGTAATCAATTTTTTTACGGATATTTGGATTTTCGAGATCAGCCTTGAATTTTTCTATATTCAAGCCCTTGATGTCGGAAGCTAACTTCACAAAGTTTTCGGTACGAGTTGACCCAGATAACTCTACCCAGCTAGCTCGATTTTCGAAAAGCGAGTTGTGCATTTCCCAGTACTTACCTTGCAGTCCAGCTGATTCGGCAGCAGCCGCCGCGGCCAGCGCGTTCGGGTGCGCGCTAGTTAGCGGATAGTTGCGGAAGATAAACCCGATCTTGTCTTTGTACTTTTCAATGACTTTTTTGGTGACTGGGTAAGATGAATTGCAGCCTGGACATTGAAAATCGGCATATTCAACTAATAGCACTTTGCTGTTGGCATTGCCATAAACATGCTCGCTAATATTGCCGCTTTCGCTCGATGCTGGCTGCGCCTTCGTAGTATCGACGCTTGAAACATCAATTTGATTGCGCTGCTGTAAAAAAATCAAGCCTCCAATCAATCCTACGCACATCGCCGCAAAAATAATCCATGCCTTTTTGGTCATATTTCCTCCGCTTATTACTAGAGGCTATTATACTGCTTATGAGCTCGCCAATCAAGCGGGCTTGCGGTACAATATGTGTATGCGGTTATTCTTAGCGATTTTGTTTGTGATGATTACCTTAGTGTTGATAGCGGTGACGTCAATTTCGCCGCGCCGAACAAAGCTATCAATGTACGAGTTAGAACGCCGCCGTCGTAAGGGCGACACCGCAGCGGCTGACGAATTACGGCGAATACTACTGCTTGATGATATTGTATCGCTGCGTAAAGCAACCGAAGCTCTACTACTGGTTTTGGCGGTATTGTCGGCAGTATCGGCGTTTGGTTTTTTTATCGGCGTGGCCATTAGCGTGATGACGTCTTTAGTATATAGTAGAATTGCTCATTTTGACTGGTTGGTGCAGATGGTTGATGGATATTATCGGCGGATAGAGCCGAGATTGCTGACTTTCGTCGAGCGGCATCCGCGCTTGGAGCAAGTTTTGCGCAGTGTTAACGTGCAGAATGAACCGAATATTCTTAGCTCGCGGGAAGAACTTGAGCATTTGATACGCGAATCATCGGGAATATTATCGCTTGAAGAGAAAAAATTAATCAATAACGCCCTGCATTTTCATGAAAAAACCATCGAAGAGGTAATGACGCCGCGTGGCGTGATGAATACAGTAGCTAAGGAAGATGTGATTGGGCCGTTGCTGCTTGATGAACTGCATAAGACTGGCCATAGCCGCTTCCCGGTGACTGACGGTGATATTGACCATATTGTTGGTATTCTGCATATTCGTAGCTTACTGACGCTTGATAACGGTAAGAAAACTAGCCGCGTTGAAACGGCGATGGACAAGAAGATTTACTTTATCAACCAAAACCAGAAGCTGGAGCGCGCCTTGTCGGCCTTTATCAAAACGCGGCATCATATGTTTATTGTTGTTAATGACTATCGCGAGACAGCGGGTATCTTAACGCTCGAGGATACATTAGAGGCGTTGCTTGGCCGTAAAATCCTCGATGAATTTGATGTAGTTGACGATTTGCGCGTGCTAGCGGCGCGTAATCCGAACAAAAATAATAAGAGTCCATCGGCTACTGACGTCAAATAAGTTAGTAATTTTAGCACTCTTGCACTTCGAGTGCTAACGCGCTATACTATAGCAATATGGCAAAGCGCGACTATTATGAAGTACTAGGTATCAGCAAAAACGCCTCTGAAGACGAAATCAAGAAAGCTTTTCGTAAGCTGGCTGTCAAGTATCACCCCGACAAAGAAGGCGGCAGCGAAGAGAAATTCAAAGAGATTAACGAAGCTTACGAAGTTCTCAAAGACAAGCAAAAACGCCAACGTTACGATCAATTCGGGCATGCTGGCGTAGGCGGCTCTAGCGGCGGCGCTGGTTACAGCAATAATCCTTTTGAAGGTTTTGGCGGTTTCGGCCAGGGTCAAAATATTAATTTCGATTTTGGCGAAGGCTTGGGCGATATTTTCAGTCAGTTTTTTGGCGGGCCGTCCGGGCAGTCGCGCCGCAATAGCCGGCCGCGTGGGCGCGACGTTGAAACGCGTGTTACTTTGACTTTCGAAGAAGCGGTGTTTGGTAAAGATGTCGAGATTGCGTTAATGATTAATGACGAGTGTGAGCATTGTCACGGTACGACCGTCGAGCCGGGTTTCGAGATGAAAACTTGTCCAGATTGCCAAGGGGCTGGCCAGCGTGTCCGCACAATGAACACTATGTTTGGCCCGATCCAACAAGCGGTAGTTTGCGAAACCTGTAAAGGCCGCGGTAAAATACCCGAGAAAGAATGCACAGTTTGTCATGGCTCTGGTGTGCAGCGCCGCGAGCAGAAAATCACTGTCAAAATTCCAGCAGGTATTGATGACGGTTCGACGATTCGTTTGCGCGAGCGCGGTGAAGCGATTGCCGACGGCGAACGTGGTGATTTATACATCAATATTCGCGTTAAAGCGCATAAGAAATTTACCCGCGAGGGCGATTTGATTCTTAGCCAAGAACATATCGGTATGGTTGATGCGGCACTCGGTACTGAAATTGACGTTGAGACAGTCGACGGCATAATTACCATGAGGGTACCAGCCGGTACGCAGTCGGGTACTGATTTTAAATTGTCTGGCCATGGCGTCCCGTACCCGCGCAGCGAACGGCGCGGCGCCCATATTGTCAGTATTATAGTTGATACACCGACTAAACTATCTAAAAAGCAGCGTGAACTGTTGGAGCAATTCGAAGCCTCTAAAAAACGTGGTATTTTCTCGTGAGGCACGGGCTTTTAACTTGTCATCGTACATAGACGACATGATAAAATAAAAGCATGACTTTTACTATCGTTCTAGCAATAGTCTTTGGCGTGTTGTTTTTGTTGGCATATATGACGCGCCGGCGATTCGGCGTATTGACGCTAGCGCTAGCAGCTGGTTCAATCTTGGCTGATTTGTGGAGTAGCGAGGCAACACCATACGTTGCTAATCTCGGCATTGTTATTATCCGTCCGCCGTTAGTAGATGTAGTGGCGGTGATATTAACTCTAGCGCCTTCACTGATATTATTATTCAGCGGACCGGCGGCTAGTAACAAGTTTCAGCGAATTGGCGGGTCAGTGATATTTGCAGTGTTAGCTGTGGTATTAATGTTTGAGCCGCTAGAAAATGCGCTAGTGGTTGATGAGTTCGGCAAGCAAATCGTCAGCCGTATTAATGCGTCTTATGCTATTATCGTGACTGTGTGCCTGGTGCTGTCGATAATTGATGTGTTGCAAACTCATGTGCGGCGCAACGAATCAAAAAAGAAGAGTAAAGAATAAAGACAGCTAAAAAATAAAAAACCTTCACGCTGAGGAGGTCTTCTTGTTTTTGAAATGGAGGGCCCAGTGAGGCTTGAACTCACGACACCCTGCTTAAAAGGCAGGTGCTCTAACCAGCTGAGCTATGGGCCCGAGTAAATCTTACTATACAGTTTGCGACGAGTCGTGTCAAGCTATGCTACTATCGAAATATGAGATGGTTGGGCGAGCGGCTTCATCCAATGTGGCATATTGCCGCTTTATGCTACGGACTAGTTAGCGGCGTGGTATTGGCACAATGGTGGAGCGGGGCTAGCTGGTGGTTAATTATTGCGTCCATCCCGCTGATTGGTTTAGTTTTTTGGCAGCGGCGGTGGATTTTGTTAATTTTGATGCTAGGTGCGGGCTTGTTGGTTGGACTGGCTCGCGGCTCTAGTGATCAAGTGCAGTTACAGTTATATAAACCGTTGTATGGCCAGTTGGTGCGATTAACTGGTATAGTGCGGGATGACGCAGATAACGTAGCTGGTAGTACTAGACTGCAAATAACTTATATCAAAATGGGTGAGACGTCTTTACCTGGCCAAATTTGGTTGTCGCTGCGCGGTAATCCAGCAATTAAACGCGGTGATGAACTTGCTTTGCGCGGTGTATTGAAGCCGGGTTTTGGCAATTTCGCGGCAGTATTAGCAAGGGCGAAACTTGATAGTGTCAAGCGAACAGCTGGCGGCGATCCAGCCCTAGAGTTGCGCGATACTTTTGCTGATGGCGTACATAAAGCGGTTGATGATCCAGGAGCTAGCCTAGGGATTGGCTTTTTATTAGGCAAGAAAAGTATGCTGCCAGAGGATTTGCTAGAGGCTCTGAAGATTGCTGGTCTGACACACATCATTGTAGCGAGCGGCTATAATTTAACGATTTTGGTACGTTTGGCGCGGCGGCTATTCGCAAAAATATCAAAATATTTAGCGACGCTGGTTAGCTGTAGCTTGGTGCTGGGTTTTATCGCCATGACTGGCGCTAGCCCGAGCATGGTGCGCGCCGGGCTTGTTACTGGATTAAGCTTGCTAGCATGGTATGTCGGTCGAAAATTTCATCCAGTTGTTTTGCTGGGGCTAGTATCGGCAATAACGGTATTGTGCAATCCGAGTTATGCTTGGGGTGACATGGGTTGGATGCTAAGTTTTGCAGCATTCGCTGGTGTGATTATCGTGGCGCCAGTGATGACGGCCTATTTCTTTTCGGCTGATAAAGTCCCAGCTATCATTCAAATTCTGTTAGAGACATTAGCAGCACAGCTGGTAACTGCGCCGATTATCATGGCAGCCTTTGGACAGTTGAGTGTAATTTCGTTGTTGGCGAATATCCTGGTTGGTCCGTTTATACCGTTGGCGATGTTGCTAACATCAATAGGTGGCGTTAGCGGATTGATTGTTCCAGCGATAGCGCACATCATTGGCTGGCCAGCGCAGATGATGCTTGATGCGATGATTACAGTAGTGAATTGGTGCGCCGAGCAATCTTGGGCTGCAGTTGAACTGCAAGTACCGTGGTGGATAGCGGCGCTATGGTACGGTTTGATAATTGCGGCAGTGTGGTTCATGAAATGGCGTAGCGGCTATCGACTGCGCGACGCTTCAATAGTGACATAACAGGGCTCATTTGCTATTATATAAGTAAGCATTTATCAATAAACTAACGAGGAGTAGTCATGTCAGGACATAGTAAATGGGCGACAACACATCGTCAAAAAGCTGTTGTTGATGCTAAACGCGGTGCGATTTTCACTAAAATTGGCAACCAGATCGCTATCGCAGCGCGGGCTGGCACTGACCCCACAATGAACTCTAGTCTAGCGATGGCTATCGAAAAAGCTAAAGCGGCAAATATGCCAGCTGCTAATATTCAGCGGGCGATCGACCGGGTTGCCGACAAAAATTCAGCAGCGCTAGAAGAAATTACTTACGAAGGTTATGGTCCTGGCGGCGTAGGGATTATCATTGAAACAGCCACTGATAACCGTAATCGAACTTTGCCAGAGGTGAAATTGGCTTTAACTAAAAACGGCGGTTCAATGGCTGATGCTGGCAGCGTGATGTTTCAATTTGACCGCAAAGGGGTTATTCGGGTGGCAGCAAGCGGCGAAGAGGCATTGTTGCAAGTACTTGACGCAGGCGCCGAAGATGCTGTTGAGGCTGATGGTAAACTAACTGTCTATACTAGCATGAAAGATTTAGCGAGCGTTCGCAAGGCGTTGCTCGATGCAGGTATGACCATCGAGGAAGCCGAGTTGCAATACATTGCCAAAAATGACGTGCCTATCAGTGATGCTGAAACCGCTCGCAAAGTAATAAAAATTATTGACGCGCTCGACGATCTTGATGACGTGGTAAACGTTTATACGAATGCCGATATTACTGCTGATATTAACGATTAGTTGACTTTTAAGCTTACCTTCATGTAGATTATAAGTATACATGGTATTTATAATTGCTAGGAGGCCTGATGCGATGTCTAAAACTCGTCATTTTGATAGCAACTATAACTCTTCAGCCAGTATTTTTGGGGTTGGCAGCGGCAGATGCTGTATCGACGGCGGCTGTTTCGCCGGATAACACGCTAAGCATTGCGAACGAAAACAATAGCGAGAATTTACCAACCGCTAAACAAGAGGAAAATCTCGATAAGTCTAACGAGCCGCTAATTAATAAAGAAAATTCTAATTCACTGTCAGCTGCGAACGATGGAAAGACACTCTCGCAGCAGACTGCTGAAAACAAAACCGCTGCCAAGCCTGCTGAAATCCCGCCGTCGGTCCCGTCAAACTCTACTAATGCCAGCGAAACTGTAGATAAAACGACAACATTGCCGTCACCAGTGTTAGTAGAAAATGGTGTTGTAGTCTCGGCGTTTAAAACTGATCCGAAATATGGCTATACGGCAATAGAACTTTACAATACTAGTGATGAATTTTTCGATCTAGGACAGATGTCGCTAGAACTACGTTACGCAACAGCGGAAGCTGATTTTGTTTGTAATGCTAAATTGCGAGATTATCTGCGGCCGAAAAGTTATTTAACGCTGTACAACCCGAACTTATCGCATGCGGATGGTGCATTGCTTTTAGCGGGCTGTCCAACTCCAAATAGTGATGCTTTGTATGACAAAGAGATAAATGTTTATCAAGCTGGCCAGCTGGTTGAGGCAGTTCGAATTAACAATACCGATCTCGGCAAGTATCAAAATGATATTTGGGAGCGTAAAGGCTGGAGTGCGTCTTATAGAACTGGCGGCTTTAAAACTGATTTTCGTAAACGAGCGACTGGCAATATGATATCAAGTGATTTGTACCGTATGCCGTCGACGCCAACTTTACAGATTCTAGAAATTTTACCGAATCCAGCAGATTGTGCTACGGCTGACCCGAACCTTGCTTGTAATAGCTACGTCAAGGTTAAAAATATTGGTCAAAGCCCAATAGACTTATCGCTATACCGCTTGCGCAGCGGCAACCAAGAGGTGTCAGATTCTACTAATAATCTTTCGAAGTTATCGGGCATGGTTCTGCCGGGTAAAATCTTTCTTATATCGGGGAAGACGCTGCATCTTGACAAGGCATCTGGAACAGTGTGGTTACAAGATGCCAACGGGTTAACTACCTATAAGAACGGCGTGATACCGTATGAGAAAGCCGATAGTGTTAGTAACAAAGGGCGATCTTGGGCGTACGATGCTAAAACTGTGACTTGGCGCTGGGCGACGCCTAGTCCAGGTAGCGAGGGCAATGATTTTACGCCTAAACTTAATTATGGTAAGGGTAGCCTGAAAGCGTTGTCAGCTAAACCAAAAATAAAAATATTGAAACCATGCCGCGATGACCAATATCGCAGTGAAGAGACTGGCCGCTGCCGCAATATTGTTCAGAACAAGAAAAAAACCGTTGTCTTGAAACCTTGCAAAGAAGGTCAATATCGCAGCGAGGAGACCGGGCGTTGTCGTTCAATTGCTAAGGCGGCTGCAGCGGTTCTGAAACCGTGTAAAGAGGGCCAATTCCGTAACCCAGAAACTGGCCGCTGCAAGAAGATTGCTTCTGTTGACGATTTACCCAAACCGTGCAAAGCAGGCTGGGAGCGCAATCCTTCAACTGGACGCTGCCGCAAAATCAAGAAAGCTAGTAATACATTAGCGGCTTATCCAGTGCAGCCAGTAACAGTCCAGCAAACTAATCCAGCAGTGTGGTGGACAATTGGCGGACTGGCCTTGGCGGGTGTTAGTTATGGTGTCTGGGAATGGCGCGTTGAAATTAAGCGCGGCTTGAGAAAAGCTATTCGATTTGGCAGGAAGTGATCCATACCAGCATGCGAATTATCGGAATTGACCCTGGTACAGGTATTCTCGGATTTGGCGTAATTGATGTCAACGGCGGTAGAATGAGGCTGGTTACGGCTGGAGTGATCACTACGCCAGCACACACGCCATTACCAGATCGCCTTGAAGAGATCTACTCGGGTTTAACCGATATTATTAAAGAGACGCAGCCGGATGTTATGTCGGTTGAAAAACTGTTTTTTACCAAGAATATTACGACAGCAATCAGTGTCGCCGAGGCGCGCGGCGTAGCACTATTGACAGGCCGCCAAGCGAAATTGCCAATTCACGAATATACGCCGAATGAAATCAAAAAATCAATCACTGGTTATGGTGCCGCCAAAAAGCCGCAAATTCAAGAAATGGTGCGTATTCAGCTAGGGTTGCAAGAGGTGCCGAAGCCTGATGATTGCGCTGACGCATTGGCGGCAGCTTTAACGCATGCGTTTATGAGTCGTATTGAAGCGTAAGGTGATATAATGGTAATTGATGCAGATACAAAAGCAACCGCCGCGTTTATCGCGCTACGCTAACATAGGTCGTAAGAAATCTCCAGTTCGTAAGGTTCATCGCCAGCCGACGGGTAAGTTCGGTAAACTAGTCGCTTGGTGGCAAGGATTGTCGCGCAAGCAGAAGGTTGCCGTTGTTGGCGGTCCTATTTTAGCAATTATGATTATCATACCGGTGGTAACATACATCATGCTGGCTAATGATATCCGCGACGTTGAACGTTTGATGAACCGTAATAATACCGGAATCGTTCTAAAAGACAGAAATGGTAAGACTTTTTATAGTATTGGTCGGGCTGAGAAACGCAATATCGTGAAACTCGACCAGATTTCTGATCATATGAAGAATGCTTTGTTGGCGAGCGAGGACAAGGATTTTTATAAACATGGCGGATTTAATCTTTTTAGCATTGCTAGGGCGGCAGTGACGCGGCATGGCGGCGGTTCGACTATCACTCAGCAATTGGTTAAGAATACCTTGCTAAGCGACGAGCATAGTTTGATGCGTAAATATCAAGAGTTCTTCATGTCGATTGCTGTCGAGCAAAACTATTCTAAAGACGAGATTCTCGACATGTATCTCAATTCGGTCTATTTTGGTGAAAACGCTTTTGGTATAGAGGATGCGGCTAAGACTTATTTCAATAAAACACCGAAAGAACTAACTCTGGCAGAAAGCGCTATGCTGGTTGGCGTATTGCCGGCACCGAGCAGCTATTCGCCGATTAGCGGCAGTGCTGAATATGCTAAAGAACGGCAAAAAACGGTACTCAGTCGAATGGTAAAAGAGGGCTACGTCACCGAAGCGCAAAAAACAGAGGCTTTAGCCCAGCAATTGGCCTATGCACCGCCGTCAACGCAGAATGATAGCGTGGCGCCGCATTTTGCTGAAATGGTGGTGGCTGAGCTCAGCGATAAATATAGCTCTAAAAAAGGCGGCTACGAAAAAGATGGTTACGAAAAAGTTATGCGTTCTGGTTATCAAGTCACAACGACGCTAGATATTGATATGCAGAATACCCTCAAAGACAACATTAACAAGCAAATGAGGCATATTAACCGAATGGGCGGCTCTAATGCCAGCGGAGTTGTCGTTGATCCAACGACTGGTGAAGTTCGAGCTTTGGTTGGTAGTGCTGATTATAATAATGAAAAATGGGGCAAGGTTAACATGGTGACGACTAGGCGCCAGCCAGGTTCTAGCTTCAAACCGATTTATTACGCAGCAGCATTGGCAGACGGCGTGATTACGCCAGCGACTATTTTGCAAGATAAAGTTAAGGATTTCGGCGGCGGCTATGTACCGCGCGATGCCGATAAAAATGAAGCTAGCCGCGGTGGTAGTGCTACGGTGCGTCAAGCGCTTAACTGGTCGCTTAATATCCCGAGCGTTGAGGTTATGCAAAAATACGGCATTTCTCGTTCAGTAACAGCTGCTAACAGTATGGGCATTTCCTCTATCAAGAAGGGCGATCACGGCTTATCGTTGGCGCTTGGTTCAGCCGAGGCATCTTTGCAGGATATGGTGCATGCTTATACTGCTTTCGCTAATGGCGGCAAGCAATATGATATTACTAAAATTACTCAGATTGACGATAAATACGCTAAAACAATCTACAAACACGAGGGCAAGTCTAAGCAAGTTATTAGCGCTCAGGGGGCTTACCTAATCTCAGATATTCTTAGCGACAGGACAACTCGCGCACGCATCTTTGGCTCGTCAATTACGGTTAACGGTAATCATACTGTTGCTGTTAAAACTGGTACTACCAACGACAACCGCGATGCTTGGACGATTGGCTATAATCCGCAATACGTTGTTGGTGTTTGGGTTGGCAATAATGATAACTCTGCTATGATTAGCGGTGGTAGCGACATGGCTGGGCCGATTTGGAAGAGTACGATGACGTCGCTATTGTCAGGCAAGCCAGATGTTAAATTCACTCTGCCGAGCGGTATCGTTCAGCGCGCTGTCTGTAAGGACAAGGGCGGCTTGGCGGCGAAAGCTGGTGCTAATACCTACAATGAGTACTTTATGAGCGGCGCTCTGCCGACTGAATCGTGTAATTCCGAGCCAGCTAAAGTATCTGTTTGCAACCTCTCTACCGGCAAGATTGAAACTATTGATGAGGACAAGTTTGATTCGACGAAATATTCAAAAGATACTGCTAATTGTAAGGCGCCGACGATTACCGTTTGCAACCTCTCTACCGGCAAGGTTGAAACTATCGACGAAGCTAGCTTTAACTTGACAAAATACTCGAAAGATACTGCTAACTGTAAAAGCACAAATGCTAAAGTGGCAGCTTGTGATCTCAAGACAGGCTCAGTAGTTATGGTCGATAAAAGTAAAATCGACGGCGTGAACTACAGTAAAGATACTAGCAATTGTGCGGCTGCTGGCGGAAACGATAATAGTGGCGGCAGCTCGGGCGATTCTGGCGGTAGCAATAATGGCGGCAATAATAGTAATAATCCTGGCGGTAACGCTACGTCGCCATAGCTGATTATGATAGCTCATCTTTCTGGTGCGATCGCTGAAAAGTTTGGCGCTGGCAGCGTGGTGATTGACGTTCACGGCGTTGGCTACGAAGTTAATGTGGCGGCTGGCGACTTTGAGGCGGTTAGTTTGGGTCAGGACGCTAAATTTTATACCTATCACCACGTCCGCGAGCAAGCAGAAGAATTGTTCGGCTTCTCGAGTCTAGCGGCGAAAAAGCTATTTGAAATGCTGATCACCGTGCAGGGTGTCGGCCCGAAGGCAGCGCTGGCTGTCCTCAGCCTAGGTGATGCGGAACAAGTGCGCAATGCCATCGCCAACAGCGACGCTGGATTTATCCAAAAAGCTGTCGGTGTCGGCAAAAAAACCGCCGAGCGCGTGGTGGTTGATCTCAGTGACAAAGTTGGCTTGCCGACACATTATGGCCGGGCGAACGAGCCTGTCCAAACCGAGCTGAACACGTCAGACGAAGCACTGGAAGCGCTGATGGCGCTGGGCTACACCTTGGCGGACGCCACCAAGGCACTGGAAAATGTTGACGTCAACTTACCGACGGCGCAACGGGTGACCGAGGCGTTGAAGAAATGATAAGTTTGGCATATACCCGGTAAGACCGACTCGGCTACAGAGGCCATGACGCCGTACTATTGACTAAATAGTACAAATGATATATAATATAGGTTTGTGAATAGAGCTACTACCGAAAAAAATCTCGACAACCAGTTATGGAAACGTCGAAACTGTGCTAGCCAGGGCGACCCAACAGTGACCGATGCAGAATCAACAGTATCAGCAAAGGTACTGGACCGATATACCTCAGAGGAGAACCTTGCAAAGCTATTTCATAGCAAAGAACAGGCAGAGTCTCTTGCCGAGTTGTCGGCTAGTCTACTAGCTACCTATCCAAATTATCCATATCACCAGCCAGCACACGGTGTAGACGTGATGCATTCGACGCGCTTACTGACAGATGTGATTCCAGAGGACAAGATGAGTTCGGATCAGAAAGACCTGTTACTAGTGGCAGCTGCAGCACACGATGCTGGACTTGCAGTTGGTCCACCTCCGTATGGATATTCCACTAAAGAACATTATGCTGTCTCATTCCTTGGCGAGCAATATGAACCTAATTCAGCTGAGTATGAGTTCATGAAAAGGGCAATTCTCGGGACGATCATTGGTCCAAAAGAGAGGGTCTGTCGTGATAGTATTGAGGCTAAATTGTTGCATCATGCTGATCTTGGCTATATCTGGGGAGCGAACAATCAGGACTTTTTGAATTACGCTACGAGATTTAGGGTCGAAGGATGTAGTAATATGTCATGGCAGGAGTTTCAGGAATTAGAGTCTCTATTCTTGTCTAATTATCAGGATTATCTGGAAAATGACATGAGGGCATGTGGTGTTGCGGAGGAAGTGATTAAGTGGATGTTGAGTCGAGTTGAAGACAATAAAAAGTTCATTACTAGCGGGGAGTTGGGCGAACCTAGCCAAGAAGTGTTTAATAATTGGCCAACTGCTTGTGCTGATCGGTTGTCAATTCCTGGGAATGTTGGCAAAATTGCCCCTGTTGGTAATAGTGTATCTTTCTGAATGGTATAATTAGTTTATGGCAATTCAAAGAATAGTCGATACCAGCCCGCACGATGACGACGCCGAGGAGCAGCGGATTGAGGTGAGTTTGCGCCCGCAGAGTTTTGGGGAGTATATCGGGCAGGAGCGGCTGAAGAAGAATTTGAAATTGGCGATTGCCGCTGCCAAACAGCGCAGCGAGCCGCTTGACCATGTGCTGCTGTACGGCCCGCCGGGGCTTGGCAAGACGACCATGGCGACGGTGATTGCTAATGAAATGGGCACAAATTTGCGTGTGACCAGCGGCCCGGCGATTGAAAAGGCGGGCGATTTGGCGTCGATTTTGACCAATTTGGCGGACGGCGACATCTTGTTTATCGATGAAATTCATCGGCTTGGCCGGGCGGTGGAGGAGATTTTGTATTCGGCGATGGAAGATTTCAAGCTGGATATCGTCATCGGCAAAGGTCCGGCAGCTCGGTCGATTCGACTGGATTTGCCGCGGTTCACGGTGATCGGCGCAACGACGCGGACGGGTAGTTTGGCGGCGCCGCTGCGCGACCGCTTTGGGCATATTTACCGCTTGGAATTTTACGAGCCAGAGGATATTGCTAAGATTGTGACGCGGAGTGCAGCCATTTTGGAGTCGTCGATTCGGCGCGAAGCGGCGGATTTACTATCGACGCGAGCCCGCTTGACGCCGCGCATCGCCAACCGCCTGCTCAAGCGCGTACGCGACTATGCCGACGTCAATGGTGATGGCATAATTGATGTGAAAACAACAACGAATGCCTTGGAAATGTTGGAGGTGGATGAGCTCGGTTTGGATCCAGCTGACCGCAATTTATTACAGTCAATTTTGGAAAACTACGGCGATAACCCAGTCGGACTGACAACCATTGCTGCCCTGACTGGCGACGAAGCAACGACGATTGAGGATTTTTACGAGCCGTATCTACTGCAAATCGGCTTCATCGAGCGTACGCCGCGCGGCCGCCGGGTGACGATTAAGGCGAAGCGGCATCTCGGCAATACAGGGAATTTATAGTATACTACAAGTAGTATAAACGAGGAGGTATCATGGACGATGACGATAGCCGCAGACCAGTCGCTTACGACGCTGAAGGACGTCCGTTATACACAGCTTCGCAGCAGCAAGAGCAGGCTACTGGTGCAGAATCGGCTGTGCAACAGACCAACCCAGTATCAGTCACCGACTCTGGCAAGCAGGTCGTGCATGTAGCGCGCTCAACCGAGCCGATTCCGGTTCATATTTCCGAAGAGACCCGCCGCAAGCACGAGGAATCATGCCGCCTCTATCCGTGGCTTAATCTCAGCGAACACGAGTATGTTATCCGAATGATTCCGCGGCACAGTATCGGCATTTGGGGCCCGACGATAGCAATGATGCTTGCGATTATTTTGGTGTCTGTGTTTATGTTTTGCTATCCCGATATCGCCAAGGTGATTGGTATGCCGCAATCGCTGCACTCGCAAGTTATCTTTATTTGTTTGATGGTGATAAGTTTGTTTGGACTTGGGCTGTACATAGCGATTTGGGTATATATGCAAAATCGCTTTTTCCTGACCAACGAAAGTGTTATTCAAGAAATTCAAATAAGCTTGTTCTCAAAACGCGAACAAACAGTTAGCCTGATGAATATCGAGGACTCTAGCTACTCGCAAAAAGGTATTCTACAAACTTTATTTAATTACGGCTCGATTCGGTTAAGTACCGAGGGCGACGAAACAACCTATCGCTTTAGCTATGTTGCTGATCCAAAAAACCAAGTAGCGGTTCTTAATAATGCCGTTGAGGCGTTCAAGAATGGCCGCCCAGTTACGAATGATGACTAGCTGATTATTTCTTGTGATCGCGATTAGTCTTGGTGTAAGTATCTTCACGCTCCATTGAACTGCGTAGCGTGTAGCCAGTGCATCGATTTTCGTTATTGCAACCTGTTGATTCGTAGACGTAGCTGCTGCCGCTATTGCCAAGTTTTTTGCCTTTCGGATCAGTGAAAAGAGTAGGGTCGACGGTGCGCAGCGTTTTGCTGTCAATCGAAGCCGGATAATAGCCGTTTTTAGCGTAGAAATACTCTTCCAATCCGTAATACATCGCGTTGATAGCGACTTTACGCTGATTGTCGCGAGCAGTGGCATCGATAGTTGCTTTTTCATTAAAAAATAGCCAGCTGCCAACTCCAAGTAAAATTATCACCAGTAAAAGTTCAATAACTGTGAAGCCGTTTTGTTTCATATTTACCATTATACCAAAAACTGCGTCGCTCATGTATAATTAAAGATATCAGCAAGAAAGGGGAGATATGGCGAAGAAAAGCGAACCAAAAACATCTGCAGATAAGCCAGCGGCTGACGAGGGCAGGTTAAAGGCGTTGGGTTTGGCGATGGAGCAGATTACCAAGCAATTCGGCGACGGTTCAATCATGAAGCTAGGAGAGGCTAAAAAAGTTGATGTCGAGCTATTGCCAAGTGGTAGTCTGAGCTTAGATTTGGCGCTGGGCGGCGGTTATCCGAAAGGTCGAATTATCGAGATTTATGGTCCAGAGTCGAGTGGTAAGACAACCTTGACGCTGCATGCTATCGCCGAAATGCAAAAACAAGGCGGGACGGCAGCTTTTATTGATGCTGAGCATGCACTTGATCCAGCATATGCTAAACGGCTTGGCGTTGACACTGATAATTTGTTAGTATCGCAGCCTGACAATGGCGAGCAAGCGCTGGAAATTGTCGAAACGCTTGTGCGCTCAAATGCCGTTGACCTAATAGTAGTTGATTCGGTAGCAGCGTTGGTGCCGCAAGCTGAAATCGACGGTGACATGGGTGATTCACACATGGGTTTGCAAGCACGATTAATGAGCCAAGCACTACGCAAATTAACCGGTATTATTAACAAATCAAAGGCTACAGTAATCTTTATTAATCAAATCCGCATGAAAATCGGTGTGATGTTCGGTAACCCCGAGACGACTACCGGCGGTAATGCGCTTAAGTTTTATGCATCGGTGCGAGCGGACATTCGCCGAATCGGGCAAATCAAGGATGGTGATGAGATTCGTGGCAACCGCACGCGCGTCAAGATCGTCAAGAACAAGATTGCGCCGCCATTCCGTACAGCCGAGTTTGATATCATGTATAATGAAGGTATCAGCAAGACGGGCGATATTGTCGATCTGGGCGTTCAGTACGGAATCTTGAGTAAATCTGGAGCGTTTTATAAGTATAATGATGCCACAATCGGCCAAGGTCGCGAAGCTACTAAAAAATACTTGAAAGAAAATCCAGAAGTCCTGGCTGAGATTGACGCTAAAGTTCGCGAAAAGGTTGCCGAACCAGAACCGAAAGATTAGAATTAAAAAGAAAAACAGCCCGCTAGAAGTATATTCGAGCTGGGTTTAGTGGCGTAGTATCTTTGAATATCATGATAATTTATGCGAACTATAGTAGCTTGCTGGTCGGTAAATGGCCGCTTTTTCAGCTATAATAATAATATGGTCCAGCAGCAAGAACGATATACTGTGACGTCACTTTCGCCGCAAGTCCGCGATTTGGATCGCATCAACGTGTATATTGATGGCAAATATGATTTTAGCCTGGATATTTCGCAGGTTGTTGATCTTGGAATTAAGGCTGGCCAGGTTTTATCGAAAGAGGAGCTAGCTAGCCTCAAGCAGGAAAGCGAATTCGGCAAGCTGTATGCTCGCACTCTTGAATATGTATTGATGCGGCCGCGCAGTAGCAGTGAAGTGCGTGATTATCTTTATCGTAAAACATTGGCTCGTAAATATAAAAATAGAAAAACTGGTAAGTTAGCGGAAAAGCTAGGTGTCGCTAAAACCGTGGTGGAGCGCGTTTTTGCGAAGTTGCAAGCGCGCGGTTATATTGACGATCAGAAATTTGCTAACTGGTGGGTTGAAAATCGACATCAGATTAAAGGCGTATCTATGCGAAAATTGTGTAGCGAATTGGCGGCAAAAGGTATAGCACAGACAATCATTGATTCGGTAATCGCAGATTCGTCGCGTAATGATATCGACGAGCTGGCTAAAGTTATTGCTAAAAAACGCCGGCGTTACTCTGATGAGCAAAAGTTCATGCAATATCTAGCGCGCCAGGGATTTAGCTTTGATGATATCAAAACCGCTTTGTACCGAGAAGATTACTAATCAATATCTGAATTCTGTCGAGCCTGCTTTGGTTTGCGGAACGGATTGATATAGCTACCGACTACTTCATGGAGTTCTGGCTCGGGGGCTTTAGCTTGGGAATGAACGACAATTGAATCGTTATTAATCTCGATAATCTGGCTGCGATGTACCAAAATCTCAGTATCATTGAAACTACGCAGTAGCGGCCGCTTGACCGACAGTTGCATAATGAGAAACTGCGTGGTATCTATTGTGAAGTCGATGACTTTACCAAGTTTATGGCGTTTTTCGTCAAGTACTAGTTTGCCGATGATATCAAACTTTAGCTGGTAGACGTCGTTGACGCGCACAACGTCGGTCGGAGCTATGAATTGGTCGATGTCGTCGACAATGAAGCCCATATTGCTCAGTTCGCGGACATCGCTAAGCAACATCAGCGCGGGGTGTTGCTGAATTAGTGGCCCTGACACTTCGAAGGCGATAATTTGTAGATTGGCGGGATTAATGATTGCGCGGGTTGTGCGCGCTACCTTGCCGCCAGTTTGAATACTGAATATTTCTGCATTGAGTACCGCTGAACCGAGCAAAATCATAGACTAAAACGGGTTTGTCCTATCGTTGGCTGGCGGCGGCGTGCTCGGTGCATTGCCAGCTGATTTTAGCTTGCGGATGCGTTTGATGGTAGTATCATCAAAACTAGCGGAGGTGCTAGCTTGCGGTTCTTCTGCTGGCGTAGTGAGTGTTTGGTAGAGTAGGATGGTAGCAACTGACAATCCGCCGGCAGCTAACATGAAAAACAATAAAAAGTGATACCGGCCAAAGAATTTAGCTGTCTTTGCGCCAAGAATGCGAAATGCGTCTGAGACTTCCATTATTTTGTATATACCTCCAGAGTTAGTGCGCTAACTGTGATGCCGTTGTTGTCATCTTTGGCTAAGGCTAGGTTAGAAATTTGCATCCGGAAAAGCCCTTGTTCTAAAGAGCGCAAGAAAATGTACGCTTGCTCATAAGATACCGGATTACTCAAGTTAACGGTAGCAGTAACCGATTTGAAGCCGTCTGGCGCTGGTTTTTTAGCGTTTTTAGCAGTGCTAGACGACGATGAGCTTGATGAGCTGCTGGATTTACTTTCATTTGCTGAAAAATCGATTGAAGCGATTTTAATACCAGCGCTATTTGCGTGATTTTCGATGTCGCTGACAATTTGATCTTGATAATGATATTTCTTGCTGGTCGAAACGATTTGTTCGGCGCGCTTTACGTCGCTTTTGCTGTTGTCTAGTTTCGATTTGAGGCTTGAAAGGGCTTGTAATTCGTTGCTAGAGGCCTGCGCTTCGGTATTGAGTTTGCGGGTTTCCTCTGCATATTTAACAATCTCTTGGTGTCCGAAGACGAAACTGCCTGCGCCAGCCGCCGCAATAACTAATAGGCTCACGATAAGCAAAATGCGGAATGTAGTTGGTTTTAGAACGAATTTCATGGCAGTACCTTCTTTGAATAGATTACAGTGTAATTTGCCTGAAATGTATTGTCGCCAATTTCGTGCGTAGCGTTTGATAGGCTAACACTGTCAAAAACTTTAACTTTATTGATAGACGTCTCTTGCAAGCTATTTTTGACTTCAATGGCTTGCGCGTACGAACTGACGTGGGTTTGAATTTGCACAGAAGCAGTTCCAAAAGTCGTCGGGTCGATTGATATGCCAGTGAGCGAGGCGCCGTTTGGCAACCTCTTGGCAATCGCATTTAGAATATCAGTATATGGCGCTTGAGTGTCAAGAATGTATTTTGCTACCCGCAGGTTAGAACGATACTTTTCGGCATCGCTCTTGACCGAGCTGAAGGCTGAAGATTTACTTTGATTGTCATTTATGGTTTCTCTACTGGCAGACTGGTTGAATACTAGCATAAAATACGAGCTGATTAGTTCAACTACGATAATCACAACAACTATCAGCGACATGACAACATAACGCATTAAAATTGAGTTAGCCCGGGCAGCCTTAATTTGCTTGCGTTCTTCGGGCGAAAGTAGGTTGATCATTTTTTTACCTCCGATGGTCGTACGCTAGCCAGACCAGCGACGGTGATATAACGCGGACGAAACTGGCGGTGCGGTTTCTCAAGCGACCCGAAATCAAGATCTTGCCACGGGCTAGCGACGCGGGCCGGCAAAATGAAAGCGTTAGTAAAGTATTCGCCGATACCTGGCATGTTTGCACCGCCGCCAACGATAAGAATTTGCTCGATTTTTTTATCCTCCGAAATACGTTCGCTGTAGTAACGGATGACCTTTTTGGCTTCTCCGACGATACGACCGAGGCTTGGTTTGAGGGCGGCTTCAATTTTGTCATGATCATCGCTTTGCCCGAGGCCGTTAAGGACTTTATACTGGTGAGCTTTTTCTAGCGACACTTGCATTTTACTAGCGATATCTAGAGTGAAGTTATTGCCGCCGACATTAGCCGAACCGGTAATGAGAATCGCTGAATCTTCCAGGACGGCAATATCGGTACTGGTGGCGCCGACGTCGATAACTAGCGTGGTACGATTGCCTTCCTCGGTTTTGGTCAGGATGCGGGCGACCGCATTCATGCTCGGTTCAACGGCAACTGGACGCAGATCGACTTCCTTGGCAACTTGCGTAACTGTATCAACCAGCGCGCGCGGTGCGGCCGAGACGACAACCATCAGGGTCTCTTTGGTGCGCTTAATAATTTCGTAGTCAGTGTATAACGAGTCTGACGGTACTGGTATATAGCGTTCGACTTCTAGCTGGGCAGCGCTGGCAATATGCTTTTCTTCGCTCGCTGGTAGAGTAAAGGTGCGCGAATAAGTGCGGCTTGTTGGCAAGCCAATTACTACGTGGTTAGAAGGCAAAGAGCCGATAATGCGATCTCGAAACATATTGGCTATGTGCTCGCGCAGATATTCGTGATCATCAGTGTCGAGCGCCTCCTGTGTCTTAACCGGGTCAAGATCGACTGAGCCGTAGCCGCGAACGTCAGCGTGTTTCTGGTTGATGGCCATGACTTTAACACCAGTATAATTGATGTCGAGCCCGATGATCGGTTTGTCTTTGAAAAATAGTTTTACCATGGATGCCCTTTTCTATATACAGTATAGCATAAGTTTTATTGTTTAATACTCGTTGATAAGCCGGCAATTGGCATCATAACGCTAGCGGCAATTAGCCCCACCATGCCGCCCATCAGTACGATCATTACCGGTTCAATAATTGAGCCGATACTGTCGATGGCGACATCAACTTCTTCTTCGTAAAAGTCAGCCACCTTGACTAGCACGACGTCGGTCTGGCCAGTTTCTTCGCCGACGGCTAGCATCTGCGAGACGATTGGCGGGAATAATCCAGTTTTTTCGATGATTGTTGATAAGTTTTTGCCGTTTTCGACTTCCTTGGCAGCTTTTAGTAGAGCTTCTTCGTAAACAACATTGCCGACTGAGTGCGAAGTGACTTCAAGCGATTCTAGGACGGCCGCGCCAGACCCCATGAGCGCCGAAAACGTACGAGCAAAGCGGGCGACAGCTACTTTCTGAATAATGCTACTAATAGCTGGTATCTTGAGGACAAAACGGTGAAAAGTGTGTTTGCCAGCTGTAGTATTCAGCCAGCGCCGCAAGAAGTAAACGATAGCGATTAGTACTGGTATCAGCAAGTATCCTTTAGTCGTCAAAAAACCGCTAATTGACAGCATTACTTGAGTCAGAGCTGGCAATTCGGCATCTTCGCCGCCAAACCCTTTAATCATTTCACCGATTTGCGGGATGACAAACACCATTAAAACCAAAAAGGCCATAATAGTAATAACCAGCAAAACTAACGGATAAGTCATCGCTCCTTTAATTTTTTTGCGGATGCCAGCACTTTTTTCTTGCTGAATAGCTAGACGCCTAAGGATATCGTCAAGAATGCCGCCAGCTTCGCCAGCGCGCACCATATTGACATAAACATCGTTAAAAGTGGCTGGATGTTTGCCCAGGGCATCGGCTAGCTGCATACCAGATTGAACGTCTTTAATGATGTCGCCAAGGACTGCCTTGAGGGCCGGACTGTCTGTATGGTCATGTTGCGAAGAGAGTGCTCGCAGCAACGGCACGCCAGCACTAACCATGGCGCTCATCTGGCGGGTGAACATCACGATGTCGTCGGTTTTAACTTTTTTCTTGCCGCCGCCAAAACTAATACTGGCTAGTCCTTTCTTTTCAAGCGAGTCAATACTGAGAGGTGACAAACCTTGCTTGGTTAGGGCGGATAAAACTCCAGGCCGATCGCTAGCCTCAATTTTGCCTTGGACAACATCGCCGGATTTGTTGGTCGCAACATAGGAAAAGGACGGCATCTATGATTCCCTCGTAACACGCAACACCTCGTCGAGCGTAGTGTTGCCGCGTAATGTTTTAACTAATCCATCAGATTGCATTGTAATCATTCCCTCCTTGATTGCTTGATCTTGAATCTGGTTGCTAGTGGCGTCGGAAGTTATCATTTTTTGAATTTCGCGCGACATGCCCAACACTTCGTAAATACCGACGCGCCCCTTGAAGCCGACGTGTCCGCACTCGTCGCAGCCGCCTGGGTGCGCTCGCCAGAGGGTGCGAATAGTAGTTTCGTCGGTGCCAGCTGGTGTGTCGCCGCCGACTTTTTGCTCGATGGCTTGTAATTCTAGATCATGAATATGTGCAAACGTTTGGTCTGGACGCAGATTGAATAGCGAGACTATTTCGTTGATTTCGTCTGGCGTCGGTACGTATTGTTCGCGGCAGTTCATGCACAGTCGTCGTACTAAGCGCTGCCCAACGACTGCTTTGACTGTTGAAGCGATCAAAAATGGTTCAATTCCCATATCTAGTAGGCGTGGCAAACAGGTCGCCGCATTGTTGGTATGTAAGGTTGAAAATACCAAGTGTCCAGTCAGAGCCGCCTGCACACCCAGGTTGGCTGTCTCGCCGTCGCGGATCTCGCCGACCATGATGATGTTCGGATCTTGGCGCAGCAATGCCCGCAGCCCTGAGGCGAAAGTCATACCAGCTTTGGCGTTGGTCTGAGTTTGGTTGACGCCGGGGATCTTGTATTCGACTGGATCCTCGATAGTCGAGATATTAACCTCCGGCGTGTTTAGTATAGATAGTACTGAAAATAAGGAAGTAGACTTGCCGCTACCAGTTGGTCCGGTTACTAGAATCATGCCGTTTGGTTCGGCAATAGCGTTATTTATGATGGCTAGCGATCTGCCCCAATAACCAAGCTGCTGTAGCGTAATTGCTTGGTTGGATTCGTCGAGAATTCGCATAACGACTTTCTCGCCGTCGGTAATTGGCAGGGTGCTAACGCGCAAGGCGTATTGTTTGCCAGCAACTTTGATTTTGAAGCGGCCGTCTTGCGGCACGCGACGCTCGTCAATCTTGAGGTTGGATAAAATCTTAATACGGCTGACCAGTGCATTTAGCACGTTGCGCGGTAATTGATTGACTTCTTTGAGGACGCCGTCGATGCGGTAGCGTACTTGCACGAAATTCTCACGCGGCTCGATGTGAATATCTGAGGCCTGAGAACGGATAGCATATTCTAGCAGCAAATTAACGGTTTGGGCGATTGGCGAATCCTCGGCAACATCAGCTTCGGAGACTTTCTGATCCGAGCCGTCATCTTCGCGCTGCACGTCAATGACTTCATTGAGCTCTTGATTGACATCGCCGCGATAATTTTCTAAACATTGCAAGATATTAGAATGTGGTGCGATATAAATTTTAGTATTGCTGCCGATTTCTTTCTCGATAAAATTAGTAGCCAGCACATCATCTGGATCATCCATCGCCAGGTGCATGGTACCGTCTTCGTCGATTTGAAAAATCACAGCATTGTATTGGCGGGCGATACGTTCTGGGATGCGGTTCAATACCTCGCTCGGAATATTACGTGGATCGACCTCAATGTAAGGTATATCGGCGTATTGCGCGAAAAGCTTTGTCAAGTCGGTTTCAGATACAAGCTTTGAATCTAATACAATATCTTGCAGCGGCCGCGAAGAACGCTCCGCCTCTTCCATTAGCGGTTTGAGAGCTTCTTCGGTCGCAATATTATTACGCGTCAGAATCTTGACCAGAGTATTATTTAGGATCCTCATAATTCTTATGCTAATTGTAGCGCATTTTATTTAGAAAAGCTATCAATGCAGCGCAGATTGGTAAAGGATGGTCAAATCGAGTATAATAACAGAGATATGAAGCGAACTTTTAATATACAGGCGGCGCAACTTGCCGGCGAAAAAATTTCAGTTAGCGGCTGGGTGCACTCGCGCCGCGATCATGGCGGGCTAATTTTTGTTGATTTACGTGACCACACTGGTTTATTGCAGCTAGTTTTTAATTCTGATGATCCGGAAATATTTTCGCTTGCTGAGGAGTTGCGCGACGAATTCGTTATTCGTGTCGAAGGTATAGTACGTGAACGCACAGCAGGACTAGAAAACGATAAACTTCCAACTGGTGCAGTTGAATTGGTGGTCGAGAGATTGACGTTACTTAATCGCGCCGAGACTTTGCCAATCCAGCCCTTTGCTGAGGAAAACCAAGCGGGCGAGGACCTGCGTTTTAAGTATCGTTACCTTGACCTGCGTCGTCCGAAGATGCAGCAGATGCTGAAAAAACGCGCTGAAATGTACCGGCGGATGCATCAGTACATGGACGACCGCGACTTTATCGAGATTCAGACGCCGATTTTGGCAAATTCTAGCCCCGAGGGCGCGCGTGATTTTCTGATCCCCAGCCGCTTGCAGGAAAATAAGTTTTACGCTTTGCCGCAAGCGCCGCAGCAGTTCAAGCAGCTGCTGATGGTTGGCGGTGTGCCGCGGTATTACCAGCTGGCAGCGTGTTTTCGTGACGAAGATCCGCGGGCTGATCGATTGTACGGCGAGTTTTATCAGCTGGACTTGGAGATGAGCTTCGTTGAGGACGGCGAGGAAGTCCGCCAGGAAGTCGAGCCATTGATGCGGCAGCTAGCGACTGATTTTGCAGGCAAAAAAATGCTGGATTTGAGCGATCTCGCGGTCGGTGATGGCAGTCCAATTCCGCGTATTTCCTACCGCGACGCCATGGAAACATACGGCTCGGACAAGCCAGATTTGCGCTTTGGTATGGAACTGACTGAGCTGACTGACGTGTTTGCCAATACCGAATTTGGCGTGTTCAAGAACGCCGAGTGTATCAAGGCGATCTGCGTCAAAAATGGCGCTAGTTTGAGCCGTAAGCAGATTGACCAATTTACTGACATTGCCAAGAGTGAAGGCGCCGGTGGCTTAGCGTACATCACTTACCAAGACGGCGAGGCAAAATCACCAATTGCCAAGTTCTTGAGCGAAACAGAGCTTACGGCAATTCAGCAACAAACTGGCGCAGTTGATGGCGATGCAGTTTTCTTTGGTGTCGACACTCGCTCAGTCGTCAATACGGCATTAGGCCGGTTGCGTAATGAGTTTGCTGCTCACTTCAACCTGAAAAAATCGGATGAGGTGGCCCTGGCTTGGATCATCGATTTTCCGTTCTATGAATGGGACGACCACGGCAAGAAGCTCGACTTTGGACACAACCCATTTGGTATGCCAAAGGGCGGGTTGCGGGCACTGGAATCGGCGACGACTGACGCTGACAAGCTCGCCATCGTGGCTGACCAGTTTGACATGGTGATGAACGGCTACGAAATTTGCTCCGGCGGTGTGCGCAACCACAACCCAGCGGTGCTATACAAAGTGTTTGACTTGCTGGGCTTTAGTGAAAGCTACGTGGAGGAAAAGTTTGGCGCCATGCTAAACGCCTTCAAATACGGCGCGCCACCACACGCTGGCTGTGCCTTTGGTGTGGATCGCATCCTTATGGAATTAATCGACGAAACCAATGTTCGCGAAACCTTGGCCTTTCCAAAGAACGGTTCTGGCATTGATGTGATGATGGATTCGCCATCAACGGTTGATCCAGTGCAGCTAAAGGAATTGGGGCTATGAGTGCAATGTATGATCGACACGAAGTTAGCGTAAAAGTGGCGTTGTATAGCGAGGATGGTAAACAAGTATTGCTGATGTATCACCTAAGCAGCGATGGTTTTGGCCTGCCGGGCGGGCATATTGACGCTGGTGAAACGCCTGACGTGGCACTAGAGCGAGAGCTGCGCGAGGAGCTGGGTATTGCTATTGACGCGACTCCAGCCGATTTCTATGTCCGCAACCCTTATGACGACAATATTAAGGATCATAAAATTATCCTCGGCTATACGGCGACGGCAAAAAAGGGTATGACTTTGCCAAATAGTGCATGTGATGGTAGTGAAGGAGATATCGTCTGGCTGACGCGCGCAGAAGTTGAAACTACCGATAAACTTTCGCCGGGCTATCGGGATTTTGTGCTGAAATGGTGGCCGGCTGATTCCGCGATAACGTGAAAGGATTTCATGTCAAACATAGAATACGAAGCAAAAATATATGATGTCGATCCCGCCGATATCACAGAAAAGTTGACAAATCTCGGTGCTAAGGAAATCGGTAATTACAATTTTTGCCGTTACGTATTTGATACGATTCCAGCTAAGCCAGATCGCTGGGTGCGGTTGCGCTCTGATGGGGAACAGGCGACTTTGACAGTCAAAGAAATAACTGCCGACACTATTGATGGTACTCATGAGTGGGAAGTTGAAGTGTCTGATATGGAAACGACACTGGAAATATTAGCAAAAATCGGTATCAAACCGCGCGGTTATCAAGAAAACAAACGCCAAGAATACGACCTCGGTGGCGTTCAGGTTGTCATTGACCGCTGGCCGAAATTAAAACCATATGTCGAAATAGAAGCGAACAGCGTAGCGGAAGTGGTAAAAACGGCAGCGCTGCTTGGCTTTACTGAGAGCGATTTGATAACGAAAAGCACTTCTGATTTATACCAGAATATCGGTATAGACATCGAGAAGCTTGCGGAATTAAAATTTGATAAATAGACTGGTCTGCGAAATAAGTATATGAGTAAAAAGCTACCAACCGACTCTCAAATCAAAAACTTACACAAAAAATACGCCAAAACTGATGCTGATTTTGCGCTGATTTACGCTCATTGCCAAGTGGTTGACGCGATTGCGGCGCAGCTTTTAGATGTCAAGCCAAATTCTCAAATCGACCGCGATTTACTGCACGTTGCCTGCATGCTTCATGATATCGGCGCGTATGATGTTCTGGAAAACGGCAAATTTGTCGACGGCGTTCGCCACGGCGTGATTGGTGAGCAGATTCTGCGAAACGAAGGCTTTCCCGAGCAAATTTGGCGGTTTGCTTCGCACCATACTGGCGTAGGCTTGACCAAGCAGGATGTAATTAACCAAAACTTGTCCATTCCGCCAGCTGACTATACCGCTAACACGCCCGAGGAGCGGCTGCTAATGTACGCCGACAAATTCCATTCCAAAAGCAAACCGCCCAAAGAACCGCCATACTTTTGCACATTTGAGTGGTATTATGGTCTGGTGCAAAAATTTGGCAGCGATAAACAAGCCAAATTTCAGGCGCTAGCAGACGAGTTTGGTAAGCCGGATATTGCGCTTGTCGCCAGTAAGTTTGGTTTTAGTATCAAAGATGTAAATTAGCGTCAGGCTGGTGTAGGTGACTTGCAGGTTATAAATTAGCAGCCTAACACGTAGACTTGACCGTCTGGGAATATTTCGCCATAATAATACGTAATGAAAAGAAGCCTTATTATATTGTGTGCGTTAGTCTATGTCGCTTGTGCTCCAACGGTTAGCGCCGAAGGTCCAACTATGACTCTATTGACTGAGCGGCAGCTTAATCTGGTGCGCAGTAATTGTGCGACGACTAAAACTGTTTTAGAGCGTATTCGTGCTAACGACGCTTTGGTACGCATCAACCTCGGCCGCGAATATGATGCAATTTCTACCAAACTGATGGCGCCGATGAATAGCCGTATTGCTCTCAATAAGCTCAACGGCATCGACTTAACCAAGACAACCGTCGATTTCGACCATCAAATCGGACAATTTCGCAACTCTTATCAGCGTTACGAGCAGATAATGTCGCATATAGCCCAGACGGATTGCCAAGATAAGCCAGCAGACTTTTATATGGATATTGAACGAGCGCGTTATTATCGCGGTGATGTACGAAAAGCAGTAGTCGAACTCGAAAAGCTAATTAAGCAATATAGCTCACAAATCGACAAATTAGATTTGTCAAAAACGGGTTTGAGTAGTCAAGGAGGTAGTAATGACTAGATTTCACGCCCGTGCTCGCCTGAAAAAGCGAGCTGATCATATTTGTCAGCGGTGCGGCTTTGCGGCTATGCTGGTCTGTGTAATTATAATATCGCTCGTCATGGTGGCGGTAGCTTTAGAGATGTATAACACCAGCGGTGCAGCACAAGTCGATTTGAGTCGCCCAGGTTTTAGCTCTGTGCAGAAGCAGGCTGGCGCTAGCGAAGAAACTGAAAAAGGTTTCTCGGCGCAAGGGGAGATTGATCAAAAAACTATCAAAGATTTTAAAAATGTATACGACAAACACGCCAAACGTGCGGCTGCATCGACTAGTTTTGGTGGCGAGGCGCTATCAGATAGTTCAATTCAAGTCTTTAATGAACGTTCATCGGGAACAGCACCAAGCGGAGAGGCTTCAAACTAGTGAGCGAACTGCTCAATCCTGACGATTTTGTTATTGTTCGCAAGCGTAAAAAATACAAATTTGCCAAGTTTCATAACGCCGAGAACTGCTTTGAGTTTGACGAATGGCGCGATTTTTACCAGCAGCGCCAACCGAGCGTCTCCAGGTTAGAGATTGGTGCTGGCACTGGTTTGTTTAGCGTTGAATTGGCAGCACGTTATCCAGATAAGCTGTTTGCGGCGATTGACGTTAAGGCTGACCGTTTGCAAAAAGGTGCGTACATCGCGTTAGAGCGAGGCTTAAAAAATATCTATTTTATCCGGGCGCGCGCCGACCAAATTGGCGATTTGTTCGCTTTGTCAACGTTAGTAAATATTTGGGTGACTTTTCCTGATCCGTTTCCGAAGAAGCGCGCTGCTGGGCGGCGATTGACGCATCCGTATTTTTTGCGCCGTTATGCGCAACTATTGCAGCCTGGCGGCGAGCTGCTTTTCAAACATGACGACCGCGACTTTTTCTGTTGGAGTTTGGAACAGTTGGTGGCAGAAAAATGGCAAATTACAGAGCTAAGCTTTGACCTGCACGAATCATCTCTGGACGACGAGTATAAAATCATGACGACATACGAGCAGCGATGGCTGAACGAGGGCAAGGCGATTAATTTTATGAGGGCTTTGCATTGATATATAACTACGCTTGCGCGGGTTGTTAATTAAGGTGCGCTAACCCTCGCTAGCACTCTGCCAAGCAATATCAAACAGGCGCGTTTGCACCGAGGCTAGGCTGGCGTTGTCGATAATTACTCCGTGCATAGAGTTATATTTGTCCAGAGTAATAATAGCCATTTTACTGGCATACAATATTGTGTAGCAGCCGTCGTTTAGTTTTGGTCCGGCTAAGTAGCGGCTATCCGCTAAGCCTGTTGTCGCGCGCAGGGGCTTGGCGTGGCGCAAGACGCGTACTCGTAGATTTCGTTTGGCGCGTTCGCGGCTAAAATTCGGAAAGTTGTTGTACAGATAGCGGCTGACGCGCGGCGAAGAAATTACGCGGTACAAATTAATCTTTTGCAGGCGGCAAGTGCTCAATATATCGCGCAAAATATTTGCCAAGCCTTCGTCGCCCTCGTAAAATGCCGCTATATGACGGGTCTCGGCGATTTTGTTTGCGGTTCGCAGGCGGACAATGTATTGATCAAGCTGCTGGCCAGCTGTTTGTAAAGCTTGCTGCTTCTCGCGTAAAATTTCTGCCAAGACAGCTGGATCCTCGGCGCGGTAGCGCAGCTGTTTGCCCTGGGTAACGCTGTTGACGAGTCCGGCGGCGCGCAGGCTTTTGATAGATTCATAGACGCTGCCGCGGTTGATATTCGTTGTTTCTGCGATGGCTCGCAGCGAACTATTGGGAATTGCCAGCAGCGCTTCATACACGCGTTTGTCACGAGTAGACAAACCGATAATAGAAAAATCCATATCTGTAATATAGCATAAATTATAAAATTGTCATAAAAAATCAACCATTTTGTCTGGAATCGGCAGCAGCGATACGATATGATTTGCTGGTAACGAAAGGAGAATGTTATGGCAAATATTGAAGGAAAACCTTGCGATTGTGCAGGTGTATCGCAGCCCGTAAAAGGGATAGATCGTTCAGAAGTGCCAGTAGGTAAAGGATCGCGTACTGTTGACATAGAGATGCCGGGAGAATTATTTGATAGGTTGACAACGATTGCAAAGGTAAGGTATCAAACCTTGGGCTGTGTTGTAAGAAAAGCTGTCGGCAATTATATTGAAAGGTGCCGGCAAGATCCAGAATTTCGACTTAAAGCGGGAGAACTGGCTGTACTTTTAGACAGATATAAAAGCCCAAACCCTCGCGAAAACGAATAATCAAGTTCACGCCAGATAGCCTGCGGCTGGTAATTACTGTTATAATACGTATAAACAGGAGGGGAACATGAATTTTCAAGATTATTCGCAAAAAGCTATTTCAACGCTAACCAGCGATCACGCCTACGGCGATATCAGCGCTGATTTGATGGCGCAAATACTAGGTTTGGCTGGCGAGTCGGGCGAGGTGATGGAGAAGTTCAAAAAGCTAATCCGCGATAAACAGGGTAAATTAAATGACGATGATCGCGCGGAAATCATCAAAGAACTGGGCGACGTGCTGTGGTACGTTAACTCGGCGGCGCATTTGCTCGGGTCTAGCTTGGAAGAGGTGGCGCGGCTTAATAACGAAAAACTAGCCAGCCGCCAGCAGCGCGACCAGCTGCATGGTAGTGGCGATAATCGGTAAAGCTCGGTGCCGTTTACTTGAAAAACCATTAGCTAAATTGCGGCGCTTAAGCCGGCGAAACCCTAAATCTTCAGATGCTGCCGCAGCCACTCGTCAATGGTGCCAGCGCCCATGCAGAGTACTAGTTTGCCTAACTCGCGGTCAAGCATGATAGACTTCCACAAATCATCGTTGAGGCTGGCAATATGTACTTCGGGGCGGGTGAGGTTTTTGGTCAAGTCTGCGGGCGTCAGTATCGGTAAATCCGGATTCTCGCGCGTCAAATATGTCGGCAGCCAATATACGCTGTCAGCGTAGCGAAAAACTTCGTCTGTGTACATTGATTGAATTTCATGCTGGCGGACGTTTTGGTGTGGCTGGTAGACGAGTGTTACTTCGCGGGATATCTCATGCGCCATCTGCAGCGTAGCATATATTTCGGCTGGATGGTGGCCATAATCAGAGTACAGTCCAGGCGCCAAGCGTTCAAATCGCCGCTGCGTACCAGGAAAATTCTCGACGGCAACCTTTACGATATCAGGATTGCCCAGCTTTAGCCGCTCGCAGGCTTTGGCAACCAGCGTGGCATTGGTCCGGTTGTGCCAGCCTGGAATGCGAAAACTTTTAACTTCCTCGTCTTTGAGCACCCAAGATTTATTGACTGGTTCCAGGCCGGTAAGAGTGTCCTTTTTCCAGAGGATGGAGAGTTCGCTTTGCCCGAGAAATTGTTGGAAAGCTCTGGTATAAGCGGCTTGAGTTGGGTACGTATCTGGATGATCGTAATCAATAGAAGTAATCAGCGAAAGGTATGGGCTGAAATGCAAGAAGTTGCGATCGAATTCATCGCACTCATATATAAAATACTCGCTGTTCGGCGCGTAGTGCCCGCTCGGCCCAAAACTGATAGTGGTGCCAATTGAATAACTGATTGGGACGCCGAGTTGGCGCAGCACCCAAATCATCATACCGGTAGTTGTTGTTTTGCCGTGAGTGCCAGCAATAGCGATCATCTTGAGGTTCTTTTCGCTCATAATGTAGCGCAGCAGCTCGTCGCGCTTGACTATGTAAATGCCTAATTTTTGCGCTCTCACTAGTTCTGGGTGGTCAGCGGGCAAGGCTGCGGTGTAAACGAGCCAGTCGATACGGCGCTGCTTATGGCAGTATTCTAGGTAATCGCCAGACTGGTCATTAGTGACGACAATGCCGCGCTGCATTAATTCGCTAGTTTCTAGACTCGAGTGCGCGTCTGAGCCTTGTACGCTATGTCCGGCGTCATGAGCTAATTCAGCTAACGGTCCGATAGCGACGCCGCCAATGCCAGAGAAATAAATATTCATACTTCTACTATAACGCAATCAAGCTGCTCGTGGTATACTATTAAGTAATGAAGGGCGGGAATAATGGCCGATAAACGCGCGGCGAGGCGAAATCTTCGGCGTCTTGAGCGAGTCAAGACCTGGCAATTATTGATTTTGTTTGTGCTGGTGTGTTTTGTGGCGGCAACTTTTTTGCGTATCAATAATGTTGGTATGATACAACGCCGCAGCGCTGTGGCGACAGCTGACAAATCAGGCAACGAAACACAAATATTTAATCGTCTGCAAGATTTGCAGCGTTACTCAACCACGCATATGAATGCCAGCAGCGGCGTGATTTATCTGCAGCATCAGTATGAGCGCGACTCGCAAGCGGCTATCAAGAGAGCTTCGGCGGCGTCGTCCGAGAACGCAAGAGTTCATGCTCAGGCTGAAGCAGTTTGCCATCCGCAATATAGCGGCTGGTCGATGGCTTATATTCAATGCTTTGTTAACGAATTATCAAAATATCCCACCTCTGACAAACTCAAAGACCCAGAGCTGCCTAATGCTGAACTATATCGCCACGAATATACATCGCCGCTTTGGACGCCTGATTTTGCTGGCTGGTCGATAGTTTTGGCGGTAGTGATTTTGGTAGTTATAGTACTGCGCTTGATTAGCCTTGTAATATTACACCTATTATTGCGCTATAAATATCGAGCTGCTTGAGTGGTACAGCTGGGGGTGCAAAGTGTTGACACTCAATGCAGGTTACGATAAGCTAACAGATGTAAACCAATACTAATAGGAGGTATAAAACAATGGCTTACAAGCACACGAATTCAAAGGGCGTCACTTATTATCTACACAAAACTGAGGTTACACTTCGCGGCGGTAAACCGCAAACTATCTATTTTTTCACTAAGGTAGAGAAAAACGAAAAAGGCGAGCCGTGCGATTTGCCAGAGGATCGCGTCGTTAAAGAAAACCCGCGCAATGGCTTTCTGACAGTCTCTAAGAAGAAATAAATTTTGCTGATTTTTAAAACCCTCGGCTTGTCAGCTGAGGGTTTTTGTAGTGGCGAAGTGCTTGCGTTTAGATAGTAAGTTTGCTACTCTAGATATGTAAACAAACAGGTGCACAAAATTACCTCCCCGATTACCCTAAGGGAGGTTTTTTGATCTCTGTGGTTGATTATGGTGGTGGGGGCGGTTGGGATCGAACCAACGACCAACAGGTTATGAGCCCGCTGCTCTAACCCCTGAGCTACGCCCCCATTACTGGTATTATAGCGTAAAATCATTGCAACGTACAGATTATTTGTTGACTGGCTTGATTTGCTTATGTTACTATGTCAAGTATATAACTCAAGTGAGGTAGGAGTATGAAAATACACAGGAAAAATATCAAATATAAATATCGCCGTATTGGCGTTGGAATAACCGTATTCATTGCGGCATTAAGTTTGGTGCTGGTGAATTTGCCGCGAGCTCAGGCGTCGCAGCTTAACAAAAAGTACTCTTTTATTAAAACCAATTACACCGTCCCAACGAGTAATGTCGCGTGGGTAGCGCCGAATGGCAACGACACCTCAGGTAATGGTTCCGAGGGTTCGCCGTACGCTACATTCAAGAAAGCTCTCAGCTCTATTAGTAATGGCGGCACGGTAGTCGCGAAGTCAGGTATTTATCGTGAACCGCATTTTTTCATCTCTGGCGATAATGTGACTATTCAAGCGGCGCCGGGGGCAGAGGTTTGGCTAAAGGGCAGTGATGTCGTAAATTCATGGACTAGTGAAAATGGCATATGGAAAACAACTGGGAATTATCACAACTTCTGTCATGTTTGTACCACAAATGCCAATCCAAGCGTTGAAGGTACCGCGGCCTACCCAGAACAGGTCTTCATTAATGACGAGCCGCTAAAGCAGGTTAAAACTAAAGCAGAGGTAACGCCTGGTAGTAATACTTTTTATGTCGAAGACAACACTCCTACTACGCTCAAAACCCCTAACAATAATGCAGACGGCTATAATATTGGCCAGCAAGATGCGATATCTTATTATATTGGCAAGAATCCAGCTAGCGGCGTAACCGAGATATCAGAGCGGGCGCGAGCTTTCACTAGTACTGGCAAAAACGTTTCCGTGAAAGGCATTAACGTTGCTCAGTATTCGCCTGTTCAGGTTTGGGGTTTTAAGGATCCTTACGATCCTGCCGCTGAAAGAGGGGTTTATTCGGGTCCAACTGCGGTGAGTATTAATGGATCTGGCTCGCTAGTTCAAGATATGGTTGTCACCCAAAGTGCAAGCCAAGGCCTGTTCTTTAACAAGGCAGAGTCGTCGACGGCGCGCGGCGTAAAGGCGATAGATAATGGCGGCTCGGGAGTTGGGGCTAACAAATCTCACAACACAGTATTTACTAACGGTGAATTATATGGCAACAACGCGGAAGGTTTCTTGACGATTGGCTGCGGAGCTTATTGTACGATGGCTGATATCAAAGTTACGCATACGCGAAATTTCACATTCCGCAATAATATTGTTGATTATTCTCGCGACACTAAAGCGTATTCTACTGCTGCCAACGCTAATAGCGAAGGTATGATTGGTTTTTGGTGCGATGAAGGTTGCGTAGAAACGAAAATCGTTGGCAACTTCTTTACTAATTCTCCGCTTGCTATCATGTATGAGGTTTCTGGTAATGGTATAATTGCCTCTAATATAATCGAAAGTTCCGGTACGGGTATTCGTGTAGCTGGTAGCGATGATGTTAAGGTGTATAACAATACCATATCTCGCACTTATCGGCCAATATACATATTTGAAGACAGTCGTGTTGACGGATGCAATTATTGGAAAGGCGGGTCCTGCGTAGCTAACGAAAGTTGGTCGCAGGGGCTGGGCCTAGATTGGAATACTTCGGGCGTTGAATTGTATAACAACATTATATCTTCACGGCCGTTAGCTCGAGCAGAGGATCTTTCTGGCGGTAATTATCAACGCGCGTATTCACTGCGTGTTGAAGGATCTCAGAATGATCAAAATAGACCGTATGTCGATGCCAACGATATGCTCAAAGGGTTTGATTATAACGTATATTACCGTAACGAATCAGACGATATAAATTTGTCGGTGTGGGATTTCAAACAGATTCCTTCAAAGACTGATACAGTTATAAGTAGAGCTTCTGATATCGCGAATAATCCAAAATTATCGAACTCGATTGACGGCCGCGATGCGCATTCGCTTGATACTTTTGGCTCGCGAGCAAATAATCCGTATTTCGTGAAAGAAGCAGCAAATAATAACGACTACAAAAAGAGTAATTACAATCTCAAACCAGGTAGCCCAGCTATCAATAAAGGTAAACCGTTATCTAGCGACGTAGCGCAAGCGATTGACCCAACAGGCAAAACTGTTAAAGCTGGCGTGCCGGTAAATGCTGGTGCTTTGGTTAATGTGCTGATGGATGCGACGGGCGGGCAGACTCCGCCGACACCTCCAGTAACTGTCAATATTCCTGATGCTGGCCTCAAGGCGGCTATCAATAAAACGCTTGATAGCAATCGTCCGAGCACTCAGGATATCACAGTGGACGAGCTAGCTCAATTGACGCAACTTACCGTAGACGGCGGTGTCAAAGTCAAAAATCTAACAGGTCTCGAGAAGGCAACTAATTTGCAAGAGCTGAAGATTGACAATAACGAAGTTGCTGATTTGGCGCCTTTGTCATCGTTAGCAAAAATGACCAAGTTGACAATGACAAATAATAAAGTCGCGTCGATCGAACCGTTGGCGCATTTGACTAGCCTAAGTGTACTTTTAGCGTCTGGTAATCCGATTGCTTCGACCAAGCCGCTAGCTAATCTGACGTATTTGACACAAGTAAGTGTAGATAGTAAATCGACAGCGTTTGATATTTCTGATTTTGCCAAGAGTGCGGGCACCTTGACGACATTGCAGTTGTCTGGTGCTGATAATGGTACGCCGCAGTTAGTGCATAGCGAAGTTCTAAAGCAACTTACTAAAGTAACGACTCTCCAAGTATCGTCAACCTCGTTAACCGATAACGATCTGAATAGTATTGGCGCGATGACGCAATTAACGTCGCTGCAAGCAGACCGCAGTAATATTAGTGATATGTCGTTTGTGGGCCGCTTAACTAAATTAACTAAGCTTGACGTTTCTAATCAGCGTGTCCGTATGAGTACGAGTACAACGCCGTTTGCATCGCCGCTCAAAGATGTATCGGGTACGGCTGTTGCTATAACCAACAGCGCTGATTTGGCTAATGATGGGGCTGGTCGTGTCAAAATTGTCTCGCCAATTTATGATAATAATGCTCATGAGCTGTCGGCAACTTGGACTAAGAATGTTACAGTTGGCGCTGCTACCGCCCAATTCAATGGTCAGCTAACAGTGTCTGCAACGCTGCCAAAAGCTGATAAAGCTCAGCTCCAAGCGCAAATAGATCGCGCGAATAACTCTGCAGATTATATCAAGGCAGATGCGGCAGTGGCCAGTGCGCTGTCAGCTGCGAAAAACGTTGTTGCTAAACCAAATCCGACACCTGCCGAAATTAGCCAAGCGACAAACGACCTCAAGCAAGCACTTGACGCCGCAATAGCTAAAGAAACAGCAGCTCAGGCGGCTGCACGGACAGCGGTTGATAAAGCAAAAAACAGTAAGTCGCCTGCTGATATTCGCGCTGCAGAGGCACTTTTAGTGCACGTTCAGGACACAGACAAGAAATCAGCGATGCAAGATGAGCTCAACGCCGTCAAACAGGAAATTACCGATGCGCGGACAGCCTTATCGAAATTGATTGAAAAGGCGAAGAACACGCCGACGGATGGTCTAGCGGCCGAGACTGTTGCTGCTTTGAATACCGCAATTGCTGCAGCTAAAGCAGTCAATAACGACCAAGAGTCGACTGTGGCGCAGCTCACTGAGGCTAAGACCAAATTGCAATCAGCTCTTGATAACCTCAAAACTGATAAGACAGCGCTAGCCAAAGCTATAGCGGATGCTGACAAAGAACCAGTTTATATCAAGAACGATTCAGCGGTTAAAACTGCCCTGCAACATGCTAAAAATGTTTATGCTGCGGCTAATCCAACGCCAGCAGAAGTTAACGCAGCTGTCAATAATTTGAAGTCGGCAATTGATGCTGCCAAAAAGAAAGAAACTGATGCTCAAACAGCTGCTGCCAATGCGGTTGCGGCAGCAGAAGGTGCTAAAACGGCACAGTCGATAACGGCGGCTCAAACTCTCGTTGACGCTGTCCAAGACGCGTCGGTTAAGTCTGTTCTGCAGGTGCGTCTTGATGCTGTATCGCAGCAGCTCAGCAATGCTAAACAAACGCTTGGCACACTTATTACTAAAGCTGAGGCTGTCGATACGACTGGTATGAGCGCTGACACTGTCAATGCGCTAAAGGCTAAAATTAAGCAGGCTAAACAAGTTTACAATGACGCTTCAGTATCAGTGATGCGCCTGCAAACGGCGGCGTCAGAGCTGCAGGCGGCTCTCGATGCCTTGCGTCCAGATAAAACTACTTTACGCGACGTGATTGCTCGGGCGGAAGCGCAGCCAGCGTATATCCGAAACGATCCTGCAGTCAAATCTGCTTTGCAGCATGCCAAGAACGTTGAGGCCGCTGCTAGCTCGACGCCAGCTGATATTAGTTCCGCGATACAGCAGCTCAATTCAGCAGTTACTGCCGCTCAGAAGAAAGAAGCTGACGTTCAGGCGGCCGCGCAGGCAGCTGTTGCCGATGCTGAAAGCCAGAAAACTGCTCAGTCTATAGCGCATGCGCGAACATTAGTCGATAAAGTACAGGATCAAGCCGTTAAGACAAACCTTCAGGCGCGCCTAGATGCGATTGTTGTCCAAACCTTTGTCAATAAGCAAACAATTCGCCAAGCAAACAATACCAATATTACGCTGTCTACCTCAGGCGATAAATGCTACAACATCAAAAACGCTGCTGCGGTAGGGCAGCCGAAAAATATTCCGACTGGCTATCAGATGCAGGGCTCGGCCAAGTTTACGATAAACTGTGACGGACATGCGCAGCCAGCAGTTGGGTATACTACCAAAATTACTCTCGAATTATCGCGTATTTACAAAGTTAATCGCCTAAAAGTAATCAAGTACAGTATTAATGGCGCTAATGCTACCGATATTACCGAGAAAGTCGCATTCAAAACATCAGCCGATGGCAAACGCACTATTGTTGAATACTCAATTACCGATGGCGGCTTTGGCGACATGGATAAAACTGCTAACGGCGTTATCGACGATCCGGTTATAATTTATGAGCGGTCGGAGAGTACTACGCCAGCTAATGGTGGCAATCAACCTGGAGCTCCAGCGAAGAATGGCAAGGCTACCGCTAACGGCGGACGCTTATCTGAAACTGGCGATAGCCTATACGGTTATATTATCGGCGCTGGCGTGCTAGTGCTAGGCGGCGCTGCTGGCGTATACGCTATCATCCGTCGTCGCCAATAAGAGTCGTTTTATCTTGCTATCTCGATTACCGCTCATGGTTTATAATAGTTGATAGATGAAACTTGTTGAAAGATTACGCCAACAACTGCATTATATCTGGTTCAATTACGCGAACTTTAACGGATTGGTGCTGTTGTTGGCGATTATCATTGCGGTTAGCTGGGTGATGGGTACGATGTCGACGATCCAGACGAACTTTAGCGCCCAACGAGCGCTTGACGAAAGAAAACAACAATTACGGTTGGCGCAGTTAGAAGTAGAGACGCTGAAATACGAACAAAATTATTATAAGAGCGATGAATATAAAGAGCTAGAAGCGCGCAGCAAGTTAGGTCTGGCAGATCCTGGCGAGAAGCAGCTAATACTGCCAGAGAATAGCGCTGCAGTGAAATCTCTCGACAGCCAGGACGATAACTCATCTTATGTTAAAACAGCTCCACGCAACAATACGCCTGCCGTGCACAAGTCAAACTTCCAGCAATGGATTGATTTTCTGACTGGCAAAACTGCTGCTTCGCGCTTGCAGAAGTGATACGTAGTTTGCTATAATAGTACCCGTATCGCGGGGTGGAGCAGCCTGGTCAGCTCGCTTGGCTCATAACCAAGAGGTCGCTGGTTCAAATCCAGCCCCCGCTACCAAGAAAAAAGCTCAACTTCTAGTTGAGCTTTTTTCTTGGTTAACTGACTGGTTTAAGCTAATTTGCTAGCAGCAACCCGAATAGCTTCACTCCAGCTCAAGAAAACGTGCGGCGTGTCTGCTAAGTCTTTGGCGGTTAGGCCGTGCCGCACAGCTAAGGCGATTTCGTGGATGCTATCGCTAGCATTCGGTGCGACAATAGTACCGCCGGCTATAACGCCTTTCTTGTCGCATATTAGTTTGACGAAGCCGTCGCGGAAATCGCTGGTGTTGGAGCGGCCGATGATTGATAGCGGTGCCATGGCTTTGTTGATTTTGAGGTCGCGTTTGATACAATCGTCTTCGGTCAAACCAACAGATGACACTTCTGGGAAGGTGAAGGTTGTCCGCGGCGTAGCAGTATAATCTGGCGCGATTTGATTCTTTGAAAAAAGGTTATGAGCAGCAATCCGCGATTCTAGCAGTGCAGTATGCGTGTGCTCAGAGTTGCCGATAATATCCCCAGCTGCATAAATGTGGCGAGCGCTTGTCTGTAGATATTCGTTAACATGGACACCAGTTGGATCGTATTGTACACTGGCATTCTCGAGGCCTAAGTCAAGGTTTGGCCGACGTCCAGTTGCCACCAAGATATCCTCGACGCGTACCGACTTTTCGACACCGCCGCGCAGGAATGATACGCGGTAGCCGAGTCCGTCTTTGACTGCTGCGACCGTTCGTGTTTGCGTCAATGACGTAATGCCTTTATGCTTCTTGAGGTAGGCTTCTAGCAGCTCGCCAACTTCTTCGTCTTCTTTTGGTAAAATGCGGGCAGCGATATCAGTCAAATAAACCCTAGTACCGAAAGTAGCCATCAGCTGTGCGATCTCGACGCCAACGCTGCCAGCACCTATGATGTAAAGGCTCTTCGGTGGACGCATCGACTCTAAAATGGTGCGCGCTGTCAAAAATGGGATTTCGTCTAATCCTGGTACTTCTGGAGCTACCCAGTGCGAACCCGTAGCGACCAAGAATCTTTCGGCGCTAATATGTTTGCGTCGAACAGAGATTTCATTGGGCGACAGAAAGTGGGCGTGTCCAGTATAGGTAGTAATGCCTTGGTTTTCGTAAAATTTGCGATTACCGGCAGCCCCAGTTCGCTTAACGGCGAGGTCTTTCCAGGCGCGAATACTCGGATAATTGTAGCCAAGCGTGTTAGAGCGTAGGCCGAACTTAGCGCCGTGGCGTGCTTGATCATAGAGGTGTGCGACGTGTAATAAGGCGTTGGTTGGTACGTCGCTCCAGTTAGGCGAATCGCCGCCAAAGGTGTCTTCCTCGATAATCGCTACACGCGCGCCATTGCGAGCGGCGATAGTGGCAGCGGCTGATCCGCCAGCTCCGCTACCGATAACTATTAAATCGTAATCAAATTTATTGTGTCTCTTCGCCATTCATGTCTCCTACATCATTTTTTTGTGGTGTTTATATAAATATGCTGCGTCAGGATGATTATGTTCTAGAAATCGTCCAGCTTGCGCGCGAATATCGGTGGTGGTGATATCTGATTTTTGGCCGCTCCAAGCTTCGACCTCGCGAGCAGCTTGATCGGCTAAATTGCGAGCTAACCCTTCGGGGCTTTTAGCACTAAGGCAGGCGGCGTACAGGCTAGCGCGCAGCTTTTTGGCATCGAAATCTTCTGGCGGGCGTTTGCCTCGTTTGAAAACGGTAACTTTCATACAGCATTCACCTGAATGATTAAGTCGGAAACAGTATTAACATATATATAAAAGCCAAGGATAATCAAACCCAGCCCGGCAGCGAATTGTAAAAAGTATTTGTTTTGTTCGCGCCAGCGCTGGATGCGGCTCAGTTGGCGTCCGCTGTCAATCAATAGGGCGACGATGAGCAGCCCGAGCGAAGCAGCTAGCGTATAACCTGCTGCGCCAACGATTTGCCAAATCGGCGGCAGCCCGATGATGGCGCAGGCTGCGGTAATGATTGGCACGATAGTAAATAGTAGTTCTGCAACAACGCTAGTCAATCCTAGACTAAACGCTTCGGCGGCAAGGCTGGCTTTGGCGGTGCGTTTACGCAAGAATCGGGCAAAACTGCGTGAAATCCACAATTCGGTACCTTCGGTTTTACGATAGTAAAAAAGGATAACTGCCAAGCCAACGATCATCAGACCAGCAGTCAAAGTGATCCACAACAAATTACTGTGCGGCGCGAATACACCGATAGCATAGCTAGCGAAACTAACACATAAAAGTGTCATAGTGAAGGCGCCAGCTACAAAGCTAAATAGCAGCCGTAACGTGCGCCGAGCGGCCAGCTTGCGTCCTAAGGCATGCCCCGATAGAGATGTAGCCATACTAACGCTTAACTGAAAGCTAGCGTGGATAAGTCCTGCCAGGGCGATGATGCTAACAGCGATGAGAGTATTCATGTTTGTCTTGATAATCCTTATATTATTTATACCATAAGCGGTCTGGCGAAGTCAAAAGATTTTGTAAAAAGCTATTGCTTTTTTAGCAAGTTTGTGTTATACTAAGAATATAAGTAATTAACTTATACAAAAAAGGAAAATAAAAATGGAAGTCACCGAATCAAATAACTCATTACATAACGAGAATGCCACCTGGAATCGGCCGCGTACAACGGTAGAACTGCGAGAATTTATTAATCGCCGTAATGATCTGCTGGAAGTTGAAGATTTTGCGTTTTAGCGGCGGTTTAAGCGCAAAGAAAAATCCCCGCAGCAAAGGCGGGGAGTTTTCTTTGGTAGCACTGACTGGGATCGAACCAGTGACCTTAGGCTTATGAGTCCTACGC
>CALGPW010000009.1:0-9192 GCA_937959535.1 uncultured Candidatus Saccharibacteria bacterium
TTTGGTAGCACTGACTGGGATCGAACCAGTGACCTTAGGCTTATGAGTCCTACGCTCTAACCAACTGAGCTACAGTGCCGCAAGAGTAAAGCACTGTAGATTATAGCAGATAACAGTAATCGGTGGCAAGCTAGGTTTTTTAAGGATAATTTAATGAAGCTGGCGGATAATACGCTTTAAGAAATATTTCCCGTACTTCTCTAGTGAGCCGCCCTTCTGTGTCAAGGGCGGTTTGCTATTCTGTGCTATAATTTTGCCGTGAACGATGAGCTAGAATTAAATGAACGAGTAGAGGTTATTGCGACGTTTGGCAGCGGTTTAGAACTGTGCGTGCCGCGGCGGTTCAGGCGTCCGAATGGGCGTGAGATTGAAGTAAGTGAGCTAGGTTTGCGGCATCCAGTAGCTAAAGGGCGGCGAACGATGCATGTTTTTGATGTGACTGACGGGCAAGCTGATTATCGGCTGGAATTTGATAGCGAGCGGTTGACTTGGCGATTGACGCGCGAGGCGGAGCATGGTTGAACCAGCTGACCAACAAAAGCAGTTTTCCGCGGATGGCTTAAATTTGGAACATAAACAAACATTACCGCTGATTATGCATATAGATCTCAATAGTTGTTTTGCGACCATTGAACAGCAGTCGCGGCCGCTGTTGCGCGGGCGGCCAGTGGCGGTAGTTAATCGTTTGGTCGAGAGCACTTCGGTTATCACTGTGAGCTATGAAGCGAAGGCTTACGGTGTTAAGGCTGGTATGAAATATCGCCAGGCTAAACGGTTGTGTCCCGAGCTAGTAGCGCTCGACAGCGACCCGCCGAAATATCGCTGGGTATATCGGCAGCTGCTGCAAATTATGAATAGTTACAGTCCAGCGGTGGTGATGAAAAGCATTGATGAAGGTATAATTGATTTTGCAGCAGCGCCCGAATCAATGCGGTCGCGCGGTTTAGAAGCCATCGGCAAAGAGATAAAGCAGCGATTGCGTACCGAAGTAGGTTCGTACATGCGTTGTAATATCGGTATCAGCACTAATCGTTTCTGGGCCAAGATGGCGGCTAGCTTGCACAAACCTGACGGGCTTGATGTCGTGACGGCGCAAAATGTACAAGCAGTGTTATCCAACTTAACTTTACGCGATTTGACGGGGATTGCGCGGCACAACGAGCAGCGGCTGAATGCGGTGGGAATTTTTACACCGCTGCAAATGTATGAATCGTCGCCGGAGGCGCTTCATACTGCTTTTCACAGTATTAATGGTGAAAAGTGGCACCAACGTCTGCACGGCTGGGAAGTTGATGACTTGGCAAGCGACGTTAAAACATGCGGCCGCCAATACGTACTAGAAGAGCGCAGCATGCCGCGGCAGCAAATAGCCGCTCGATTGCATAATTTAGTCGAGGCGGTTGGACAAAAACTGCGTTCGCAGCGCAAGTCGGCGCGCGGTGTCGGTATTTATGTGCGAATGGCGGGTGTGGGTAGCGACTCAAAACTATCGTTGAATAATGGACGCTGGGGACGCGCGGGCAATTACTGGCAGCATAAATATTTAGCGCCGCTGCCAATGTTTAGTGATGCTGCGTTGTGGCATGTGGCCGAAGAGTTATTCTGCCAGGCGCCGGCTGGCGATATACGCGAGATAGGTGTGCATTGTTATAATCTGTATAACAGCACCAGCGATCAACTGAGTTTGTTTGGTGACGAATTAGCGCGCGAGCAACAAACCACTTGGGCAATTGACGAGATTAATCAGCGGTACGGCGCTCGAACTATTCACGCTGCTAGTACGCTTAATACCGAGGCGGTTCGCACCAAGATTCCGTTTGGCAGTACGCGCTATTTATAAAATATATTATTAGTGGTGTCGGTTAACGCTAGTATCTTGATAGATTATAATAAAAAAGTATGACGTACTTGGTGGCAGTTTCTGGCGGTGTGGATAGCGTGTGTTTATTGGATATGCTGAGCCGGTCAGAGCATCGGCTAATTGTAGCGCATGTCGAACATGGAATCCGCGGCGAGGCTTCGCGCGCTGATGCGCGGTTTGTGGCGGCGCTGGCGCAAAAATATAATTTGCCGTTTGTCTCGGTGTCGCTTAATCTCGGGTCAAATGCTAGCGAAGAATTAGCACGCCAGAAGCGGTATGACTTTTTGCTAGCACAGGCACAGAAGTTTGGCGCGGTGCTGGTTACGGCGCATCATGCTGAAGATGTCGCCGAAACGATTGCTATCAATATTGAGCGAGGTACGGGATGGCGCGGGTTAGCTGTGCTAGCGCGCACAGGAGTCAAACGTCCGCTGATTTCTTTTACCAAGACGCAATTATACGATTATGCGCTGCAGCATCGCTTGGAGTGGGTTGAAGACGTAACGAATGCAAGTGGTCTCTATCAACGCAATCGTGTCAGAAAAGCACTAAAAAGTGTTATTAATCGACGCACAGTTGTAAAATTACTGCAGTTGCGCGCTAGACAGCTAGCCTTACGGAAAGATATTGAACGCGAAACTGAGCGGATTACGCTGCGTAATAGCGGTTCGCGGTATTTTTTGTCGCAGATTGATGATGACGTAGCGTTAGAGCTACTAGCGAGCGATATTGCCAGGCAAACTGGCGGACTGCGACCGACTCGACCGCGTACTCAACGGGCTTTGCTGGCTATCAAGACGGCGCGGCCGGGCGCTAAAATTGATGTCGGCGATGGTGTGCAATTAGAAATTGCCTCTCGAACTTACTGCGCGAAAGTGGTATAATTACAGAGATATTCTGAATTTGATTATAAAACCACGAAAGGATATATATTTCAATGCCTAAACCTCGTAAACAAAAGGTGAGTAATAAAGTTCGGCTCGGTTTATTCTGGGCAATTATCGTTTTGATTGGCCTGTCGCTATATGCGGCATTTATGCCGGCTAAGCCGCTCCAGGAAGTACCAATCGCTCAGGTGATTCGAGACGCCAACGAAGGCAAAGTAGCCAAGATCGAAGGCCAAGGCGGCGACCTTCAGGTGACCATGAAGGGCGAGAATAAGCCATCTAAGCGGACATACTTAGGCGGCGGGGTTTCGTCGCTACTGAAAGACAATATACTTAACGAAAAAGGCCGTGCAGTTGTTTCGGATAGCGCGCCAGTTGATAATTCTTTGATGCTGACTTTGATGACGGTGGTTTTGCCAGTGCTGCTGATCGGTGCGCTGTTTGTTTTTATGATGCGGCAAGCTCAGGGCCAGAATAGCCAGGCGATGAGTTTTGGTAAAAGTAAGGCTAGGTTATACGGCCTCGATAAAGAACGCGTAGTATTTGACGATATTGCTGGCAATGATAATGCTAAACAGGACTTACAAGAGGTCGTTGACTTTCTCAAGCATCCGAAAAAATATCAAAGTCTTGGTGCTAAAATCCCGAAGGGTGTGCTGCTAGTCGGCGATCCAGGTACCGGCAAGACAATGCTAGCGCGGGCAGTCGCTGGTGAGGCGGACGTGCCTTTCTTCTCTATTTCTGGTTCAGAGTTTGTTGAAATGTTTGTCGGTGTTGGTGCCAGCCGCGTGCGCGACCTTTTCCAGAAGGCTAAGAAAAACGCGCCGGCGATTGTTTTTATCGATGAGATTGACGCCGTCGGGCGCAAACGCGGCAGCGGTATGGGCGGCGGTCATGACGAGCGCGAGCAGACACTGAATCAAATTTTGGTAGAAATGGACGGTTTTGAGGCGGACACCAATGTGATTGTAATCGCGGCGACCAACCGGGCTGACGTGCTTGATCCGGCACTGCTCAGGCCAGGCCGCTTTGACCGGCATGTGACGATTAGTTTGCCGGAGCGCAAAGATCGTGAAGCTATTTTGAAAGTTCATTTCAAAAATAAGCCGACTGACGACACGGTTGATCTCGATAAATTAGCAGCTAAGACGGCTGGCTCCAGCGGTGCCGATTTGGCGAATATTGCCAACGAGGCGGCAATCATTGCAGCGCGGCGCAACTCCAAGAAAGTGTCGAATGACGACCTGACTGAAGCTTTTGAAAAAGTGGCTATCGGCCCGGAGCGTAAAGCTAAAGTAATGAACGACCATGAAAAGGAATTAACTGCTTATCACGAAGCTGGCCATGCTATTGTTGGTCATGTTTTGCCAGATAGCGATCCAGTACACAAAATCACTATCATTCCGCGCGGCGGTACGGGCGGCGTGACGTGGTTCTTGCCTCCAGAAGACAGAAGTTACACTAATGTTTACGAGTTCAAAGATATTCTAGCGCGAGCGCTGGGCGGCCGGATTGCCGAGAAGCTGATTTACGGTGATGATGGTATCACTACTGGCGCTGGCAGTGATTTGCGCCACGCCGCTAAAGTTGCCCGCAATATGATAGTCGAACAAGGCATGGGCTCGAAACTGCGCGACCAAGTCTTCCACGAGGACAATGGCGGCATGGTTTTTGACAAAATTAGCCACGACCGGCCATATTCAGAGGCGACAGCACAAGAGATCGACAACGAGGTCGAGGCGCTAATCAAGGAAGCGTCGGCTCGTGCCGAGACAATACTCAGCAAGAATCGGGCAGTGCTTGAAAAGCTCAAGGATGCTTTGCTCAAAAACGAAACTCTCGAAGAAGAAGACGCCGCTAAATACATGAAGGATGCGGTGCTGCCAAAGGAAGTAAAACTACACGCATAAACTATGGCGGGGCGAGGAAGTCGAGTACGGTCGGTTGTTGCGAAAGCGAATAGCAAATTGTCAGTACAGTGGGCGGCAATTCTGCTGTCTGGGTCGACAATGCTATCAAGCCTGCTGGGGATTTACCGCGATCGTTTAATTAATGGCATGTACCTAGACACTTATAAAGTGGGTGCTGATGCTTATGTAGCGGCGTTTACCGTGCCGGATTTTATGTATTTCCTGCTAGTGTCGGGCGCTTTGAGCGTATCGTTTATTCCAGTGTTTAATCAGCGTTTGGCGAGCGGCAATAAGCGATCGGCATGGGAGCTGAGTTCAAGCTTACTGAATCTTTTTGCGGTATTGACGTTAATCACTAGCGTGCTAATTATCATCTTTGCCGACCCGCTGGTGCGCTATGTTGTTGGCCCGGGCTTTGGCGAACAAGGACATGCTTTGGCGGTGAGTATGATGCGTATAATTGCCGTCAATCCGTTTTTGTTTGCGATTGCGACGGTAGTGTCGAGCATGCAGCAAGCAATCGGCCGGTTTACTTTTTTGGCATTGGCGCCGACCATCTATAATCTAGGTATCGTCGTCGGTGCCAAATATTTTACTAACGGCATTAATATCTTTGGTTGGCAGATATTTGAAGGCGGCATTATGGGTGTGGCGCTTGGCGTGGTGCTAGGGGCAATTCTGCAGCTAGTGGTTAGTTCAATTGGTCTGGTCGGCGTAAACTTTGACTATCGCCCGGTGATTTCTTGGCGCAACAAAGGTTTTCGTCAAGTCTTGAAACTTCTACCACCGCGCTCAATTGATCAAGGAATTGATTATTTTAATGGAATTGTTGAAATTAATCTAGCGTCACGGATGGGCGACGGAATTATGCGTGTTTACCAGCAGGCGTCAAGCTTGAGTTTGATGCCGGTAAATCTAGTCGGCGTAGCTATTAGCAATGCGGCTTTTCCGCGGATGACTGAACGGCTAGCGGAAGGGCGAGTTGATCTCTTCAAGAAAGAGCTGCGCTCGGTTTTCCGCTGGATTGTCTGGTTGGCCTTGCCGATTGCCGTGATTACTTTCTTTGCGCGTGGTTATGTGGTGGCATTCATCAAGAACGGCGGGCAGCCGGCGATTGCTAGTGTTCTCGGCGCGTTGGTGATATCGATATTCTTCCGGACGCTTTATCATATTATGGCGCGAACATTCTATGCACAGCAAGACACGCGAACACCTCTGTATATTTCGATAGCTACAATATCATTGAATATCTTATTGGCAATAGTTTTCACGCAGCTGTTCGGCTGGGGAGTGTTTGGTTTGGCTTGGGCGCAATCGATTGTCTCGGTGGTAGAGATTGCGATTTTGCTAACTATATTGCACGTACGTACACCAGGTATTTTTAATCGCAAGACACTACGCAGCATTATTACTATGATGATTGCCAGTGCAATTATGGGCGTGGTGACTTATTTTGTGGTACAGATGCTACAGTTGCAGTCGCGCGATATGAATTTTATGGCGGTTTTCCCGAAGTTTACTGTCATTGTGGTAGTGAGTTTTGCGGTATACATAGCTTTAAGTAAAGTATTTAAGCTTGAAGAGGCGGATCCGATTGTTGCGAAACTACAACAGCTGCTATTCGGCAGAGTGAGGCGTTAGAGTGGAGCGTATCCGCAATTTTTGTATCATCGCTCATATTGATCACGGCAAATCGACGCTGGCTGACCGGATGATGGAGATGACAGGGACGGTGGAGAAGCGCGAGATGAAGTCGCAGCTGCTGGATAGTATGGATTTGGAGCGCGAGAAAGGGATTACCATTAAGCTCGCGCCAGTGCGGATGAGATATGAATATCAGGAGGTGGAGGTGAGCGGCGCATCACCGCTCCCATCGTCGAAGACTCTTGCAGAGTCTTCACGTCGGTCGCTAGACGCGGGTCCTGCCAGTCGATCCGCCCCTTCTTCTGAAAAATCAGAGATTTCTTCAGAAGCGGACGCTACCCCATCGACTACTACCCGCTTAGCGCAGTCTGATTCTCGGGCTTGTGTAGATGTTGGCGTGAATGGGCTGGTTCAGTCAACTGTCTACGACCTCAATCTCATCGACACACCCGGTCACGTCGATTTTAGCTACGAGGTGTCACGTAGTTTGCAGGCCTGCGAGGGGGCGGTGTTGGTGGTTGACGCCAGCCAAGGCATTCAGGCGCAGACGCTGGCGAATGTTTACTTGGCGATGGAACAGGACCTTACAATTATTCCAGCGCTCAACAAGGTTGATTTGCCAGCCGCTGATGTGCCGCGGGTGTCCAAGCAGGTGATTAATTTGCTCGGTTGCGATGAAAGCGAGATTATTTATATTTCTGCTAAAACCGGGCAGAATGTCGATCAAGTTTTGGCGGCGATTGTTGAGCGAATTCCAGCGCCAAAAGGCCAGCCAGACGACCCGACGCGGGCGCTGATTTTTGATAGTTATTATGATGATTATCGCGGGGTAATTTTGTATGTGCGGCTGGTGGACGGCCAGATTAAAAAAGGCGACGCAATTCACATGATGGCGACTGGCGCTAATGGCTTGGCGTTGGAAGTTGGTCATCTCAGCCCTGGCATGATCCCCGACCCGTCACTGGACACCGGTGAAATTGGCTACATCGTCACCAACCTCAAAACCACGCGCGAAGCACGGGTGGGTGATACGGTGACGCTGAAAAAGTATTTTACAAAAGATTAATAATGACAAGGAGTGTAGTTAGGCGATGACGTTATCTATAACCCAGACAGCACAACTTGCTAAGATGCTGCAATTAAAGGGGGCTTTGTATGCGCACAAGTAGTATTGAATTACCGTCAGCAGATGAGATCCGTGCGATAATAAGCGAAGAGTCGCCTCGGCTAGCGGTTCATCGGGACTACCTTTCTACACGGCCATGGTTACTTATGGAGCTTAGCCGTGTAGTGGCGCAAGCGGGCATAGATGCGGCCGTTTTTGAGAAATATCAGGCATGGGATTTTGATAAAGTTGTCGATGCGCTACACGTTTTTGTGTCGGAATGTTCGGCTTATTTGGCTCAACATGTCGACAATATTAAGGCAGAGCAACTCTATGAGCCGCTTAAAACAGGAAATTCCCCCAAGCAATCTGACGTCATCTTCGTGTTTGGTTCGGCAAAGAATATGCGGATTGCAAAAGCGGTGGAGCTGTATCATTCTGGGGTTGCTTCCAAAATAATGGCAACTGGTGCGGCGCCGCGTTGGGCGGTTTCTCAGGGTGAAAATAATATAACCGAAGCGCAGCGTATGGCAGACTATGCTATAAATCAGAGTGTCTTGGCAGATGATATTATCATTGAAGATCAGGCGATATCAATTCCAGATAATGTGAAGCGCAGTATTGACCTTTGGGAGGCGATGCATTGGTATCCGCAGCGTATCACGTTGGTAACGAGTGAATTTAATGTTCGCCGCGCCGAAATGAACATATATGAGTTTACGCCGTGGCCAGTGGAAATCTTTACCGCAAGCCCTGAGCCTAGCTCAATGCTGAAGGCAGATATATGGATAGAGACCGAGCGTGGTCGCCGTCTTATTCTCAACGAATATGCTAAACTTATTATAGAAAGCGCCATTGACCACTTGCTGGCGACTAAAGGAAAAATATAATTGAGCGCGTGGCAATGGAAATAGTATATACTAGTATTGAAAAGCGTAGATGAGATAAGATAATAAAATGCACGAAATAGGTATTGATATATCTGTTGTTAGCAATTATGAGTAACTTCAAAAACTTTACAGAGAAAATTAGATGCCGCGTAATTCCGATAACACGCGACCGCCGCGTGTGGCTAGATGAAAAAGTTGTCGATGATGATTCATATTGTGTGTTTATAAATGGAAGATCATACGAACTCGGTGAAGAATATGATGACTTTTTATGCGTTACGGCTGACAGTTTTGCCGAGCTAGCAGACGTTATTCTCCGCGAGTTGTATGCACGCGGATTTTCATCGTCAGGCTATAAACTAGTCAACGAAAATTATGTTCATTTAGATTATAGCTTTTTGAGCGATGACATACCTTGGATTACTTGGCATAATGTTGATGCGATAGTTAAGGGCGATATCGCTGATGAGAAGGATTACCGCCGCGACAACGCTAAACGCGGTTGGTGGATGGGTTACGCTGAATTGATTCAGACTATTGGCAAGAATCAAGCTCATAAGATTTTTGATAAGTTATAAATTAGGCCGCAGTATGCGCAAGGAATAATTCGCTGAGAATAAATAGGCGTGCAAGGAGCGATTTATTGTGCGTTTATACGAAAACGCTGAGCTGATATAATACCAAATAGTTAGAATCTAATAATATTTTTCCTGGCATCCAACGAGGATTACAATGATTTCAAGAAGAATGCTGAAAGCTTAGTCTCGGCGATATCGATTGACCTTACTCCTACAGGGCGAGTATACTTGGTTATAAGAAGTAGCTAACGAGATGGGGAGGCCGTACACACCTCACCACCTCTGCAACATCTCCACAGGTGTTCGCATCTGTATGC
>CALGPW010000010.1:0-53563 GCA_937959535.1 uncultured Candidatus Saccharibacteria bacterium
AACTACAGTGTACGAGGCCTGCTTTTTGGTTGCAAAGGTGGTGGGTTAGTACGTTTTTATTGACTTTATACAATGTATATGCTATAATATATAGTATGTACGAGTTTATTAAGCAGTCGCTGAGCAGTTGGAACCACCAAAAAGATCAGCGCCGCAAATTACAGCAAGCTTATCTAACAGTAGTTTTCATTGGGCTGGTTCTAGCTGGATTACTAACACTCCTGAATGTACCGCAAAGCCGTTTGTCCGCGATGATTGCTGCCGGATTCGCGGTAGTTTACCTGGTAAACGGTATTGTCTGGGCGCTATTGGAAGCGTTCGTAGCGCCAAACCTGCCGAAACCCGAATCGATGACCAACAAGAAGACCCGCCGCCAGAAGTAGCTTGCCTCGACCGCGGCAAATATGTTAGAATTAGTAGGCTTTCATGCCGCGATAGCTCAGTTGGTAGAGCGCATCCATGGTAAGGATGAGGTCTCGGGTTCAAGCCCCGATCGTGGCTCCAAATTAGACCCCAAAATTTGACAGTGTTGCCGTCTTTTTTGTTTATTTGTCATTGTTTATCGTCGGCAAAATCACCGTGATTAGTTCGTCGGTGTTCTGTCTTTTCTGTTCATCCTGGTCGTTGATACTGCGCGCAGATTCCGCTGGTTTACGCCTGCCGGCGATTACGAGCAGCGTTATTATTACTAACACAATTGCTGCTATTTCCATTGGTGCTAGTATTATATCATTTTCATGACCGTGAAGTTATCGTAAATGCATAGCGTTATCTGTGTACTCAATAATTCCGCCTAAGAGCAGTTTAATTGGTTTTATTTATGGAGGTTTGTTAGAATAGACTTTAGAAGGTTCGAAAGAGTCGCTCTGTTTTGATATTTTTTCAATTGCACAATGATTATTAAGACTCCAGTTTCATCCAATCAAGACTTGATCCCAGATATTTTTCTAGCGGGAGAAGTGATGTATAATCCAGACTAACAGAAAGAAGCGCTTGAAATCGAGGAATTGTAAATATGTACGATCGTATTAAAGCTCAACTGACAGACCTCGCCCAAGGCAACGAATCCTACGCTGCCTTTAATAAGCGTATCGTCAATACCAAGATGGAGGTCATTGGCGTGCGGGTGCCAGATTTGCGGCGGCTGGCGAGGGAGCTGGCTGGCGAGATGTCGGCGGCGGATATCAGCCGGTTGCTGGCGACGCCGAGCAATCTCTACGAGTATGTTTTGTTGTGCGGTTTGCTGATTAACCGCGCTAGAATCAGCGACGAGGAGGCGATTAGTCTGACTCGGCAATACCTGCCGCGCGTTGACTCGTGGGCGCATATTGATATATTTGTTGAGAAAAAGCGGCGCTTTGCTGGCGAAGTGTGGTGGGATTTTGCGCTGGAATGCCTACTGAGCGAAGCCGAGTTTACGATGCGCTATGGCGTGATTGCTTTGATGACTAATTTCCTGGATGAGTCGCACATCAATCAGGTTTTCGCAGCGCTGCAGAGAATTAAACACGACGGTTATTATGTCAAAATGGCGCTAGCCTGGCTGTATGCGACAGCGGCAGTACACTTTTTTGATCTGACGCTGGCTGAATTAGAAAACGAGCATATCGACACCTGGACGCGCAACAAAGCTTACCAAAAAATGCGCGAATCGCGGCGATTCACACCCGAGCAGCAAGCCGTTATATTAAAGAAAAAGAAAGCGAGCAAACTTGAGTAAGAAACAAGCGCCAGCCGCAAAACGCATTCTAATCTACGGCGATTCAAACGTCTGGGGCGCTAATTTTGCTAGCAAACGTATCCGCTACAACGATCGCTGGGTTAACCGCCTCAGCCGAGCTTTGCGCGGTAGAGCACAGGTCACTGCCGACGGCGTCCGCGGCAGAGTTGCTGGCGATTTCCGCACCGATAAGCCGCATAAGAATGGCTTGTCGACATTTACGACAGCTCTACAAAAGGCCGATAACTTCGACTTAATCATTATCGCCCTCGGCACTAACGACCTGCAACAGCGTTTTGCGCGAACGCCTGAGGAAATTGTTCGTGACTTATTAGAATATCGCAATCTCGCCGGCGAGACTCCAATTATCTACATTTTGCCGCCGTGTTTTGACACTAGCGACAATTCGGGGTATGAGTTTACTGACGCGTCCGAACAGCTTCGCCAAAAACTGCTGCAGCGCAAAAGCGAACTTGGCAATTACATCGAGCTGCCTAAATTATCGCTATCAGACGGCTTGCATTTTTCACCATTAGGACACTATCAAGTTTTCAAGATAGTTAGGGAAGTGCTAAAATCGTATATATAAGCTAATCTGCGCCAACAAGATTTTGGCGGCTAAAGAGGGGACGATGAAATGAATAAGCCAATCATATCGATAGACGACATCAAGCAAGCGCTCGAATTCCGCTACGCCACCAAAGCTTTCGACTCTAGCAAGAAAATCTCGCAAGAGAATATCGAGCTACTCTTAGAGGCCGCCCGCCTAGCGCCAAGTTCGTACGGTTTTGAGCCGTGGAATATTATCGTCGTGCAGGAAGACGAACAGCTACGCGCCGATGTCAAACGCTGCGCAGGCGCCAATACTGCTCGTTTTGACGCCAGCCACATCTTGATATTTACTGCCAAAACCAGCGAAGGCTTGTTACAAAAAGGCGGTCACATCGACCACATGCTGCACGATGTCAAGAAACAAAATTCCATCAAGGCCGCTGGCTTCAAGACTTTTTGGCGATATTGGGCCAAAAAGGATTTCGAAATACTCAATCAACCAGCAATGATTCACCAGTGGGCGGCGCGGCAAGCTTACATTGCGCTGGGCTTTGTGCTGCTGGCCGCCGCTGGGCGCAGGATTGACTCGTGCCCGATTGAAGGCTTTTCGATTAGCAAACTCAGCCAGGTCTTGTCGCAGCACCAGCTAATAGACCCAGATCTAGAAAAGCCAGTGGTAATGTTAGCGCTAGGTTACCGTAGCCAGCGCGAGGTGCCAGCCAAAACTCGCCGCCAGCTCGACGAAATTGTGCGTTGGCGATAATGTCGCGCTTCCTTTTTCAGGTATTATTAAACCAACGACGAGCAGACTTATGCCAGCCGGTCCCGCTAGCTTAATATTTGCTAAAATAACATACATGGAAGACACGCGGAATGTAATCGACAAATTCAAAGGCCGGAGCGAGACAGAGATTGTGAAAGAACTGGACGCTGTAGATCATGGCTTGGTGATTGCTCTGGAGAACACTGAGCGGGATTTTAATATGGGGACGATTGTCAGGAGCGCCAATGCGTTTGGCGTACGGCAGATTTATGTGATTGGCAGGCGGCAATGGAATAAGCGCGGCGCCATGATGACAGATAAATATCTGCACGTGCATTATGTCGGTTCGACAGCGGAGTTTGTCGAGCTAATGCGGACTGAAGACAGAGAAATTATTGCGATTGATAATATCCCAGGTAGCGTCAATATGTCAGAGACGACTTTGCCAAAGCGAGCGGTGTTGGTATTTGGTCAAGAAGGCCCGGGAATTTCCGAGGAGATGGCGCAATCGGCGGACAAAATTGTGGCCATTGAACAGTTCGGCTCGACCCGCTCCATCAATGTCGGTGCAGCAGCAACTGTGGCGATGTACTGCTGGCTGCAACAACATGTTTTGAGATGAGCGGCACAGCATCCAAGCCGCGCTGAAACGACTCTTGCTTGCAAATTTAGGCTAGAAAATTATGCGTCAGCGATAATAACATATCTAGCTTGAAATTGCTGCACCAATCTGTTATACTTGATTACTGAAGTTTTATAACAACATTAAAGGGAAGTTATGGCAAAGAAGAATAATACTAAGCGCAAGACTATTGCACTCGTCAGCCAATTAAGCAACGACCGCACTTATGTTACGAGCAAAAACACGGCAAATACGCCAAATAAAATAACTCTGAGTAAATACGACCCAAAACTGCGTAAGCATGTCAAATACGTCGAGAATACCAAAAAATCACTTGGCCGTAACGAAGTTAAACCGCGCAAAGGCTAAAATAGCAGCCTTTCTAGGTAAGCCAGACAGCTCTCTAGCGAGGGCTGCTTTGCTGTACGGCGGTATCAATTACCTCGGCTAGCCACAATGCGTTCGAGACTAGTTTTTCGATTTGCGCCTCGGTTGGACGCTCATTTTCGGTGTATAGATATACAGTGTTGCGCTCGATTTCAATATTAATTTTGTCGAAATGCGAAACTATCACTTCGGCAGCCTGCGGCGATATAATTGATTCAATCTCTATAGCTCGAGTAGCAGCACCATAAATATTATATTTATTAAGAAAAGCCTGCAGGTAGCGCGCCGTAGCCCCCAAAATTAGCGGCTGCAAAGCGCTATACGACGCTTGATAAATCGGATCTGTCCGTTTCATGCCAATATAAATGTGTGGCAGCGGACGTTCAGTGTGTAAATCGACGGTAGCGATTAGCCAATGGCAGCGTTGATCCTTGTACTTATGCGACTGGCCTTGGCGGACGCGAATAGTGTCGCGCCGCTGCAGAACTGTCGTATCGTAGCCGCGAATTGTACCTATGCAAAGATAATCATCAATATGCGTGTGCGAAACCGTATGGCCGCGCACCAAGCGATGGTCGTCGTCATGCTGATTAGCGTAACCAAAATACACCAAGCCAGCGCGATCTGCGAAGCGGCGCATTGCTTGGCGCGTAGCGCGAGTCTTAGCAATATGCCGCGGCGTAAGTCGGCGAAGAGCTCTAGATGCTTTCAATTTTGTTCTCGAACTGATTCCCACCCTGTTGTCCTCATCTTTTTATTGTGTCAAGAATCGTCGATATAAATTCAGCCTGGCTCCAACAAAGCGGCGCAACTGAGCGCTCGCTCCCCGAGACCGGGTCAATCTGCTCGGACAAAACACCAGTCGGCCAAACTTGGCTAGATACCCACGAAATTATCCGCTGCGCCGAATTTCCGTCGCCGCACTCCAAATAATACTGAGCTAGCCACAACGAAACGATAAACCACCAGTTGCTCGGAGCATCCGGAGCGCTGCGGTAATAGGCGTCATTCTCGTAGCGCGGCAGACCTGGCGCTTCCAGCTTGAAATGAAAGCGGTCGAGAGCTGTTTGTATGGCTTGATGCAAATCTTCTTGATTATCGTATAGGTCATAAATAAAAGCGCCATAAACAGCCGACATATCAAGCGTATCATCGGGCGTGTAAGTGCCGTTTTTGTTGCGGCACAAACCTTTGCGGAAAGCTTTCTGATAAGGATCATACAAGCGTTTTTGCGCGGACTGTTTGATATCCTCGGCAACCGTCCGCCAAGCGACAGCTCCAACCTCGTCTCGACGCTGATCGGCCAGATTAGCCGCCGCGAACAGTGCCGCTTGAACAGTCGCTGTCGTGTACGTCGTCACCATGAAATGCTCTTCCCAGAGATCATAACTTGGTTTTGGTAGGTGCGTCCGATTATCAACATAGCTGGCCAGAAAATTCGCCATCGGCACTACCATTGACGTATAGAACCGCTGCAGCAGCGTGTCGTCACCAGTCTTGTTATAAAATTGACAGAATAAGAACAGTACTGAAGCCGTCTCGTCCTCTTGAATTGGCGCTGAGACAGTGCCATCTGGATGTACGTACGAATGCCAGCTACTACCTAAAGCCCCATCAGCGCGGTATTTATGCGATAGATAACCTTTCGGACTTAACGCCCGGCGGCAAAAATCAAAGAAATTGTAGGCTTCCTCGGTATAACCCATACGAATTAGCGGCCAGAGAACATACACGCTATCACGCGGCCAGCAGTATGCATAAGCATCACGCTGATAATTAAGCGCCTCGCCATCACTGCTAGCAATAACGGCACCGCGCTTATCAATATGCGCCTTGAGAAGCATCGTACTATTGATAAACGCCTGGCGATATTCCGGTTTGACACGCTGCGCCACTTTCTTCGCCGGACGTAACCACAGCCGCCACCATTTAGCAGTAGCTTCAAAGCGCTTATGGATTGTTTGCGAAATAATATTTTTGTGTATGTAAAGTACTTCGCGCAAGGAAGTACCAGCAGCTAGCCAATAGTTTACCCGCGCCGAACCGTGACCGGCTAATTCTAATTTGAAGCGGATCGTCGAGTCAACGCGGCCATGCTCGGCAGTCGAATTCGATAGCTCGCCATCGTCAGCATCGCGATAAGTACCTTCGCGGCCCTCGCGGCCAAATACGCCAACTGCATATTGGTCAAAGAACCTGCCGCCGTCAATTTGGCCCGACGCCGCAAAAACTCGGCGTCCACGGTAATGAATGACAGCGTTATCGTCTGGCAACACTTGAACGGTATCAGTGCTGCTACCAGAATCGCCAATGATGAAAGCTTGATGCATAAATAACCGAACATCGCGCGTTTCAGGCCGCAAATTAACCACATGAATCGTCCGCAGAAGCACGTTAAAATCTGTATCGACAGCGTCATCGAACTCTAACATAATGCCAATTTGCTCATTCACAGCCACGATATGGCCGATCAGCGCCTCGTGGTGATAACTAAATTTGCATGACCAGCCATCGTCGCTCAGCCACGATACGCGGCCATCCGCCCAAACACCGACACGATGCCGAGTATTACCGCCAATCGTATGGTTTTCTAAACCAACGTAAGGGAAATAAACATCGCTAACCTCGCCATGACGACTCAGCCCAACTTGCAGTTCGTTATTGCTAAGAATTATCGGTCGCGCCATCAATACCCCGCAATATTATGTTCATGCAATCGGTAGCGCACATCGCGCAGCGCATTCATGAAATACAAGAACGCGTCGTACGGCGAATCATACGGACTAAAATACGCATGCACGTCGCCATCATTAAAGTACTTAGTACACATGTAGTACGGATGGTCGCTGGTCGTCAACTGCCGCCAGTCAGCTATCAAGCCAAGATCGCCCGAACCAAGCACATCCTTTTCCATAGCGTAGAGATCGCGCATTGCTTCATGCTGCATACCATTACCCAGCCACGCTGACAAATCGCGCTCGGTATCAGCCCAAGTAGTCGTCTGCGGGCAGTCAATCTCGTCGTGCGCTTCTAGCGCTTGACAGGCGCCGCTAATCGTGTAGAAAGTATGGTTGTAACGCCCCAGCCAACGCTCAACAAAGTCAGCAAAGAACTCGAAAATGCCTGTGTCCGCCCAAATATTTTCACCAAAAGTCTCGAAATCCATAAACAGGTTAATTATTTCGCCGTCGTGGCCCATGCTTGCGTCAACCCAATCGACATAGGTCGGGGAAGTCAGCGGGTACGATTCCCAGTCGCGATTACTAAAGCGAAAAGCGATATCGTCGCTCAAACGGTAATTTTTCAACAATAGTTTGACATTTTTCGTGCCAGCTGGCCGGTACATGTAATTAGCGTTGCGCCAACCGAGAACTTTATCCCAGCCCTCAGCGATAATACCTTTATAGCCTTGCTGGTCGGCCCATTCGGCTAGCTCGTTATTGTAACTCAGCTCGGTGTTGCGAAAAGCGGTGATTTCGACGCCAAACAAGTCGCGAACCTTCTGGCGATGAACATCAACTTGCCGCTGAAATTCGTCGCGGCTATAGAAAAACGCCAAGCTATGGTAATAAGTTTCGCCGACGATTTCGACGCGGCCAGTTGCGATAATATCGCGCAGCAAATCGATCACGTCTGGCGCCCAGCGCTCAGCCTGGTCTAACAATGTACCAGTCACCGATAGCGACACGCAAAAATCTGGATACGCAGCCAGCAATTTACGCAGCAATGCCAGCATCGGCCGATACGACTTATCGGCAACTTTCTCAAAAATAAAGCGGTTGCTGCGATATTTATCATCGAAATTATCGAAATAATCATGCCGATCCGCGATATCAAACACCGAATATTCGCGTACGCGCCACGGCTGATGCATATGCAGATACAAAACCACTCCGCGTTTTTTGCTCATCATTTGGCTCCTTTCTGAGTGCGGCTATAAATTGATAAGCACTTGCTAGCAACGTCATCCCAGCTGATACGAGCATATTCCGATTTGATACCGCGCTTCATATCGTTCAGCAGTTGCGGCGATTTAGCCAAAGCCACTAGCTGATCGGCCAGTTTATGCGTATCCCAAAAATCATAACGAAAAACCGTATCGAGGACTTCGCCAACACCAGACTGGTTAGTCACGATTAGCGCTGTATCATAATGTGCCGCCTCTAGTGCGGCCAAGCCAAACGGCTCGCTAACCGAGCTCATCACGAAGACATCCGACACGCGATAAGCGTCGCGCCACTGCTTGCCACGGACAAAACCTGTGAAATATACTTTATCAGCAACCCCATGGTCAGCAGCAATCCGAATCAGCTCGTCGCGCTGCTCGCCGTCGCCAGCTAGCAAAAAGGCAAAGCGGTCGTGCTGCTGGCAAGCCTTGGCAAAACCGCGCATCAGCTGCACCAGGCCCTTCTGCGCCGTAAAGCGCGTCACCGTAGATACCACCGTATAGCCTTCGTCCTTAAGTAATTCTAAGTACTTGTAAGTCCGCCGGTCATAGTCGTAGTTAATCAGCGAGCTAGCATCAATCGCGTTGTGTACGACCTCAATTTTGTCAGCTGGAATATGGTATTTATGAACGATAATTCCCTTAGTAATATTGCTAACAGCAATGATTCGGTCAGCCATCATCAGACCGTTATATTCAATCTCGTGAATGACGGGATTGCCAAACTCGCTGGCGCCAGCGCGGTCAAATTCCGTAGCGTGAACATGAACGATTAGCGGCGCGTCGGTTAATTGCTTGGCGCGCATGCCAGCTTCCATCGTTAGCCAATCGTGGACATGGATAGCATCCGGCTTATCAATCCGATCAACCAGCTGCTCGACATAGCCGACATATTGCTTTTGCACGCCCCGCATGGTCGTCAAATCGCCAGCCGGAACATCATCGAGATTACGCGCCGTTACTGCGCCGCCGCCATAAGAATTCAACGCCTTATCGCCATGAAATGGCGGCAGTTCGGTCGCCGAGTAAATATTCAAGAAATCAATATCATCGTATTTTGCAGTGTAGGGGAGCACGAAATCAATTGACGCGCCCCGCTGAGCAAGCGCCTTAGACAAGTGATAACACGCGACACCGAGACCTCCGCTGTTGTGCGGCGGAAGTTCCCACCCTAACATTAATATCTTCATAAAAATTCTACTCGGTCATGCCGTAGCCTAACCATTCCCTTACGTTGTTCATTTAACAGTATAGCGCTTTTTTGCTTATGATTGCAACAAAAATAAGCATTTTGTAAAATTTTGTGAAAAATTATCGTGAAAACATATAGATTTTTTGCAGCAAACGGTGCATGATAGTAAGCATGGATAGCGCAATATCAACTTCGGTAATTAACGATCTAAAGAGCCTGCTGGTATCGCCGAATGCTTTTCGCTCGATGCTAGTGCTAGTTTTGTCGATGATTGCTGCTTATTGGTTGAGTAAGTTTCTAGCGCGCGGCTTGATTTTCATAGCACAACGTATCGGCCGCCGCAGCGACAATGAATCAGACGAAGCGCGCGTCACTCGGTTGCGGCAAACCGAAACATACCTGAGCGTGTCTATTGCCATCATTCGCACGCTAGTGGTAGTATCGGTTGGTTATATCGCTTGGCGAATCCTCAGCCCAACCGCCGCTAACTCTAGCACCTCCGGCGGGCTAGCCGCTATTGGTGCTGGTGCTATGTTTGCTTTGGTGGCCGGACAAACTATCGGTATCGTGTTGCGCGACCTGACCGCTAGCGCGATTATGATTTCAGAAAACTGGTACAAGATAGGCGATTTCGTCAAGCTCGATCCATTCACGGACTTGAGCGGCGTTGTCGAGCGCTTCACGCTGACCTCGACGCGTATTCGCGCTCTCAATGGCGAAGTCATCACCGTTCACAACCAAAACATCACTGGCGCCCGCGTCACGCCGCATGGTGTACGCACCATCGCTGTTGATATTTTCGTTCGCGACAAGCGAGCCGGCGTCGCTGCTATCCGCCGAATTATCGCCGCCATTCCAAAGGGCACGATGATGCTAGCGCACCCATTGCGAATTACCAATATCGATAAATGGGGCGACGAGCGCTGGCGTATTACTGTCACCGGGCAAACTCCGCCGGGGCGGGAATGGCTAATTGATAAATTTTTCGTCGAAGCTGTTTCTAGCCTCGATGACGACAAAGAAAAATCCGAACGCTTACTGTCGCTGCCGCCAATTCCGCATGCTGCTGATGAAACCGCTAACCGCCGCTTCAAGCGTGCCGTCCGCGTCAAAAAAGATCAACCTAAAGATATCGCCATTGATGATATCTAAAAAGTATTTCGCTATGCTATAATAGGAAAGCGTAAAGGGGCATAGTACAACGGCTAGTATAACGGTCTCCAAAACCGTAGATTGAGGTTCGATTCCTCATGCCCCTGCCACAAACCATATAAGCGCATAATTGCAGTTTTAAGTTCCATTACCTATAATAATTTTATGAATCCTAGTTCTATCTCTCATCCGCACGCTATCATGATGGTTGGCTTGCCAGGCAGCGGCAAAACATTTTTCGCGCAGCAATTTTCTGAGATGTTTAATGCACCGTTTGTTGATTCGCAATTTATTAGCGAGCACAGCCTAGATAGCAATGCCAGCGAGGAGGTTTGTCAGCGATTTTTGGCCGAGATAGCACGCACCAAGCAAACTTTTATTTATGAAGACAGCAACTTAAGCCGCGTCCGCCGCGCCGAATTTGCGCGCTGGGCCAAAGGGCATGGTTATAAGCCGCTTATTATTTGGGTGCAGACCGATGAAGCAACTTGCCGGCGCCGTATTCAAAAAGGCCACTCGCTAGATACTATAAACTTTGATGCCGCCGTCAAGAGTTTCACCGAACCAAACGCCATCGAGAAACCAGTCGTTATCAGCGGCAAACACACATACAAAACCCAAGCGCGCACCGTATTAGCTCGTCTCGGCGATAGCAATCGTCCTAGCCGGCCAATGACTAGCTTAGCCAGGCAGCGGCCAGAAGTTCGCCGCCGCGGCATCAGTATCCAATAATAATATGCCTACTAAACCCCAAACTATCGACGATCCGGAGTTCGGCGAGATTGTTATCATGCGCCGCGCTACTCGCTACACCCGCATCAAGCTCGGCACCGACGGGCGTTTTGTCGTTACTAGCGGCCGGCTAGTACCGCTGGCGTTTATTCGCTCGTTTATTGAACGGTCGCGCGAAGACTTGCGCAAAATAGCCAAAGATTCTTACATCGCCCAGCCGTATCGCGACGGGCAGCTCATCGGCAAAACCCATCAATTAGCTATTGTGCCGACACAGATGATCAAACAGCCGGAAATTCGTACCATGCGCGGCAAGCTTCTAGTCAAGCTGCCGCCCGAATTTTCACTCGAAGATCAAGAACTTCAACAGCAAATCCGCGACGAAGCAATCAAAATCTTGCGCCGAGACGCCAAAAAATACTTACCGCCGCTACTAGAAGAATTAGCTGGCGCTCATGGTTTCGCTTACCAGCGCGTTCGCTTTAGCCACGCTGGTAGCCGATGGGGTAGCTGCAGCTCCAACGGAACTATTAGCCTCAACATTGCTTTGATGAAACTACCCGATGAATTGATTCGGTATGTACTGATTCACGAGCTCTGCCACACTCGCCATATGAATCACTCCGCGGCCTTTTGGCGCGAAGTTGAACACTACGATCCGCGCTACCGACTCCACCGGCAGCAGCTCAAGCGCCAAACTCCAATCGTCTAAGTCTTTTCATAAATTGCCTTTGCGGTTATACTAATAATAGCTATGGGTGGCCAAGTCAAAGACTATATAAACATCGATCCGTCAACGCATCGCATGAAGATTATTCGCTGGATAGCACTTTTGATTCCGCTGCTATTAGTGGCGTACAGCGTCTTCATGCAATTCTCACCGCTCGGTAAGCCGACGGCAGTGAATATGTACGCTTTTTATGCGGTTAACACCTGTTGGGTCATCATCGGCTTTTGGCAATTTTTCGCAGCGCCGCGGCAACCTATTGGCCATATTGCCGGGCTCATCGGTTATCATATTTTAGCGTTAACTTACGTATTAACGGTTTCTGGTTTCGATATGCCGCTAATTTATACCTGGTCGGCGCTATTGCTAGCCAGCTCTGTCTACCTGGGCCAGTCAGGCATTAATATTAGTATTGCAACATTGTTTGCGGCTGCCTCGGGCAGCGTCATTATTCATGCTAGCGACGACAAACAAGTTGTGTCTATCGTCATCCATTTTCTGGGTACGCTCATCATCAGTTACATGGTCAAGATGGTCATTTCAGCCCAGGCGATTGATCAAGCCGAACTCTTGCGCAGCCAAACCGCCGAGCGCCTGCAGCGCGATCGCATCGTTACTATCGTCAACAACCTCTCTGACGCTATTATTAGCACCGATAGAAACGGCATCATTTCGCTATACAACGCCTCGGCGCTAAACCTATTTGATACTAATACCGATCTCGCTGGCAAATGTATTGACGATTTTATTTCGATCATTGATAAGAATAAACAGCCATTCAAGTTCGCTGACAAGCTACATTCCGCCAAAACCACGCAATACCGCGATGATCTAACTGCCAAAATATCCAACGAAAGCATTCGCCTCGGCGCAACATACTCGCCAATTCGCAGCACCAACAGCGTCAGCGACGATGGCTATGTAATCATCTTGCGCGATATCACCAAGCAAAAATCTCTCGACGACGAGCGCGACGAGTTTATTTCGGTCGTCAGCCACGAGCTACGCACCCCGATTACTATCGCCGAAGGATCACTAAGTAATGTCTCGCTGATGATCAAGCGTCCCGACATTCCAAAAGAAAGATTAATCAATGGCATCGGCACTGCTCACGAGCAAATTATATTTTTGGCGCGAATGGTCAACGATCTTTCAACCCTGAGCCGTGCTGAACGCGGTGTTGCCGACGAGCCAGAGAATATCGATGTCCAATCGCTAATCGACGAACTGTACGCCGAATACGCACCGCAAGCCGCCGACAAATCACTAACCTTTGACATTGATATCGCGCCGCAAGTCGGCCAGGTTAATCAAAGCCGCCTTTACCTAAAAGAGGTCTTGCAAAACTTCATCACCAACGCTATCCGCTATACCGAAAAGGGCGGCGTCACCGTCATCGTCAAGCCAGGCGAGAACAACACTATCGACTTCGCTGTCAAAGACACTGGCATCGGCATCAGCCGCAGCGACCAAGCACACTTATACCAAAAATTCTGGCGCAGCGAAGATTATCGCACCCGTGAAACCAGCGGCACCGGCCTAGGACTTTACGTTGTCGCCAAACTAGCCCTCAAGCTCAAAACCGAGATCAAGCTCAAAAGCCGTCTCAATCATGGCTCAACGTTTAGCTTTTCGCTGCCTGCCGTGAAAAAGAATAAATCTTAACGCTTTAGAAAAAACGCGAAATCGCTTGCTATTTTTGCTCGGCAGTCGTATAATTAGCTTGACAGTCTGGGACATACCAGGCTATTTAATTTGGGAGGAAACACTATCGTGGCAAAATCCGCAAAAGGTAAGTCAAAGCAAAAAGCACAAAACCGCATCACTCGCATTACTGCTGGCGACAAAGCTGCAAAGCCAAAGAAGCCGAGCATCCTGGCGACCGCCAAAGAATTAGCTGGCCGCACGCAAGCCGAGAAATCTAGCGCCAAAACTGCTAAGACCAGCGTCAAAACTAAAACTGCCGCCAGCAAGCCGAAGAACTCAAAAAGCCGCCGTAATCCGCTCAGCACTATCACTGGCTATTTCCGCGGCGCCTGGCAAGAAATCAAGCAAGTCCGCTGGCCAGACCGCCGTTCGACCTGGGGTATGGTCGGCGCGCTGATCGTTTTTACCGCAGCGCTGTTTCTGGTCATTATCTTGCTAGATTACGGCTTCGCTTGGCTATTCAAACTAATCATGGGAACAAAGTAGAAAGGATCTTATGGCAAAATCAAATCGTTATGACAGCTCGCGGCAATGGTATGCCATCCATACTTACAGCGGCTACGAGGAAAAAGTCGCTGAAAGCATCCGTCAGCGCGCTCAAACTATCGACATGGCTGATAAAATTTTTGACGCCATTGTGCCGAAAGAAAAGCAAGTTCAAATCAAAAATGGCAAGCGCAAAATCATCAATGCCATCATCTTTCAGGGTTACGTCTTGGTTGAGATGAAATTAACCGACGAAACCTGGTATATCGTCCGCAACACGCCAGGCGTTACCGGCTTTGTCGGCAGCGGCACCTCGCCAACTCCAGTTTCCGAAGCAGAAATTACCAAAATTAAAAAGCGTATGAACATCGAGGATCCAAAACACCAAATCGACTTCACAGAAGGAGAAGTAGTTAATATCATCGACGGGCCCTTCAAAGGTTTCGACGGCGCCGTTAGCGAGATTGACGCTGCCAAAGGCACTCTCAAGGTCATGGTCAGCATGTTCGGCCGCGACACGCCAGTTGAGCTTGACGCTTTGCAGGTCAAAAAAGTCTAGGCCGCCAAGCAAAATTCTTATCACAGCAAGAGAGTTGCCGCCCTGCAAAACCGTACAACTCGCAGAGCTTTAGCTTGCGTAATCTCGTAAAACACGCTATACTATAGCAGTTACGCACTAAATATCAGCTTCTCAATATATTTAGTAAAGGAAAATTATGGCAAAGAAAATTATCGGTAACTTGAAGTTACGTATTCCGGCCGGCCGCGCGACTGCCGGACCTCCAGTTGGCTCGACGCTCGGCCAGTGGGGCTTGAACATGATGGACTTTATCAATCCATTCAACGAAGCCACCAAAGGCATGATGGGCAAAGATGTCATTGTGCACATTCAAGTCTACGAAGACCGCACTTTCACCTGGAACTGCCTGGGGCAGCCAGTCGACGACATGATCCGCAGTGCTATCGGTATTCAAAAGGGCAGCGGCAAGCCGCACGTCGATAAAGTCGGCAAAATCACTCGCGCTCAGCTCGAGGAAATCGCCAAGATCAAGATGGATCAGCTCAACGCTATTGATTTAGACGGCGCCGTCAAGGTAGTTGCTGGTACCGCTCGCAGCATGGGCGTAGAAGTTGTTGACTAACTAAATAGTTTACACACTCCGGCGCCTAGGATATAATAGGCTAAGTGTCGGGGTGTGGCGCAGCTTGGTAGCGCGCACCGTTCGGGACGGTGAGGTCGCTGGTTCAAATCCAGTCACCCCGACCATTGAGCCCGTACTCAAACCCGCGTCATGGTGAACCCGTGGCGCAGGTTTTTGTTTGATTTTGAGGGTTTTGGGGGTGTTTTGGGCTTGTTCAGGCGTGTTCGGTTGTGTGCTGGTGGGGATCGTGAGGTCGACCCCCGTGCCTGATGCGACTTAGCGACCCCTACCGGCGAGGTATTGATCTATGCTACAATTAGAATGTAATGTACGATTGTTTTCGTTTCTTGGCGCATGAGGCAGGCTGGAATATTATTCATCAATCTGGCTTCTTAGGCTGGCTGCTGACTCCAGTTAAGCAAGACCCGGCGGTTGTTCAAGAATTTCCCATATATATCCAGATTGGTCTTAAAGCATCCGATATGTATCTTGACATACCTGTATGCGCAATAAACACCGTTTTGTTTCTTGTGTTTTTCGGGGTGGGACCTTACTTAGCTTCAGTCGGCATTAAATCAAGCACGCAACGCAAGATAGGAACGGTTCTTATTCTCGCTGGACTAGGATGGTATTTTGCGCTGCGCAATTACTATGACGTTATGTTTATCACCAAAGTTGTATATACGCTTGTCGCTTTAGCTTTTGCTGGCATTGGTACTGCCATAGGAACCCGTAAACGCAATGCTATTTATGATACTAAGACTAGCTAGCATCGCGCGGATTCATTAGACACTCGAGAATAGCAACACACTCGCACGATTCTACAAATAAAACAAAAGGTCACCAAATCTTGGTCGATAGAGGCGATTAATGTATAATGAGGCCATATGACCGAAAGACAATCCAAAGGTATCAGAACTGGGGGGGCGAACAGCTCGCACAAGATAAAGAACCTATGAGCGAGACAGAAATGCTTGAATTTATGGCCGGGAGGACTGAATATAGCTACCCCGCCACTCGCTACAGGACGATGCACCCCGACGAGGTAGATCCGTCAGATATCGCTAGTATGGACGACATGGAATTTAATGACTTCTTAGTAGCTCTTAATATGATTGAAGATTACCGTACTATTCCCAGGAGCGCTCGACCATTGTCGCAACTTTAACTAATCAACTTGCAAAGATTTCTATACCGCTGGCGCTTAGTTGTGGTAGAATAGAATTATAAATTATGAAGGGTGAATTTTTGAATAGGCATAAGTTTAGCGTGCTTTTAATCACGCTAACTTTTTCAGCAATACTAGGTTTGGCTACTTTTACTGGGCTAGATTATTACAAAACCGCTAAAGACATCAGGGCCAAAGAGCAGGAAACCGCCGACAAGCTCGCTGCCGCCCAGCAAAAAGCTTGGGCCGAAAAAGCCGCCCTCCGCAAGAAAGTCTTAAAAGACTACAACAGCACGATCATTGTTATTAACAAAAAGCATTGCTTCGAGCCAAAAACTTGGCAGCCGAATGATTTGGCGCCTATCGAAAAGGGGATATCCTTGCGCAAAGAGGCCGCTGCCCAATATAACGCCATGAAAACTGCCGCCACGCAAGCAAAAATGCCGTTAGCCTCGACTAGCGGCTACCGATCTTACAACGACCAAGTCGAAACTTATGACTATTGGGTCAAACACAGCAACCAAAAAGAAGCCGACTCCGCTAGCGCCCGGCCAGGTTGCAGCGAACATCAAACTGGCTTAGCTGTCGACCTCAAGGCTGACAATTGCGTCCTGCAGTGCTTCGCCACTACGCCGACGTACAAGTGGCTGGCCGAGCACGCCGCCGAGTACGGCTTCATCCAGCGCTATCCTGACAACACCAAAAATATCACCGGCTATGTCGTCGAAGCTTGGCACTGGCGTTACGTCGGCCGCGAAACCGCTCAAGACATGAAAAAGCGCGAGATTAAAACTCTCGAAGAGTACTTCAATGTTACGGGCGGCGATTATTCAAATTAATTTTACGTAAATACATTCTAGCCCTGATACGTGCCGTACCAAAACAAGAGCGCGTTCAGGAAAAGCAGTCCGTTAGCTGCCAATCTGAACAACCGAACCGCCGATTTTGCGCCGAAAATAATCGTCGTGGCTAACATACAAAATTGCGCCAGCGTAGCGCTCGAGCGCCGCTTCCAGTTCCTCAATTGAAGGCAAATCCAGGTGATTGGTCGGCTCGTCCAGAATGAGCAATTGCGGATCATTTGCTAGCATGCTAATGAGCTGAAACCGAGCTTTTTGCCCGCCGCTCAAGCTAGCCAAGGGCACCGCGCCGTCGCTCTCAACAAAAAGGTAATCGCCCATCAGCTGGCGGATTTTGGTATCATTAATTTTCAGCCCGCGATCGAGATACATCTGCTCAATCGCTCGCACCAGCGGCAAGTTCAGATAAGTCGCCGCTATCTCTTGCTCGTAAATACCAACGCGAATTTGCGGATCGAGATAGAGAGAGCCAGCGTAAACGATTGGAGCAGATTGAGCAGTATTCTTAATCAAAGCCTGAGCTAGCTGGAGCGGGACTTGAGCCGTTTTACGAAGACGGCCAGAGGAAGCGGCGCTAGATGACTCGTTTGCCATCAACGCTCGGATCAGCGTCGTCTTGCCAGCGCCATTGCGGCCGCGCAGTTCAATAGCTTCGCCTTCGCGCAAATCGATGTTAATACCCTCGAACAAAATCCGCTTGTCGAAGCCTAGCGCCAAATCGCGAGCTTCGACAAGCTTGCGCTGCGACCGCATAGCACCATCTCGCATATTCAAACGAATGTTGCGAGCTTTGAATTTTTGATAGCGATCAGCTACTTTATAATCCAATTGCGCCACATTCTCTCTGTCAATCCAAAAAGTCGGCTTGTCGATTTTCTCCAGTTTCTCTAGCTCGGCCGCCGCTTGGTTCTCGCGCCGCTTGAATTGCGCAATCGTGCCGGGATCGCGGGCTTTTTCTTTCAGGCGGCGAAATTGCAGAACTTTGTCGCGCAAATTAGCAATCCGCCGTTCGGTTTGCTCATAATCCTGCATAGCATTGCCTGTCGCTGAAGCATTTTGACGCAAATAATCATCATAATTGCCGCGATAACTCACTGATGCGCCATCGCGCAGCTCAACAATTCGATCAACCTCTGCCAGCACATCGCGGTCATGAGTGATGATCAACATCGCTTGGCGGGCGCTTTTCATCCAATCGATAAACTGCTTCTTGGCAACATAATCCATATGATTAGTCGGCTCGTCAATCAATGCCAGATCCGCTTGCGCATGCATGATTTTCACAACTTCGACCAAGCGTTTCTGCCCGCCGCTCAAAGCCGCTAATTGGCGCTCGCCAAAACCTTCCATCTGGAATTTTTTCAGCTCCTCAGCCACCAGTTCTTCAACGCGATAAAAATCCTTCTGTCCAAAGCGTTCCAACGCCTGGCTGTACTCCTCGATCTTGCGCATATCGCTACCCATCGCCGCTGGATAAGTCGTCAAAATGTGCCGCAGCCGCGCATATTCCGGCAGCCCGCGCAAGATATATTCTAGCACTGTGATATTGCCCAAACTATGATGTTCCTGCGCTGTCGCTACAATCGTGCTGCCGCGCCGAAAAACAACCGATCCTCTGTAGTCGCTATCCGTCCCCGCCAACATACCAAATAGCGTCGATTTGCCAACGCCATTGCGGCCAACCAGCCCGACCTTCTCGCCGTCATTGACGCTGAATTTAACGTCGCTCATCAACTGCTTATCGCCAAAACTTTTATCGGTAATGTGAACATCAGCTATCATTCATTCTATTGTAACAGAGAGCAACCCCGGGCACTATTGTATTTTAATCATAAATGTTGTATAATATAAGTATGGACAAACCTCCAGAGCAAGGCGCAAAAATCATAGATCTTTTCTCTAAGCGTGAAAGACCCCCGAAGCGGCTGGGTGCAATGGGTGCGAAAGTCGTTGAGCTATCATCTATACGCAGCAGTAGAAGCGATGAAGCGCCAGACATTTCACCAGACCACATTCAAGACGCGCAAATTATAGAAATTCCCGATATGCCGTCTGAAATCCGCCAGGAGGTTAGCGAACTAGTCAATGATACTATTAAAGAATTTAAGCGCAAGGAGAGTGATGATCCGCAAAATTATAAAGAAATTGCCGAAAAAATCGTCGAATTATTAGACAAGGCATATAGGCGGCCAGACGATAAACCTAGGGATAACAGTACTAAGGAATTGGGAGTATGCATACTAACACTAGCCGTTTTTAACCCTGAAACAATCGAAGTTCTCAATACACCAAATGTTCTCGCTGAGCTTGAAAGGATTATCAGCCTCTCTAGACGCCCAGCCCATCTCGACCGTCAAGCCGCTAGTATGGCAGAGATCGCCTGGCAACAGCTAACACACAAACCAGAGGACACCGACGATAACGCCGACCCAGAGCCGCCAAGCATTACTTAAACCTGTTATAATTAACATATGTCTAAGAAATCTAGCGCTAAGACAAAGAAGCTAGCTATGCAAACGATTGTTAACCGTCGAGCGCGGTTTGATTATGAACTTGGCGATGAAATCGTAGCAGGCCTAAGTTTAACCGGACTCGAAGTGCGAGCAGCCAGGGAAGGCCACGTCCAGCTCAAAGGTGCTTACGTCACTATTCGCGGCGGCGAGCTGTGGCTTAACAACGCCAGTTTTTCGCTGCGGCAAAACGAGCGCGGCCAACCAAATGCGCGAACTGTCGACACCAGTGCACGCAAATTGCTAGCCAGCCGCCGCCAAATCGACCAATTAGCTGCTCGCAAAAAAGAAGGCTTTACTATCGTTCCAACCAAACTGCTTACTAGCGGACGCTATATCAAATTAGTCATTGCTCTAGGCAAGGGTAAAAAACGCTACGACAAACGCCAAACTATCAAACAGCGCGATCTAGAACGCGAGCATAGCCGCATTTTGCGCAAATTTTAGCTGCGCCGAATACACCGAGTCTCGCGCCCTGAACCGTCACTATTCTTCTTCAAGTACTTGATGTGATGAAATTAAACTTTCGTATAATTCAACCATCTTTTTAGCCATCGCCGTCGAATCAAACTTCTTGGCAACGCTCAACGCGCCGCGCGACAACTCCTCGATTTTCTCTGGGTGCGCGAATAAATCATTAAATACTTTTGCGAAATCTTTGCCTTCAATGCCATCAGTCAAGACAGCGTTGCGCTCAGTCAAAGCCTCGGTCATCCGTTCGTCGCAGTAAACAATCGGCAAACCGCTAGCCGCCGCCTCCAAGAAAGTCATTGGCTGGTTATCAAAATGATACGACGCCAGCGAGAACACGTCAGCTTGCTTGAGCATCGCCGCTACCTCGTCGCCCGAACGCATACCAGCGAAAATTACTCGATCGCCGACGCCCAACTCCTCAACGCGCTGCCTAAGCTCCTCTTCATACGGGCCGCCGCCAACCAAGACCAGCTTGACTTTTTTATCGCGGATATGCGGCATAGCCTCAATCAAAGTCCGCTGGCGCTTCTCTGGGCTTAGCCGCGCCACCGAAATGATGAACTTTTCACCCGGACGCTTTTCAATTGGCGAATCAGCCGCCGACGCTTTTTTATAGCGCTTGGTGTCGATACCGTTCGGGAAAACGTAGCATGGCACCGTCAAGCCGCCATCTTCGATCAGCATCCGCTCGAGGTGTTTCGACGGCGCAATACAAGCATCGCACTTATTAGCAAACGCCGCCATCAGTCGCCAGCCCTGGCGCGACATGATATCTTTGATAGTGCTTTTACTCATTGAGCGCAGCTGCTCGCGCGAGGCTTTCGGCAAAATCGGCCTTGTTCGCAGCACTACCGGAAACGCCGCTGTCGCCGCAATCAAGCCGGAAGTCACCATAAACGGATAATCATTAACTAATTCAACATAAAGTGTGTGAATGGTCGTCACATGCGGTATATTCTGCCGCTTAGCCACGCTGTGCGCCAGTACGCCCATATAAAATTGCATTTGGCTATGCACGATATCGAACTGGTATTCATCAAGTTTCCTGGCTAGGCCAGGGTAAATAACCGCCATTTCACGCTTATCAAAAACATAATTCTTGGCTGATGGCAAGCGAATGACGTGATCGTCGCAATCTTCATAACCTTCGCATTTTGGCGCCACCACGAAGACCTCATGCCCAAGCGCCTCCAAAGCCTGTTTATAGTTCAGAGTCGATGTTGCCACGCCATGCACCGATGGCAGGTAATCGTCAATAAAGAAAGCGATTCTCATAACTCTCCTTATTATACCACACGCGCCAACCCCAGAGACAAGAGGTAGAACACAGCTCTTTAGCTATCCGGATAGGATTCAATTGCTTCGAACTGCAAAATATGGCCAGCTGACGGGGCGCTAATAATCTGCGTTTCAGGCAATAACTGGCGGATAATTCCAGGTGTTTTCGAAGTAATGATATTGTCTTTACCGCCCAGAATCACCGTTACGCGCCGCTGGCTATCAAGCGGCACACCTTCGACGAAAGGATTTTGCTCGTACAGCATAGTAGTCAAAATTTCAGAATCACGCAAAGTCAAATAATCCTTCTTGTAGCTCTCTGATTCACGCAGCCACTGCCAAGCTTCCTGCCGGCGGGTTTTCAACGCAAGCACAGTACGAATATTTTGGATAGGCTTGCTGTTGTAGATGTACCAACCAGGCTTTTCAGGAAAATTATTAGACAACCTTTGCAACATATTTGCAAGATGAGTAGTGTCTGGCGTCGGACAAGCCATAACAATTTTCGCCGCCGCCGGAACTCTGCCAGTGCGCAGCGCATGATAAATTATTGATGACGAAAACGAATTACTGACAATCAAATCTGGCGTTCGGCCGATTTGCTCCAGAACTTTAGTAAACCAATCGCCCAGATCTTCATAGCTTTCCAGGGACGGGCGCACCGAGCCGCCATGTCCTGGTAAATCTATCGCGTACACGGCATAGCCAAAATTAACGTACCGCTTGGCTAGCGGCATCATGTCTATTTTGCCACCAGTCACGCCGTGGAGCAGAATCGCAGTTTTATCGGCGCCAGTATTACACTCAAGCCAGCAAACTCCGTCGATTGTCTGGTCCCGGCAGCCTAATTCATAGTATAATTCTCTCAAAGTTGGAATTTCGGACATAATACCATTATACTAGTTTTATGAAAATTAGCATTATTATTCCTTGCAAGAACGAATCTGGCGTCGTCGAGAATCTCTTGGACTCGCTAGTCCGACAAACGCGCCCGGCAGACGAGGTGATCGTAGTAGACTCGAATTGCACCGACGACACCATCGCTCGAGCCAAGACATACACCAAAAAACTCCCGTTAAAAACCGCTGCCGCAACCCAAGTAGGCCCTGCGCACGCTCGCAACCATGGCGCCAGCAAAGCAACAGGCGATATGCTCATCTTTGCTGACGCCGATCTAATTTTCCCAGAATATTTTTTGCAAAAATTCGAAAAGCAAATCAACAAAAAACGCCTCCAGGCAGGCAGCTTCCTTCAGCGGATGCAGTCAAACAAATTCGGTATTCGAGCTGGAGCCTATTTAATGAATGCCTATGCGCGTCTAATGCAACATACGCCGTGGCCGATCGGCTTTGGCTGCCTGTATGCCGCGCGCGAAGTTTTTGATGCGGTAAACGGCTTTGATACGTCCCTTTATATCATGGAGGATTATGATTTGATACTCAAAGCAAAACGAGCGAAATATAGAACTGGCATCATCAAGATAACCTACAGCACATCAGATCGCCGCTACCAAAATGACTCGCTCCAGGTGTTCAAGGGAATATACGGCGAGCTCTACCGCTACACGCACGGGCTGCGCGTCACAAAGCCTATCTACGAATACGAAATGGGCGGCAAACAGAAAAAGACAACAAAATAAGCTCGTCTAACTATCTATTCTATCCACAATTTACATTGCAAGCCTACGAGTAAGTTTTCACGATCTCGGCATACAGTTCGCGGTACTGGTCAACGGTGCGTTCATAAGTATGGTTATCAATAATCCACTGGCGAGCGTCCCGGCTCATCTGGCGCCGGCGCGGCTCATCATTCAGCAGTTCATCAATTTTACACGCTAAATCGTTCACATCTGGATAATGGAAGCTGGCCCCATTCTTGCCGCCGTCCAATAGCTCGGGCAGAGCAACCTGATCAGACACCACCACTGGCGTACCGCAAGCCAGCGCTTCTAGCGCCGCAATACATTGCAGCTCGGCAGGACTAGCCATCGCGAGTATATCTGCTCGCCGCAATAAAGCACGCTTTTCCTCGTCGCTAACAAAACCAGTAAAAATACAGCGATCACCCAGAATAGCTGCTTGACTTCGCAGTTGCTTTTCTATTAAACCTTTGCCAATAATCACCAACTGCGCATCAGTTTTCAAGCGTTCCATCGCGGCAATCAGCAAGTCAATCCGCTTCTCGCCGTCAAGCCGCCCAACATAGGCCACCACCGGCCGCAACGCATCAATCGCAAAACGCTGCAAGAGCTTCTCGTCAGCCTTACCTGGTGTATAGAATACCGCATTGACACCGTTAGAAACTGCTTTCGTTGGTATATGAATCGCTGGCGTAGTCGCTAATGCCGCACGCGTCGGCGCCGTCATATAGGCGGTTTGATTGACTAGCTTGCACATTTTGTCCTCGACTATCCGGACAAACCAGCGGGCAATAGTTTTGTTTTTGGCATTCATCACGAGATTCAGCGCCATGGTGTGATTAGTCGTGACGATCGGAATCTGCCGCCGGCTAGCTTGCTGGACGACCGCTTTGTGCAGCCATGAAATCGGCGTCATCAGATGAATAATGTCGGGCTGGTTCTGTCGAAAGTATCGCCGCACGAATCTTTTTGGTAAGAATGCCACCCGGTTGTTGTCGCGATTAGCAATCCATTTTACCGCTGGTAACCGCAACACTTTCGCGCCATTTATTTCATCTACCTCTGTGAAATGGCTAAATAAACCGTCTGGCGAACCAGTTAACACCGTCACCTCATCACCAGCCTCCTTCAGACCAGCAATCAGAGTATCCAGCGCCGTCTGTACGCCGCCGACACCAGGCCGATATACTTCGCTTACTATCAGGACCTTCATACCTATAAATATTAACACATCCGCTAATTGACTGCACATTTCCAGATCTAACACTCTACGAAATGAGTGAGCGGTGCTCTATCTGTTCCCCTGTACGAAGTCCTCGTAGAGACCCTCATGCAGCCCATCCGCCTCAGGCGGGCGCGCCGCCTGGCGCGACAGTACGACAAAGTCAGCAGCAGGCTCGCTGCACTCTATCACTATCATCGCGATAATTATCACCGCGATAATAGCAACAACAAGAGCAACAACAAGAGCAATCACAATCATGATTGCGAACAGAAAAGACATCATAGCTCCCTCTGCCCGGGCATGCGCATCCCGGAGCAGGCAATTGTACCAATAAAATATTTATAATAGTACAACAACCCGCCCCGGGATACTTCCGACAAGAGCTAGGACATATCTAAGTCCTATTTTTATTATATATCAAAAACGAATCGTCTTTAGCAACCCCACCACATTGATTTTACGTTATAATAACTACATGAAGCTCTTTTCCTGGAACGTCAATGGTATCCGCGCCGTCATCAACAAGGGTGAGTTTGACCGTTTTCTGCGAACCTACGATCCAGACATTGTATGCCTGCAAGAAACCAAAGCCGCCCGCGACCAGGTCGAAATTGACCTACCTGAGTATCACGAGCATTTTTATTCGGCTGCCAAAAAGGGTTATTCCGGCACGGCAATTTTCTCGAAAATCCGGCCGCTGCATTGGCGCGACGGGCTGCCGCCAGCTATCATCGAGCGGTTCAATGTGACCGGCGATCAGTATGGCAACCCAGCGGACGAAGGGCGCATCATCACTGCCGAGTTCGACGATTTTTGGGTGGTGACCTGCTACACGCCAAATTCGAAAGGAGATTTGAGCCGGCTGAAATTACGTCATGAGCAGTGGGATCCGGCAGTGCTGGCCTATCTGGAGGAATTGGAGCTAGTCAAGCCAGTATTATACTGCGGCGATATGAACGTGGCGCATCAAGAAATTGACCTGGCAAATCCAAAGCCTAATGTCGGCAAGCATGGCTTCACTGACGAGGAGCGGGAAGGTTTTCAGAATTACCTGGACGCTGGATTTATCGACACCTTCCGGGCGGCGTTTCCCGAAAAAACTGACGCTTACACCTGGTGGACGCACTGGGCCAACGCCCGAGCGCGTAATGTCGGCTGGCGGATTGACTATTGGCTGGCGTCGCGCGAAATCGCCGGACGCGTTATCAACCCACAGATCCACACCGAACAAATGGGCAGCGACCACTGTCCGGTGAGTATTGAAATAAACACCTCAACTCGCTGATATCCATAGTCCGCTGAACCTAATTCTTATCATTTTGGCGATGATCACTGCCGTACAGCGAGCGATATTCAACCGAACGCCCCTCGTCCTCAGCGCATTTAATGCCTTGTTTCATGCCTGGCGAGATGCCTCTATCTGTATAAACAACCGTCCTATCAGCTGATCGTCCTATCAGCAATCCAGCTTCAATTCCCATGCGGCGTTCGTCTTCATCAGCATCGTCAAGCATTTGCGGGTAGAGCAGGTGGCTAGCAAACGGCGCCTCCCCGCGATATAGCGAATCGCGCATTGCTTCTTTAGCATATGCTGTATTTTCGGCTTCTTCCGCGGGCGTGTTCCCCTTGAAGGGAGATTCAATGATGACAAATTCACCTTGCACTATATCTTCTTCCTGGTGTTTATCATCAATCATCACTGTCAATTCATACAGCCGCTGCACGCCATTCTCTAGCTGGTAATAATGTCGAATGTACGCCAATTCTAGCACAAACAAAATTAGCATTAATAATCCCATTAAACAATTCATCGCCAACCCCATCGCTGCGGTTGCCAAAAATGCCGCCAGGGACGCTAAAAACAGCCCCGCGAAGAAAAATGTCACCAACAGATGAATCAGCCGCTCGTGTTGAAATTCTTGCACGCGCGTGCGGTGATAGCGCGCTAGCTTTTCCAGATCAGTTTGCGATTTCGCCGTCTCCAAACGCTTTATGGTGATTTGGTAATGTTTAGTAATTTGCTTATCCATGTTTAGATTGTACGTCAGCCCTAGCGCAGTAGCAAGATACTTGAGCTAGCGGTATCATACACGCTACAATGAGCATATGAATTTACCATATTGGCAGCGCCAAACATCCGAACAGCCGCTCTTTCTCGATATCGAGTGGAGTAAGCCCGAACAGCGCTCGCGCGCCGGTAAACTGGGAATTATCGGCGGCAACAAACTTGGCTTTGCTGGCGTCGCCGAAGCCTACTCGACAGCACTCGCTAGCGGAGTAGGGGAAGCTCGCGCCTTGCTACCGGATGTACTCAAAAACACCTTGCCGCACACCATAACTGGCGTTGCTTACGCGCCTAGCAATCCTAGCGGCGGCTTAGCTCAAGAGTCTATCATTGAGCTGCAAGCGCTTAGCGCATGGAGCGACGGTTTACTGCTAATAGGCGATGCCGGGCGCAACAGCCAAACAGCGATTATCTACAGCCAGCTGCTAAGCGACTATCACGGGCCAGCAGTTATCACTCGCGACGCCGTAGATCTAGTACGCAACGATTCCGCCATATTAGCAGCACGCCAGAATACCGTGTTAATTTTGAGTTTCGCGCAGCTGCAAAAACTTTTTCGCACGCTTTATTATCCCAAAATTTTGACTTTCAGTATGCAGTTGCTGCAGTTAGTCGAAGCTTTGCACAAATTCACCGTGACATACCCAATTACCATTACCACCTTGCATCAAGACACGCTCGTTACTGCTAGCAGCGGTAAAGTTGCGACCATGCCATGGAATGACCCAATGCGCATCTGGCGCGGCACGGTAGCGACACGTGCTAGCGTCTATTATATTTGGAATCCGTCGCGGCCGCTTGAGGCTATCACCGCCAGTCTTCTTTCTAAATAATCCCAAAACAAATCCGCCCTGATATCTCAGAGCGGATTGTTTCTAGCTGGGGGGATTAACTAGAGGCGTTTGCGGCTAGCGATGTAAGCGCTGGCTGCTGCGGTTAGACCGCCGAGGCCGACCACCGAGGCGACTACTTCGCCGGTACCAGTCTTTGGTAATTCAACTGGATTTGATGGGGTTGGCGTTTTTGGAGTTTCCGGTGGAGTCGCTGGAGTTTCCTCGCACTTGCTCATGTCAGTGGTGTACTGACTGTCGCCTGACTCTTTGCGGGTAACTTCGACGATTTTCTTGTCAGCGATGCGGCAAACTTTCACCTTGTCGCAGTCTGCTTCATTCTTGGAATGCTTCTTGCTGTCAAACTCGGTCTCTTTGATGGTGATGATGTTACCAGTCTCGAGTTCGCAAACCTTTACCTTATTACAGTCAGCGAAATTCTTAGAGTGCTTCTTGCTGTCAAATTCTTTCTCTTTGATAGTAATGATAGTATCGGTTGAGAGGTCGCAGACTTGGATTTCCTTACAGTCGTTAATGTCTTTCGAGTGCTTCTTACTGTTGAACTCTTTTTCCTTGATAGTTACGATTTGCTTGCTAGTCAGGTCGCAGACCTTGATTTCTTTACAATCGTTGATATCTTTGGAATGTTTGCTGCTGTTGAACTCATTCTCTTTGATGGTGATGATTTTCTTGCTGGTAAGATCACAGACTTGGATATCTTTCGGTTTCCAGGTTGCATCACCCCAGACTGGGTTACCGCAATCCTTGATAATGGCTGCGATAAACTTGCCGTTTTCATCAAACCAGACGAAAGCATCAAACTGATTGTAGACAAAGCTGTTCTGAGTCGTAAACTTGTAGAACGAATGTCCGCCAACCGTCTCGCGGCCGTATGACGAGCCTGGGTAGCGCGTATTACGCTGAACGGTCTTGGCGTTAGTTGCTACGACTTGGCCGTCGACAACGATCCGGCCATCCTTATAAACGGTACCGTTCTTCATGCCTTTGCCTTCAATCATGGCATCATTTATGTTGTTCCACTGATACAGCGCTTTGATGTCGTTGCGTCCGTAGTAAACATTTTTAAGGTCTTGATGACTTGGCGTACCGCAAGTAATCACGTTAATCCATCCGTCACAGACAGATGCTTCTGATGGCTTAGCCAACCAGATTCCACCAGCGATAGCAGCTATAACCGCGCCGACAATCGCCAGATTCTTAATTGATAGTTTCATTGATTTCCTCCCTGCGTGCATTATTCCACGCTTATGATGTCATTGTAGCATAAACTTTTAATTATGTCAACACTTTTGCATAATATTGTTACTTATGCTTTACGCCGCTACCATAACAGGGGTAAGCGCATCAAAAAAAGACGCCCACATACGTCTATCTTATGGTACCGCGGGCCGGACTTGAACCGGCACGAGCTAATGCTCAAGAGATTTTGAGTCTCTCATGTCTACCAATTCCATCACCGCGGCAGAAAAGGTACATTTTCATTGTAACAGACCAGCGCTAACTAGTAAATAACCGCTAATTACGCTATAATTAGCATAGAAAGTATGAAGCCAGACGATCGTTCATCACTAACCGTTCCACCCAGAGACGGAGCGCCTCATCACAGCGCACTAACCGACCAGCACCGGTCGGCAGCGGCTGATATTGTCCGCCAACAGATCAGTTCGATTATTCAAAACGATCCGCACGCTACTGCTGCAGCTGGCCAGCAGCCAAATTCTAACGCAAAAAAGCCTAAACAGGCCGAGGAGCCCCAAAAGAACTCGCACTCGCTACAAACAAACGCCTACCCGCAGCCATCTGGCACCATCGCTGATAGTGCGCAGTCTAACAGCGTTACGGCCGGCCCTGGCGCCGTCGACCCAGACAAAAACCCGTATACCCGCACCATGAACCAGAGCTCCACGCCTGCTGCACATGATGCTTCTTGGCAAAAATACCACACCGCCTGGCAAACATATTATCAGCAGTATTACGAGCGCTACTATGTCTCGCAGATTGACGCCACTCGCAAGTCGCTCAAAAAGCAAGCCGCTCAGCAAGCGCAAAAAAACCAAAACTCAACACCAAACAACGGCACCGTATCGCAAGAGGAAGCCGTCAACGACCTGCGCAGTTCCATTCGCCGCAAAATCAACGACAAAGCCAAGAAAGTCCGCGGCAGCCGCCATTTTATGCCGATTATGGCAGCTTGCGCGGTGATGATTGTTTTTCTATTTTTGCAGTATAACCGCGTTCTGTTCGCCTACGTCGAGGCGTATGTCTCGCCAGGCGCCGCTGACCCCGAATCAATTATCGTCTCGCCAAACACCACCAAAGTCGCCACCAACGAGTCGCGGCTGCTTATCCCGAAGATTGCCGTCGATGTGCCAATCGTTTGGGATGCTAATGCCGCCGACACCAACTCTCTTAATCAAGCTATGGACAAAGGCATCGTCTGGTTCAATATCCAAGGAGCCAATGCCAAGCCTGGCGAAAAGGGTAATTTCGTTGTTTCCGGTCATTCCTCCAACGACTGGACCGACAGCGGCAATTATAAATTTATTTTTGCTCGGCTAGAGAAGATGGCCGCCGGCGATGTAGTTTACGCCAACTACAACGGCACGCGCTATACCTACAAAATTACCGGCACCAAGGTAGTCAAGCCAACCGACGTCGCGTCGCTGCAAATCGGCAACGATAAGCCGTACATTACGCTAATCACTTGTACGCCGCTAGGCACAGCGCAGAACCGCCTACTAGTTTTTGGCGAGCAAATCAGCCCGAATCCAAACGAAGCCAAAACCGCCGAGCAAAACAGCAATACCGCCACCTCGACCAAGAAAATGCCAGCCAACTCGCCGACATTCTTGCAACGAATATTTGGCATCGGTAATTAGCGAACTTAGCTTAGTCGTACATCTTAATGTAAGAAGCAGTAATTTTGCCCGAAGCGTGTTTGCGGAAATAATACAGAAAACGGTTATTCGACGATTGCATTGCTGCCGAGCCAACTGCATCGGTCGCCATGGTGTGCATATTAGTACCGTCATAGTCGCCGAACTCAAAAGTGCCGCCAGACACCCGCATAATATGCGAATTATCCAGCCAAGCGATTTCACTCGTAGCGGTGGTCTTCATCGAGACGTTAGCAATCGACCGCAGCTCTAAATTATAAGTCACCAAGCTAGCCCCAGCCTGCGCATAAACATACAGATGCTCGTTGGGCGAGAAGCCCGCATACGAAACGTCGGTGGCTAACGGTAGCGTCGCTAGCAACTCTTGCTGCAGTTCGTCTGTTGAATCGCTTGCTGGTAATTTTACTTTCTTGACAGCAACCATTTTGCCGTGAGTAATGAGCGCAAAATTATCATAATAATACTCCTCAATCGCTAGGTTAAGACTGCGCCCAGACATGTCCTTGAAAGTTTGCAAGGCCCGCGGTTTCGAAGCGCCTTTCGACAAATAGCCAATCGTCCGCTCGCCGCTATTATTCGGCTTGGTAGTATAGCTAATCCAACCGTTTCTAGAAACATAAAAATCACTAGCATCGCTAATTAGCGGACCCGACAACGTTTTATCCGACAGTCTAATCCGGCGAACATCGCTATCGGCCGTTAACACATACACATTCTGCGAGTCGCTTTTATCGAAAGCTAATTTGCTGATTTGCACGCCGATATCGCGGGTGATGTTTTGCGCCTTGCCATCGAGGTCAACGATAAGATATTCTTTTGAATCATCAAAAGAATGGCTGATTAATACTCGTTTGCTATCCTTGCTCCACGATTCAATTACAAAACTGTGATTAGCGCCGTCGGCCGTGTAACTATCAGCAGATAGAACACGCTGCTTATGTTCGATCCGGTCGTTATCAACTTTGAGAAAATCAACCGCTGGCTGCTGCTTATTTTGGATAACCGCAAAGCGCGATTTATCAGGCGCTGCCGCTGCGCTGTCGAGGCTAGCGAGTTCCATCGCATCTTTAGCCTCAATGCTCGTCGGTACTAGCTTGACGTAATTTAACCAAAGGATTGAGCCAGCCTTGACGTTAACTTGTTTTTGCCAAGGCACAAAGCCGTCTTTCGATACCGTTACCGTGTGCTGCCCGGCAGTCGCTACAATACGCGTCGCCGTCCGGTTGGCAAGGGTGGCGGCATCTATCTGAATCGTTGCGCCATCAGGCCGCGAGTCAAACTGCATCATGCCGCCTTGTCTAACCGTGCCTCGATCAAAGTCTAAACGATAGCCTTGCACTAGCATCAAACAAACCACTGCCAACGCTAGGACTGCCAGAGTCATCACAGCATAAGTAAAGGTTAATTTAATACGCTGCTTGCGCCGATTTTTTTGCTGATTCATAGTACGTATTATACCACTTGCTATTGCGCGTAATAGCAAATTAGGCTATGATAATAGTTAAGCACGAGTAGTATCGCAAACATAGGTAAGGGAAATGACAAACAACAACATAACCATCAAGGGTAATGTCTACGACGCCGAAACTGGCAATATTCTCGATGCCCAGCGATCGGCACGCACGCCGGCGGCCGCGGCTAGCAATTTTCATAGCGGCACCCAAAAATCCCACACCCTGCAGCGCAAATATATCAAGAAACAACCGCGCACCATTGATTCAGTAGCGCCAGTGCGGGTCTCCACCACAGCGGGTATTAAAGAAAAATCTGCCGCTCGCAGTTCGCAGCGCTTAGCGGCCGAGCGCAGTACGCCGCAAATCATTCGCCGCAGCAAGAGAACTCGCCGCGTCCAAGATATTCGCCGATCGTCTAATATTGCGCATTTTGCCAAAGCTACAACTACTACCAAGCCGTCCGTCAAGCATCCAGCCACCCCAGAAACACCAGACATAGCGCCTACCACCAATCAGCTTGAACAGGCTGCTCGCCAGCGGCAAGCAATCATCAAGCAGCAGCAAACGCGCAGCGTCTTGCCATCACAAGTTATCAAGCAGCAAGCCATTCAGGAAGCTACCGACAAGATGTTGACGCGCCAACAGCGCAAAGAAGTCAAGCCGACAAAAAACCTTTCGCTTTGGCGCCGCCTGGTTAGCGTTGGCAGCACAGCTATAGCTGTCCTACTGCTAGGCGCCTACTTCACATATATCAATATGCCCGCTTTGAGCACCCGCATAGCCGCCTCGCAGGCTGGCATTAATGCTTCTTATCCGAATTACCAGCCGTCTGGCTATAGCCTCAACGGTCCAGTTGCTTACCAACAGGGCAGCGTAATCATGAAGTTTGCCGCTAACGGCAGCAACGAGAATTTCACCTTAGCGCAAACCCGCTCCGAGTGGGATTCATCGGCCGTGCTCGAAAATTACATCAAGCCGAAATCTCATGATAAGTACACCGCTACCGCTGCCAATGGCCTAACCATCTATTCTTACGGCACCCATGCCGCTTGGGTTAACGCTGGTATTCTTTACACTGTCGATGGTAATGCCGAGCTAGCACCAGAACAAATCCAAAAGATAGCCGCCAGTTTGTAATTTATGCATATTTGTGGTATAATATGAAGATAGACCTTGTTTTTGGCGATATGGGGATAACTCTTAACTTTTGCACCTGCCGGGTGCTTTTTGCTATAATTAGGCCATGGGCGACGACAAAAATTACACCAACGTCATTCTTGAAGAAATCCGTTCGCAGATGAGCGCGGTATTAGAGATTGTATCAAACCAACCAACACACGAGGAATTCAATAATTTACGCGAGGAGTTCGATAGCCTCAAGACCGACGTCAGAACCATCAAACGAGCTGTCGTTGATAACGACAAAACCACTCGGCACGAGCTAGAATTACTTGACCGGCGCGTCACCAAACTAGAAGAGAGTGCCTCATGACCACGCGTACTCGTTTCGCACCTAGCCCAACCGGCTATATGCACGTCGGCGGTATGCGTACCGCGCTGTTTGCTTGGCTCATCGCCCGGCAGTCAAATGGAAAATTCATCCTGCGCATAGAAGATACCGACCAAAAAAGGGAAGTATCTGGCAGCGTAGAGCATATTTATAAATGCCTAAGGTGGCTCGACCTTATACCAGACGAAGGTCCCAGCGATTTTGGCGGTAAATTTGGACCGTACAAACAGTCAGAACGGCTTGACATTTACCGAAAATATGCGCAAAAACTCATTGATGCTGGCCGCGCTTATGCCGATCCGTATACACCGGAGCAGCTAGACGCTTTTCGCGAAGAAGCCAAAGCCCATAAAAAGCCTTTTTTGTACCGTGATTACCGCCCGGAAAACCCGCCGGCCTGGGATGGCAGCCAGCCGCTGCGCTTTCGTTCAGAACCGAAAGCTTACACCTGGCACGACGAAGTCATGGGCGAAATGCACGCCGGCCCAGAGGTAATTGACGATTTTATATTGGTTAAATCCGACGGCTTTCCGACGTACAACTTTGCGCACATTGTCGATGACGCCGAAATGGAAATCACCCATGTTATCCGCGGGCAAGAGTTCCTTGCCAGCACGCCCAAATATCTTAATCTCTACGATGCGCTGGGTATACCTTGGCCGATATTCGCTTCGGTACCGCCAATCATGAACGAGCAGGGCAATAAGAAATTATCCAAACGCGACGGCGCCAAAGATATCCTAGCCTATAGGGAAGAAGGCTATCTGCCAGACGCCATGCTCAATTTCCTCGCCAGCCTGGGATGGAATGACGGCACCGAGCAGGAAGTTTTCACCAGAAACGAATTGATCGAAAAGTTCAGCCTGAAACGCGTCCAGAAATCAGGTGCGCGGTTTGACGAAAAACGCTTGTTATGGCTTAACGGCGCTCATATACGCAACATTCCTGTCGATAAGCTTTACGAGTACGTGTCGCCACAGGGCGATAACCCGCAAAAAGACAGGGGACAGACTGGTTTCTGGCCGGAATCCGCCTACGCTCCAAACATAACCAAGGAATACCGCATGAAAGTGCTGGCTTTAGCGCAAGACCGCCTGAAGATGTTTGAAGATTTACGTGGATTTGACTACTTTTTCGCGGAACCTGAGATTAACATGGAACTTATTGACGGCAATAAACAGCTAAAAAAGTTGTCTGACAGCGAGCGGCGCGAATTGCTAGAAACCGCGCGCACCGAACTTGCCAAACTCGCCGACTGGACGCCAGAATCAATTCAAAATTGCCTAAACGAACTATTGGAAACTACTGGCCAAAAGCCCGGCATTCTCTTCAGCCTGATCCGTATCGCCGTCACCTGGGCGCCGTTCAGCCCGCAGCTGAACGATACGCTGGCACTGATTGGCCGCGAACACACACTGGCACGGCTTCAGAGTTATCTGGACATGAAATTAGCGTAGCGGTTAGAAAGCAATAATCTTATTTTTCTACCTCTAACACACCTTCTAGCTGATACGCCACTTGCTTTTTTCTCATGCTATCACCAGTATAAGTTACATCTTCATGCAGTTTTTCGGATAAATAATTCTCAGAAAGTTTAGTCTTTAATCTCCTAATAGCCTTATGAACTACCGACCTTATGGCTTCTTGTATGCGCTTCATAACTTCTGTCTTTTTGTCGTTTCCGGCAATAAATGAACTGTATTCTAGCCCCTCTTTTTCTGCAAACGCCCGACACATATCTTCGATGGTCATTGGTTCTTTGCTCCGTCCTAAAATACCAATTACTACTGGATACAACGCTTTCTCGCTATGTCCTTCAGGATCTGACTCGATTGAAAATGCCGCTCCACCATCTGCATATTCAATAATTTGCAATCCCCAATCAGTCAGCTGCGTCGCTATTGGATCTGCTGATTCTTCAACAGGCGAACGTAAGCTGCTTATCAATTTTTCTTTTTCCGAATAAGAGAGCCGAACCAAATCTGGCGTATCTGTCGCCATAGGGCTACAGTCTGAATCGCCACTATTCAATTCGTGATTATTAGGCGTCTGTCTGTGTAGCAACGGAGTAATATTTTCCTGCTTTTTCGGTTCACTCGGCGGCTCTGGTTCTGTAGATGGTTCGGTGTATTCTGTTAAATCACCCGAGGATACTTTTGGCAGATCAGACCCCATTATCGCATCGCTAGTTGCACCATTTTCGCTAGCTGGCCGCCACGCCCACGATTCAACTCGCGTGTCAGGATCGTAATGATAGACAACGTTTGGATCATTCTCTGTTTGCTCGGTCCACCGATTAAATCCCGCTCTATAACGCAAACCAAATACTTCTGGGTTGCGCTCCATATAACTATCAATTATCTGCCAAATTACAGGATTGCCTTTATGCGCTTTCAGAAATACAATAATTGCGTTACCGAATTCATCGTATATTTCTCCAGATTCCTGCCGTTTTAGATCAGCAGCAGCCATTTCTTGATCGTGACACAGTCTAGCCGCTCTACGCGCAAGGTCCCCTAGCTTTTCTGTAAGATTAACATCACCCAAAACCTCTCGCCCTGTCGCTGCTAGCTCACTGAGCTCTTTTCGTATGCAACCAAAATCATCACATCATCCACTTTTCTCACATAAACTCCATTTCTTATATTTAAATTACAAAATTACCCAACCTAGAATACAATACTAAATCTTCCGAGTTTAAGCATCTATCTCTAAGGATTTAGTGCTAAAATTTTTTAGCCAAAAGTACTACGGTAGGTTATTTGACCTCTTAGTTCCCGACGTTCGCTTGGGGTCATGCCGCCCCAGATACCATCGTCTGTTAAATTTTAACATCTGTAGCGAACTGCGCAAACCATAACCAATTCACACCAATTATGCTATAATTTTACCAAGATGCGAAAGCAAAAAATACACATACGAAACAGACAACCAAGCCCGCTCGTAGCACAGCACTACGCGGCTAACGACAAGCAGTCGCGCCTGCAACGACTGCGCGATTTTATTAATCGCCATCGTATTGCAACAATGTGCATTTGCGGCGCAGTTCTAGTCTCTATCGGCGGGGCGGTGGCCTTCGTGTTGACATATCGCGCGCCAGTTGCCGATACTGCGTATCATGCTCCTGCCAAAAAAGCGCCTAAACCTGCCGAGAAATACTATTCCCATCTCAATGGCATTGAAGTTGCCTCTAAAGCTGATTTATCCAAACCAGTCACTGCTATCATGATCGAAAATTCGCCTGATGCCCGACCACATTCCGGGCTCAAGCAGGCCGAAGTCGTCTACGAAGCCATCGCCGAAGGCGGCATCACACGCTTTCTGACACTATTTCAACAGCACAAGCCGCAGCTCATCGGCCCAGTCCGCAGCCTGCGTATGTACTATGTCGATTGGCTAGCGCCATATCAGGCTAGCGTCGCCCATGTCGGCGGCAGCCACGCTTCACTGCAAGAGATTCGTGGCGGTAAGTATCGCGACATCGATCAGTTCTTCAACGGCGGTTCGTACTGGCGCGCTAATGATCGGCGGCCGCCGCATAATGTCTATACCAGCTTCGAGAAGTTAGACGCGCTCAACGCTGGTAAAGGTTATAAATCATCGCAATTCACCAGTTTCGCTCGCGCTGACGGCAAGGCTAGCGACAAGCCTAACGCCACCAGCATCGACGTCAACTTTTCAAGCAGTTGGTACAACACCCATTACGACTATGACAAGGCTAGCAACACCTATCTACGCAGTATCGGCGGGCAGGCCAGTAACGACCGTGAAGAGGGTAGGCTAGCGCCGAGCGTCGTCATCGCGCTGCATGTCAATGAGACTACCGTCATGGAAGATGGCTGGCGGCAAAGTATCGTTACTACCGGCACCGGCAAAGCTACTGTTTTCCAGAATGGCACCGTCGCTGAATACACTTGGCGCAAGAATGACCGTTTTAGCCCGCTTGAGCTCATCGACGCTGCCAGCAAACCAGTCGCGCTAAATCGCGGACAAACTTGGATTGCCGCTGTGCCAAACAGCGGCGGAGGAGGTGTCTCGTGGCAGTAAGCGACGCCAAGCCAGTAGTCAAACGCACACCAGAAATGCGTGATTTTTGGCGTATTCATCGCAACAAGGTTGCAACAATATCTATTCTTGTTCAGTTACTAGTAGCCTTGTCGGTTATTGCAATAATGATCATCTTACAGGTTCGCCTAGACGTCTTTCTTATTGCAACAATTATCATTTCGCTGTTAATTATTTCTACTGCAACAAATTTCGCAGTGTTGTCTTTTGCGATGATTCCGCTGCGTGACCTCTCGACCGCACTAGTTAATGCCGCTGGACAAAAAATAGACCAAAAGTTGCCAAACCCTAGCAATAAAGAGTACAAGGCTACCGGTTTTAGCGATATGCTACTATCTATCTACAAAGAACATGTCGAAACCAGTCCAGACAAAACTAGCGCAACTGACGACCTAGCTAGCGCCCTCAACCTGACAAGCACCGGCATAATTATTCTCGACAAGAACAACGGCGTAATTTTCGCTAACCGCGCCGCGCCAATCTCGCTCGACACCAAAGGCGCTTATCATCTTGACTTGCTATTTGACGACGGCACCGACCTGATTGAATGGATCGATCAACAGCGTACCGACAATGTTCGCGCCCGCAAAATTTGGCTGCGAGTTCCCAACAAGGTCATCGGGCAAGAAGACCGCCGTATTTTCAATATCACAGTTGATTTTGAGCAAGGCAACGCCGCGGATGCTATCATTACCGCCTACGACGAGACTGAAATCTACCAGCCAGAGGACGACGACCTTGACTTTATTTCGTTCGCCGCCCACGAGCTGCGCGGGCCAATCACTGTTATCCGCGGTTACCTTGATGTGCTAGCGCTCGAACTCGATAGTAAACTCGAGCCCGATCAAAAAGAGCTTTTCCAGAGATTAATCGTTAGCGGCAATCGCTTATCTGGTTACATCAACAATATCCTCAACACTAGCCGCTACGACCGCCGCCACCTCAAACTCCAACTGCACGAAGATTCGTTAGCAACAATCTACGAGACCATCCGCGACGATATGGAGCTGCGCGCTCGCTCGCAGCATCGCTCACTGTCCGTTGATATTCCGAGCGATTTGCCAACCGTTGCCGCCGACCGCTCTAGTGTTTCCGAGGTGCTATCTAACCTTATCGACAATGCTATCAAATATTCCGACGAGGGCGGCGCTGTACGCGTCACTGCTAAGGCCAAGGATAAGTATGTTGAAGTTTCGGTCGCCGACAATGGCATCGGCATTCCAGCCAGCGTCATCAACAATCTCTTCCACAAATTCTACCGCAGCCACCGCAGCCGCGAGACAGTCGCTGGCACGGGCATCGGCTTATATCTCAGCAAAGCTATCATCGAAAGTCACGGCGGTACCATCGGCGTATCAAGTATCGAAGGGCAGGGAGCAACTTTCACCTTCACTCTGCCAATCTATGCCGCTGTTTCTGACAAACTGCATGACGCCGACAATTCCAACACCGAAATCATCTCGGCAGGCAACAGCTGGATTAAAAATCACACTAAATATACAGGATAATTAGGAGAATATCATGGCAATTTCCACAATCTTAGTCATCGAAGACGACCGTTTCATCGGCGAGATGTATGTTCGCAGCCTCAAAATGGCTGGCTACAACGTCGAGTGGGCGGTGGACGGTCACGATGGTTTGGTTATGGCCACCAATCAGCATTACGATTTAATTTTGCTCGACATCATGCTGCCAGAGATGCGCGGCACCGAAATCATGACCGCTATCCGCAAATTCGAAGAAAACAGCACCGAGAAGTCGCGTATCGTCGTCATGACAAATTTCGATCAAGACGAGAAAAGCCGCACCGCTTTAGAAAACGATGCCGACGCCTACCTGATTAAGGCTGAAATCACGCCGCGCCGCCTAATCGAAATCATTCAGCAACTCGGCAGCTAGACAACACCCAGCTCTGCTGCTATAATATCATCAGTAGTCTGGCTCTATCGTCTAGCGGTTAGGACACCGGGTTCTCATCCCGGCAACCCGGGTTCGATTCCCGGTAGAGTCACCATAAAGGGATTATGATGCTCTTCGGAGTCTTTTTTTTGTATATAGATTTAATATAATGAACCGCTGCATTACCCCCCATACTACAATAATCGCCTCGGTGTTATAATGAGCGTATGCAGCAAATAGTCCTAGTTATAAAAGCGCAAACTAGTGGTGAAGTGCAGGATATTTTAGATAGAATAGGAATCAATAAAGATTCTTCTGATAAATGTGAGGCTATATCCGAACAGCTGTTTCTTGTAACAATAAAACGCAGTAAGCAAATAGATCCTCAAATATACGTTAAAATTAATGAAAATCTTAAAATAGGCATATTGAGCGATTCGAGTTCTCGCAAACGAGCAGAAGAAGTTTTCAAGGCTGTCTATGAAGTGGAGATTCAATTGCGTAAGTTGCTGCTGTATCTGCCTGATTTAATTGAGGCATATTATGATATTTTATTGCAGCACGGAAAATATCTAGACAAATGTAAATCAAAGGATACTGAAAATAATTTAATTTTCAAAAATAATTTAGAGACACTGGTTTCTTATTTAACTCTAGGCGAGATAATAGAAATTCTAGGATACGATTTCTCATGGTCTTCACGTCAGTTAACTGCTAGCAATCTAAATGAGTTATTAAGCAGTAGCAGCTCTTTTGATGATCTCAAAACAAAGTTTAGCGAGAAATGCAAAGCTATTATTATCTGGGATGTGATCGCCAAGGAAATCTTGCAAAAGGATATATCTTGGAAGGATATGAAAAACAAGTTAAATAAGCTTAAGGAGTATAGAGACGCCGCAGCTCACCATAATCATTTTATAGAGAAGAAAAAAGAAAGTGCTATAAAACTAGCTGAGGAAATTGAAAAAGATATTAAACTTCCAGCGAAGCTGTCATTGTCTCCAGAGCAGCAGGCTCAACTACAAATCCTTAATAAACAAATAGTAGATAGTCTAAAAAATATACAGAATATATATTTTAACACCGAAGCAATTAGACAAGTAGCAGAATGTCAGCAATCTTTAGTATCCAATATGATCAAAAATTTCAGTACACCAAGTTGTCTCGAAATATTATACAAAGCTTGCCCGACAATTAAAAATCTAGGTGAGTCGCAAAACATAGCGAGGATAGCATCCAAGATTAACCGAAATGGATAACGCAATAAAATCACGAATCCTTCTAGTTGAAGACGAGCCCGCCCTGCGCACTGGCACCGAGCAATTCCTCCGCCAGCGCGGCTTTGCGGTACTCACGGCGACCAGTGGCGAGGAAGCGCTGGAGAGATTTACTGGGGCAGATGTGATTATCCTCGACATTATGTTGCCGGGGATGAGCGGTATCGAGACGCTGCACCAAATTCGCCAGACCAGCGACGTGCCGGTGCTGATGCTGACGGCACTGCATGATGAGCCGACGCAAGTTGCCAGTTTTGACGAGCTGGCGGATGATTATATGAGTAAGCCATTTTCGCTGGTGCTTTTGGAAAAGCGAATCAGAGCGCTACTTCGCCGTCAGCAACCCGCCACAACCTTGTGGCGCCGCGGCCTGGCCTCGGTGGATTTCGCGGCCTATCAGGGATTTTATGATGATACTGACGCGCATCTCAAGCCCAAGGAAGTGCAACTCCTCAAGCTGCTCGTCGATAATCCAAACATGGTCTGGAGCCGCCAGGCTATTATTGATAAGTTGTGGCGCGATGACGAGGTACCGTTCGACCGAGTGATCGATGTCTACATCAAAAACCTGCGCAAGAAATTGCACCTGGACTGCATCATCACGGTGAAAGGAGTGGGCTATCGCTATGAAGCGGCTTAAATTATTTCCCAAAACATTTTTGGTGTCAATCGGCCTATTCGCGGCGTTGATCATCCTGGTGCATGCGCTGGTCTACACCTTGATGCCGCAATTTTATTTGCAGCAAAAAGAGCGTGAGGCGGCGGATAACCTGATAACGCTAACCACTGAGCTACGCGGTAAATCGGCCGAGGAAATGCGCCGGATCAGCCAAGAGTTCGCTCAGATGAAAAATGTGAACATCACGCTGACAATCGACGGGCGCGATCAGTATTTCCAAGGCTTTCAATCCGTCAATATCGTGACAGACAGTGGTAAACCGGTCGATACCAGCGTGGTGAAAATCGCTGATGGACAAACGGTCGATCCGCGCTCGGTGATTTTGCGGCAGGGCAGTGTGACGAACAACCAAGGCCAAACGATTACGGTCAAGCTGCTGGCCGACGTGGCGCCCGTTACTCAGGCCAAACTTGCTACCCTGCACGTATTGCCATATACTATGCTCGGCTCGCTGTTAGTGGCACTGCTATTCTCGTACATCTACAGCCGATTTGTGACACGGCCGATTCGCCAGATGGCGGCGGTGACCACGACCATGCAGCGACTGGAAAAGAACGCGCGCTACCCGGTGAATAGCCATGACGAGATCGGCGTGCTAGGGCAAAATATTAATGAACTCTATCAAAATCTGTGGCAAACGATTCGTTCGCTGGAGCATGAAAATAAGCGGATAACCCAGCTTGAGAAAGAGAAAATTGCGTTTTTGCGAGCAGCCTCGCATGAGTTGAAAACGCCATTGGCGGCGCTACGGATCATGCTTGAAAACATGCAGCTCAACATCGGCGAGTATAAAAATCGCGACCAGTACCTGGCGGAATCGGTGGCGCAGGTTGACCGTTTGGCAGCGATGGTGAATGATGTCTTGCGCTCTGGCAGTGTCGCCGAGCAGGCTTTGCGTCAAGAAAAGCGACTGAGGATCGATAAGTTACTTGTTGAGGTGGTCGACGATTATATGTTGCTAGCGAAAACGCGCGGCATGACTTTCACGGTTAATACAGAGCCGACGACCATTCGTGCCAACCGCGACATGATGCGCCACGTCATCTCGAACCTGGTGTCAAACGCGGTGCGTCACGGCGACGCGGGAAGCATCATAAAAATTACCTGCGACCAGCATGAGCTGGCCATCGAAAACGCCTGCAAACCACTCACCAAACAGCAACTTCAGCACGTCTTCGACCCGTTTTATCGCAGTTCTGACGGCGCGAAGCAACATACCGACAGCAGTGGTATCGGCCTCTACACCATGAAAATGCTACTCGACGCTAAGGGTCTGGACTATGAGTTTGTGCCGGTGAAACAGGGGATGTGGTTTGTTATAAAACTATAAAGAACTGATAAAAAAATAATGCTGTTTGTACTAATGAGATACTGAGCGTAGATATTTGGATAAATATAAAAAGAACCTTTTATACATAGTATTGCTTGACTACAGTAAATATAAATTATATAATACACAAGATATGCTGAGGACAAATAGTTCTAATAACTTTTTGCCGCGTCATGAAGAACCGCAATCCGTATACGAAATTGACACTAAATTTCTTGAACAAGTAACACTGGATTATAGTATAGAAAGTCTCGTACTAGATGGTTTAGACACATCTGACAGTTCGGCGGCTATTTCTGGAATTTATAATAAACTCTGTAAAATTTTGTGCTACGACCAGGAAGCTTTCTTATCCTTGAATGACGGAACAAAGCTAAAAACTGAAGTTGATAGGCATAAAGATCCTAGAGTGATTAGTCAAGTGTCTCTAGACAGAAATGAAGTAATATGTAACGACTTCTCTGTTATATTTGCTAAACTAGTTCTAAATACGTTTTCTGACGCGTCATTCTCTATAAGAGAGACTTACACAGGAATGCCTAATAGTATAATGCATATTAGTAGTATTATTGATATGGTAGGTGCGGGTCGTCTAGAGATTGATCCTCTTTCTAGTTTTACTAGGTCGGATTTTTTGCGTATTCGTCTAGGATTGTCGCCAACAGGACTAAGAGGGAAGAATGCTTCAATGGCCCCAGACGATACATATAGTAAGTATTATGGTAGTAACTTAGATGATCTCGGCGGCTTATTAAAAGCTATTCAAGAAGACGTGCAATTATTTGCGTTACCAGCAGTAGAATCTGCGTCCTTTGCCAAGGGTGCACTTAGGGCAGCGGTAAGTGGAGTCGATTATAAAGTTATTGTCTCCAACTATAAACATGATAATAGTCTAGTATCGGTATATGCGTTAGTTGATTCATTAGGCGAGGAAGTATCAAAGGTTTTACTGCGTGACGGTATGCTTACAAGTTTTTAATCAAGATGCACTTAATATATAAAAGGCATGTAAATAGGAGTTAACTATGAAAAAAGAATCACCAATATATAGTTATTACTATCCGCTGACGACCAGTTGTGAAACGCTGCAGCATAGATCATTGGCAAATGGAGGAGATAAGTCAACAGATGAAACTATGCTTTGCCAAACCGCTAGGCCTTTATTTGTAGGACATAGCCAGCCAAATGTATATTCTTTTGATGGATCACCTAGGTCTAGTATATAGGATGATGCAGACCCAAGAGTTATGCAAGCGCAAGTAGATTTGGCGCAGCAATACAGCGTAGATGGCTTTATATTTGACACTTACGTCGGTGTTAAAAGTGGTAAGGTTAGCAAAGAAAAAGATGTTATTAGCGGATTTCTAAAGTGCAACCTAGGTAAAGTTGCGTACGCTTGCATGATGATATTCGGCAGCCCAAGATCTGTTCTACCTGTTCCTCCGTATTTTGAAGAACCCGATAGATACTATGATCGTACGTCTCAGACTGTAGAAACAATGGTCGATTATCTCGCTGATAATCACTGGGACAATCCAAATTACATCAATATTCTTGATCGACCGTACGTAAGCGTCTTCACTTCTGATATGAGAAAATATAGCAATAATAACAAAGAGATGTCGCATGCTGATATGATAAATTATATGAAAGAATATAGCTGGAGGAAATACAGGATAGAGCCGTATTTGGCAACAGTTTGTCTTAGGGCTACTCATGCACTAGATCATCTTGCTGCTGGTGCCGACTCTATGACCGGTTACGGATTTCTACCCGACTTTACAGAATCAATGCGGCGGCCTATCCAGAATTATAGAGAGCAAGTTATCAAGAGAATTGAGGAGTGGGACACAATTCAAGAGCAAATAGATAAGCCGTATATTCCTCCCGTCGTGGTCGGATGGGATGCGTCTCCTCGTGGAAGTATTCCTGAAGGTAGGCATTTTAGAGATGTTCAAGGAATGTATCCCTTTACTCCTATCGTAACCGATAGTAATGCTATAGATTTTGGCGATATGCTTTGTCAGCAAAAGCGATTTATTATGAACAACACGCCCCAGGAGGAAAGGTATACTCCTATCACAGCTTGGAATGAGATAACTGAAGGTGCAGCTCTGTTGCCAAAAATATTACCAGACGGATCAGTAGATGATAGTTATTTAGCAAAAATAAGGGAGCTAAGAGATGAGTATGGGTTCTAATTGTCTTTTGTCAACTATAAATGACCAAACTATTGGTTTGCAAACACCACTATCAGGCGCAGAAAAATCAATCCGTACCGGCGCACGGGCAATTTTATCTGATAATAATAACCGTATTGCTCTAGTATACGAACACAAATACAATCATTATAAACTGCCTGGAGGTAATGTAGAAGTAGGCGAGAGCTTAGAACAGACTGTTCGCCGTGAAATTAAGGAAGAAGTTGGAGCAAATATTACAGACATTCACTATTTGGGTGTTGTCCAATCGTATTTATCGGCATATAACGAGGATTGTAATCAGCATTATTTTACCGCACATGTTTATGGAACGATCGGCAAAAGCGCTTGGATTGACGAAGAAGAGCTACACGGATGCTCAATTGTTTGGTGTGATAATCTCCAGCAAGCTATTGAACTAGTTCAATCTGGCACATCTAAAGAATACGTGCATTTGTTTGAGCGAGCTAGGGAATTAGCAGGATTAAAAGCAGCGATAAGTAAAAATAAATGGTTCTAACCTACGCAACCACAACTACCAATAAACATAAATTCGCTGATACACAAAGAGCACTGACTTAACAGATAAATCAAGAAAAACATGGATAAATGAGCCAGTTTTATATCATGGCTCAGAATAGAACGGTCACTCGTAGTCGTAGTGTTCCGTCATGTTACCGTCGAGGTCAACGGAGATGTACTTGTGCTCTCCGGAGGCCTTGTCGATGAAGAGGAAGTTGGATTATTATCAATCGCTGAAAATATTACGAAAAACGCATAATGCGAGACGTTCGGTTGTAAGTGAGGGCGTAGGATAAGCTAGGTACCTAAATAATCAATAACATCAACATAATAAGGATCTGCATTATTTGGGAAGGCTGCGTTCAATAGTTCTTCTCGCGTCATCCAGCAGTAATTTTTATGTTCCCAACTTAGTTTGACTGGAATGTCTATCTCGTCTATATTCGCTTCAAAAAGTATGTGTTTTACGTTTTTGTACTGTTTAGCAAATAACTCTTCTAGACTATTTGACTGAATATGTACGCCGGTTTCTTCCCATATCTCGCGAGCAGTTGCCTCTTTGTATGATTCATTAGGTTCAACCTCTCCGCCGGGAATGTCCAAATGCCCAGGAAAATTTGGATGCGAATCGCCTCTATACAACAGTAAATATGCGCCAGCACGATTCTTGATGAGAGCTTTTGACACTGTTTTGATCACATTTTGATTGTAGTGTAGGGGGTAGCGTTTGGTCAATAATAAAACCGTCAGTTATGACCAGTTTGCCGGTTCCGCTGTCAATCGTCATCAGGTCGACTTGCGCAAGTACATTCATCGTTCGAGCAAGTGCGAGAATTAACAGGGTCAAATAGTTTTAATCTGCTTTAGCATGTTCATCAGCAAAGTAAGCACCAAACTCTTGGCAAACTTTTTGCCCGATCGACAAATTCAAAAAGCGCACCAACTCACGCCATAATATACGCAGTTCAATCGATTGGTTGCTAAATTGCAATTGCAGCTTGATTTTACGCAGTTTGGCAGCTGGCTGATCGGTAACATATATCAAATCAAGCAACTTTTTATTTCTATGTGCATCTTTTGGCAACAATTCAACCGAATCTAACTCTTGCCAAGGCTGGTCATCAAGCAATCTCAACTCGCCGATTATCGTATCGACATCACCAATAAAAATTACCTCCGGCTCTTCGGCGATAATCTGTGATAAAGCTCGTGAAGTCGGCAAGTAAAAAGGAGCTTCGCCAAAATCGGCTTTCATCGCCGCTAAGTCTTGAAGCAATTCCGCCGACGTTTTGTTATAACATTTCGCAGAGATAATGATCACGCCGGAGCCATATGTAGCACCATTGAGCGCGTAATCTAGCAACTTGTACTGCTCGTGGCAGTAAAGATAATCGGCGACTGTGGCAACAAACAGGTGCTCGCAGAGATGGGAGAGTTGCGCGCAGGGGTGGTATTTGGCGAGTGTGAAATGCTTCATGAGAAAATTTTAACAAGAAAATGAGCCAGTTTATAGACATGGCTTAGGTCTGGGACAGATTAGGAGCGGAAACGCTTGGGGTTTCGGCTGCTCTTGATGCCGTCGCTGTGCGGGTTGGCACTCTTGCGCTTGGAGTGGTTGCTGCCACCGTGCAGGGAGGCGTTGTTACGCCTCGTCAGACACTTGAAACAGAAGCACTCCTTGCGCTTCAGTCCGGTATCGGGGCACTTACTGCTACGTGCCATGATAAAACTCCTTCTGGAGTCGGGCGAAGAATTGTAGCTTTCCGCGAAGTGGAGCGTCTCAAGCCTGGTGGCTCCAGGCGAAACGCTGACCTCTGCGATTGCAAAAGCTGATATATATCAATAATAGAACCCGCTGTCAAGCAATTTTACGAAAATTGCAGCAAAATGTATTATTAGTCCATGGACTTAATCTACGCGACGACTAATAAACACAAACTTGCTGGAGCTAAGCAAGCGCTGACAGGAACAAATATTAACCTGATCACGCCAGATAAAACCTTACCTGACGTGCCAGAAATCCAATCCGACAATCAACAAGCCGTCTCTGTCGATAAGGCGCTAAAATATTACGATCTACTTAAACGTCCGCTGGTGGTGATGGATTCAGGTCTGTTCATCGACGAGCTGAACGGCTTTCCCGGCGTTTACACCAAATACTCACTCGACACTATCGGTATTGACAGGATAATTCAGCTGCTCGGCGGCGGCGCTCGGGCGTACACGCAGCGTACAATTACTTACTTTGATGGCGACAAACCGCAAACCTTTACCTTAAAACTGCACGGCGCGTTATTAAAAGAACCGCGCAGCAACAACGGGCGCAATTACGATAAGTATTTCTTGCCAGACGGTAAAAATAAAACGCTCGCTGAAATGGCTAGCGAGGAGAAAGCGGAATTGACCGCGGAAATTTGGAGAAAGTTGGCAGCGTGGTTGCAAAAAAGTAGCAAATAAGACTTATACGCTTAACAAGCGGAAAGCACCACTTACTATCAAACAGACTTCCGCTTCCGCCGCCTCATATAGAGAACCCACACCAAAAGCACATCCCGCTAAAACACCAGCCGTCTGTGCTACAATTAAATCATGAAGATTATTGATACGATAACCCTCGCCGAACTTCGCCCGATGGCCGAGAGAATGTACGGGACAATGGTCAAGGCGGATGTCGATGTTGCTAAGAAAATTGTGGTAATCGACATGGATATGCATGCTGATGGCGAGGCGTATTTGCTAGAACGCAGATCGCAGCAAGCCGATCTATGGGGGATTAACCTACATCCAGATAAGTTTGGTACCGATGAATTTATCGAGTTTGACAGCATGATAAACATCCGTCCGCGGCAAAACAATCCGTCGCGCGATGTGCTCGACCCAGTGGTGCGACAGCAAATTATTGATATCATCGCCGGAGTCGTTCATGAGTGAACACATCTTTGATCGACAAAAGTGGCAGAGCTTAACGATATTTGAGCAAATGGGCAACATCGGCTCGGAGGTCGGGCGAGCCTTTGCCGCCCGGCGCCGCGGCGATACGGCTGCAATGACTGGCGCCTGGCGGCGCGGCTTGGACTTACTAGACGCCACCGCCGAGCAGCTTGCTCGTCAAAAATCGCCGAAACTCCGCGAAGTCCTGCGCACCCGCGAGCTATTCGCCGGCATGGAGGACGAATCGTTGGAGGATTACTTTATGTGGTTTGCGGTAGCGGCGAGAAGGGGAAAGTAGATTATTTAACTAATCATCACACCCTGCTGCATTAAGAACTTTTGCGTCCCCTCATCCAACTGGCAATCTACGAAACGTGATCGCGCGGCTGATGTACCGCTGCCATAAACAAATCGTGTCTCCTCATCATATCTCATACCGCGAAAGTCACAGCCTTCTGCTTCAATAATTGCTTTGACACCGCGAAAATCCACATTTCGAACCGACGAATTAGTAAAATAAATCGGCTGCCCATAAATATGCTTTGCATTGTCTAAATTACAATCTTCAAACATAAAAAATCCCATGACAAATTGCCCAAAGTCAACACCAGAAAAGTCCTCATTCACAAACCGGACAATCTCGCCCTCTTGAATAGCGGGGTAGCGCTCGCGCTGGTACGCTGGCAGGTTGCTGGCGCGAATAGCAGCGGCGATTTTAGTTGTAGATCTCATAATAATTCAAGGATAGAGCAGTTTTTGATTTATGCCAAAGGCAAGGGCAGACATGCTTAGGTCTGCGAGTCAGTGACTAGGTTAGACTAGTCCTGGTCCTGGCGGGGCACGTCCTGCCAGCCACGGTTCTGGGGGATGTCTGCGAGCGTGCCATCGGCGTTGTAGACCGCCGTCGCGTGCCCGATAGAGCCATCTCCAGTGGGTCCGTGCTGGTTGTAGTAGTATCCGCCCGGAACGTTGGGATCGTTGGTCGAGTTGACGGTATGGGAAGTCCCATCCGGGTCGAGCCAACGCTCACCATCCTGGTAGCCGCTCATGGACTACACCTTTCTACTAGTGCCTGCTCAATGCGCAGAATTACGCAAAAAGCTAATATATATATCAATACTGGAGCCCGAAGTCAAGCGATTTTACAAAAATCGCCGTAAATCTATGGTAATTTCCCACCCGCCCATGTTAAAATAAAACCATAACCAACATCCGTGCGCTGCCATCAGCAAGGGGATGTTTGTAATCCGAAAGGAGGTGGACCGATGACATAGCTTGCGATAAGCTAGTGTGCCAGCACGGTGTTTTAGCCGCCTCCAAGTACTAATCTGCAGCTTATTGCCTGCGGTTTTAAGAGGTGGCTCTCGCCAGATTAAAACCAACGTGGTACTTTTCGAAAAGTACCGTGATAGTTTTGGAAAACCAACGTGGTGGTTTAGAAAAAGTACCGTGGTACTTTGAAAACTTTGCTATAGTACGTTAATTAACTAACGAAAAGGATAATCAAATGACATTGAAGTATAAATCTGTCAAACTAAAAAATCCAGCCAAACCAACCGAACCAGCTAAATATTATGCCCGCGAGTCGGAGTCCGGTCGCATCAACCTCCCCGAGCTCGCCGATAACATCGCCCGCCATTCTACCACTGTTAGCAAGACAGATATCCAGGCAGTTTTGACCATCCTGGGCGAGGAATTGGCAGCGCTGCTCGCCAAAGGCCACAGCGTCCACTTGGGCGAGCTGGGCTACTTCCATGTCACGCTCAAATCCAAAGGCGTCCTTGAGGAAAAAGACGTCAATCCCAGTCTCATTGAGGAGGCCAAAGTTCGTTTCGTGGCAAGCTCCGTCCTAGAAAAAGAAATCAAGAACGCCAAATTCGAAAAGGCCGCCGAACCAAAGAAAGAGGCGCCAAAACTAGCGCCGGGGGCGTAGGTCGTTCAGGGATAATAGATAGGTTAGGGCGCGGGGCGGTGGATGCTTCGCGCCCTTACTAGTTGCGTGCCATTTAATTCTGTTATAATAACCTACTATGACGACACATCAATTAACCTTAGCCACCGAACCCTTTAACGCCATCACCTCTGGTAATAAAACCATCGAGTCACGACTATACGATGAAAAGCGCCAGAAAATTCAAATAGGCGACCAAATAATTTTTACCAATCGAGACAATTCTAGTCAAACTGCCAATGTTAAAGTAATTGGTTTACTACGCTACGCAACGTTTCATGATTTATTCTCGCATAATGATCCGCGTAAGTTTGGCGGCGAGAGTGTTGAATGGCTGGAGAATCAAATGAATGGATTTTATCCGCTTGACAAGCAGCTACAAAACGGTGTTATCGGTATTGAATTTATACTGATTTGATTAGCTATAGCCATAAATTACGCATGTATAGCAATGATGACTTGTATTATTGTATAGGGTATAAGACAATAAGCTCATGCACCGATGTAAGAAATCGTTAGCCGCTGTGACTATCCGTAAGGCTAAAACAGGCGATTTTGATTTCGTTTTTCGCCTGATGACAGAAGCGCTTGAACCATTTTACGATGGCGATCATCAAGCTCATGCACGGCGGATTTTTACCGCGCATATCAATAATAACGTCGATTCTGTCGGGCAGTTTTCACTCGGGCAATACATGTTTATTGCAGAAGTTGATTATCATCCTGCTGGAATGATTCATCTAGTTGTCAAGAAGCAGGGGACAGTTAAAATTAGTCCGCTCATCGTTGCGCCAGAATATCGCGGTAAATTTGGCATTGGCAGTAAGTTGCTTCGCCATGCCGAGGATTTCGCTTGCAAACACCACGCTCGACAACTCTACTGTACAGTGGCTGCCCAAAACCAAGACACACTTAAGTTCTTGTTGCATAAAGGATTTTACTTGGCTGGCAAGGCTCAAGATCATTATAAACCTGGTATCGACGAGCACATGCTATACAAGCCGCTGAGTCAGAGCACAACTCCTGACTTGTCAGATATTTCAATCGTCCCGTTTGACGAGAAGATACATGCCACTGCGACGAGACGGCTGATTTTGTCGCAGGTGGGCAGTAGTTTTTACGGCGTTAATAATGCATGGATTGATACACTGTTTGCTGGTTATCGACGGCGTGAGGGTCGAAATGTCGATACGAAATATAAACTTATTTTTATCGCTGAGCAGGATAGAAAGGTCGTTGGCGTTGTCGGCGCAACTCCAAAGAAAGGCCAGCCGATTAAAATCATGCCATTGGCAGTAAAATCAGAGGCTGTTTTCGAAGTGCTGGTAACTAACTTGCCACAATTATTAGCTGGTTATAGTCGTAAGCTATATGTCCATCTCATTCCTGAGCCGTGGCAGATAGCTTGTTTGCAGCGACACGGCTGGACGATTGAAGGCTTATTTCCCGAAGGCTATGCACTAGACGTCACTGTTCAGCAGTGGGGATTGCGCATCAAAAAAAGAGATATTAAAAAGGCCAGAAACAGCGTTCGGTCGAAACCTTAGGCTTGTCTGACTATGGTGATAGTCCAATTATAACTAAAGTGCACAGCTAGCGTCAACCTACTAGCCATATACCATCAGCAAGGTGTATAATTAAGCCTAATAATAAATCATAAACAAAGGAATATGTATGGAAATCACTCCGCTAAATATACTGTCAGCGTCAGGTACTGTCATTGCAATAGCCAGCTTCGTTATTGCTGGCTATGTTGCCGTAAAAACAGGTAAAGAACAAAAAGCTCAGCAAGAAAAAGACTCTAAAGCTAAAAAAGCAGAACCAAGCAGTCCCGCAGCAAGCACCAGCGAACTCCGCGCCGAACTGGATGATTTGAAGAAGCGAGTCGCAGTGCTTGAGAAGAAATAAGCAATTACAACCTAAAAATGTCATCATCCATTAAGACATTTTGTCCTGAAGTGTAATGACAAATTAAGCAATCCTAAGGTGTTAAATTCATATTTTTGTCCTCATCTATTGATTAGTGAAAAATAATCCGTCGTGATTTCGTTGTCCATTTCACATTCCCTTCACACATCCTTGCTACACTGACATAGAACCAAGAAAGGAGATCTATGTCATTTTTGCAACGTGCCTGGTTGTATATCACCAGGAAAAAACTCAAAACGCTGATTTTGCTGGCGATTTTGCTGTGTATGTCGACGATTATGCTGAGCGGATTTGCTATCAAGCATTCGACCGACGCGGCAGCGCAGTCGCTAGACAAAACGCTCAAGGCCGGCTTTACGCTGGGCAATAATCCGCGCACCAATCCAGGAACCGCTCGCGGTTCGGGAACGGTATCGAACAAAGACATCGATGCAGTGAAGAACCTGGAGGGTGTGACGGACTATGTCAAGCGCCAGAACGCCACGGTCGATTTTATCAATACCAAACTTGTGCCGTTACCAAGCGGTGGCAGCGGCTATGATGCTGAGAAGGACAAACAGTTTGGCAATGCCGCCACCATCATCGGTGTCAATAAATCTGAGTCCGAGAAGAAGTTCCGTGCCGAGTCGCTCAAGCTCATCGCTGGCCGGCACATCACCGAGAACGATTCACACAAGATTTTGGTGCACGAAGATTTTGCCAAGGCTAACAACCTGAAGCTTGGTAGCAAAATCAAACTGAAGGCTAATCAATACGACACCGACAACGAACGTCCATCCAAGGACGAGGTGGAAGTGGAAATCGTCGGTATATTTAACGGCAAAAACCCAAAGCAGGCGACGTACCAGGTGGAGCTATTCGAGAATTTGTTCCTGACCGATCTCACAACAACCCGCCAGTTGAATGCCTATACAGCGCAAAATGAGATTTACCAGGACGCTACGTTCTTTACCAAAGGAACCAAACAGTTAGATGAGGTAATGGCGCGGGCGAATAAATTGCCGGTTAATTGGCAAAAGTATCAATTGAATAAGAATAGCCAGGAACTGGCTGGCGTGACTGGTGCGGTGAACGGCGTGTACGGCTTGATCGACGGTATGTTGTGGGCGACGGCGCTGGTCAGTGTCGCGGTAATCGGCATGGTGCTGTATTTGTGGATGAATGAGCGCAAGCGCGAAGCGGGCGTGCTCTTGGCGACGGGCGTGCCGCAGTCAAAGATTGTGCTGCAATATATCGCTGAGCTAGTGATGATCGCGGTGCTGAGCTTCGGTGCGTCGTACTTTACCGCAGGGCTGATTGCCCAGCAAATGGGTGATCACGTGGTATCGCAGGCGGCACAGAATGCCACACGTCAAGCTGGCAGCTCCCTCAACGGTGCGTCGCTCGGTGCTGACGCTGACTCGGTGACGTCATCGCGGACGCTGGACAAGGTGACGGTTGGTGTGCAACCAACGGATCTGCTGGCGGTGTGGGGCGCTGGACTAGCGGTGATTATCATTGCGGTACTCTTGGCCTCTCGACCAATTACCCAGTCAACGCCAAAAGAATTACTAACCGAAGTGGACTAGGGGCAAACGATGACGATTATCAAACGAGCCTGGACGGCTGTGGCGCGGCGGCGGCGTCGCAGCCTGACCATCGCCCTGATCATGACGCTGATTTTCACGCTGCTGATCGGCACGCTGACGGTACAGCAGACGATGGCGCAGCTGAAGCAATC
>CALGPW010000011.1:0-11214 GCA_937959535.1 uncultured Candidatus Saccharibacteria bacterium
CATACAGATGCGAACACCTGTGGAGATGTTGCAGAGGTGGTGAGGTGTGTACGGAGGCCTAGAAAAATTGTAAACGCATATGGTATAATTTACTTAATATGGAACCGGGTATAAGAGAACAAGTTCCTGTGCAGAGAGAGGTGCTGCCGCAGAATAGTTACGAGACACCTACTTTTGGCATAGATGGCGGTAATCTTGAGAAGCAAAATACTTCTAGAGAGGTGATGAATGCTGCTTCTGCAGAGGCTGTTGCTAACACGGTTCCTCAAATTGTGCTACCTCAGCCAATTCCTATAGTTCAGCCAACCGTGGATCCTGGCGCTGCTCAGTCTGCGACGTCTGATGACACCGCAGCGCTGATAGCCAATGATGATGACCTTATTGAAAAGGAGTGGGTTGATAAAGCTAAGAAAATTATCGCAGAGACCAAAGACGACCCGTATCGTCGCGAGGTTGAGATCGGCAAACTTCAGATAGAATATATAAGGAAACGCTACGGGCGCGAAATAGGGAAAGTAGAGGATTAGGTAGTGTCTGGCGGCGGGATAGGCACTCTTGTAACATTGTTTGCAATAGCTTTGGTGATCGGGCTAGGGTCTTTTGTTGTGTTTATGGTCTATCGTAATACTCTTCGTGAGGCGAAGAACTATGAGCGCGGGCTTAAGATGGTGCCGATATTAATTCATCTACCGCCAGCTAGCGATGATATTGTTAGCGACGGGCGTGATAAACGGGATCTGACGGAAGAAGTGTTGTCGCAAGCTCAGGTTATGTACAATATTATATCCAGTACTGCCACTAAAGGTTTTAAGAGCAAGATTTATGGGCAGAGGCATTTGTCGTTTGAAATAGTGGCTCGCGATGGCTTGGTGTTCTATTATGCTGTTGTACCTACAGTGCTCACCGAGGTAGTTCGCCAGGCAATTGCAGCAGCCTATCCATCGGCTCGGCTAGAAGAGGTGTCGGAGCATACTGTTTTTAGTAAGGTCGGTAAGATGAGCGGTACGATTGGTGGCGAGTTTACTCTGAGGAAGAACTTTGCTTATCCTATTGCAACATACATGGAATCTAAACGTGATGCGTCGCGCGCATTGCTGAATGCTTTATCAGCAGCGACTCGCGAAGATGGTATAGGTATCCAAATATTAATTCGTCCAGCTAATGAGCGATGGGCCAAGTCGGCAGTTTCTGTCTCTGAAAAAATCATAGAAGACAAAGATAAAAAAAAGACTGGACTTTCGGTGTTCTTCTCGCCGAGCGAAATTATGGAGTCTCTATGGAAGCCGCCAGAGAGCGACGACAAAAAGCCAGAGGATAAAAAGCCGCTTAATTCTGTCGAACAGGCGACTGTTGATGCTATCCAAGAAAAAACCCGTTATCCGGGGTACGAGGTGCTGATACGGGCTGTTGTTTCGTCTAATACAGCAGCTCGTTCTCAGGTAATATTGAAAAATATTGTTGCAGCATTTGCATTATTTGACTCGCCGACGTTTAACGGATTTAAATTCACATTAGCAAAAAACATTGAAGAACTAACTTCGTCTTATATTTTTCGTTTCTTCCCTCAGCAGGTTAATAAGAATATATTAAATAGCGTAGAGCTGGCGACAATTTTTCATTTGCCAGATCAGAATAGTATTCCAAGCTCGCAAGTCAAGCGCCAGATGAGTAAGCAAGTCGATGGACCGACGCAGGTGATGGAGACTGGTTTGCTGTTAGGATACAACGAATTTCGCGGTGTTAAGAAGCCGATTAGGCTCAGTGATAAAGACCGCCGGCGCCATATACATATTATTGGACAGACGGGTGTTGGTAAATCAGTTTTGCAGGAAAATCTAGCCTACCAAGATATGCTGGATGGGCGGGGTTTTGCCCTGGTTGATCCGCACGGGGACCTTGCGGAGCATTTGCTAGAAAAGGTGCCAAAGGAGCGCGTTGAAGACATTATTTATTTCAACCCAAGCGATATGGACAATCCGATTGGTCTAAATATGTTTGAGTTTGACCACCCAGACCAAAAAGACTTTTTGGTACAAGAGGCTATCGGTATGCTTTATGGTTTGTATGACCCAGGACACACTGGTATCGTTGGTCCGCGGTTGGAGCATATATTCCGCAACTGCGCGCTGTTATTAATGAGCGATCCGGCGGGTGGTACTTTTGTCGATATACCGAAGCTCTTGGTTGATGATAGTTTCAGAAACAACAAGCTGAAATATGTTACCGACCAGCAGGTGTTAGATTTTTGGACAAAGGAGTTTCCGGCATCGCAGCGATCAAGCGAGGCAGGCGAGGTCATCAGCTGGGTTATTGCTAAATTTGGCCCGTTTATTAGCAATGATGCTATGCGTAATATTATTGGACAGACAAAAAGCGGCTTTGACTTTCAAGACATTATGAATAATAACAAGATTTTGCTGGTAAACTTATCGAAAGGTAAATTAGGCGATCTTAATTCTAAATTGCTTGGTATTGTCTTTGTGATGAAGTTTCAGGCTGCAGCGATGGCGCGGGCCAAGATTCCAGAGGATGAGCGCAAAGATTTTACGCTGTATGTTGATGAGTTTCAGAACTTTGCGACTGATAGCTTCGAGACTATTTTGAGCGAGGCTCGCAAGTATCGATTGAGTTTGGTATTAGCTAACCAGTTCATGACGCAGTTGAAGGAAGAACTGCGCGAGGCTATTCTCGGTAACGTTGGTACAACTATCACTGGCCGGATTGGTATAACCGACGCAGAAATTATGGTTAAGCGCTATACACCAGTGTTTGATGCAGAAGATTTGACGAAATTGCCAAACTTTGAATCTGTTTGTGTCGCTCAGATTGAAGGTGTGCCGTCTGCGCCGTTTAGTATGGCATGGATTCCCCCGATGGGCCACCAAAATGCTCAGTTGGGCGATGCCTTGCGCAGACTGTCGGCTGCAAAATACGGACATCCGCGGGCTCAAGTTGAGCGTGAGATAGCGGCGCGTACTAGCATGAATCAATCTTCTGGAAATAATAAACAGTTGAAAAATACGGCTGGAGCCGCTGCTAACACCCCTAATAAAATAGCACCGAGTAGTAGTAGTTCATCTTTTTTGGATGAATGGTTAGCGAAACGCAAGCAAGTAACCGGTAGAAATAGTACTACGCCGCGTCCAGTATCTTCGCCGCTACCAGCTAATGCTAAACCGCCGATGCCTTCGACTGGCAATGTGGCGGCTGCTGGACCCGCTCAATCTCAAAATTATACCGATGCTTATTCTCCTTCTAGCAGTACCTTGCCAGCTCAGCCGCAGCAGCAACAGCTTCCGCAGCAGCCGTCTCGAAATAATCCAATAGATTTGGCACAGTCACAGCTTGGTGCAGTACCGCCAGCAGTTACTGTACCGCCGCAAGTTGGTGAGTCTCCTAATGTTAATTCTGTCACGCAAAGTGTTAATTTGCCGACAGAGCCAATTGCAGATAATGGTCCGATTTCGGCGTCACAACAGCCTGCTAGTAATACCCTAAATATGCGCGACAGCGACAATAGCGGCGAAGTTTCGATAAAATTACGTTAGTTGGCAAAAGTTACTTGGATTTACCGAATATTAGGACGCGAATGTAATCGTAAATCAAGCCGATAACCCACCCTAAGACGAAGGTGGCAATGGTCTCTGTGCCAGATAGCGAATATCCGAAGTGCTTAGCGACTAAATATATACCAGCTGTAAGGATAAAAGCTGCAGCTGACCCTGACAATATGGCATTAGGACGTGCTACAGTATTACCAATCACTTCGCTGCTTTTCTCGACGGCGGGGTTATGAATAACTTTACTGAAAGTTCTGCTGGCAGGTGACATTTCGGATTGAATCTCGGTCATAGTCTTGTCGAAGGCGGCTTTGCGCTCTTGTTTAGAGGTAGGGCCGCGGCGTTTCTTCTCTGGACTGACTTCATTGGTTTTTATTTTGTTTTCTTTACGTTCTTGGGCGATTTCTCTAGCTTGGTTTAAGGCTTCATGGCGTGCTTTTTTCAGCTGTTCCTGAGAGGCTTCAGAACTAGCTTCTTTCTCTGTTTTATTTTTAGCGTTAATATTCTCTTGAGTTTTCCGATGGATTACTTCAGAGCTAGTGTACTGCTCTTTATGCTTATCGCTAAGTGATGGTATTTTTTCATTATTCATTGATAGCTACCTCATCTTTGTTTTATATAATCTTATAGTTTATATAGTGCCTGAGTTAAAATCTCGACGGATTAAGCGGACTTCCTTTTTCAGCTGACGCGATCGTGCGTAGAAGAATGCGACAACAGCGAAGGTGATTCCGGCAAATAGCATGTTTTCGCCAGGTCCGGTGTGTGGAAGTTGAGCAACAGTTTGTTCAATTGCTTGCTTTTGTGCCGGACAGTCTACATTAATGGTTACGGAATTGCCGAAAGTATTGGTCATCTTGCAATCGTATGAATTAGGGTTGCCGGTGCCAGTGGCTTTTGGTGAGATCGTGCTTTGGAGCTTCACGCTGAATACGCGAGTTTGAGTTTCACCAGGCTTTAGCGTGATTTTTGGCCATACCAATAGAGTTTCTGTGTCTTGGCTGCCAGAAGTATCCTTGGTCAAAGTAGCTCCTCCTTTGTTTTCTAGCGAAGAATATTGGAGGACGTCAGCGAGATTCTCGGTGATGGTGTAATCGGTAGCTTTCAATCCTTTGTTGGTCACAGTAATTTTGTAAATAATTTGATCGGACGCCTTGGCGGTAGTTGTCGAAGCGTCGGCGTTGCCTTGCGAGGTGTTTTGGGCGGTTTTTGTTTGAATAATATCTTCTTTACACTTAGCATCTTTTATCCACAAAGTTGTGTCGCCTGGGCATGGTTGACAGTTGGGATCTGTGGCAAGCAAGGCAGGATTTTGCGGACACTTAGCTGGCTCTACAATCTGAAATTCCTTGGTACAGCTATCACTGGTACGGTCGCCTAGAGATGTTTTCAGGATAGCTTTAACCGTATATTTACCAGCTATAGTTTCTTTGTCGGTGACAGTTCGAGTCTTGCTTTCGATGGTTTTTAATTGTTTACCATCTCGATAGACAACAAATCTATAACCGGTAATTGAAGCGCCATTGCTGGTGTTGCCGGAGGCGGTGTATTGGTAAGTATTCTTGTTGTTAACGATCGCTAGCGACGAACACACTGCGACAGGGTCAGCTTTGCACCTCGGGTCGTTCGCGGGCAGGTTAGTCTTGCCGGGGACAGTACACATCGGAGTGTAGCAATTTGGATAGGTCCCTGATTGTCCAGGAGGGCAAGCGGGAGCTGGCGGGACGGTTAGTGTAATTAGGTTACCGCAGCTGCGCATAATTCCGAACCACATTCCTGTCTTTGATGAACGAGCTACGTAGGCTGAATAAGCGCCTGAATTACCCCAAAGCCGCTGCGGTCTGTAATAAAACGTTCGCGTACCGCTGCCAGTTTTTACGGTGTAGCCGCCTTCACCTTGGCTTGCACCGAATACAGGTTTCATACCCCAAGAATATAAGCCTTCGTTGCTTCTGTGATACTCCAAATTATTACCAGCTTGGTCAATATCGCTGCGAGAAATGCCGACGGCATCGTAGAGGTCTCGGATATTGTTGACGTTGCTGTCATAGGTGCTTAGTAAGGCTTGCTTACTCCATACGCCGCCATAAACCATATCAGTAGCGTCGGCAGCGGTAGCTGGCTCTGGTGCTTGAAATACGGCAAAAAACTGTACAACGAGTGCAAAAGCTGTAAAAATAAGTCCTAATCTGCGCACCGATTCTTCTTTGCGTAACCGTTTTGCATAAAAACCTAATTGTCCGACTAATGCGGGGCTAAAGGCGAGATTTGATACTAGCTTTCTAAACATTTTGCTTACCTTTTTGTGTTATTTTGAGATATATTTTCCTCTCTTTTATAATATCATACTTATGGCAACCGCAGCAATACCTTGAATGAACAATTTTTTTTATGGTATAATGTGGGTATTAATAGACAAGCTGAGCGACTGTAAATAGGGAGTGATTTCGTTATGAGTAAACAAAAAAATGATGGTTCGTATGATAGTTCGCAGATCCAAGTTCTTGAGGGTCTCGAACCAGTACGCAAACGTCCAGGAATGTATATTGGCAGCACGGGATATGATGGTATACACCATTTAATTAAAGAAATCGCCGACAACTCGGTAGACGAAGCTATAGCTGGTTATGGGTCGCGAGTTGATGTGAGATTGTTAGCGGACGGCGGCGTGACAGTAACTGATAATGGTCGTGGTATTCCAGTAGATAAGCACCCTAAGACCGGCATTAGTACGCTTGAGACAGTCCTGACTGTTCTGCATGCTGGCGGTAAATTCGGCGGCGGCGGCTACAAAGTGTCAAGCGGTTTGCATGGTGTTGGTTCTAGCGTGGTTAATGCTCTATCTACTAAGCTGATTGCTGAAGTTGTTAGGGGCGGTATGCTATATCGTATCGAATTTTCTCGCGGTAAAACTGTGGTACCGCTCAAGAAAATAGGAAAAACCGATCGGCCAGATGGCACCTGTATCACGTTCTATCCAGATGCTGAAATCTTTAAGGAGACAATTAAATTTGATTATAAATGGGTGGTAAATTATTTACGCCATCAGGCATATCTAACTAAAGGTGTTTATACCTCTGTTTATGATGAGCGTACTCACGAGCGCCAGGCATTCTACTTCGAGGGTGGTATCAAGAGCTATGTCAAGAATTTGAATAAGGGTAAAGATGTGCTTGGCGATGAGATATTCTATGTCGATAAGCAAGTCAGCGACTCGGTTGTCGAAATAGCAGTACAATACAACGATTCCTACATCGAAACCGTTAAGCCGTTTGCGAATAACGTTTTGACACCAGATGGCGGCACGCACTTGGTTGGATTTAGGTCAGCGCTTACCAGGGTGATCAATGATTATGCCCGTAAAAATAACTTGCTCAAAGAAAAGGAAGATAACTTGACTGGCGATGATATCCGCGAGGGCCTGACGGCGGTGATATTAGTAAAATTGCCAGATCCGCAGTTTGAGGGCCAGACTAAAAATAAACTAGGTAATCCAGAGGTGCGTCGCTATGTCGAGCAAGTAATGAACGAATATTTCGCATATTATCTAGAGGAAAATCCAGCTATTGCTAAAAAAATTATCAATAAAGCCTTGTTAGCGGCGCGAGCGCGCAAGGCAGCGCGGGCAGCGCGGGATAATGTAATTCGTAAAGGAGCGCTTGACGGCGCTAGTTTGCCTGGCAAATTAGCTGATTGTTCTAGTAAAGATCCGTCGGAATGCGAATTGTATATAGTTGAGGGAGATTCGGCTGGCGGTTCAGCAAAAACTGGCCGCGATAGCCGTACGCAGGCGATTTTGCCTCTGCGCGGTAAAGTGCTCAATACCGAGCGGGCTCGCTTAGACAAAATGTATGCCAATCGAGAAATCTTGAGCTTGATCAAAGGGGTAGGTGTAGGTATTGGCGATGCTTTTGATATTCGCGGACTACGCTATCACAGGATTATTATCATGACCGATGCCGATGTCGATGGCAGCCACATCGCGACTCTGCTGATGACGTTTTTCTTCCGCTATATGCGGCCAGTTGTGGAGGGTGGGCACATATATCTAGCTAAACCGCCACTGTTTAAGCTGAAATTATCCCAAAGCAAACAAGAGTATTTATATAATGAGGAGGCGCTTGAAGCGCGGTACGATGAGCTAATTGCGGCACGCAAAGAGAAGGGTGTCCAGATTGATTTAAACGATTCACGGGCAAAACAAGCTGGCCTGAGCGAGTCGGCCCTACAACGCTATAAGGGTCTCGGTGAAATGGATGCTAGTCAACTCTGGGAAACGACTATGAACCCGGAAAATCGAGTGCTGGTACAGGTTAAACTCGAGGATGCTGAGCGCGCTGATGCTATCTTTACGAAGTTAATGGGCGATGATGTCGAAGTGCGCAAGAATTTTATTCAAGCCAATGCTAATAAAGTCAGTCTTGATGAGCTAGATGTGTAAATGGACGAGAAGAAGGATAGGAATATGAAACCAGAGTCAAAAAAACCAGTCGAAGGCGAGATTATTGAGCAGACTAACGATGTTAGTCATTCAAAGTCTGTCGAGATTCGAACAGTAGAAGATGTTATGGAGGATAGCTTTATCCGGTATTCAATGTCGGTCATCGTTGACCGTGCTTTACCGGACGTACGCGATGGTATGAAGCCAGTTCATCGCCGTATTGTGTACGTAATGGACAAAATGGGTATCGGGCCGACAGCTAAGACCGTGAAAAGCGCGCAGATTGTCGGTGAAGTGATGGGTAAATACCATCCGCACGGCGACAGCTCGATTTATGATGCGATGGTGCGTATGGCTCAAGATTGGGTGGAGCGCTATCCGTTGGTTCAGGGCCAAGGTAACTTTGGTTCAATGGACGGCGACCCGCCAGCAGCTATGCGTTATACTGAAGCAAAAATGACTCGGGTGTCAGAGTCGCTTTTGGCAGATATTGATAAAGAGACGGTTGATTTTCGCGATACATATGACTCTACTCGCCAAGAACCGATTGTTTTGCCTGCTAAATTGCCGAATTTACTATTGAATGGGCAAGTTGGTATTGCTGTTGGTATGGCAACTAATATTCCGACGCATAATCTAGGCGAGGTGGTTGATGCAACGGTTACACTGATTGATAATCCGGAAGCAACGCTTGATGACCTTATGAAGTGTATCAAGGGGCCAGATTTCCCAACTGGCGCGGTGGTTTATGGTGGCGCGCCGATGCGCCAAGCTTATGCGACCGGCCGCGGCAGTGTGACGATACGGGCAGTGGCAAACATTGAAGAAACCAAACGCGGCCGTCATCAAATTATAGTTTCTGAGATGCCTTATGGCGTGAATAAAGCAACGCTTATCGAAAAAATTGCCGATTTGGTGCACGAGAAAAAGATTACGGCGATTAGCGCTTTGCGCGATGAGTCGGCTCGCGGTAATGTGCGAGTAGTTATTGAGCTCAAAAAAGACTCTTATCCGAAGAAAGTACTTAACCAATTATACAAATTGACGGCGTTACAGACTAACTTCCATTACAATATGCTAGCTTTGGTGCCGAGTGCTGACGATGCGACACGTCTGCAGCCGCGCGTTTTGGGTTTGCATGATATTCTGAATGAGTTTATCAAACATCGCCGCCAAGTGGTACGCCGCCGCACAGAGTACGAGCTACGCAAGGCTAAGGAGCGAGCGCATATCCTGGAAGGTTACAAAATTGCACTGGACAATATCGACGAGGTAATTAGAATCATCCGGGCTAGCAAGACGCAAGATGAAGCCGAAAAGGCGCTCATCGAAAAGTTCTCGCTGAGCGTTATCCAGGCCAAGGCGATTCTGGCAATGCAATTGCGCCGACTGACGGGTCTAGAACGCGAAGCTATCGAGAATGAGCTAGCTGAGTTAATGAAAAAGATTGCGTATTTTGAAAAAGTTTTGGCTGACGAAAACGAAATCCTTCGCATCATCAAAGAGGAATTACTAGAAATTAAAGATAAATATGGCGATGACCGTTGTAGTAAAATTATCAACGCCGAAGTCGGTAAGTTTAGCGATGAAGAACTAATCCCAGAAGAGGATACTGTTGTACTGCTGACAACGGAAAATTACATCAAACGCACCTTGGCTAGCGATTATCGCCGTCAAAACCGCGGCGGCAAGGGTAAACGCGGTATGACCACTAAAGAGGAAGACGTTATTGATCAGCTAGTACCAGCTGGAACACATGATTGGCTGTTGTTTTTCACAAACAGGGGTAGAGTGTTTCGTCTGAAGGCCTACGAGGTGCCGGCAGCTAGCTTAGCGGCGAAGGGAGTAGCGGCGGTCAATTTATTGCAGCTGCAGCCAGAGGAAAAAATTACTTCAATTATCAATCTAGCTAAAGATGTAAATGTTGATGAAGGTTACCTATTTATGGCGACGACCAAGGGTACAGTCAAGAAGACAGCGATTGCTGACTATTCAAATATTCGCACCAATGGTTTAATTGCTATTAATTTGGATGAAGGCGATGAGTTGCGTTGGATCAAGCAAACTACTGGCAAGAACGATGTGATTATCTCGACTTCAGCTGGACAAGCGGTTCGCTTTAGCGAGGAGGAGTGTCGTCCGATGGGACGTGCTGCTCGCGGTGTGCGTGGTGTGCGACTACGAACGGACGATAGTGTTGTAGGTATGGATATTGTAACTTCAGCTGATCAAAAATTGCTGGTGATGAGCGCAAACGGGTTCGGCAAAGTAACCAAGGTAGCTAATTTCCCGAGTCACCGCCGCGGCGGTGTCGGTGTGAAGGCTGCTGTTGTTACGGCAAAAACTGGTCCGATAGTTGCTGTTCAAACGCTTGAGAAGGATGCGATTGAGGCAATTATGATTAGTCAAAATGGACAGACTATCCGAGTGTCGCTTGACGATATTCCAGCGCTTGGCCGTACTACCCAGGGTGTTCGAGTGATGCGTATTAATGACGGAGATACAGTTTCATCAATGGGGATTATACGTGATACAGACGAAGGAGAAAAATAGCGGATGGTAGTATCCCCGTATATAATAGCTTTTGCTGTTGGTTGGGCCATGGCGCAGTGCGGTAAGTATGTCGTTGCTGCTATTAAGATGCGTACCTTGAAAGTGTTTGATCATCTGTATATATCGGGAAATATGCCGAGCGCCCATAGTGCTACTATGATGTCGCTAGTGTCGATTATCGGTTTGAAAGACGGTGTTGGTAGCGGTTTATTTGGCCTGGCTTTAGCTCTAGCGGCGATTGTGATGTACGACGCATTGATGGTGCGGCGATCTGTTGGCGAGCAGGGCGAGGCTATCAAGCAAGTTATTGATATCTCGAAATTTGACGTGTCAAAGCCGCGTAGCGCTAAGGGACATACCCCTTTGGAAGTGGCAGTTGGTGCTGCAATTGGCTTGCTAGCGGGTATCGTTGTATTTTTAGCTACAAAAAACTAGCGATAAGGTGTTGACTTGATTAGGTTAGAGCGCTACAATAGTGAACAGTCTGGTTGCGAGAGGTAAACTTACAAATTGCATCTTAGCAGTCAGGTTAAGTAATTTAACAATTTGATTGTGCAATTATCATCGTCAGTCTATTTTTGAGTAGACGCTTCAAATGAAGCATCTTTATGGAGAGTTTGATCCTGGCTCAGGATGAACGCTGGCGGCGTGCCTAACACA
>CALGPW010000012.1:0-115017 GCA_937959535.1 uncultured Candidatus Saccharibacteria bacterium
CATACAGATGCGAACACCTGTGGAGATGTTGCAGAGGTGGTGAGGTGTGTACGTATGGTCACCCATAGATTTGCTATTCAGAATGATAACGCTTGCCCTTGTCAATTCTGTGAAAATCGACGATAATATACGAATAATGCCAGAGTTAAATCAAATTGGCGCCCACTTGCGGGTAGGTGCTGTCCGTGCGCAGCAGCTGTCGGACGAACGCCAGCGGATGCTGAGTAAAGCTGATAAGGTTAATGTCGTTGGTGCTGGCGGCATGCTGACGGCGGCTTACGAGCAGCTGCGCAACGCCGCTGAAAATACCGAGGAGCACTTGCTGCTACAAAATGCTATCCGGCGGTTTTTCAAACAATCGTTTATTGTTCGCGATGAGGCGTTGGTTTGCAAAAGCGGCGAAGAATTGGTGGTTGAATTGACTTTTGCGGGATATTTGCCCAACGATAGCGTGTCGCGCAGCCAAATCAAAGAGATTTCAAAACTAGCAACAGCGCACTATAAAGCGTATGAAAAGCTGATTGCTGATCGTTCAATCAATTTGGATCGTTCTTCGGCATGGCTGTTAGAAACTCTGTCGGTATTGGCGGCGAATGTATTGGTTGATCACGCTGGCGATCATGCGTTTATTGATTTTGCGTATGAATATTTCGAGACAGCAATTCCGCGGGATGCGCTGCAATCGACTTCGGCTGATGAATACGGAGCCGCGCTTTATGTGGCTATTCAGCAGGCGCTGATGAAGAGCGACGTAGCCACGGTGCGCGCAGGGCTATTGGTGCGTTATGGAACGAGTGTTGAATCGCTTGAGGCTTTTGTTGAATTTAATCGTAAAATTGATAAGATGCTGCGCAGCACGTCGGTCGAAGAGTTGCGCCGCGTGGTTGATCGGCAGGGGGCGCCGCTGCGCGTTATTCGCCATATGATGGAGACGCAAAACGACTTCCCGGCGTTGTTACAAAAGCGCGAGGCATTTCTCGACGAATTTGAGCGGCAAGTGAACCGTGAATATTCTAGCATGATGGCGCGAATTAACCGGGCTATTATGCGCAGCGTGGTCTTCTTGGTAATTACTAAGTTTTTGATTGGCATCGCTATTGAAGTGCCGTATGACCTATGGGCGCACGGACAAATTGAGTGGTTGGTGCTGATGATCAATTTGTTCTTCCCGCCGATATATATGGTGTTGCTGCGCTTAACGCTGAATGTGCCGGGATATGCAAATACCGAAGCGCTGATTAAACGGGTCGACCAGATGCTCTACGGCGGCGATAATACTGTACTGATGCGGCGACAATTAGCGGGACGGACGTATAGCTCGATGTTTTCGATTATGTACGTCGTAATGAGTCTGGCGGTGTTCGCGCTGGCGACTTGGCTGCTGACGTTGATTGGTTTTTCACCAGTGCATATTATTATTTTCTTTGTATTTTTCTCGGCGGCGAGCTTCCTAGGCTTTCGCTTGAGCCGGTTGATTCGCGATCTCGAGATTGTGCGCAGTGCTAGCAACGGCTTTACCTTTGTACGCGATACGCTGTATTTGCCGTTTGTAGTCGCTGGTCGGTGGATGAGTGATAAATACGCGCAGGTTAATATTGTGTCGATGGTGTTGGATATGTTAATTGAATTACCGCTCAAAACCATCTTGCGCAAGATTCGGCAATGGGCAGCTTTTATTGATGATAGAAAGGACAGTATATCATGAAAGAGTTAAACGGCAAGGAACTGCAAGGTTTTATTAAGCAGCGCCAAGCGCGTCAAGTACGAAATCTACGCCAAGAATATGGTGTGGTACCAAAACTAGTTATTATAATGAGCAAAAACGCTAGCCAAGCGATTCAAACGTATGTTCGGATGAAAACACGTTACGCAGCAGATATTCTGATTGATGTTGACGTACAAGCAGTCGCGCAAGCTGATATGATGGCGGCTATTGATCAAGCTAACAACGATCCAGTAGTGCAGGGAATAATTTTGCAATTGCCGATTGATGACGTGTCGCAGACCGAAAAGCTGTGCCAATTAATCGCGCCAGAGAAAGATGTTGATGGTTTAGGAGCTAGTAGTATCTATCCGAGCGCTACTGCGCAAGCAATCGATTGGCTATTGGCTGGGTATAATATCGAGCTATCGGATAAGCAAATTGCTATCGTGGGTCGCGGTAAGCTTGTCGGAGCGCCGCTCGAAAAAATGTGGCAGCAGCGCGGTCTAAACGTGCAGGTCTACGACAAGGCGAATCCAGCTACCGCAGATAGTTTGCGAAAATGTAACGTAATTGTAACGGCGACTGGCGTGCCGCATTTGATCACCTCCGAAATGATCGCGCCAGAAACAGTAGTGGTGGATGCTGGTACGGCGAGCGAAGGCGGTGTGTTGGTCGGCGATGTTGACGATGCGGTTCGCCAGCGCAGCGATATTACGATTACACCGCAAAAGGGCGGTGTCGGTCCATTGACATACGCAGTATTATTTGATCATCTGATTGAGGCGTGCTTGCGGCAAGTTGGTAAGTTATAGTAATTCTATCGCTTATCGTTCAGTGCTTCTTTGGCGTGGATGACAACTTGGCTAGGTGTTAGATTAGCCTTGACGATATAACTATGAATACCTAGGTTACGCAGCTCGGCAGGTGCCTCTTCTTCGCCTAGGTTGGTTAGAATGATAACTGGCGTATTAGCATTAGCGGGTTGTTGGCGGATTTTTCGCAGCGCTTCGGTGCCGTTCATATTCGGCATTTGCAGATCAAGCAAAATAATGTCAGGATTAGCGTGCTGAACCACTTTGACGCCAGTCTCGCCGTCGCTGGCAGTAACCACTTCGAAGCCGGCTGCTTCGAACTTCATCCGGTACATTTGGTTGATTACTTGATCGTCCTCGATAATAGCGATAGTTGTCATGTTTTTATAATAGCATATCCCAGTTACTTTTCGAGTAAGCTCTAGCGTTATCGTCGAGAAAAGTGTACTATAAAAGCAATGAAGCGGTTTTTTGGTAGAGTTCGCCGTCCATCGTATCGTTCGCAGCAAGTTGTGGACGTTCTGACGCGCAAAATGGTTGATGCCAAAGACATTGATACATTGCTAAATAGCTATTTAGAAACTTTTGTTAGTGTACTGCAAGTACGTTTTGCTGGTGTGGCTTTTTGCGATCAATATCACCAACCGTATATTGCTGGCAAGCGTAATGTGCCGGCATGGTTGGACTCGCAGACGCTTGGTTCTGGCGACATTGGTGATTATGCTCGATATGGTATTGCAGCAATCTTACCGCTATGCGTTGCCGATCAGAAAATTGGTTGCCTGGTAATTGGCGAGCGGCGTGACGGCTGCGAGATTCGCGGTAAGGAATTTGAGCTGTTTGATGTTTTGGCGCGTAATCTATCGGTGGCGCTTTTGAATATGTTTCGCCTAGAGGAGATTCGCCGCTTAGCTGGAAATTTAGAGAAGGAAGTCGATGAGGCGACTAGTCAGCTGCGCCAGTCTAACAAAAGATTGCAGGCCCTGGATGCCACTAAAGATGAGTTTGTCAGTATGGCCAGCCACCAGCTGCGGACGCCGCTGACCAGCGTGAAGGGCTACCTGAGTATGGTTCTCGAGGGCGACGCTGGCGAGATTACACCGCCGCAGCGGCAGCTGCTAGAAGAGGCTTTTCGCAGCAGCGAGCGGATGGTGCGATTGGTTAGTGATTTTTTGAACGTGAGCCGTTTGCAGACTGGTAAGTTTATTATCAATCGCACAGCGGTCAATTTGTCGCAGCTGGTTGCCGAAGAGGTTGCGAACGTAGATCAGGTAGCAAATACGCATAAGGTCAAGGTCACGTATCGCCAGCCAGCGCGCTTTCCGTTGCTGTATCTAGACGACACCAAGATTCGCCAAGTTATTATGAATTTCATTGATAACGCTATTTATTATTCACCAGACGCTAATACGGTAAAGGTCCGATTGTCAATTGAAGATGGCCAGGCAGTTTTGCGGGTAATCGATAAGGGAATGGGCGTATCGCCATCTGCCAAGAAAAAGCTCGGCACTAAGTTCTTTCGCGGCGACAACGCTCGGCGGCAGCGGCCAGACGGCACGGGGATCGGCTTATTCTTGGCGAAGAAAGTAGTCGAAGGGCATGGCGGTACGATGATTTTCGAGTCGGAGCTCGGCAAGGGTAGTACTTTCGGCTTTCGGCTACCGATTGCGGAGTTAAAGTCGCCGCCAGCTCTAGACGGCAGCAAAGCATAAATGGTATACTTTTATTTATGAAGAGGAAGACGGGATTTATCATAGGTGGCGGCCTGGCGGTTATAGCAGCTGTTGTCGCTGCGGCAGCACTGGGATATCTTTACGGCGGCGTAAAAACGCCAGAACAGCGCACGCTGGTTTACTATAATGTGTGCGGAAATGATATCATTGATAAGTTTAATGGTAGTATATCTTCCCCTGATAATCTGAAGAAGATTGCTGGCGAAATAGAGAAAAAGAATCACTATGCTGATGACGCCACGTGTGTTGTTGCTTTGTATTTTTATCATACGACCGCAGATGCGAACGGTCATAGCCAGAAGACGGATGAGTTATATAACAAAATAAAAAACCTGTCAGATAAAGGAATATACGCCAGCGGCAGGCTGAAGGTGCCAGTTAATGTTGAGCAGTTGAATTTGCTGCGCAGCAAGCAATCAGTTCCGGAGAATAAGCAATAATGCACAAGGGGCTGCTGCGTGGCTTGAAGTGGTGGCTTAGCTGTTTTGTTATTGTGGCAGCTGCAGGTATTGTTTGCTTGCTAAGAAATGATACGTCTTATGCAGCTTATGGCTGGGGGTCTGGTCGTAATGATATGGAGCGGCAGGCTTGGAATGGTGATCCTTGCGGCGATTATATTAATCACCCGTGCGCTGTCTGGTGGGCGTCTTATCATAATACGAACTATTTCAGTATGGTGGGGTCTTCGCCGACCAACCCGATCGAGATGGACTGGAATGCGACGGCAATATATTTTACGATACGAGGATCGTGGAACACTCAGCGGTTTCGTAATCCAATTAGAATTTATTCTCTGTTCACTTTCAATGGGCAGGGTAGGTCTGTTTGGGTAACCAATCCAGCAGGTCATATAGACGGTAACGGCAATTATTTCTTTAATAGAGGCTACTATGGCGGCGGCGGTCCTGAGTATCAATGGATAAACGGCGAGAGCGAAAAAGATCAGTTAGATTTAGGTGCTGACGTTAATGGTGTCGGTCAACCTGGCGGCCCGTCAGAGCTGGTTACGTTTGGTGCGAAAAGCTGTCTGGCAGTCATGAGAGGTAATAAAGTATACACTTATAGCGGTTCTCATGTTAACTGCGGTACCGATAATATCTCGCTGTGGGTACGCCGTAAGCCGCGACCTAGCGGCTGGAAAGTCCAAGGCGAAAGCTATATCTATAATCGTTCCGACAACAAGACTTATGCGAATTATAATAATTCTAACGCTTTTGGTACTTCTCGCCCGTACGCCGAGCGTCATCTGGATGGTAAGCCTGATGTCTTTCCTGGAAAACAGGCCGAGTTCATAGCGACTCTTCGGAATACTCCATATTCAAATTATCAGCATACAAATTCTAGCGTACAAGTAGTTATAGAATCGGCATATTTTAATAATCTGCACGATGTTGCTAGCTGTGCCGGTAAGGATTGGCGCCATTGCGGTGGTAGCAATAATGGACATAGAGTTCTCATTGCACGCGGAGCGGTCAGTAATATTTATAACAATAAATGCCGGTCAGCGCTTAATAACTTAGTGCAAAGTCCTAATAATACAAATACTTGGAGTGGTCGAGACGGCGACGATTGTATGAAGATTCGCGCGCCTAGCGACGGCAGTCGAGCGGGGTCTTATATATGTACGCAGATATGGTGGTCATGGCCAAATTCAGTAGCAGGCGGGGGTTGGGCTTCGAGCGAACCTGCCTGCGCAAGGGTGGCTTCGGACTTTAATTTGGTGCCAGGAGTTGGTTCGGCGGGTGGGTCAACGGCTATTGGCGTACTAGAACAAGGTAATGCGACAACGCTAGATAGCACCATATACAATACGGGCGGGCGTCGAGAAGCTGGCGGCAGTAGTGATGCCGATGTCTTTACGTTTGCCTTCACTGGATCGGCCGCGGAAATGTCGGATGGTCAACTGGGCAGTATACTAAATGGCATATTCAATAAGAATGACGGAGACAGGCATTATGCCGATACGACCTATGGCGCAGGCGTGAATACATGCTCTTGGCTCAACTCTCAGCCTCAGTTGTCTGGTAAAATTAGCGATTGTACGCCAACAAATAACAAGCAGAGTGCTTTTGACAGGACTGAAGTTATTGATACGTCGGCGCTTGATACGGCACGATACAAGATTGGCGATGTAATTTGCCGGGTAGCTACTGTTAATAAGTATAACTGGGATACAACGGGAGATTCTTCAAAACGCCGCGTATCGTATCCGCGTTGCTACCGTATTTCCAAGAGGCCAATGGTACAAATCTGGGGTGGCGATGTGCGTGTCGGGTCGAGCAATATCGCGAATGCTTTAATCACCCAGCAGTATAAGTCGGGCATCTATACTGGCGGCGCGCGTACGCTGACTATGAGTGGCAATACTCATTCGATCGGCAGCTGGGGTGAGTATGGCATGTTTGCGCCAGAAATTTCCTCGTATAGCCGGTCAAATGTTGTGTCGGCATCAGGAGGTGCTCTTTCTGGCATGGGTACGACATCGCGGTTGGGCATAGCGGCAGATAGCGAGTTAAATGGTCTAACATTTGCCAATAATAAGGCTAGATATGGGCAATGGGGAACTATTGGCGCGCAAAATACTGTCAAATCTAGTTATTTTGGCACCCAGCGTCCGTTAGCGGGAGAGAATATCTCGCTTAACGGATTGGACGGTTCGTACAAATTGTCATCGTCGCGAGCAATCGTGAATTTGTTGGGCGGCACTATTGGGATGGGTAGATCGGTTATCATTGATGCCGGCGACAAGACGGTGGTCGTGGACGGCGACATACGTTATGATACTGGTAATTTCTCTAGCGCTAGTCAATTGCCGCAGGTTGTGATTTATGCGCGCAATATCATTGTTAAGGATAACGTGACTAATATCGATGCTTGGTTAATTGCTTCGGGTACTAATGCTGGCGTGGGCGGTGTAATCTCTACCTGTGAAGTTGACGAGAGTGGTGTTCGATCAGCATTGATCCGATCTGATTATACTAGCGGATTGAAATCGACGGTTTGTGACAAGCCATTACAGATTAATGGGGTAGTGTCGGCGCGTGTTTTGCAGTTGCGCCGTACTCACGGAGCTGACGGTTCGACTGGCAATGAGAATGGCTATACTACGCCAGCGGAGATTATCAACGCGCGGATGGATACGTACTTGTGGGCCTATAATAAAGCTAACGCAAACAGTTCTATTTCAACCGACACCACAACCGAGCTGCCACCGCGGTATTAGCAGTTGTTTATTGCGCAAATAAGGCCAATCTGTTAAGATATCTGTAAGTGCGGCCTTATCGTCTAACGGTTAGGACACCAGGTTTTCATCCTGGCAATCCGGGTTCGATTCCCGGTAAGGTCACCATATAATATAACTTGCACTTGTCAAGTACGTCCTAGTCTGGGCGTACTATTTTTGTGGAACACATTAGAGTATAATAGCTATCTATGAGTAATACATTTAAAAGGACTAAGATACTGGCGACTCTGGGGCCAGCCACAAATTCACCAGAGAAAATCAAACAATTAATTGAAGCTGGCGCAAATGGCTTTCGTTTGAACTTTAGCCATGGATCGTACGAAGAACGGCTTGATCAGATCAAGTGGATTCGTGATGCTAGCGCCGAAGTTGGTCGAACGGTAGCAATCTTGCAGGATTTACAAGGACCAAAAATTCGTCTCGGCGTTCTAAAGGACAATCACTTAGACGTTAAAGCTGGCGACGAGATAGTTCTCGATTATGCAATTCAAGAACACGATGGCAGTACGAATTTGCCGATTCAATACAATTTAGCTAACAAAGTTAAGGTTGGCGAGCCAGTTTACTTGTTTGACGGCAAGATTCGCGGCGAGATGATTGAGCGGGTTAGCGATACAGCAATCAAGATTCGTATTCTGAACGATGGATTTTTGATGAGCCGTAAAGGTTTGAACTTGCCAGATACCGACTTTGGTGGTGATATTTTAACACCAAAAGATTTGGCTGACGTAGAGTTTGGCGCCGATAAAGATATTGATTTTGTAGCCCTCAGTTTTATTCAGAGCGCAGACGATATTAATAACTTGCGGCAGATCATGCTAAGCCACGGTTCGACAGCGCAAATTATCGCGAAAGTTGAGACCAAAGCAGCTATCGAGATGGAGTCGCTCAAAGAAATAGTCAAGGCTGCTGACGGCGTGATGATTGCGCGCGGCGACTTAGCGGTCGAGACTAGTCCCGAGATTGTACCGATTGTTGAGCGCGAAGCAATTCGCTTGTGCCGCAAATACGGTAAACTATCAATAGTGGCAACGCAAATGTTAGCCAGTATGGTCGATAATCCAGAGCCGACTCGCGCTGAAGTTAGCGATGTAGCAACAGCAGTAATCCTTGGTACTGATGTAGTGATGCTTTCTGATGAGACAGCTAACGGTAGTTATCCTGTCGAGGCAGTCAAAATGATGGCCAAGACGGTGCGCTACACACAGTCGCGCTGGCCGATGAATGACATGCCGATTGAATATGGCGAGAAGAACCGCCGCCGTAATGCGATTGCTAATGCTGCGGTAGTAGTAGCCAACCAAGTAGACGCCGATGTGATTATCGCCGAAACTAAATCTGGCGCAACAGCCGCGCGGATTGCTGCCTGTCGTCCAGAGTTGCCAATCGCTGCGGTAACGCCGAATAAGCGTGTGGCTCAACAGTTAGCTTTGTCATACGCTACCCGTTCATATGTGCGTAAAGAGGGCGGGCATGTTGGTACAAAATTAGCCAAAGAATTGCTTGATTGGGGTACTTTCGGGCGCGATGACAAATTGACCGCGGTTGTTGTCAGCGGCCGTCAGTCGGGTGTAGCCGGCGGTACCGACACATTGCGTGTGCGTGTTGTTGAGTAAAAGCAGTAAAGTTTAATAGACACCTCGCTTTTGGCGGGGTGTTTTCATGCAAAAAACTAGACGAGCGTTAATAACTGTAGTAAACTAGACGCAAGGGTAAACATAAGCAAGTATAAAACGTGGGCAAGAAACTTATTATTGCAAACTGGAAAATGAACCTCACTGTCAATGAGGCGAGTTTGTATGTTCATAAACTCGACAAACTGGTTGGCAAGCTCAAAAATACTGAGGTAGTGTTGGCACCGACCATGTTAGCGCTCCAGCCGCTTAATATGCAGGTGCAACATCATCACTTTAATCTGGCAGTGCAGAACTTTTATTGGCGTGACAGCGGTGCTTACACTGGTGAAGTATCAGCGTCGCAGCTGCGCGGTATCGTACAATATGGCATAATTGGCCACAGCGAGCGCCGGCATATCTTTGCCGAGCGCAGTAAAGATATTCGCAGCAAAGTGCAAGCGGCAGTGCGTAATAATATTACGCCTGTATTGTGTATTGGTGAGACAGCCCAAGAACGAGCCAACAAGGAAACGTCTGATGTAATTCGCGATCAGTTGGTGGGAGGACTAGCTAATATCACGAGCGTTGAGGTTGGCCAGATTGTTATAGCTTATGAGCCAGTGTGGTCAATCGGTACTGGTAAATTCGCTTCACCGCGCGACGTTGAACGCGCCGTTAAATATATTCGTCGGCAAATTGAGCATCTTTTCGGTAAGGTCGCTGCCGAGAATGTTCGTGTGCTTTACGGCGGTAGTGTTAATCTTGATAACGCTATGTCGTATTTGCAAACAGCTGGTGTAAATGGTTTGCTTATCGGTGAATCAAGCTTGGATGTCTATGCTTTTGCTGGTATTATCAAAAAATGTGAAGATATGCCATCCTTACCAGTAAAGAGAGGTAAATAGCTATGACAGAATTCGACTTCGACGAGCTAGATCGTTCAATTACCGAGGCTATGTCCAAGAGCGGATTATTAAAAGAGGACGGTCAACATGCTGAGGCGCCAACACCGCCGGCTGTCTCTACGCCTTCAAATCCTTCCTCTAATGCTGCGCCAGTTTCAGTTGAGCCTAATAAATTAGCTCCTGGTCCTGGTCCAGTTGCGAATATGACGGCTTCACCCTCGCCGGCCGCAACGGTTGGCGTCGCTAAGCAGCCAAGTTCATCTGTATCAACAGCTAGTGTACCGGTTTCGGCTGCAGTTCCAGCACAGCCAGCTGTTGGGGTGTCTACCGCTCAGGTTCAGACTTTGCCAACAAACGGTGCTTCAGCTTCGGCTGGTGTGTCGGTCGCTTCTCAGGCTTCTACTGTTGTTCAAAATTCAGCTCTAAATAGTTCAATACCATCGCCAGCTCCCCAGCCGTTGCCGCAAGCCGCAACACCGCCGCAGGTAGCGGCAATTGGCGGAGCTGTGCCAGTCCGATCGGGATTACCAAAAAAAATGAAGACTAAGAGTCGCGGCCGTTTCATGGACATAGTTAGTTCGCAGCCAGGTGTCAACAAACACCCCGCCAGCAAAGTTAAGTATTCTACGATGCCGGCACAGTCGTTAAGTAATGTGTCATCTAATATTTCTGGCGGCTCGTCTCAACAATTAGGACCAACCGGCCAGCGAAGCGCTCAGCGTCTTGCTGCTAATTCTACTCAGTTTAGTTCTAACGAAAATGTAGCAGCAAATACAAATAACGTTTCTAGCGAACTGCAATCGTCTGAATCGCGAGTTTTTCACGGTAGCAGCGCATTGTCTCAAGCTTCACAGTCTAATCCTGGTTTTGAAGACAAAAATGATTATGATGAAGCAGACGACAGCAAAAACGAAAAAAGATCGTATTCTATCGGCGGTACACACGGTAGGGATATTGCACCGTCTGCCGAGCTTATTGAGTCGCTACAGAAAGACGCGCAAGATGCTAGCAACGAGATTGGCTTTTCGCAAGCAGAATCGCGAGCTAACGACATTCAATCAATTGAGGACGCTTCAGCCGAAAACGATGAAGATGACGCTAGAATACAAGACGCGCCAGCCCCTAAAAAACGTCGGTTTATGCCAATTGGCGGCAAGCCAAAGCCTGTTGAAAAAACTCTTAACCCTCCTACTGCCGAAGCCTCTGTTGCTAATGTAGAAGATACGAGCGAGCAACCCGAGCAACTAGCTGAAACCCTGACAAATCAGACGGTAGATTCGCCTGTACAGTCCGCTACTACAGAACCAGATCCGCCCCGCGAGCAAACCATCGACGAAATTGAATCAGGCGCTATTTATGACACTTCTGAATATTACACTGAATTCAAAGACGACAAGAAGCATAAGCAGTCGCGCCATTCAGGCTTAAAGTGGTTTTTGGTGATTATAGTGTTCTTGGCCTTGGGCGCACTAGCTGGCGCTGGGTATTTCTTCCTGACTCGCTACTAACGCGATATAATAACTAATGATGGATATACTTGATGGTCTTAATGGTGCGCAGAAAGCAGCTGTCGCTTATACGGACGGTCCGTTATTGGTTTTGGCGGGCGCTGGCAGTGGCAAAACCAAAACTTTAACTCATCGTATAGCTTATCTATTGACACACGAAAGAGTCTGGCCGAACGAAATTTTGGCGGTGACATTTACTAATAAAGCAGCTCGCGAGATGCGCGAGCGCTTGGCAGTTTTGATCGATCAGCCTAACACGCGGCAATTCATGCCGTGGATGGGTACATTTCACGGGATTTGCGTGCGAATTTTGCGGCGCGATGGGCCGGCGATTGGCGTGCCGTCGAATTTTATTATTTATGATGAAGCCGACCGTCAAGGATTGATCAAGCAAGCGATGAAACAGCTGTCAATCGCTCCAGATAAACTCAAACCACGTTCAGTTAGCGCGGCAATTTCTAACGCTAAAAATGATTTGCTCACGCCAGATGATTACGCGGCAACTGCGCAATATCCGAATCAGCAAAATATCGCTAAGATTTATGACATGTACGAGCAACTACGCAGCGAGGCTGGCGCCTTAGATTTCGATGACTTGTTGATCGAGACGGTGCGTTTGCTGCGCGATGCCAGTGAAATTCGCCAAAAGTATCGCCAGTACTTCAAGCATATTCTCATTGACGAGTATCAAGACACTAACGCTGCGCAGTATGCTATCGTTAAATATCTAGTTAACGATGCGCGTAATATTTGCGTGGTCGGCGACGATTGGCAGTCAATCTATAGCTGGCGCGGAGCGGATTTCAAGAATATTCTTAATTTTGAACGAGACTTTCCTGGCGCAAAGGTGATTAAGCTAGAGCAAAACTATCGTTCAACAGGCGCTATCCTAGAGGCGGCGCAAAAGGTTATTGCCAAGAATGTCGAACGGACTGACAAAAAACTCTGGACGGCGGCTGGCAATGGTGCGCCAGTGCAAGTTCAGGCGGTACGCGATGAGTCCGAAGAAGCTTACGTGGTAGCAAGCCGTATTGCGGCTCAAACCTCGATCGGTGCTCGCCGCTACGGTGATTTTGCAATATTGTACCGCACGAATGCGCAGAGTTTTGCTTTTGAACGTGCCTTCATGCAGCAAAGAATTCCATATCAATTGGTTGGCGGCGTGCGCTTTTATGATCGTAAAGAGGTTAAGGATATTATCGCCTATTTGCGTTTATTATATCAACCGAACGACCGGATGAGCTTTAGTCGAATTGCGAATGTGCCGGCTCGCGGTATCGGCGCGACTAGTCTAGAGAAATTCTTACGATGGCAAAACGATAACAATATGGACATCATCGCTTCGCTGGTGAATGTCGAGCAAACTAGCGTTTTGACGCCGCGCGCCAAAAAATCATTATTGCGTCTGGGCGAGATTTTACGCGAATTGCAGACGCTTGTTCTTTCTGATACTAGCCCAAGCGATATTATTGAAAAGCTGCTTGAAAAGATTGCTTATCGAGATTATGTCATGGATGGAACGCCGCAGGCTGAAGAGCGTGATGATAATTTGAGCGTGCTCATAGCGGACGCTAAATCTTTCGCGACATTGCCAGACTTTCTCGAAGAGGCAGCGCTAATGAGCAGCGTCGATCAGCAAAGTGATGGTGAAAAGGTCACATTAATGACCTTGCATGCCGCTAAAGGACTGGAATTTCCGGTGGTTTTCATGGTCGGTATGGAGGATGGCTTGTTTCCGAGTGAGCGAGCGCTTGAAGAGGGTCCGCGCAATCTCGAGGAGGAGCGGCGCTTGTGCTACGTGGGTATGACGCGGGCGCGTGAAGAGTTATATCTGTTGTACGCGCAGAGCCGTGCGCAATTCGGCTTGCGATCGTACAATCAGCCGTCGCGTTTTCTCGACGATATGGGTATGGGATTATTCGCGGTTGAACCTAACACTATTGATTCGAGCCCAGCTTATAATGATTTTGACGAGCCGGTGATGAACTATGATATTGGCGATCGAGTGCGCTCGCTGCAATTTGGCGATGGCGAGATCATTGACATTGACGGCTTAGCAGTTAGCGTGAAGTTCGATAACGGTGCTGTCAAAAAGCTCAACGTTGAATACGCCCACCTCGAGAAGCTGTAGCAAAATAACCAATCTTTTGCTATAATTATAGCTGCGCGCTAGTTTGCGCGCCTACGTATGAAAAATATTGCGAGAATGAAATTACGTTGGCTGATTACCGGCTCTATGCTATTAGCTTTGGCTGGATTGTCTGTTTATACGGCGATTATGCCAAAAGCGCGGGCTGACGAGCGTAGCCTAGCGGTCGGTGAGCATATTATTACCGTTCATGATGACGGTCAAAGTAAAGGATTTATTACCAAAAAACAGACCTTGCGCGAAGCTCTCGCTGAGGCAGCTATCAAACTAGATCGTAACGATCGGACCGAGCCAAATATTGATGAGCGCTTGGTAGCAAATTCATATAACGTTAATATTTATCGAGCCCGAACGGTGGTTGTCAAGGATGGCTCTCAGCTCACTAAAATTATTACATCGTACCGTACTGGAAAGCAGATAGTTAAACAAGCTGGCATTGCTGTACGCGATGAAGATATTCTAACCTTGTCGCAGTCTAATAGTCCAATGCGCGATAGCGCAGCAGAAGTGCTGTCCATTAAGCGAGCAACGCCATTCAATTTTGATTTCTACGGTAAAAAAACCATTTCTTATACGCAAGCCAAAACCGTTGGCGAGATGTTAGCTGAAAAGCACATTAAAATATCTGCCAATGACGTCATTGTTCCGAATAAAGATACAAAAATATCTGGAGGCATGAATATCCGCTTGTATCGTAACGGCACGCAGACAGTTACCGTTGACGAAGATATACAGTTTGAGACTGAACAAATCAAAGATGTTAATCGCGATAAAGGATACAAAGAAATTCAAACCAAAGGGGTTAACGGCAAGCGTACAGTTACGTATGAGATTAACGTCCAAAATGGCGTTGAAGTATCACGCCGCGAGATCAATAGCAACATTATTCAGCAGCCAGTTAAGCAGGTAGAAGTTGTTGGTACTAAAGTTAGTCTGCCGGCGGGCTCGCATGAAGATTGGATGGCGGCGGCTGGTCTTTCGCCGAGCGACTATGGTTACGCTAACTTTATTTTCACTAAGGAGTCTGGTTGGCGAACAACAGCGACTAACGGCACATATTACGGCTTGGGGCAGACTAGTTTATCGAAATTGTCGAGTGCTTGTCCGAATTGGCAGGCTGATCCAGTTTGCCAAATTAGAGTGTTTAATGGTTACGCGGTAGGGCGCTATGGCAGCTGGTCGGGTGCTTATAACGCCTGGCAGGCTAAGGGCTGGTGGTAGGATATTTTATTTGACATTTGGTATATAATTTGTTATAATATAAGAGATACAGTGGGTGATTTTGAATAAAATGAGCTTAAATCGATATTATCAACGTATTTGCTGTTGTGTTTTTGGTGCGGTCTTGGCAATCTCTGGTACTGGTATGTTATCGTTTTTTGCGAATACCGCGGCGGCAGATAGTCCAGCTGCGGCTAAAGCACAACCATCTAGTCATATAATCACCATTTACGACGGTGGTCGGGAGCAATCGATGATCACTAAGGCATCGACAGTGCAGAAAACGCTAGAAGAATTCGGCGCAAGATTGGATAGACAGCATGATATTGTCGAACCGGGTCTGGATACACCGATTACCAACAATGGCTTCAAAATAAATATTTATCGGGCGCGGACGATAACGATCGTCGAAGGTGCTCGCCGCATGCGAGTTAATACGGCAGCGCAGACGCCAACGCAGATTGCGCAAGCTGCGGGGATCGTTTTGTATCGCGAGGATAAAGTTCGATTTACGCCGCCAGAGGATGTCGCTTTGGATGGGTCGAGCTTGCTGATGAGGATTACGCGGGCAACTCGGCGTACTGTGACTGCCGAGGAAGAAATTGATTTCCCGGTTGAGCAAACACGCGACGACAGCCAGCCTCTTGGTTATCGCCAGGTAAAGCAGGCGGGAGCTAAAGGGCTGCGCAAATTGACTTATAAAGTTGAAGCGCACGATGGTGATGAAATTAGCCGTCAGCAAATTTCTAGCGAAATTATCAAGCAGCCTAAAAAGCAGATCGAAGTGATCGGCACTAAGCCGAAAAATCCGTTAACCAAAGGCAAAGGTGCGCAAATATTTACTGATTCCAAAGGCGTGGCGCACCGCGAAACCTATTATGATTTACCGATGAATATTGTTGCTAACGCCTGCGGCGGCGGTGGCTACACGGTGCGAGCGGACGGCGCTAAGGTGGACAAGGACGGCTATATTTTAGTAGCGGCAAATTACGGTAATTATCCGCGCTGCTCAGTGGTAGAAACTAGCATGGGGCCTGGCAAGGTGTATGATACCGGCGGTTTTGCGGCTCGGCATCCGCATGGGTTTGACTTGGCGACTGACTGGACTAACGGGGACGGGCGTTAGATGGCGTCAGCGCTTGGGCCGAAAAAAGAATTAGGCCAGCACTGGCTGCGCGACCCAGAAATCTTGGCGGAGATTGCCGAGGCGGCTGAGCTGAGCAACGATGACGTGGTTTTGGAGATTGGGCCGGGACTTGGCACGTTGACCAGTCGGTTATTAGCGCGAGCCGGGCGCGTGGTGGCGGTAGAATTTGACAGGGATTTGGCGCGCAAGTTGCCAGGGCAATTTCCCGGCAAAAACCTGGAAGTGATTAATGAGGACATCTTGCAATTTGATTTGAATCAGTTGCCAACTGGTTACAAGGTAGTCGCCAATGTGCCATACTATATCACCAGCAAAATTGTCGAAAAACTAATGACGGCAGAAAATAAGCCGAGTTTGGCGGTGTTGCTGGTGCAAAAAGAAGTGGCTGAGCGCATCGCGGCCGAGCCTGGTGAAATGAGCATTTTGGCGGTTAGTACGCAGCTATTTGCCGAGGCAGACCTCGATATTGAGGTGCCGCGGCAGTTCTTCACGCCGCCGCCAAAAGTTGATTCGCAAGTGGTGGTATTGAGAACTCGCACCGAACCATTAGTTGATTCTGAAGACCAAAAAGACTTTTTCCGCATTGTCAAAGCTGGTTTTTCGGCTAAGCGTAAAAAACTGCGTTCCAGCTTGAGCGGCGGACTGGGCGTCAGTAAAGCTAACGCCGAACAGTTGCTGAAAAAGGCTAACATTTCGCCTGATGTCCGTGCTGAGGATTTGGCAATTGACGATTGGCAGCGGCTGCTCAAAGAATGGCGGGCGCGATGATTGCGGCAGATCAGCCCGTCTGCTTTCCGTCTGATCTGCTCATTGCGGTCTCGTCGAAAGACGACGGCACTATGCTCAATCGTATTCGCGGTCGCCACGTAGCTGAGGTATTGGAGAATCGGCAGCGGTTTTGCGATCAAATTGGCGTTAAGTATGACGACGTTGTTTATCACGTGATTTCATATGATCGAGCGCAAACTTTTGATACTATTGCCGAAGTCACTGAAACTGACACAGTTAAGTGCAACAGCGAGGGGATTTTTGCTGACGCACTATATACCGAAGTGGCTGGTGTCGGTTTATTTTTGCCAGTGGCAGATTGTATCGCTACAGTCATTTATGATCCAAAGCGTCGGGCGCTGATGCTGGCACATCTGGGTCGGCATTCGACGGTTGCGCAGTTAATGTCTCGGGCAGTTCGGTATTTTGTCGAGCGCGGTAGCCGGGCAAAAGATTTACAAATTTGGATGTCGCCGAGCATCACCCAGAAAAATTATCGTATGGATTATTTTGATCATACAAATGATACGAATTGGCACAATTTCTGCCGTCAAACGGCTGACGGAATTTATCTGGATATGCAAGGATTTAATCGTTCGTTGGCTATCCGGGCGGGCGTTCCTGGTGATAACATCTTCATCTCGCCAATTGATACGGCAGATGATCCAAATTATTTCTCACATTCAGCTGGTGATACAGGGGGAAGATTCGCAGTGCTAGCAGAGATGAAATCTACTAAATAAGCTCCAAAACGTCATGGCAAAGTTGTGTGTTATCTTGATTAGTATTAGTATATTGCTAAAAAAATAAAGTATAAGTATAATGGTACCAAATGAATAGATGTTGGAAAACAAAAAGGCTGGAATTTGGATTGGCCATCAAGGCGTTAGCTGTGACAATAGGTGTGCTAGCAGCGTTTTCTGGTCCGATGTTTTACCCGCCAAAAGCTGCAGCCGACGCCATCAATGACACAGATTTTGTGTTTACCGTGGACACGCGCAAACCTGGGTCGCCAGATACCCAGTTCGTCATTCCGATAAGAGGAGGCGGATATAATTATACTATCGATTGTAATAATGATGGTACGGTCGAAGCAACCGCTCAGACCGGATCTTATACTTGTAGTTACGCTACACCTGGTGTGTATACGATTCGTATCGGAGGTGTGTTTCCAGAGTTTTATCTCAATAACAGCGGCGATAAATTGAAGATGATTTCTATTGATCAGTGGGGGAAGAATAAATGGAGATCGTTGGTGGCTTCGTTTTACGGTGCTGCAAATATGGACGTAAAAGCAGCCGACACTCCGGATTTGTCGCAGACTGACTCGATATACTCTGTCTTTAGAGGCAACACTTCTCTCAAGGGTGAGAACGCTAACTGGAATTGGAACACCTCGACCATCACTAATATGGGAGGAGTGTTTAGCGATACTGAAAATTTCAATCAAAACATCGGGTCGTGGGATGTGTCTAACGTTGTTTTTGCTGGCGGTTTATTTAATAATGCAGCAGCATTTAATAATGGCGGCAGCGATTCAATTAAAAACTGGAACACTGGCAAAATGACTGCAATGAATGCAATGTTTCAAAACGCAGTTAAGTTTAATCAGCCGATAGGGTCGTGGGATGTTTCGAAAGCCGAGTTGATGAGTGAAATGTTTAACGGTGCTCGCGCTTTTAATCAATCTTTGGCGGGCTGGCGGCTAGATTCGTTAGTTTCGACAACTGGTTTGCCCAACAGCTATTGGTCTGGTGCTCCTAGAATGTTGAATAATAGCGGTTTGTCTACAAAAAATTATGATGCTACTCTGATATCTTGGAATATTCAATCAACTAACTCGCCGCTTATACTAGGAGCCGCCGGGTTGAAATATTGCACTGCTGATACGGCTAGAAAAAATCTAATCAAGCCAGTCGCCGACGGCGGGCATGGCTGGACTATCAATGGCGATGCAAGGGAGTGTCCGAAGCATACCGTAGTTTTTGACACCCAGGGCGGAACGGCAATTGCCAACCAAGAAGTTGCTTTTACTGATAAAATTACCGCGCCAGCTGTGCCAAATCGGCAGGGTTACACCTTTGCTGGGTGGTATACGGATAACACTTTTGCGAGAGCCTGGAACTTTGCTGTCGATACCATGCCAGACAGTAGTTTGACTTTATATGCAAAGTGGATCGAGAATCCTAAGTCTGCTGCAACAAGCAGTGGTGCTTCGGAAAACAATTCAAGCTCATCAACCAAGCTGGCTGAGACTGGGGTGGATGCGGGAATGTTTTTCTCTGCAGCAGTTGCATTTATAGCGGTTGGTTCTATCGCGATTAAGCTGATTAAACGAAGCTAGCTTGTAAGTGGCAACATTAAAGTAATCTTGATAGTTGTTTAGTGCTGTCAGGGCCGTAGATTACCTTCTTGATAATTCTATCATCTGCGCAAAGTATGCCGGATTGGCTACGGATACGTTGTGCGTGCTATCTTCGACTAGTACGCCGCGAATATCTAAACCAGGGAACTCCTGGCTAAGCGACGTTATAAGTTTGCGTATATTTTCTGGGCTGTTATCATTCATGCGGCTTAGTTCTGGCGCAAAAAGAGTGACGGGCGTGCCAGGTTGCAGCTTCTTGAGTGAATTCTCGAGATCTTCAACAAAACCACCGCGCGACATCGCAATAACGTCTCTCAGCTGGACTAATAGCGGCACGGCTGGCATTTTTTCTCCGTCGTTTTCTCGCCAGGCTTTCTGGGCTTCGGAATCGGGTGAATGTTTGATGTATTTCGATAGGTAAATCGTTTCTATCAATTGTGCTGCTGCAATACCAAATATACCTAGCGGTTTTTGCCAGCTTGGCGCATCGTCTATGGCAACAAACTTGGTCCTCTTCTCAGGACCATCAAGAACGCTAGGTATAGCCGCTGCAAGCCTGCTGCCAAACGAATGCCCGACTACGCCTACTCGGTCAGCATAATAAGCCAGGTGCTCATTTAGTTCGGGTGCTATTTCTTCGGCTAAGGGCCAGAAGCTATCTGTTGCTAGAATTTTATCGGCAACACTCTCTCTCATAGAGCTGGTTGGTAGCGTCAAGACTGAAGCTGGATTTCCTTCTTTGTCGCGCCAGGCCTCGGCTATTCTGGCTATCTCTAGCCGTGCTGCTGTCGTTGTAGGGTTTCCCATGAATCCAGTTCCGTAGACGATAGTAATGCCGGACGGGCCATTGCCAAATTCAACCAAAGTCATCGCCGTATTCCCTAGAGAGCTTGGTATGGGGTGCTGTCTGATATTTTCTACAAGCTTTGCTTGCTCTCTGCTAGGAGTTCTGTCGATTACCCCAGAAGTAGGTTCTCTGTTATTTCCCGAGAATATAGTACAAGGAATCCTTTCGGCTGCGTAGTTGGGCGACCTTCTCATAAATATTGTTATAGTATATAATTTTTCTATTGTCAAATAATTTCGTCGTAAAACCCATTGCTAAAAAGTTAAAGCATAAGTATACTAATAACCAGTGAGCAGGCACGATAAAACAACAAAAATACAGAAGTTCAAATTGCCATTAAAAATGTTGGCTGCTGCGTTCGGTGTCTTGTCGGTACTTGTTGCGCCAACACTCTATTCGCCAGAAGCCGCAGCTGACGTTATCAACAACACAGACTTCGTATTTACTGTTGATACCAGAAAGCCGGGGTCGCCGGACACTCAGTTTGTTATTCCGACAAGCGGTTCAGGGTATAATTATACTGTTGACTGCAATAATGACGGTGTAACTGAGGTGTCTGGGCAGACTGCCTCTTATACTTGTAATTACACTACGCCGGGGATCTACACTATACGCATTGGCGGCGCCTTTCCGTGGTTTATCGTGAATGGTAGGGGTGATAGGCTAAAACTGCTTTCGATTGATCAATGGGGTACGAACAAGTGGAAGAATATGCGTTCTGCCTTTGCTGGCGCGGAGAATATGGACGTCAAGGCAACTGATACGCCAGATTTAAGCCAAACTACCGATTTATCGTGGATGTTTATCGGAAATAAATCGCTAAAAGGTGAGTCTGCTAACTGGAATTGGAATACATTAACTATTACCAAAATGTCGGGTGTCTTTCAAAATGCAAACCAATTTAATCAAAATATCGGTTCTTGGGATGTTTCAAAGGTGACTGATACCGCTGCTATGTTTAATGGCGCCAGCGCTTTCAATAACGGAGGTAGCGATTCTATTGCGAATTGGAATACGTCGAACCTCGTGATTGCAAATGATATGTTCCGAAAGGCAGCGTCGTTCAACCAGCCGATTGGCTCGTGGAATATGAAGAAAGTGCAGTTTCTTGTTCGTTTTTTAAGCGATGCAACTTCGTTCAATCAATCGCTAGCTGCTTGGCGATTGGATTCGTTGGTTATTTTGCCGGGAAAACCGTTGTCTGGTGCGGCGGCCGCGCTTGATCATACAGCGATTTCGCGCCAGAATTACGATGCTATGCTAATTGCTTGGAATGCGCAAAATCTAAAATCGCCAATGTCGCTTGGTGCGGCTGGTTTGAAATTTTGTGCAGCTGCTTCGGCGCGAGCTAATATCTTGAAGCCTGTTGCTGACGGCGGACACGGCTGGACAATTACCAGTGATAGAAAGTTGTGTACAAAACACACAGTGACGTTTGATTCGCAGTCTGGTTCTGCCGTTCCAAATAAGATGGTAGGCTATACGTATCCTTTCAGACCGCCGGTCGCCCCGACCCGCTCTGGCTACACTTTTGCCGGCTGGTATACGGACACTACGTTTGCAACAAGCTGGAACTTTACAAACGACACCATGCCAGACAATGACTTGACCTTGTATGCAAAGTGGACGAAGAACCCTGCGTCTGCCTCTATGCTGTCTCCGGAGTTGCCAAAATCGCCTGGTGCCAGACTGGCTGAAACGGGCTCAAATACAGTGCTGTTTGTCTTGGCGGCGTCTATCTTTGTAGCTTCTGGTATTGTTTTGTTCAAGAAGTAAGCGAACGTCCGTAATATAGGCGGGGAAAGTGAAAAGATAACTTCTCTACTATTTCCAGAAAACTATTGTCGAACCAGGAAATATCAAAGACGAGAATTAGTTCAAGGTGTAGGTTCAGTTGTTGCTGGTCAGGTTTGTATTGCGGGGTGATAATGTGCTAGTAAACTTCTGTCGCCTCTGATATACTTAGAAGCAATGGGAAAGAATCTTTATATAACAACGGCGATTCCATATGTCAATGGCAAGCCGCATATCGGTAATGCGCTAGACTATTTGCTTGCAGATATCTGGTCGCGCTACCAGCAGCAGAAAGGCAAAAAAGTGCGCTTTCAGGTTGGTACTGATGAGCATGGTAATAAAATCGCCGCCAAGGCTGCCGAACAAAATCTGACGCCGCAAGCATATGTTGATCAAACTCATCAAAATTTCAAGATACTGATGGATGCTGAACACGCCGAATATACTGATTTTGTCCGTACGTCTGATTCACATCATATGGGGGCGGTGCGCTATATTTGGAAACGGTTGGACCAAGCGGGGCTGATTTATAAAAGTACTTACAACGGCTGGTACTGTATGGGTCATGAAGCTTTCTTTACTGATAAAGAAGTTCAAGAAACTGGCGGGGTTTGCCCTGACCACCAAACGCCTTATCAACAAGTTAGCGAAGAGAATTATTATTTGAAAGCGAGCGCTTATACTGATAAAGTCCGCCAAGCAATCGAGTCGGGCCGAATGAAGATTGTACCAGAGTTTCGTAAGAAAGAATTTCTGGAATTAATGAAAGACGGCTTGCACGATGTGTCAATTAGCCGGCCGCGCAAGAGCCTGACCTGGGGAGTACCGGTACCAGGAGACGATAGCCAGGTGATGTATGTCTGGTTGGATGCCTTGGCTAATTACATCACGGTGCTAGGTTATCCGGATCAGCCGGAGTGGAAAGATTTTTGGCCAGCTGACGTGCAAGTGATTGGCAAGGATATTCTGCGTTTTCATGCCGGTATTTGGCCAGTGATGCTATTAGGGGTTGGTCTACCGCTGCCGAAGACGCTGTTAGTACACGGTTTCGTTAATGTGGGCGGTGCTAAGATGAGCAAAACTGTTGGTAATGTTGTCGATCCGATGGAGATTATCAAGAATTACGGCGTTGACGCTTTTCGCTATTACTTTTCGCGGCATATTCCGACCAAGGATGACGGTGACTTCACCTGGGAGAAGTTTGAGAAGGCTTATAACGGAGAGCTCGGCAATGATCTCGGTAATTTAGTGCAGCGGGTTATTGCTATGATTCAGCGTTATCAGTCGGGTGTAATTGGCGAGATTCCTCGCCCAGGACACGATATGGGGCCATACCGCCAGGCGATGGAAGCGCTTGATTTTGATCGAGCAATAGATGAAGCATGGCAACAGGTGCGAGCACTTAATCAATATATTGATGACGTTAAACCGTGGGAAGTTGCCAAGAAGCGCCAAAAAGACACTGATGCCGCCGAGCATTTATCGGAAATCTTATCTTACGCTGTTGGTGCGCTTGAGGAAATTGCTGATTTGCTAACTCCGTTTATGCCAGTGACCGCTAGCACTATTCACAAGATGTTCTCGGCAGGAGTTGTACCCGAGAAAGCAGCACCACTTTTCCCAAAAATCTATATTCATACGCCCGATCCGCAAACGGTATCTAGTAAAAAGAAATAAGCCAAATGAATTCGTTGCTTCGCTTGGTTGATACGCATTGTCATATTCATGATAGCGAGTTCTATGACGCTTCGGCGCGCGAGAAGGCTTACCAGGAATCAGTGAAGAATGGCGTAGCGATGATTTGTGTTGGTACAGATCTGCGCAGCTCGCGTCAGGCTCTAGAGTTTGCTAGGATGCATGATTTTGCTTGGCCGGTTGTCGGCATTCACCCGCACGACGCAGCGACAAATAACGTCGAGGAATTGCGCCAATTGGTAGCAGGCAATCGCGAAGAAATCGTCGGCATTGGTGAAATTGGTTTAGATTATTTTTATGATAATAGTCCGCGTGACATTCAACAGAGCGTTTTGCGGCGGCAGCTTGAGGTAGCGCGAGATTTTAATTTGCCGATTAGTTTTCATGTACGCGACGAAAAAGCCGCTGTTGGCGCAGTTTGGGCGGATTTTTGGCCGATTTTCGATGAATTCAAAGGTTTGCGCGGCATTTTACATAGCTTTACCGATTCTGAGGAAAATTTGCAGCGTGGGTTGGATCGTGGTTTATACGTTGGTGTTAACGGTATAAGTACTTTTACTAAAAACAAAAAACAACAGAAAATGTTTAACCAAATTCCGCTTGAACGCTTAGTTTTTGAAACTGATGCACCTTTCTTGACGCCAGTGCCATTTCGTGGTAAAGTGAATATACCAGCGTATGTGAGGCAGGTAGCAGAATATCATGCGCGCGCTCGTGACCTTGCTATAGAAGAGGCCGCTAGCGTAACTACTCGCAACGCGCGGCAAGTTTTTGGGGTAAGTCTATGAATGAAGATTTGAAGTACAGGAGTAAGTTTAATAAAATACCGGCAGAAAATGTCGGTAGTTTTAGTTATGAGAATAATACTTATGCTAGTAACCCTGAATTGCAACGATTAGGCGAACTGGCTCGCCGACAGGCCGAACCGATAAAATCTGAGCAGACTATCGATTCACTGTCGGTTGATTATATTGAATCGCCAGCCAGGCAGTTAGAAGATAAGCCGCGTACTCCAGAGGAGGTTATTGCTCGGGCGAGTCAAGGGGTGGCAAACCTTCGCTCGGATTATGAAGCGAATTACGCAAAATATCTTAAGGAGTTTGAACGCGCGGCTTGAGTTATGGTAAAAAGCGTACTTAAAAAAACTATCAAATTGATTGTCGGTGACGATATGTCGTTGGGTCTACCGCAATTGAAATTTCGTAAGAAACGTCCGCTCAAAAAGCTTAGTGAACGCGAACTGCTAGTACTAGAGAGTGAAATTGGCTCGGCGCTTTTCGGCGAGATTCCTAAAGGTCATCGCCGCGAGTTCTTTTGCCTGGACGAAAAAACATGGATGTGGCATGAGGAATGGATTGATGCTAAGCACAAACTTAAAACCCACACTATCAAATATGAAGTAACCGATCGAGGCATCTTAAAAACTCAACCTGGCCCGCGTTATTCATACCTCGAGGGTGATGAATTGCGTAATTTTAGTATCGCTACGCAAATGTATTATGAGCAAGTTGCCCGCCAAGTTTACAAGCGAGATCCCGAGACCGGCGAAAAATTGGTATAATAGAAAGCGTGAAATCATCGATAATCTATCTTGACCATGCTGCTGCCACGCCTCTAGACGAGCGCGTTTTGGCGGCGATGCAGCCGTATTTCTCTGAGATGTTTTATAATCCTTCGGCGCCATATGCTCCAGCGGTGGAAGTCAAGCGCGCTTATAACGAAGCTAAGCATTGTTTGGCGGTTTGTCTTGGCGGGCAGGCTAGCGAGCTGGTTGTGACGGCTGGCGCTACCGAATCTATTAATTTAATGATAAATAGCGTTGACGGGCATATCGTATCAAGTACCATTGAGCATGATGCAGTACTGAAAGCGCTTGCTGATAATGTTACACTGGTGGCTCCATCTAAAAAAGGCAATATCGCGCCGCGCGATATTCAAGCAGCTATTAGGCCAGATACGCAGCTAATAACTATCGCTATCGCTAATCACGAACTCGGTACCATTCAACCATTACGCGACATTGCTGAAGTTATCCGTGCTGAGCGTCGCCGCCGGTTTGAAGCGGGTGAGCTGACGCCAATTTATCTGCACACTGATGCTTCGCAAGGGGCTGGGCAAATTGACATCAATGTGGCTCGGTTAGGCGTTGATGCGTTGACGCTAAATGCTGGTAAGATCTATGGCCCGAAACAAGTTGGTTTGCTTTGGTGTAATCGGATGATACGCTTGCGGCCGCTAGTTCGCGGCGGCGGGCAAGAGCGGGGCTTGCGCAGCGGTACCGAAAATGTTGCGGGCACTATTGGTTTTGCAGTAGCGTTAGAGTTAGCACAGCAACATCGTAATTCTGAGAATAAGCGCTTGCGCCAGTTGCGCGACCAGCTGCAAAATCAGCTGACAGAAGCTTTTCCGTGGGCGATTGTCTCCGGCGATCAAAAACATCGCTTGGCGAGCCATTTGCATATATCCTTCCCCGGAATTGATGCCGAACGGTTGGTTTTTATGCTAGAGCAGAAAGGGGTGCTGGTAGCGACTGGCAGTGCGTGTGCTGCGAATTCCGGGACGCGTTCGCATGTGCTAGAAGCGATTGGCTTAGCGCCAGAGGCGGCGGACGGCAGTTTGCGCCTGACACTGGGTCGCTTATCGGATTCTGAAACGTGCACGGCGGCTGCTCGAGAAATCATCGCTGCGATTAATACAGAAAAGGCCAGGTTAGCGTGAAAAGATTTTTAATAGCTATCGTAACGCTAGTTATTATTTTGGCCGCAATAATTGTCGGTATTACTTTGTTTTTATCAAAGAACGATTTGCAAGGTTGTAGCGATATTCCAGATGCGACACGCCAACAGTGCGCGGCAGCCGATGTGATCGTAGCGGTGAGTGGCGGCGATACCAGCGCTCGTACTGCTGAAGCGGTGCGATTGTATAAGAATAACTGGGCGCACAAATTAGTTTTCTCTGGTGCGGCAGCTGATAAAACTGGCCCGAGTAATGCTCGGGCAATGAAGAGACAAGCTATCGTTGCAGGCGTACCGGCTAGTGATATTCTGATAGAGGAAACCAGCGAAACGACTGCCGAGAACGCCGAACAAACTGTCAGACTACTCAAACAAAAGCAGATATCATCGGTAATTTTGGTGACAAGCGCTTACCACTCGCGGCGAGTTTCAATTGAATTTACTAAAGTAGCGCCAAATATACTAACGCGTAGCCATCCAGTAGTTACAGATAACCAATGGTCGAATATGTGGTGGACAACTGTTATAGGCTGGCAGCTGGCGTTGCAAGAGCTGGTAAAGATTATGGGAGTTGCAGCGGAATGACCAGACCGCGTGTTTACGTTGGTATGAGTGGCGGCGTCGATAGCAGTGTCGCGGCAGCATTATTGCTTGACCAAGATTATGATGTTACTGGCGTCTATATGAAAAACTGGAGTCAGGATCTACCTGGTATGCAGTGTCCGTGGGCTGAGGATCTGGCTGATGCCAAGCGGGTGGCAGTGCAATTAGGAATTGATTTTAAAGTATTTGATTTCGAAACACAGTATCGCCAAAAAGTTGTTGATTACATGCTTGACGAATATCGTGCTGGTAGAACGCCGAATCCAGATATCATGTGCAATCAAGAAGTTAAGTTTAAACTATTTTTAGAAACTTCGCTGGCGGCGGGAGCGTATTATATCGCAACTGGTCATTATGCACGGGTTGAATGTTTAGCAGATACTGCACGCTTGCTTCGTGCTCGCGACGATAACAAAGATCAAACTTATTTCCTCTATCGCGTGACGTCTGAAGCATTAGCGAAAACCATGTTCCCGTTAGGAAATCTGACCAAACCTGAAGTGCGTCAAATTGCCAAAGATCGCGGCCTATGGACAGCTCGCAAAAAAGAATCTATGGGTGTGTGTTTCGTCGGCAATGTTGGCATGCGCGAATTTCTTAGCCAGTATATTACGACGCGCCCGGGCGATATTATTGACAAAGAATCGGGCCGAGTGCTTGGCCGTCATGACGGTGCAATTTTTTATACGCTTGGTCAAAGACATGGTCTGGATGTTGGCGGCGGGTTGCCGTATTATGTGGTTGGCAAAAATATGGATAAGAATGAAGTTTACGTTAGCCGTAATATCAACGACGAACACATATGGCGAACCGAGATTAAGCTGACAGATGTTCACTGGATTAATCAACCTTTGACTGAAGGTGCGCGAATACAGGTCCGATTGCGCCACCGCGGGGCGCTTATTAACGCTATATATAGTGCCGACACGCTACATCTAGAGTCTGCCGAACGAGCTGTGGCGCCTGGCCAGTCGGCGGTGGTCTATCGCGGTGAAGAGTGTCTAGGTGGTGGCTTGGTGATTTGAGTCTCTAACTTACGTTACTTCTTCGTATATTCAAGTTGGTTTTCGTGCTATAATTACCTCTATGAACACACAAGAAATCCGCCAGAAATATCTCGAATTTTGCCAAAGGAACGGTCACGCTATTATTGAGCGGGCGCCGCTGATGCTACATAATGACCCGACGACTTTATTTACTGGCTCGGGCATGCAGCCATTGCTGCCGTATTTGCTGGGCCAGGATCATTCGCAAGGCACTAAATTGGCTGATAGCCAGACGTGTTTGCGGGCGCAGGATATCGAGGATGTTGGCGATAATCGCCACACGACGTTCTTTGAGATGCTGGGCAATTGGAGTATGGGCGAATATTTCAAACGCCAGCAGATTGAGTGGTTTTTCGAATTTTTGACAGAAATAGTCGGGCTAGATCCGCATAAAATCTACGTCAGCTGTTTTATCGGCGATGAGAAAAACAACATTCCGCGCGACGATGAGGCAGCGCAAATTTGGCAGGAAGTTTTTGCCAAAAAAAGCATTGAAGCTAAAATCGTCGAGCTGGATAGCGCTGAAAATGGCGACAAGCTGGGTATGCAGGGCGGCCGGATTTTCTTTTACAATGATAAGGAGAATTGGTGGAGCCGCGGCGGCGGTATTGATAGTACACCGATTGGTGATCCGTGCGGGCCGGATAGCGAGGTGTTTTATGATTTTGGCGAGCAGCATCACGATGCCAGTTTTGGGCAGGCGCATCCAGCTAGCGATAGCGGTCGATTTATGGAAATTGGCAACCAAGTGTTTATGCAGTATCGCCGGCTGGACGATGGTAGCTTTGAACCGCTGAAACGCAAGAATGTTGATTTCGGCGGCGGCTTGGAGCGGATTGCCGCGGCAGCAATTGACAGTCCTGACGTTTTTAAGATCAGCCTACTACAGCCAATTATTAAAAAGCTAGAAAGTCTAAGCGGCAAGGAATACGCTAGGCACACCGCGTCAATGCGAGTGATCGCCGATCATCTCAGAGCGGCGGTATTTTTGGCGGTCGATGGCTGTGTGCCGAGCAATAAGGAGCAGGGCTACGTGATGCGCCGCTTATTACGCCGGGCGATTCGCTATAGTTTTGACCTGGGGATTGAGCAGAATTTCCTCGAGGAAGTTGTGCCGGTGATTGCTGACTTATACGAAGCGGATTTCCCAGAGGTTAAAGAGAATCGTGAGCAGATTATTGCTGTGTTGGTCAAAGAGGAAAAAGCTTTCCGCCAGACACTACGCAAAGGTCTCAGGCAAATGCAGCATTATATCGACGACGGCTTGACTGGCGAAGAGTTATTTACGCTATATGATACGTTTGGCTTTCCGGTGGAGCTGAGTACTGAGGAAGCGTATAAACAAGGCATCAAGCTTTCTGATGATTGGCGCGCCGAATTTGATGCGCGAATGGCCGAGCAGCGCCAACGCTCCAAGACAGCCCGCAAAGGGCAATTTAGTGGCGGCCTAGAGGGCCACGATCCAATCCATCTGAAATATCATACGGCGACGCACTTGTTGGGGGCAGCACTGCGCAAAGTCCTAAATGCTCCGGATTTGCAACAGCACGGCAGCAATATCACGTCTGAGCGCCTGCGTTTCGATTTTAATCACGATAAATTGACGCCAGAGGAAAAACAGGCGGTGGAAGATCAGGTCAATGCGTGGATTGATGCTGATTTGCCAGTCAGCTTTGCCGTTTATCCGACTGACGAGGCGCTAAAAATGGGTGCAATCGGCGCCTTTGGCGAGCGCTACGGCGATAAAGTAAAAGTCTATTCCATCGGCGAAGGCGACAATATCGTTAGTTTTGAAGTTTGCGGCGGTCCGCACGTCGAGCACACTGGCACTCTGGCTGAGGGCGGTAAACGCTTCAAAATAAACAAAGAGGAATCCAGCTCGGCAGGTATTCGGCGGATTAAGGCTGTTTTGAGTTAATCCTTGTAAGCCCCTATGATTTGGCAAAATCTAGCAACCATAAGCAAAAATAGTATATAATAGATGTAGTTATGGTTTTAGAGCGATTACGCAATAAGCTAAATAATCTAAAGGGCGAGTCCGACGATCAGCACGATAACTACATCGTTGCACTTGATATCGGTACCGAAAACGTTAAGGCGCTGTTAGCTCGCGTTAGCGGCGACGATATTGAGATTCTTGGTGTTGGACGTGCTCATCAGGAGTTGTCTGACATGCATTCAGGCGCAATCGCCGATATTGCTGGCGTAGTGCAACACTGCGAGGACGCTCTAACTCAGGCTGAGGACGAAGCTGGCTTGCAGGCCAAGCATGCTGTCATCGGTATAGCTGGCGAACTAGTAAAAGGTACAACTAGCACGATTCGTTATCGTCGTCCGCAGCCCGACCGTCCGCTTGACGAGCAAGAAGTTGAGTTTATTATCGAGAAGGTTCAAGATCGCGCTGCTAAACGGGCACAAAAACAGATCGCCTTAGAGACGGGCAATGACGAGGTTGAGGTCAAGCTAGTCAACTCAGCGTTGGTCAGTATTCATATTGACGGCTATAAAGTGTCGAATCCGATTGGCTTTCAGGGCAAGGATGTAGCGGTGCAAATTTATACGGCATTTGCGCCGATGGTGCATATTGGCGCGTTAGAGCGAGTGGCGCAAGAGCTTGATTTGGAGCTGTTGGCGGTTGCCGCTGAGCCGTTTGCAGTTAGTCGTAGCGTGCTTGGCGCTGATAGCAGTAGTGCTTTTACGGCAATTTTAGCAGATGTAGGTGGTGGTACAACTGATATTGCAGTGGTTAATGACGGCGGTGTTGAGGGTACCAAGATGTTTGGCATCGGTGGCCGCAGTTTTACTAAAACTATCGCTGACGAGTTGTCAATTCCGTACGATCAGGCAGAAAAACTCAAAGTAAATATCGAGGACAGTAAAATTAAAGCTACCGTCAAAAAAGACGTAGCAGCAGCCGTTGATAAAACTCTCGAGGTTTGGCTAGCTGGCGTAGAGCTGGCATTGAGCGAGTTTGATGCAGTTGATCAGCTGCCGCCGCGTATTTTGTTGTGCGGTGGCGGTGCTAGCTTGTCTCAATTAGTCGCAGCTCTCGAAAAGCGCGATTGGTACAGCGAGTTGCCATTTACTAAGCGTCCGACAGTACAGCGTATTCGTCCCGATCAAGTTGTTGGTATTACGGATAAAACCGGTGAAGTCAATGATCACACTTTTATTACGGCGATGGGTCTGCTGCGTGTTGGTTATGATACAATAATAGGAGCAGGCGACACTCAGTCGGTTCGCAGTAAAATTAATAGGATTTTGCGAATTTAATAGAGAAATAATATGCAAAAAGATGTCATTTATATAGATGTAGAAGACGATGTTACTTCAATTATTGGCAAGATAAAAGCTGCTAATTCGAACATTGTTGCTTTGGTACCGCCGAAGCGAATTGGGGCGATTCAGAGTGCAGTAAATCTTAAGCTAGTGCACCGCGCGGCTGAGCGGGTCGATAAAAAACTAGTAATTATTACCAATAATGATGCTTTGTCGACGCTTGCGGGCAGCGCGGGTATTCCGGTGGCCAAAAATTTGCAGAGTCGTCCAGAGTTGGCCGAGATTCCGGCTCTTGAAGTCAACAGTGACGATGACGTGATTGATGGATCGGAAACGTTGAACGGTGGCGCTAAGCCCAACGCGCAAACTCTTGACGATAAGAAAGGGCAGTCATCTCTTAATGATGAACTTAGCAAAATTGAAGACGAAGGAGAGGATGAGCTACCGTCTTCTAAAGGCAAGGATGGTAGCGACAAGAAGTCTGCCAACCAGGCGAATGATAAGTCGAAAAAAAGTCCGAAAATTCCTGATTTTAATACTTTTCGCAAGAAGTTCTTTATCATTGGTGCGGCTGTTATTTTGTTGATCGCCGGTTTGGTGTGGGCGTTTGTGTTTGCGCCGCGAGCACAGATTGTCATTTCTGCGCAAACTAGTAGCGTGGCTGTTAACACTCATATCAAATCAAGCGCTGCTGTTAACACTAGTTTGCAAGATGGTACTGTCAAACTGACGACCAAAACTAGAGAAAAAGCGATTTCTAAAACATTTACAGCTACCGGCAAGAAGGATGTCGGCGAAAAAGCGACTGGTATAGTAAGCTTTTCGACGCGCGACATTGACAATCTTGGTACAGAAATCCCAGCAGGAACAACTTTGACGACAGATTCTGGCGCCGAGTATGTTACCAATGAAGGCGTTAAAATCTCGCTTAGTAATTATCGTAATGCCAAGGTGAAAATTACTGCCGCACGCAGCGGCGCCAGCTATAATGGCGCTAGCGGTACAGTCAAGGGGGCACCTAGCGGTATTTCAGCAAGTATTAGCGGCTCGACGACGGGAGGCACTGACAAAACCATTACCGTCGTTCAACAAAGCGATATAAATAAAGCAATGCGCGAACTCGTCACCGAGGACGATAAGAACCAAAACAAAGCTGCTTTGCAAACTGAGTTTGGTAAGGATTATACGATTATCAATGAGTCATTTGCGGCGAATATTGCTGGGATTAATAAGCCTGCTGTTGATAGCGAGGCTAACGACGGCCAAGCGGCAATTACTGGTACAATGAAGTTCTCGCTTTCTGGCATTGCTCGCAGCGAGTTTGACACGTTTCTCAAAGCTTACTGCCAGCAGCGTATTGACGGCAAGTCAAACCAGAAAATTTATGATACTGGCAGCAAAACAGTTTCTCTGACTAACATAGCTATTTCGGGCGATACGATTAATGCGACAGTCTCGGCGAACGGTAAAGTTGGTCCGAAAATCGACGAAGATGCCATCAAGGAATACGTCAAAGGCCAATCGGTCGGCGAGGTTCAAGAGCGCGTCAAGACAGTTGAAGGCATAAAATCAGTAGATGTGAACCTTTCGCCATTTTGGGTTTATAGAGTTCCAGATGACACCAAGAAGATAAGCGTAAAGTTTCAGATAGATGGCTAAGCAGTATTTGGCGCTTGACGTCGGCGAGCGGCGAATTGGCGTGGCATCGGCAAGCAGCGATGTTAAAATTGCCGTGCCGGGCGACTGGATTGATGTCGACGGCAAGGAACTCGATATTATCCGCGAGATGCTGATTGACGAATCAATAGATGTTTTGGTAGTGGGTTATCCGCGCAATCAACGAGGCGAGCCGACCGCACAGACTCAGTATGTCGAAGACTTCGTTGATAGTCTTGGCCAAATTGAATCTGACGTTGTATTTCAAGACGAATCGTTGACGAGCGTCAAAGCAGAGAATATCTTAGCATCGCAAAAACGTCCGTATAGTAGGGGTGAGATTGATTCTATGGCAGCTAGTATTATTTTACAAGATTATTTGGAGGCGCAATAATGGATGGTTTTAAGCGGCAGAATGGCCAACAATTTAATTCTCGGCCGAATAATAATCGGCAAGTACCGCCGCTTGGCGCAGCTCCGCGTCCTGCGCCTCGTGCTATTGACCCAAATCAGCCAATGGGGCAAAAGGCTAATATTTCGCTTAACTCCGACCATGACGCTGCGAGCCAGAAAGTGTCAAAGAAGAAACGTTGTCTTCGGCGCTGGATGATTATTTTGATAGCAGTCATGGTGTTTTTGACAGCAGTTTTTGCAGTACTATTTAAGTGGTACGAGATGCAGCTAAAACCAGTCTCAAGCGATAGCAATAAGGTGTCGGTTACTGTTGAAGACGGCTCCTCGGTTTCAACAGTTGCCAATACGCTGGCCAGCAAAAATCTTATTCGCAACCGATTGGCTTTTGAAGTTTATGTGCGCCTTAATAATAAAAATAGCATCAAAGCTGGCACCTGTATGATTGCCCCGTCTGAGTCGGTCGCTGATATTGTTAACCGTATGAATAATGGCTGTCATGACTTCAAAACCATTACTTTTTATCCTGGTGGTACGTTAGAGAGTTCTAAGTATAAGGCTTCGCAGTCGTCTGATGGTGTTGATAAAACGAGCGTCCGTTACATCTTGCGCCAAGCAGGCTACTCTGATGATGAGATCTCAAGTGCTTTCAAAGCGAAATACGATAGTCCTCTGTTTGCTGATCGTCCAAGCGGGTCGTCTTTGGAGGGCTACGTTTTTGGGGAGACATATCAATTTACGGGCGATGCCACAGCTAAAGATGTTTTACAGACAGTGTTTGATCATATGTACAAGGTTGTGCAGAAAAATGACTTAGTTAATAAGTTTAAGGCGCAAGGTCTGACGCTTTATCAAGGGTTGACTATGGCTTCGATTGTTGAGCGGGAATTGGGCTGCGAAGATAAGCCGACCGTCGAGCGCAAAAATCGCTGTTATCAATACCAGCGGGGTATTGCGCAGGTGTTTATAGCTCGCTACAAGAAAAACATGCAGCTTGGTTCTGATGTAACCTTTATCTATGCTGCAGACAAAGCTGGTGTTAAGCCTAAGGTGGATATTGATTCTCCGTACAATACTCGCAAGCATACTGGTCTGCCGCCGACGCCAATTGCGACACCTGGCGAATTATCGCTTAAAGCGGTCGCTGATCCGGCGCCTGGCGATAACTTATTCTTCATAGCCGGCGATGACGGTTTAATATATTTCGCCAAAACTGATGAGGAACATAAAAACAATATTGACAAATACTGCCAGAAGTTGTGTAGTATCGTATAAAGTATTGACATTAACGCTAGTGATTTGCTATAATATAGAGTATACACGAGGACTTGCAGGAACAATTATGAATTATTGCCAGCTCTATCGTGCTTATAATATGATTTTCTAGGAGAACCATTATTAGTACGCAACCAAATCGAGTTAAAACTAATTTTGTACCGAGCGCAAAGGCTCATTCTAGCAAAACTAAAAGGCGCGGTGGTGTTTCTTGGACTTCCGTAGTATCGTATGTCGGCGTTTTTCTATTCATAGCAACGCTAATTGCTATCGGACAGCGTCCAGTCGGCGTTCAGGAAGGTAGTAATAATACGCCGCTGGCTAATGCCTCTACCTCAAGCACTAAAAATACTGTAGCAGCTGCAACTTCCGCTAGTACGGTAGACCCGGTAGTCGCTACGAACATAGCTTCGTCGCTAGCAGACACTACCAGCATGCCAGTTAGCGCTAACGTGGCGACACTTTCTCAGACGCTGACTATTGAAACGGTAATGTCACAGACCTCCAGTAATGCGATTAGTAAGCCGCAGATTGTCCAGCCGACAGCTAATTCGCGGGCGGCTACTACTTATACCACCAAGGCTGGCGATACGGTTGATGCAGTAGCCAGCAAATATGGACTCAAGAAAGAGACTATAGCTTGGGCCAATAATCTATCGTCTGATGCGCTGGAGCCGAATACTACTTTAACAATTCTGCCAGTTGATGGTGTTCAGCATACCGTTAAGGCGGGTGACTCTGTTGATAGTATCGTTGCCAAGTATGGCGGTAATAAGGCTGATGTGGTGTCGTATAATGACCTAGAGCTCACTGGTTCGCTAACTGAAGGTAGGAGCATTATTGTTCCTGGCGGTGCTTTGCCAGAAAATGAACGTCCAGGATATGTGGCTCCTCGTGCTGCGGCTAGTAATCGGCGCAGCGCTTATGGGTATGGGTCGGGACTGGGCGGTTACGGAAGTAATTACAATGGGGTTATCTCTGCTGGTAACAAATATGCATGGGGGAACTGTACTTGGTACGCTTACGAGCGCCGAATGCAGCTAGGACGCCCAGTCGGTAGTTTCTGGGGTAATGCTAGTACTTGGGCTTATGCGGCAGCAGCGGCTGGATTGGCAGTTAATGGTACGCCGGCGCCTGGCGCAATAATGCAAAACGGCGGCGGATACGGCCATGTGGCAATTGTCGAGAGTGTTAACCCGGGCGTGTCAATCACAATTAGCGAGATGAACGGTTATCGCTTTGGTGGCGGCTTCAATCGCGTTGGTCATGGCCAGATTTCCTGGGGCGAGGCCACTAGCGGTTACTATAGATATATTCACTAAGTATTTTACAAAACTAATTAACATCTCTGTCAAATTAGGAGTGTTTTTGGTATAATGTGTCTGTATGTTTGTTGATACAGCTAAAGTTTTAGTCCAGGCGGGCCGCGGCGGCGACGGCGCGGTCAGTTTTCGCCACGAGATTTACGTTGATAAAGGCGGTCCGGATGGCGGCGATGGTGGTCGCGGCGGTAATGTTGTGTTTTTGGCGACGGAACAGCTTAATACGTTATTAAAATTTCGTTACAAACCCGAGCTAAAGGCCGAAGATGGTGTCTCGGGCGCCAAGAAAAAAATGGCAGGCCGCGCTGGTAAGGATTTAGTTATTAAAGTGCCAGTTGGTACCATAGTCAAGCGTGATGGTAAAATCATCGCTGATTTATCTAAACCAAACCAAAAAACTATTATTGCTAAAGGCGGTGATGGCGGTTTTGGCAATGCTCACTTTAAGTCGAGTGTTCGTCAAACACCGCGCATGGCAGAGGTGGGTGAGCTCGGCGAATCGTTCGAGGCAGAACTAGAATTGAAATTATTGGCTGATGTCGGTTTGGTGGGTTTTCCTAATGCTGGTAAGTCAACCTTTTTGAGCGTGGTGTCAAATGCTCGCCCTGAAATTGCAGATTATGAGTTCACAACGTTGACGCCGAATCTCGGTGTAGCTGATGTCGATGACAGTTCGCTTTTAATTGCTGATATTCCAGGGTTGATTGAAGGGGCTAGCGATGGTAAAGGGTTGGGGGATGCCTTTTTGCGGCACGTTGAGAGGACTGCCGTACTGCTCCATTTGGTGGACTCTTATAGTAACGACGTAGCTGAACGCTATCTGGCGATTCGCCGCGAACTCAAAAAGTACAGCACTGAACTGGCGTCGCGTCCCGAGATAGTAGCCCTAACTAAATGCGAAGGATTAGATCAGGATATCATTCAAATGCAAATTGACACCTTAAGAGCTGTCACTAGCGAGGATACGCAGGTTTTCGCTATTTCTTCGGTATCGCATAAAGGCGTAATTGATGTACTGAGAGCTCTGCAGGTGCAAGTTGTAGCAATGCGCGCAGCTGAGAATGAGCAGAAGCAGACTGACGATTTGAATAACGATAAACTTGAGACAATCACGCTCAGTGGCAACGAGACGATCTCGAGTAGTTGGGAAGTTTCATACGATGCTGATAAGCAAATCTACCGCGTGTTTGGCGGCAAGATAGAAAAATTTGCTCGCCGCACCAATTTTGATCAGTTTGAAAGCGTCAATCGTTTACGCGATATCATGCGTCGTTATGGTATAGCGCACGAGCTAATGCGCCAAGGTGCTACTGGTGATAGCTTGGTGCAGATTGGCGAATCGATGCCGTTTACGCTGGTTGAGCAATAGATTTGGGCGTCATCTCGTAGCTTTGCTATACTATAGCTATGGCGCAAACATTTTTCTTCTATGACCTAGAAACTAGCGGACTAAATCCGCGGCAAGACCGCATTATGCAGTTTGCTGGGCAGCGGACAGACATGAATCTCGAGCCGATTGGTGAGCCTTATAATCTGCTGGTGACGCTGAATGATGATACCTTGCCAAGTCCTGATGCGCTGATGGTAACCGGTATCACGCCGCAAAAAACGGTTGAAGAGGGCTACACCGAAGCGCAGTTTGCCCGGATGTTGAGTGAGGAAATTTTCACGCCTGAGACCGTTGCGGTTGGTTTTAATAACATTCGGTTTGACGACGAATTTATTCGCCATTTGTTGTGGCGTAATTTTCATGATCCGTACGAGTGGAGCTGGAAGGACGTCCGCTCGCGTTGGGATTTGCTGGATGTGGTGCGGTTGACGCGGGCGCTCAGGCCGGAAGGAATCAATTGGCCGCTTGATGACAAAGGTGAGCCAAGTAACCGCTTGGAATTAATCACCAGCGCCAACGGTATAGCACATGAAAACGCTCACGATGCTTTGGCGGACGTGACGGCGCTGATTGCCGTGACGAAATTGATTAAGCAAAAGCAGCCGCAACTGTATGATTACTTGCTAAAAATGCGTGACAAAAAAGTAGTCCAGCAGCTGGTCAATGTCGACGATAAAAAACCATTTGTCTATGCCAGCGGTCGCTACGACAAAGAATTTGCCAAAACCACGGTGACCTTTCCGCTGACGACCAGTCGAAACGGCGGCGTGGTTGTCTATGATCTGCGCTATGATCCGACGCTGTTTGTTGGGTTGAGTGCGGAGGAGTTGGCGAAGAAAATCTTTGCTTCGTGGGAGGAGCGGCAGGCTGAGGATTTCGTTAAATTGCCAGTCAAAGAGTTGCAGTACAATCGCTGTCCGGCGGTAGCGCCGCTGGGTGTGCTGGAACAAGGCGATGGCTGGCAGAAGATTTCGCTTGATCTAAAGACAGTGCAGAAACATCAAAATATTTTACTGAATCACCCGGACTTTGCCGAAAAATTACGGACTATTTTTGAAAACAAGCCAGCCTTCAAGAAATTGCCTGATCCAGAAGCGCAATTGTATGATGGCTTTTTGAACGACCGTGATCGTATCCGTGTCGAAGCGGTGCGCAATGCCGATGAACGCGAGCTGGCTGATTTTCATCCAGAATTTCAGGACGAACGTTTAGCGCCGCTATTGCTGCACTACAAAGCACGCAACTTTCCGCGTTCGCTCAGTGAAGACGATTTGGCGCAGTGGGAAACCTGGCGGGCTCAGCGCCTGCAGGTGCAGTTACCAGGGTTTATGACGGCTTTGCATCGTTTAGCGCCAACAGCGACTGACGAGCAGCAGTTTATTTTACAAGAATTGCAATTGTGGGCTGAATCTACATTACCAGCTAGCGATTAGATCTTTCTTGTGCCGGCCGCTATTCTTTTGGAGGTAAGGGACGTTGGATGGTATTTTCTATGTAGGTGAATATGTTTATGACTATCATCGCGTATAGCAATAACATAACCCAGTATGGTACTGATATGTGTGTACCAGGTATAGCGCCGACTAGTACGAAATTCATTAGCGAATCGTAAATGTCGTGGCGCAGCAAAAATAGAGGTACACCGATAAGGCACGCCAATACAACACGAATCTTGATGCTGAGGACAGCGAATAGTTCAATTAATGCTCTCATTTGACTATACTATAGCAAATATACTATAGTATGTGCAACGATAAGCACGATACAGTTTTAGTTTATTTGGATGATATTTAAAGTGTAATACGTGCACAGATGTTTTGCGGTAATGGATTTTTTTACCGAAAAATGCTAAAATAAGTAGTCATGTCAGATAGTATCAAGATCACCGGTGCACGCCAGAATAACTTAAAAAACGTGAGTTTGGAAATTCCACGCGATAAGTTTGTGGTGGTAACAGGACTTAGCGGCAGCGGTAAATCAAGCCTGGTTTTCGATACTATCTATGCCGAAGGACAACGGCGCTATGTTGAAAGCTTGAGCAGTTATGCGCGGCAATTCTTGGGCATCATGGACAAGCCAGATGTTGACTCAATTGATGGATTGAGCCCGGCAATTTCAATAGATCAAAAATCAACCAGTCGTAATCCGCGTTCAACGGTTGCCACGGTAACAGAAATTTACGACTATTTACGCTTGTTGTTCGCGCGTGTTGGCGTACCTCATTGTCCGGCGCTTTTGCCAGATGGTAGGCGCTGCGGCAAGCCGGTACAACGACGAACAGCACAATCAATTATTGATGAAATCATGAAATTACCTGAAGGCGCAAAATTAATGATTCTGGCGCCGATTGTTAACCAGAAAAAAGGCGAGTTTCAGCATATTCCTGAACAGTATATGCGCAGCGGCTTTGCTCGAGCGCGAGTGGACGGCGTAATTTATGCACTAGATGAGTTTCCAGAATTACAAAAAAACTATAAGCACGACATTGAACTGGTCGTAGACCGCTTGGTGATGCGTCCAGACATGATTTCACGCGTATCGCAATCAGTCGAACAATCGTTAGAATTGGCTGGCGGTATAGTCCAAGTGTTGGATGCGGATAGCAGCAAGATTTTGACTTATAGCCAGCGCTATGCCTGTGTAGATCACCCGGGCGAGGAGATTCCTGAATTGGAGCCGCGGTTATTCAGTTTTAACGCGCCGCAAGGTGCTTGTCCGGTATGTACGGGGCTGGGCACACGAATGGAGATTGATCCTAGCTTAGTTTTTAACAAAAACTTGACGATTGCTGAGGGCGCGATTCGTCCGTTTAATCGTTTCAGTGTTGATGCTTGGTATATGAAACGGCTTGAAGCGGTGGCGGCTGAACATGGTTTTAGTCTACACGTACCAGTGCGCGAACTAAGCGACGATGTGCGGAAATTATTGATGTATGGTACAGGCGAGCAAAAATATCGCGTTGAGCTAGGTAATGGCCGGCACTATGATTCAACATTTGAAGGGATTATTCCAAATCTCGAGCGTCGTCACCGCGAAACTGATAGCGACTTCATGCGCAAAGATATTGAGCGATTTATGCGTGAACGCAAATGCACAGCCTGCAAAGGCGCTCGCCTTAAACCGGTAGTCTTAGCGGTGACGGTTAGCGGCTTGTCGATTATGGATATTTGTAATTTAGATGTCGAGAACGCCTTAGACGTCTTTAGCCAGCTGAAATTTGACGACAACGAAATGAAGATTGTCAAGCTAGTGGTTAAAGAGATTAACGCTCGTCTGGGATTCATGAATAACGTAGGGTTGAATTATCTAGAACTGGGGCGAGCTGCTAACACTCTGAGCGGCGGTGAGGCACAAAGGATTCGTTTAGCGACACAGATTGGCTCTGGGTTACAAGGTGTGTTATACGTATTAGACGAGCCGTCAATTGGTTTGCATCAGCGCGACAACGATCGATTAATCAAAACACTCAAGCATTTACGTGATCTCGGTAATACTGTATTGGTGGTTGAGCACGACGAGGAGACAATCGCTGCAGCTGATTTTTTGGTGGATGTAGGTCCAGGTGCTGGCGTGCATGGCGGCGAGATTGTAGCTGCTGGCACGCCAGCCGAGGTGGCGCAGAATCCGGCCAGTATTACCGGACGATATTTATCTGGAGCAGAAAAGATATCGGTGCCTAAGAAACGTCGTGCGGTCGAGAAAGATCGCAAACTTGTCGTTCGCGGTGCTAAGGAGAATAACCTTAAAAATATTGATGTCGAGTTTCCGTTGGGTGTAATGACACTAGTGACTGGCGTTAGCGGTAGCGGCAAATCGACACTAGTTAATGACATTGTAGCCAACGAATTGACGGCGCGTCTGCATCGAGCGCAGACTGTGCCCGGCGATCATGATAGAATTGACGGTGTCAAGCAATTAGATAAAGCTATCGTCATTGATCAGTCGGCGATAGGCCGCACGCCGCGTTCTAATCCAGCAACTTATACGGGTGTGTTTACGCAGATTCGCGAACTGTTCGCTAATACTCCCGAGGCTAATATTCGCGGCTACAAAGCGGGGCGCTTTAGCTTCAATGTCAAGGGCGGCCGCTGCGAGAATTGTCAAGGCGACGGTGTGATAAAGATCGAAATGCATTTTTTGCCGGATGTCTATATACAATGTCCAGAATGCCACGGCAAGCGTTACAATCGTGAAGCGCTAGAGATTAAATATAAAGATAAAACCATTAGCGATATCCTAGAAATGACGGTCGAGCAAGCCTGCGAGTTCTTTACTAATATTCCAGCTATCTCCCGCAAGCTCGAGACTATTAACGAAGTTGGCCTGGGTTATGTGAAGCTTGGGCAGCCAGCGACGACGTTCTCTGGCGGCGAGGCGCAGCGCATTAAATTGGCAGCAGAGCTATCACGTCGTTCGACTGGTAAAACACTTTATATACTCGACGAGCCAACAACTGGCTTACACACTGCTGATGTTCGCAAATTGCTCGAGATTTTACAAAAATTAGTCGATGGTGGTAACAGTATGATAATCATTGAGCATAACCTGGAAGTCATTAAATGCGCTGATTGGATTATTGATATGGGCCCGGAGGGCGGACAAGGCGGCGGCAGAGTGGTTGCTGCTGGCACACCAGAAGACGTCTCAAACAATCCAGAAAGTCAAACTGGGAAATACTTACAGAAGCTGTTATAAACGATAATCTTTGCAAAGACTAAAAGACTAATCCCATATGAAAGATTCGCTGCGGATTTACGTTATTTTTTCCGTTTGGACGTCTTGGTTTTTGAGAATAAAACTTGGAACTGTTTTTTGAGAGCCGCGCGGTTTGATGGTTTCTTGAGCGCGTGAATAATCATCGGCGAGACAGAGAGGAATATAATTATAAGCGCAGCAACCTCGATGTTAACGCCTGCTTTGGTAAGTAATTCACCGGCGTAATAGCCTAGATAAACAAACAGTGATGACCATAAGAATCCGCCGATAATGTTAAAAACCAAAAATGTTTTGTAATGCATTTTGCTGGCACCAGCAACGATTGGCGCAAAAGTTCGGACGATTGGCGCGAAACGAGCCAACACGATAGTAATTGAACCGTGCTTGTCGTAGAATTTTTCAGTTTGCTCTAAATATTTTTTCTTGAAAAAACGCGAATTTTCTTTTTCAAATAATTTGCGGCCGACCTTATGTCCAAAACTATAGCCAACGCTATCGCCTAGCACGGCTGCCAGAAATATCAGGATAGCGAATAGATGAATATCGATTGGCAAAATATGCTGTTGTACCATGTAAGCTGCCGTAAATAGCAAGCTGTCGCCTGGAAATATAAAGCCGATTAATAAACCTGACTCAGCGAAAACTACCAATAAGATAATTGGCACGCCGAGATGAATAATCAAATTAATAAAGGCTTCCATGCTAGAGCTGATTATAGCACAAATTTCTAGCACCAGCTAATGGAATAGGTTTGGGTCTAAAAATTTATTGTCGAAACGGATCGGAGATATCGTGAATTACCAGCTTGGTTAGAATCATTATCATAAACATGTTATAATAGAGAAGTAATAGTAACCCTCCGGAAAGGTATCTAACGAAAGGAAGAGAGAAATGGGAGAAAAAATTACTCTGAAGATTGCTAAGCGCGAAGTGCTTGGCAAAAAAGTTAAGACGCTACGTCGCCAAGGAATTACGCCAGGCGTAGTCTACGGTGCGGGTATGGAAGCGGTGCCGATTCAGGCTGAAGCTGGCGAAGTGCTGCGCGTCTATAAACTAGCTGGCAAACATACGCCTATCCAGTTGCTAGGCAGCGAGCGGCGTATAGCGATGATTAAGGATGTTGAATCATATCCGACTAGGTCAAATGCTCTTCGTCATATTTCTTTTCATGCAGTCCGTGCTGATGAGCCAGTAATTGCCGAGGTGCCGATTCGTTTGAGCGGTACAGGAGAATCCGAGGCGGAGCGTGCCGGCCTGGTGGTGCTACAAGCGCTTGAGAAGATCAAGGTCAAGGCTTTGCCGATGGATCTACCAGAAGTATTGGAAGCGCCGACGAGCGGTCTTGTTAAAGAAGGCGACCGCGTGACCGTGGGCGATATTGTTTTGCCGGATGGTGTTGAGCTGGTCGATAGCGACGACGGTCGCGAAGGCACGGCTGACGACGATACTACCGTAAAAGATTTGGTTGTGGCAAACGTCTATGAGCCGAGCGCTCTAGCAGCTGCCAACGATGCGGCGGCTGGCGAGGCTGAGTCCGCCGATGCCGAGCAGGTCGAAGTCGCTGGCGAAGAGAGCTCGTCTGAGAGCAAAAAGGCTTCCGCTTAAGGCGATGCCATTGTGTTTAATAAACAACCCGCAAAAAGCGGGTTGTTTTGCTTGTGATATACTAACTGAAAGGGGGATGAAAAGTAAATGAAAAATAATAATAAATCGTACGCAAATGTACAATTGTCTGATTTTGATTTTTTGGTGGCGCAAGCCACAAAAGCTCCTTCTGGACACAATACTCAGCCATGGTTATTCAAACAAACAAATTCGTCAATTGAAATTCATCCTGATTTTACCAGAAAACTTCCCGCGGTTGATCCGTCCAACCGGGAACTCTTTGTTAGTTTGGGTTGTGCTGCCGAGAATCTTTGTCTAGCTGCAAACTCTAAAGGCTATAAAGCTGCCGTTTCGGTGGATGACGGCACAGGAGTCATCACTGTATCGCTTACCAAAAGATCCGTAGAAGCTGATCCGCTTTTTGTTCAGATCGACAGACGGCAAACCAACAGAAGCGTTTACAGCGGCAAAGAAATCCCGTCGGAAATATTAAATAAATTACAGTCTGTGCATCCTGAAAAGGATGTTGAGATCCATTTTTACCAAAAGAATACCACTGCTTTTAATGATATAGCTGCTTATATTTTTGAAGCAAATGAGCTCCAGATGCAGAATGAGGCGTTTAAGTCGGAGTTAAAAAGTTGGATGCGCTTTAATAAAAAACACCAAGATCAAACTCACGACGGACTAAGTTATGCTGTATTTGGCGCGCCCAACGTCCCGCGTTTTATCGCTGAAGTTGTCATGTCTGCTGCTATCAATGCCAAGTCGCAAAACAAAGCCGATCGCAAAAAGATAACTTCGTCTTCGCACTTGGTGCTATTTACAGCTAAAGGAAATACGCTACGCGGGTGGGTTAATCTTGGTCGGACATTGCAGAAATTTTTGTTAACTGCGACCGAACTTGGTATCTCCCATGCTTATCTTAATCAACCAAACGAAGAAGTAAATATCGCCCAAAAAATGGCGAAAACGCTTGGAATTGACGGAGAATATCCGGTTATTTTACTTCGTATAGGCTACGGCAAGATGCAGGCATATTCAAAACGCAGAGATGTACGAGAAGTAATTATTCCTCAATAAACCCGCCCGATTGCCGCGCCCACAACTTAGCGTAAACGCCGCGCTTTTTGGCGAGCAGCTGGTCGTGCGAACCGTCTTCGACGATACGTCCGTTTTCCAGGACGATGATACGATCGAGCTTAGCGATGGTCGATAAGCGGTGAGCGATGACGATTGATGTTCGGTTCTTCATCAATGTTTCCAGCGACTTTTGGATTAGCGCTTCTGATTCTGAGTCTAATGCTGATGTCGCCTCGTCAAGGACTAGAATTGGCGCATCTTTCAAAATCGCTCTGGCAATGGCAATGCGCTGTCGCTGCCCGCCCGAAAGTTTGACGCCGCGTTCACCAACTAGCGTGTTAAAACCGTCTTGCAGTTTGACGATGAAATCATAGGCGCCAGCCTTCTTAGCAGCTTTTTCAATTTCGGCATCAGTCGCGTCGGGTCGGCTGTAGGCGATATTCTCGCGGACGGAGCGGTGAAATAGCAGCGGCTCTTGCGGCACATAGGCGATTTGTTCGCGTAGACTTACCTGGGTAACTTCAGCAATATCTTGCGAGTCGATTGTGATCTTGCCCGAGTCAATATCGGCAAATCGTAGTAATAATTTGGTGAGGGTAGTTTTGCCAGACCCGCTTGATCCGACTAAGCCAATTTTTTCACCTGGCTGAATATTGAGCGAGAAATCATGAAACAAGGTATCGCCTTGGCCTTCGTCGTGCGTAAAGGTTACGTTGTCCATGACAATGCCGCCGCGTTTAATTTTTAGTTTTTTGTCGCTGCGATCAACTAGCGTTGTTGGTGTTTTAAGGATTTCTACCATTTCGTGAGCATCGCCAATAATACGATTGTAACTGCGCATGATGCCATTCATGTTCCACAACTCGTGCGCCACGCTGCCTGTATACGTTATGATTAAGTAAACTGATGCTACTGATACTAAATTGTGCTGAGCGGCGTATACTGCAAAAGCAATTGCGCCAATTTTGATAATTGTGTTGATGGTCGAATAAACGGTACTAACTTTCAGGAAACCGCGCATCGTGCCCAGGCTAGCGCTGCGCCATGAACTGACCGTTTTTGAAAAGCGCTTTTGCTCTGTCGATTCAGCGCCAGATGATTTAACCGCCAGAATATTTGAAACCATGTCGGCTAATTGGCCGCTAACTTTATTGCTGGCTTTAGCTTCTTTTTCGCTCAATTTAGCCATTGGCCTAGAGCCAAAATAGACGGCAATACTAAAAATAATTGAAAAGACAAACAGGAATAAAGCATACTGCCAAATTAATGTCGATAAAATGATTATTGATCCAGCTAAGGAGATAACTAATGGCAAAATCGACCAGAAAATTGTATCCCAAAAACGTTCGACTGCGCCGTTTAGCTTATTGGTTTGACTGACAAGTGAGCCGCCGAATTTATTAGCATGGAAAAACATTGTTTGATTAGTTAATTTGCTAAAGCAGCGCGAGTGTAAATCGCGTTGTAGTGAAGTCTCGAACGTCCAGACGAGGTACAATACTAAGCGCCAGCCAATCACCGTTGAACACAGTTCGCTAACACCATATAGAACAATTAGCGTCCATAAATTGTTAGCAGTTTGCAGCTGGTTGTGCTGGATAATATTAAGCAGCTCTGCGATAACAAGCGGGCCGACAAAAATAGAGATAACGATTGTAGTAATTGCAAAAAATATCGCTAGATTCCTGCGGCGCCTGTAGGGTACAGATACTTGCCAGAACAGGCGTAAAATTTCTTTATCGTTAATTTTATTTTTCAAAAGCATCTCCTCTCTTGTGCAATTTATATTGTGAGCAGTTTGATCGTTGATAAGGCAATTCAAACGCGAGATTTAGAGGAACTCTTTTGGCTCGAGTTCATAGATTAACCAATTATAAGGTATAATCTTGGTATGAGTCAAGAACAAACAATTTCGTATGTTTTAATAACAGGCACTACCAGTGGCTTGGGCAGAGAATTTGCTCGTATATTTGCGCAAAATGACTATAATATCGTTGCTGTTGCGCGTAACGAAGTTCTATTGCAACAGCAAAAACAGGAGTTAGAGCGCCAGTTTGGCGTTGAAATGGTCTACATAGTTAAAGATTTGAGTGCTGAGAATAGCGCTCAAGAAGTTTATGACGAGATTAAACATAAAGGCATTAATATAGACATCTTAATTAATAACGCCGGGTTTGGTTCGTTTGGTCGCTATATTGATGTCGATTGGCAGCGGCAAAAAGACCTTGCTAGTGTTAATATGCTGGCTATGATGCAGCTATCGTATCTATTTGGTAAAGATATGGATCGTCGCGGTGAGGGTAAGATTGTTAATGTTGCATCGATTGCCTCGTTTCAAGCTGGGCCGTACATGGCGATGTATTATGCCTCGAAAGCTTTTGTCCGCTCGTTTTCTGAAGCTTTGCATGAAGAAATGAAAAGTTCTGGCGTGTCGGTGACGGCGATTTGCCCAGGTCCGGTAGCGACTAATTTTGAGAAAAACGCTCAAATGATGAACTCGGCTATGTTCACTAAGCTCAGGGTCTATACGCCTGAAGTGGTTACCGCGAAAAGCTATCGTGCTATTATGCGCAATAAAGCAGTATACGTAGTTGGCTGGCCAAATAAGTTTTTGGTATTTTTGACGCGATTTTGTAGCTTGAAGTTTAGCAGAGTTCTCGCTAGTAAAATTAATTTAGGTGGCGGGCGAAAATAGCCTGGTCTGATCAGTAATTTAATTGTTGAAAATCATGACCAAGAAGTGTAGCATGATAAGTTTTGTAAAAAAGCATTGTATTTTTATTGTAAATGATTTACAATAAAAATATGACACAAATAGTTAGTCGAAGAATCACGAAATATACTGATAGTATACTATCAATTTTATGCCAGTTGCAGCATGCTACTAATGCCGAGATTGCTAGCCGGTTGAGAGAGTCGTATCCAGATATTAGCGATACTACGGTGCATCGTATTACGCAGCGCTTACATAATGACGGCGCAATTGGGTTGGCGCCCTCCTCAAAACAGGGCTGTTTGCGGTACGACTTTTCACCGGAATCACACGATCATTTTATATGCAGCGAGTGCGATAGTTTACAGGATATCAAAGTTCCTGATTCAGTGCGCTGCCAGATCGAGCGCCAGCTTGACGGCTGCTGTTTCGATGGTCCTTTAGCTATTACTGGAGTATGTCAACAATGTAAAAATAGAAGGAGGAATTATGGCATTAATTAGTATTACAACTAAACAAGAGTTTGAAGAAAAAGTACTAAAAAGCAAGCGTCCGGTCTTGGTCGATTTTTGGGCGCCATGGTGTCCGCCATGCCGAGCGATGGCGCCTATATTGCAGCAGATCGCTGACGAGACAGACTTTGATGTTGTTAAAATTGACATTGATGCCAGTAGTGATAATAAAGAACTGGCTATGCACTATCGCGTGCAGGGCATTCCAAATATGAAGATTTTTGTTGCTGGCGAGGAAGTTGCTGAGCTGGTCGGTATGAAATCAAAACAGACACTAATTGATGCGTTGGAAGGGGTTAGTAAAGTAGAGAATTAGCGTATTGCACATTAATATTAACGCCAAGTATAATATAGTTTATGAAGTGTACTGATAATAGCCTGGCTTATTATTGTCTATTGGCTATAATGTCAGGCAGCGTACTGGCGGCTACTGCTTTTGCGCCCCATTGGATATTGCAGTTACCGGCTATATTAGCTACGGCGCCAATATTTTGGCTGCTGCGAAATGTGTCCGTAAGGTATACATATGCGGTAGGCATGTGTTTTACGCTCGCTTGGTTGATACCGACGACATATTGGTATTATACTTTCATGCTGCCTGGCGTTGCGTTTGCGGCAAGCGTCGGATGGGCGGCATTGGTCGCTAATCTATTTTGGCTTGTTGGCTTGAGGAAAAAAATTGGAACACTGGCGGTCTGGATATTATTCACTCTTTTTTGGCTGATATTAACGTGGCTTCGGCTGCGATTGCCGATTACTGAGGATTGGTGGCTGCCGCATTTAGGCTATAGTATTTGGCACAACAGCGGTGTCGTTTGGCTTGGTAAATTCGGCGGCGAGATAGTAATGGAGCTGGCGCTATTGCTTAGCGGCATGATTATTGCTGGTGTATTTGTTTGCTGCGGTTGGCGTAAGATGTTGGTAGCTAGCGTGTTAATTGTTGTGGCGTTTGTTGGGTTGAATAATATAGTTTGGAATATGCCTGCAAAACCAATTCATCCTGTCGTCGCTATACAAAAGATGACTCGCGGCGGTATAGATATGCCAGCAACTAAGCAAGATACAGAGGACCTGATAGCTATGACAAAGCAGGCGGCAAGTAGCCGTCGCAATGTACCTACAACGATCGTATGGCCAGAGAACTCAGTTCCTAAATCTTCTTATAATCGCGTAGCAGAATTTGCGGCGCAAATGCGTAGCTTAATTATATATCATACAACAGAGCGTGTTGGTAAAAAGGTATATAAAAAAGTTGTTGCTATTGACGGTACAACAGGCAAAATTATTCTTACTAATTATAAACAACACTTAGCGCCGGATGAGAGAACTGGCTTGCCGCGAATGTCGCGGAATATAAGTATATTTTATAACCGATATATAACCGCCTATATATGTTATGATTTGCACTATCCAGATATCGTTGAACGATTGCGTGGTAGTGATATTGCATATGTAACTCTCAATGACGCAGCGTATGGTTATTTGCAGAAGCAGTTTCATGCAGCAGATATTGCTTTGCGTGCTACTCAGGCACATACGTCTATTGCCGTCGCTGGGACTAATGGTCCAACTATGATTGTCAATAGTAATGGGGTTATTCTCAGATCATTGCGCGGTGTTAATGCTGGGTATATCCAGGGTGGCTATTAATACAAAAAGGAAATGTTAATCATATATACTTGATATGAAATCACAAGGTAATAATTATCAAAAGCTTTTCGTGCGAAGATCGCTAAGATATTTACCGCACCATACCCTAATGTTAATTATTTACAAAAGTAAGTTGTTTCGTTTTGAAAAGGCTTTAGATACCATCGCTAAAAGGAAAATAATTAATGTAAATGATTTACTTTCATTTGATAGTTCTGAGATAAGAGAATATCAAAAACTAACGAAAGATACTCAACTTTGGCATGGTACTGGTCGTTGGCAGCATGGTAAGGATAGCGTCGTTGACGTGATGAAAAGTTTTTGCGATATTGCTGGCCTCAAGCCATCTCGTGATGTGTATGCAGTTTTTGGCGGCAGTGATCGGCATATCGTACACTCGGTTTCATTATGCCGAAGTCGGATGGTGGCGCGATCATATGCTGACATGCATGGTCTTGGTTGGAAAGAGAAAAATCGCTATGGCGACGCTCTGACTTGGACATCGTATTACTACAGCTTGTTTTATGCGCGACTATTTACGGTCAATGGGGTCAAGATGTTGCGCCGTTGGAAAACTTGGCGTACATTGTCGCATGATGAAAATGGCGATAATACCTGGGGAAAGAAAGTGAATAAGCAGGCACGCGATGTGTGGGATATCTTCTGTCTGGGTAGCGATATTTCGAGTAATTATCCAATTTTAATTGGTGTTAGGAGTCTTGATTCGCAATTAAAACTAGAAAAACCAATGAGTCATTACGAAGTACGCGCTGATAAACGAATAGGCGTTGCAAATATTTCACACATAGAAGTTCCTCGCGATAAGCAGGACGAAATGCGAGAATTATTGCTTTCATGCGGTATCTACATACCAGTGACGAGCATTGAATTAGGCGAATGTGTCAGTATGCAGAAGCGTTTTACTGAATTGCTCGGCTGGTAGAGAAAAGAAATTAGGCTAAAGCTGACGAAGTGGATGTGATAAGATTATTATTAATAATATATGAAGTCACATACTAAACCGCTTTTATATGACCAGATCGCAGCCGATCCAATGAATGCTAATTTTGCTAATAGAGGTTGGTCGCCTGTGTATTCTGCTTCGTCAAGTTCGCGAATTGTACTGGTCGGGCAGGCGCCAGGTCGAATTGCTCAGCAAACGCTAAAGCCGTGGAATGATGCGAGCGGTCGTTTGCTTCGGCAATGGCTGAACGTGATGGATGAGCAGTTTTACAATCCCGATCTCTTTGCACTGATGCCGATAGATTTTTATTATCCAGGCAGGGGAGTGCACGGTGATTTGCCGCCGCGCTTGGACTTTGCTAGGAAATGGCATCCGCGTTTGCTAGCGCAGATGCCGAATGTGCGATTGACAATTTTGGTTGGTTCGTATGCGCAAAAATATTATCTTGATCACTGCGCCAAGCAGAATTTGACAGCAACTGTGGCGGACTTCAATATGTATTTGCCAGATTATTTTCCATTGGTTCATCCATCGCCGCTCAATATTGGTTGGCGCAAACGTAATCTCTGGTTTGAATCGGACGTTATTCCAGTTCTACAAACGATAGTTAAGGAGGTATTGTCATGACAGTTTATAAAATTAAACGAATTTACGAATCGCCAGAATCGGACGATGGCTACCGCGTGCTAGTTGACCGATTATGGCCGCGCGGTATAAGTAAAGAACGAGCGGCGCTAGACGAGTGGGCTAAAGAAATCGCGCCAACCGATGAGCTGCGCCAATGGTTTAATCATGATCCAGAAAAATTTACAGAATTTTCAGAACGTTATACAAAAGAATTAGATGAAAATCCCGCCACTATCAAGGCGAGAAATGACTGGCCTAGTCATCCAATCGTTACGCTATTGTATAGCGCTAAGGATGCGGAGTTTAACCAGGCGGTAGTACTTAAGCAATGGTTAGAATAAATAGCGCTCTTCAAAAATACTCATTTTTGACGTAAAATATAATTAATGATACGACTCCACAACACTCTGACGCGTCGGCTTGATGATTTTACTCCGCTATCGTCTGATAAAGTGACTTTATATACTTGCGGACCGACTGTCTACGATGATTTGCATGTCGGTAACTGGGCAGCCTACATCTATTGGGATACGCTAGTTCGGACATTGCAAATTGACGGCTATACGGTTGATCGCGTGATGAATATAACCGATGTTGGACATTTGGTTAGTGATGCAGACGAAGGTGAGGATAAGCTTGAAAAGGGCGCTCGTCGCGATGGAAAAACTGCTTGGGAAATCGCTGAATACTACACGCAACATTTTCTTGACGGCATGAAAGCGCTCAATCTTATTCCACCGACGCATATAGCCAAAGCGACTGATTACATTTCGCAGCAGATTTCTTTGCTGCGGGCTCTTAAACAGCGCGGCTGCACCTATCAAACCAGTGACGGCATTTATTTTGATACTAGTACTTTTCCGCGTTACGCCGACTTTGCACAGCTTGATTTGAGCGCCCAAAAAGCTGGCGCTCGCGTCGATGCTAATAGTGAGAAGCGTCAGCCGTGGGATTTCGCGCTCTGGAAATTTACCGAGAAGGGCAAAGTACGCGATATGGAGTGGGAGACGCCTGCTGATTTGCTAGATACGCCACCAGAAGATAATAAGCCAGTCATGGGCTTTCCTGGTTGGCACTTGGAATGCTCGGCTATCGCCATGAGCTTGCTCGGCAAGACAATTGATATTCATACTGGCGGAATTGATCACATCCCGGTGCATCACACTAACGAAATCGCCCAGAGCGAAGCGGCAACTGGCCAAAGGTTCGCGAACTTTTGGCTGCACTGCAACCACCTGAAGATTAATGGCGGCAAAATCAGCAAATCTCTCGGTAATGGCTACACGCTTGATGATCTAAAGCAGCATGGTTTCTCAGCGATGGATTTGCGAATGTTTATTTTGCAGGGACATTATTCTAACGAAGGTAATTTTTCATTCGAGAATTTGCAGGCAGCGCACAACCGGTTGCAACATTGGCGCGACGTGGCTTGTTTACGACATCAAGTTCACGATCGCTTACATAGCGATACCGAGAACAACGATTTACGACATGATTTCTCGCCAAGCGCGGCTATTGGCGCTGTCAAAGAAGCGTTAAACGATAACTTAGAAACGCCACGGGCGCTAGCTATTGTCGATAAAGCCTTAACTGAACTCGACAAACAACCACCGCAGAAAATCTATCGAGCTGGATTAATCGAATTTTTAGAGTTTGTTGATGCGGCATTGGGGCTTGAGCTGTTGGATTCAACTCCCGACATTGACGACGAATGTAAGCGGCTATTGGTAGAACGCCGCCGTGCTCGCGATAACAAGAATTGGGTAGATTCCGATGAATTACGCGATGAGCTGCTCAATGAATATGGCGTAGTTGTCAAAGATACTGCACATGATACTTTATGGGCATATGCTGACGAAAAACCAGAGTAGACTCAAGTGTTTAAAAGATTCTTTTTGAATGGCGTGAGCTGGCTAGGCCAATCCTTTACTAGGCTTCAGCTTCTGATTTAGCTGCCTCTGGTTTACTTTTTTCGCGGCGAACACGCTTGAGCAGGCGAGCAAGCTTTGTCGGTTTGGCAGCTGGTTCTTCGCGGCGTTCGACCTTAATATATTCAGTTGCAAGCACTTTGGCACAGCCAGCTATCGGTATCGAGATAATACCGCCAACCATACCGAACATATACAGCCCTATAGTTACCGCCATCAAAACCATTAGCGGCGAAAGTTCAATACGCTTCGATTGAATAGTTGGCGAAATTACATTGTTCTCAATCTGTTGATAAATGATGAAGTAAATACCAAAAGCTATCGCTGCTGGCATACTATTAATTGCCAGTAATGCAAAGACGATAATGCCGCCAATTCCTGCGCCGAACATTGGGATCAGCGACAAGATAAACATGATAGCAATCGTTGGCAAAGCAATGTTTGCTGGTACTGCTGGAAAAACTTGGCTCAAGATAAATACTGTCAAGCCGGCAAAAGCACCATCTAAACCCGAAACGATCAATTGTCCGCTTACATATCCAGAGATTACTGCATTCATCCGCCGGAAGATGATTCGATGGTGCTGCATTCGCTTGTCGTTGCTATATAATCCCCAGAAGTATCGTGACCAGCGCGGTCCTTCGACTAGCATTAGGAATGTTAGAACTAGCGCTAGCGAGGCCTCGGTGATTAGCGACATTGTTGTTCCGACGCCGCTGAGAAAGTTCTGTCCAAAGTTTGCCAGCCACGACGTTGCATTTCCTTGTATTGAAACAACCATTTGATCAATCTGCGATTCTAGATGATAACGCGATACTATAGCACCAAAGCCCTTCCATTGTGCCGACATTGTTCGTATCGTATCGGGCAGAGTTTGTAAAAAGCTAATTGTTTGCTGAACTATTGGCGGCACTGCCAAAAACAGAATTGCCGCTAGTATTGCTACAATAACGATAAAAGCGATAGCTGTACTGAGGGTTCGGCTGCGGTTGGGCAGTTTATTAGCCAACCAACTGACTGGCCCATTGAGAGCTAGTGCTAAGAATGCTGCTGCTCCAATAATTACTAACGCTGTACGAGCATTCCAAATTAATAAGCCTGCTAACCCAAAGCCGATTACTACCAGCCAAAAACGTACGAATGTCATAGTGTCTATCTCGATTTTAACCTTCATATTTTCAGTATAGCGCTTTATTGTTAAAAACTAAAATTTGCTATAATGTGCTTATGGCTTTTTACGATAAAACCATTAAAGAAACGCTAGTTGAACTTGAATCAACCACCAAAGGCTTATCTGATATTGAGAGCGATGAGCGGTTGCGTCACTACGGCTTAAACACGATCAAAGTTAAGTCTGACCCGCTTTGGCGTAAAATTGTTGAGCCGTTCAAGTCGGTTTTTATGGCAGTGCTGATAGTGGCGGCAATTGTTAGTTTGTGGCACAAGTCGTATTTTGATGCTGGGTTGATTATTTTTATCATGGCGGTGAACGCGATTATTTATTATGTGCAACGGTTTTCGACTGAGCGGATTTTGCGATCGCTGCAAAAACAGTCTGTGGCTGAAGTCGAGGTATTGCGAAAAGGGCGGCGTGAGATGATCGCTGCGACACTGTTAGTTCCAGGCGACGTGATAATCCTTGATGAGGGCGATAAAATTCCTGCTGATGCCCGCATGCTAGAGGCGCGCTCTTTTCGTGTTGATGAATCGCAATTAACTGGCGAATCGCTACCAATCGAAAAAACTTGCGCTATCCTGCCGAGCGATCGCGAAATTTACGAACAATCCAACATGGTTTTTCAAGGTTCATTTGTCGTTGGCGGTACTGCCATGGCGATAGTAACCGCTACTGCCAATGATACCGAATTTGGCCGTTTGAGCGATTTATCGTCTGGCGACCATAATGTCAATCCTGTACAGCAGAAAATCGATAGGCTTATCACGCGTATAGTGGCTGTTATCTTGGGCATTGCTTTATTTGCTTTTTGGTTGGCGCTAGCTCGCGGTGTTGAGTGGAGCGAAGCTTTGCGCTTTGTGATTGCTCTCAGTGTTAGTGCAGTACCCGAGAACTTACCAATCGCCATCTCAGTCATCTTGGTATTAGCGATGCGTCGGATGGCTCGCCGTAAAGCATTGGTGCGAACTATGGGTTCGATCGAGTCAATCGGTGCCATCACGACTATCGCTACCGACAAAACCGGTACGCTAACGCGCAACAAATTATCGGTTCAAGAAATTTGGCACCCGCGCCACAACGAAAAACGTATTTTGCAGACACTTGCTGCTAGTATTCTATTAAACAAGAGAAAAACTGCTGATCCGCTTGATAAAGCCTTCGCGTCGTTTATTAACTCGTCCGAAACGACTCCCAAACTTGGCCAGCCTTTGCGGGAATTTACATTTGAACACTCAATGGCAATGAGCGGCAATTTACGGCATGATGGCGCTAAGTATGCTCTAGCTGTCAAAGGAGCACCAGAGAAAATCGTTGACCATTGTGATATCACCGAAGGCGAACGCGAGAAAGCTTTAGTTGAATTACATCATCTGACTGGACTTGGTTTCCGGGTAATTGCGCTAGCGCATGCGTCGCTCAATAAACCAATTGATTCGCTTGAAAGTATTCCAGATAATATGCCGCTGGTTTTTGATGGTTTTGTCGGCGTGGCAGATACGCTGCGGCCAGAAGCCAAAGGCGCCATTGCTCGCGCGCAAGCCGCTGGCATCAGCGTGCGTATGGTCACCGGCGACCACTTCGAGACAGCTTATCATATTGGTAAGCAGCTTGGCTTGGTCGAGCATCGCAACCAGGTTTTTGATAGCCGGCAGATTATTACATTATCTGACGACGAACTAGCTGAAAGGTTGCGTACTATCCGTGTTTGCGCGCGCGTTTTGCCCGAGCATAAGCATCGCATCCTTGAAGTACTCAAGCGCGATAATATCACTGCCATGACTGGCGACGGCGTCAATGACATTCCGGCGCTAACCAATGCTCATGTCGGCGTCGCTATGGGGGCGGGGGCGCAAATCGCCAAGGATGCGGGCGATATTATCTTGCTTGATAATAACTTTCGCTCAATTGTTTCGGCTATTCACGAGGGTAGAACTGTCTATGCTAATATCAAGCGCATGGTGACGTATCTGTTAGCGACTAACCTCGGCGAAGTTATTGTGTCGCTGAGCGCATTGATTTCTGGTCTACCGCTGCCGCTAGCGCCTGTGCAGATTTTATGGGTTAATTTAGTTACCGATAGCGCTATGGTGATTCCGATTGGACTGGAGCCGGGCGAGCCTCGGAATATGCTAGAGAAGCCAAAACGCGCTAACGCGCCGCTGCTCAGTAAATTTATGACTTCGCGAATATTGTTGATTGCTATAATTATGTCATCAATGACGCTGGGATTTTATATTTATTTCAATCAACGCTTTGGTGCTGACTATGCTCAGACAATTGCTTTTTGCTCGCTGGTAACCGCACAGTGGGCTAGCGCCATCGAGGCGCGCAGTGATTACGAATCATTGATCGGTCGTCTGCGCAAGCGGAACGCACCGTTCATTGTTGGACTAATCATCGCTGTCACGCTGCAGATTGCTGCCCTAGCTACACCGCTTGGACGGTTGCTGCATATTACGCCAGTAAGTAACACACATCTTCTCTTGGTGACCATCTCCGCGCTCATCATACCTATTATCTTAATCGAATTGCACAAATGGGTAGGGCGAAAGTTCTTTGGTAAGCGACCGAATCTTCAGCGAATTACCAAGCGTCTTAAACGGCCGCTCAAGAAAAACAAAAAGTTCGCTAATTAATTCCGGCGCTTGATGTGTCCACGCAATAGCTCTAAATCAGCTAAATCTTTACGACGAGCCATCTTTCGTTTGGCAGCAATCAGCCGGTCGGTCGAGACCACGGGTATCCCATCAATGGTTTGCATATCTCGCTGTAATGCTGTCAAGGAATTACCCATCCAACTTTTTAGCAGATTGTATTGTTCATGTACCAAAATTCGCTTGCCGCTAGTTAGTGTCACCTCACGCCAATGTTTCTTGCTCGCGAAACGGTCGTAAACTTCGCGCGATACTACTAAATCAACATTAGGTGTATCGCGCAAATGCATCATATCAAGCACGGCGCCGCCGACCACGATATACGAATCGCTAGCGATTTTAAGGTCTCTGATCATTTCAATTGCCGAAGCCTGTTTCTGATGCGCCAATGCCAGAGACAATGTTGTGTAAATGTTGCGGCTGCCAATTATATCGGTAATGCCATAGATATCAAACTGGCTGCGCAATCCCGGTGACACGTGCGCAAAAGCAATCGCGATACCATCTTCGCCAAGCTCGCGGTACAAACGTTTGAGCGCTTCAACCGCTGTATAGTCGATATCGTCAATCGCTCCGGCGTCAATCACCACATATGTTACTGGATGTTTAGCGCGATGAATAGCTCGCCGTAATCGTTCAGCGAAATAATTAATATTCTCGAAAAAAAGCGATTCGCCGAAAGCATAAACTAATGTATCTTTTGGCAAAGAGCCTATCTTATCTTTTACCCGATCAGCCGCCCATGATGACAGCTCGCCATCGCGCAGCAGCACAGCGTCATCAGGGTGGTACTGCCGGCGTAATCGTTCCATCAGCGAGGCTGCTACCGCTACTAAAATACCTAACTGTACGCCGAATAGTACCGTACAAGCTAGAGCAACTAGCGCGATCATAAACTCCTCATGATGAACGGCCCACAAATAATGCAATTCACGAAAACGAATCAAGCGTAAACCTGCCGTACAAACTATCGCTGCTAGTGCTGCTAGCGGCACGTAGTGTAACAAAGTACCGCCAAAAACGATCAACGCCATCATTGCTAAGCTGGCAACAATACCGCTCAATTGCGAACGCATACCCAGCGAGTCGGCTAATTGGCTGCGTGGCGGCGAGGCGCTAACGGTATAGCCGTGGAATAGAGCTGAAGCAATATTGGCTATTCCAAGGGCTGCCGTATCTTGATTGGTCTGGATTTTATCGTCGTGTTCGCTACCAATGGAACGCGCCGTCATGGAACTCTGGACTAGTACTACGAGCGCAATTGATAATACGGTTGGCATAATTGTATTTAGCATCTCGAGCGACACCGTGGGCACTATTAAGTTTGGCATATTGCTTGGTAGCGAACCTAAAAACTCTACGCCGTACGCATCGACATGAAATACCATTGCAAATATTACGGCCATAGCGATGCCGATTAGTTCGCTCGGTATTCGCGATGATCGCCAAAACAACACTACACCCAGCACCAAGAGTGCTAGCGTAGCGGTCATCCAATTGATTGAATCAGCTTGCGCGGTAATTGACGCTAAATGACTCCAGAAACCGCCTGATGCTTTCAAGCCTAGTAGAGCTGGTATCTGTGTAACAATTAGCTGTACTCCTACGCCTGCCATGAAACCAATCATCACTGGCCGCGACACCAGATCTGCCAAAAAGCCAAATTTGAATAATCCCAGCAATAGTAGCAGAACGCCTGATAGTAACGTCATCGCTGCGATCACATTAACATATTCTGGCGTACCTGTTTGCGCCACTAGTACTGCACCTGACGCCAGTAGAATGGCCGTCGCTGAATCTGCGCCAACCACCAATCGATGCGAGTATCCCAACAACCCAAATACTAGCGCACCAATAATTGTCGTATATAAGCCAGTCTCAGGTGGCAGTCCGACGATTACCGAAAAAGCCAACGCATTGGGAACATTCACGACGGCTATCAATAACGCCGTTATGATATCATGCCGCAAGTAAGATTTCTTGTACCGCAATATGCTCGGCAGAGACACTTTTCGCATATTTATTATACTAATGGTATTTGGGGGTGGCGTCAATAAAACAAAGCAAACTATGAACTTGCTAAATGTTGATACGATTCATAAAAATAAACCGCTTAGGTTATCCAGATCTGAGCGGTTTATGATATTTTCGTTTGCATAATTTGGCTGGGTCGGCAGGACTCGAACCTGCGAATGCTGGGACCAAAACCCAGTGCCTTACCACTTGGCGACGACCCATCACGTGAGCTGCACTTCATTATACCACACGCAAGACTACATAACCAGCACTAGATTGTGTAGAATTAAAGCAACGGAGGGAGTAACAAGGGTAGTGTTTTTTGTTAGTATATTATTTGTTTACAGTCTTTAATATATAAAATACCACTAAAATTGTATATTGCTATTCATATCCCAACCAATCCAATAGATTAAACTTATTGCAAATAAAAGAGCAATAGTTATCCAAACAACACGCTGCCACCATTGTTTAACTATCACCGCATTAACAAATGCAAACAATACTATTAGACCTTCTACATATTTGTAAAAATTTGATGTATGTTCTGTTACGAGATAAGCGATGAAGAAACTATACGCCCAAAATATAATAACAGCGATGGTTACACACTGAACAAACTTACTGATATTTTTCTTATCCCTCACAACTCACCTCCTTTCGGTAGTCTATTTAATTTTATTAATCCTCGTAGCTTGTAGCTGTTTGATTCTGGTTTGAGTGCTGGTGATAGGTGGTCTTCTGGTTTTAGAGCATAGCACTTCTCGTTTACGTCTTTTGCGAGAATAATTGGCGTCTCTTTTGTGATATTACCGCCATCTTCTTTCATAACAACCAGTTTCTCAAGCACTAGCCCGCAGGTTTCGTCGATGAAATAGAGAGCATTATCAAAATTGAAATTGCGCCCGATCCCATCCTACCCAGAAAACCAAGATTATCAAAAATATCAGGAAGACGACAATCCACATAGCCCTCTGCCACCATCTCTTAGTAGCAAATATAGTGGAAAAAGATAAAAACACAATAGCGATCAGGCCAAATCTAAAGACAGCTTCTGTCTGCCTAGTGGAATAACCAAGAAGAAAACAACCCAACCACAATGCAATGGTTATGCTTGTACTATATTGAAATATTCTTCTGACGATATTTTTCTTATTCTTCACAACCCACCCCCTTCGGCAGCTTATTTAACTTTATTAGTTTACGTGATTTATAATTCTTATCATACGGGCTTAGAGCAGGTGATAAATAATCTTCTGGTTTTAAGGCATAGCATTTATCATTCATGTCTTTGGATAAAATTATAGGTGTATCTTTTGGAATATTATTCTCTTTATCATCTTCTTTCATGATGATAAGTTTACTAAAGAAGAGATTTTTAGTATCTTCTGTTAGGCTGTTGGCAATGAGTGCTTCGGTATTATCTTTGTTACTTGATTTGTCAATATAGTCATTGTTTACACCTGTTAATTTCGCTGCTCTAGTATTGCGAAAGACATAGATTTTACCTTCGTCTTCGTTAAACTCTGATTTACCATTGCGAGCAGTGTAGAGAATCGGGTCGGTGATTTCAGGGTCGCAGGCGTCATCGATACCGTCAAGGTCTTCGTCTTTCCCTGAAGGTTTCAAAAAGGCTCCACATGGTTGATTAGCGTCTTTTACTCCATCATCGTCAAGATCTTCCTTATCTTTACCCGTTACTAGCAGTGTCTGAGTAATCTTGATATCCTCGCCGCTTGCGGATTTTCCATAGATAAATAGAGTGTGATAGCCGGTAGGAATGTTATCTGGGATAGTTATCGTTTCCTTCATAGATCCATCATTCAACACGGTATAGCTGCCTAGGTCTACTGGCTTAGATCGAATCTCGACACGAGCCGAACTACCAGGTTGCAGTGAGTTCTTTGCCAGCGCAACTTTCTGCTTACTGCCTTTTGAAGGTTTGGAGTTTGCTAGCATTGTAGTATTCACGGACGAAGGTGCACCTTTGTCAAAATAGATTGATGAAGGTGCATTTACTGATTCATCGCCAGCAGTAGGGTATTTGCTATAAGTCAACAGACTTTCGTGATTCAGCTGTTTCGCTATCTCAACAAATATCACAGTGTGGCCAAACTTGTTTGGATGGTAACTTTCTTGCTCACCCAAGCCTACTATGCCTGTCATGTAAATCTGATGCTTCTCGCACATCTTGCCGCCGTTCAGTGCTTGTGAAATATCTACATATTTTACACCAGCTTTGCGCGCAGCAGCTTCGATTACTTCGTTCATATACTGAGTGGCGCGGACGACCATTCGTCGCTCATCTAAATCTATGGCTCCGGCATTCAGTCCACATGCGGCTGGTTCCGCATCAGTTATAAACTGTGGATATCCGATCGCGTATATCTTTGAACCAGGACTTGCCGCTTTTAGTTCTTTATACAACTCGACAAGTTGATCGAATTGACCCTTAATTTGTGACCCCAGGGTATCCATCTCATTTTTTGCCCAATCGCATGTCAGTATACTAACTCGCGGGTCGATACAAGATTGAATCTTTTTACCAAACCCCACATCATTCCCGCCCGCCGTCAGCGTAATCACCTTTGGTTGGTATTTCTTTACGAACTCGATTTGCTTGACGCGTCCTGGGATTATCTCGTTGAGCGCCATATTCTGCAGTGTGTTTTTGTCAGCGTAGTCTCTTAGTCGGTCATTTTGTCCGTCGTATCCGCCAGAATTGCTGCCATTCAAGTCATGGATGGTCGCGCCACCGCACGCTACTGTGTCCCATTGCTTAGTGCCTGTTTGCTTCAACTCCATATATTGCGCTAATTTATACGGATACGAACGTGTGCTGATATGGCACTTTTCTCCTGGTATGCCTTGCTTTTTATCTTCGTTAACGTCGGTTAGCTGGCGATAGTATTTTTGCCTGGTTGCGCTATTTTTTTCAGTATCGCCCTCGCCGCTAGAGTATGAATCGCCTAGTGCTAAGTAGTCGAGTTTTGTCGGATTGCCTGGAACTTTCATGCCGCGATAACCATCGGGGTATTCGACGTCGAAGGTGGATTTGAAAAGTTTCATATTGTAGCCATACTCTTCGAACGCTTGATTGGCGGTACCCTCATTCGTATTATTTCCCCAAAGGAAACTTACCTCACAATTGCCAGCAGCTTGAATTAGGGCTGGGCTGCCTACAGCAGCAGAATACAGTTTACTAGTTACGCCACGATTACGCCAAATATATAATTCTCTTTTTGGATACTCACCGAGGAATCTTATTTTAAAGTCTGATTTATTTTCTGCCCAATATACGGTTATAAAATATGGGTTAGAGGTGTTATTGTGTCTATTTTTTTGCTGATATCCTATTGCGTAAGCACCCGTCGCCATAGCTTTTTTCAAACTCCTCATATAGTTGCTGTAATAATCTCTACGATAAAAAGCTCCTTGCCGTTCGGTAGCTTTCAGCCACGAGTTAGAATAATCGTTAGCTGGCGAGCCACATGTTTTGCCATAATAGTTATCAATATAATTTATCAACTTGTCGGTTGTTATCTTTTCCATCAAATCATCATAGTGTGATGATGTTGGTTTCCAGGTCAGCGCAGGATCTTTACTTGGAATCTGTCTGCCTGTATATCCGTCGGGGTATGTCGTGTCGAACGTAGATACAAAGATCTTCTTAGCGGAATCTGTATGAATCCATACGCTTTGTCTGTCAAAATCAGGATATCCCCAGATGAATTCGGGTGTACAAAGTGTACTTTTTTGAATCAATGGACTGGATACTAATGCGTAATGGAGGCGTTTGTAATGACCAGGCTTACTTTGAATGGCTATACTGCCATCAGTGCGCCACATGTCTGAGAATATAGTCTCGAAGGACTCTTTATCGTGCTCTGTCCAGTATATGTGTATGCGATACGATTTGCCTGTATCATTGTCAACGCGTTCATACACTACAGCATATGCCCCATCAGCCGAAGAAATAGCTGTCTCTAAACTTTTGACTGCTGCTGGATGATTTTCACGGTCGTTAGATTGCTGTCGTCGAAACGCCCATAGCCATTTATTCGCGTAGTCGTCTGTAGTAGAGCCGCATGTTTTACCATACATAGACGTATAGTTAATCATGGTTGGTGTAGTAAGTTTATCAGTCAAAGCGTCGTACTTTGATGTTGCGTGAGCAGCATTCGGTAGTAAAAATGTAAAAACTATTATAGTTCCTGTGATAATACTTACGAGTCTCGTTTTCATAAAGGATGCTAATTTTAAAGCTTACGCTTTAAGTATATCATAGCTTGTACAGTCGCACCCATTCCTCGGGAGTCAATTCTGACGGTTTGCGTTCAGGGTTGATGCTGGCTTTGGCGCGTGGTACGGCAGCGAAGGCTTTTTGCGAGGCGTAGCATTTTGTGACGAAACTTTGGTACTCGTCGCGTTCTAATGTAGGCAAGAGCGGCTCGGGTCGCGGTTTCAGCTCTAGCAGCACGGTATCGACTGCTGGCGGCGGTGTGAAATCTGTGCGGCGTAGCGGTCGGCGGATTCGCGCCTGCCACCATGGAGCTAGCTGTGCGCCTAATTGAGAGGTAAAGTGCCAGTCGCTCAGTACTATTTTTTGCGCGAATTGTTTTTGGACGATCAGGTAAATTGATCGCGGTGCGTGTATCTCGTCGTTGCTAGTTAATTTGCGTACTATGTCGGCGCTCAAGTGAAAGGGAATATTAGCAAAAACTTTGTATGGTTCATCTGGTAATTTCGCTTGCAGAAAATCTTGCGCTATTACTTTGACGTTTTTGTGCCGGCGCATATTTTGCTGTAGTTTGTTGAGAGTGCCTGGTTCGTTTTCGTATGCTAAAACTTGCCGGCATCGGCGTGCTAACACTGCCGTAATGGCGCCGCTGCCAGCGCCGATATCTATTACCAAATCGCCGCGGCGTATGTTGCTGTGGCCTATCAGCTCGGCAATCAAGCGTGGATTACGCAAAAAATGCTGCGAATGGGTGGCGACTTGGCGTCTCATAATGTGATTTTACCACGAAAAAGCGGCTAATCAGTTGGCAATATTTACCATAACCTTTATAATATAAAGTTATGAATGCACACGAAAAACACTCGATAAAGCAATATTTGCGTGCGGCAGACTATCTGACGGTGGGGCAAATATTTTTGGCAGAAAATCATCTGCTGAAAAAGGAATTAACTTTTAACGATATCAAATCGCGGATTCTCGGACACTGGGGAAGCGGGCCAGGTATTAACTTTGCTTACGCGCATCTCAGCTATTCGGCCAAGAAACATAATAAGGACATGATGTTTGTACTGGGGCCGGGGCATGGCTTCCCGGCATTGCAAGCTAATCTGTTTTTGGAAGGTACGCTTGCTAATTTTGATCCGTCGATGGAGACTAACCTGGATGGTATTCGCAAACTGTGCCGCGAATTTAGCTGGCCGTACGGTTTTCCGAGTCATTCTAATCCCGAGACGCCGGGCGTGATTCTCGAGGGCGGTGAACTTGGTTACGCGCTCAGCACTAGTTATGGTGCAGCGATGGATAATCCTGATTTGACGGTAGCTTGCTTGATTGGTGACGGCGAAGCCGAAACTGGGCCGACGGCTGGCGCTTGGCATCTCAATAAGTTGCTTAACCCGCGCAAAGATGGCGTGGTGTTGCCGATCCTTCACCTCAACGGTTATAAGATTTCGGCGCCGACTGTTTTTGGCCGAATGAGTAATTACGAACTGATGACGCTCTTTAGCGGCTACGGTTATGAGCCGCGCATTGTTGACGCTACAAAGGACGGCGTCGATCCGCACGACGAAATGGCAAACGCGCTTGAGTGGGCGCACAATCTGGTTGCCGAGATTCGTGCTAGTACGAACACAGAAGCGCCGCGCATGCCGATGATCATTATGCGGACACTAAAGGGGTGGACTGGGCCGAAATTTGTCGAGGGTAACAAAATCGAAGGTAACTGCCTAGCACACCAGACAGTGCTTAGCGAAGCGAAATCCGACCCCGAGCAGCTCAAAATCTTGAACCAGTGGCTCAAGAGTTATAAGTTTGACGAGCTATTCAACGAAGCGACAGGTTTTGGTGATTTTGTCAAGGATATCTTGCCTGAACAGCTAGAGAAGCGCTTGGGTATGTCGCCGCATGCTCGTGGCGGCGCAACTGTTTATCGGCCGCTGGTGCTGCCAGATGTCGAGCAGTTCGCTGAAGATGCCGAAACCCCTGGCACTATTGGCTCTAGCAGTATGCGCCGGGCTGGCGCTTACTTGACCGAGGTCTTTCGTCTCAACGCTGATAATAAAAACTTCCGCTTCATGAGTCCAGACGAGACCTATTCCAACAAGCTTGACGAGATATTCCGGGCTACTAGCCGCAGTTGGCAATGGCCGATCATGGAGTGGGACAAGGATCTGTCGCGTGATGGCCGAGTCATGGAAATGTTGTCCGAACACAACATGCAAGGCTTAATGCAAGGCTACGTACTAACGGGTCGCCACGCTATGTTCGCTAGTTATGAAGCATTTTTGCAAGTCGTCGGCAGCATGGTTGACCAGTATGCTAAGTTTCTCACCCAAAGCCGTAACGTCGAGTGGCGCGGCACTATACCTAGTATTAACTATATACTAACTTCGAGCGGGTGGCGCCAAGATCATAACGGTTTTAGTCATCAGAACCCTGGCTTTATCGACGATATTTTACGCCGCCAGAGTAACTTCAGTGATGTTTACTTCCCGTCGGACGGTAATGTCACGCTAGTTTGCTTAGAGCATATGCTGTCAAGCGTTCGCCAGATTAACGCGCTGGTGGCCGGCAAAACTCTCGAGCCGCGCTGGCTGTCGCCAGAACTGGCTCGCCAACAGGTCGATGCTGGTCTGATGGTTTGGGATTTTGCTAGCGATGAACATCCTGATCTAGTTATGGCCGCTTGCGGCGATTATCCGACCAAAGAAACTATGGCAGCTATTGATATTATCAAAACGCATTGCCCGAACGCTAAAATTCGCTGCGTTAACGTTTCGAGTCTGACTACTGTTGGCTTTGGTACGTTGCGTCGCGTTGCCGACCAAAAGTTCTTTGACAAGGTGTTTACTGACGACAAGCCAGTTATCTTCAATTTCCATGGCTATCCGCAGACAGTCAAATCGATTCTCTTTAACTATGCTGTCGATTCGACACGCTTCGATATTCGCGGTTACAAAGAGATCGGGTCGACGACCACGCCGTTTGATATGCATGTTCGCAATGAAACCAGCCGCTATGATTTGGCGATTGCTGCATTCCGCCAGCTGGGCCGCAATGGCGTCGTTCCGTTTGAGGAGGCCGAGCACTTAGCTTCGATTTACCAAGGTAAGATTGATGAGAATACTGCTTATATCAAGGCTAACGGCGTTGACTTGCCAGAAATCGACGCCTGGGTGTGGCCAGCAGCACGCGGACTAGACGAGGCAAAAGAGGAAGCCTGGCACGGGCAAACAAATTAACGTAAAGAAAAGGGTGGGGGAATGTCATTACTACTAATCGCAAATCCAGGCAGCGCTAGCCGCAAATACGCGCTGGTCGACGACAAGCTCAAAGAAGTTGCCGCGTTACATATCGAGCAGAGCGGCAGCGAATTAATCGCGACGCTGCGTACTGGCGGCGATACGCGGCAAGTACCGCTTGGTTTTGCTGACATTTCCCAGTCGGCCGCACATCTGTATGGCATTTTTAACCGCGAACATTTACTAGAAAGTCCTAGCGACGTTCGCGCGATCGGCTTGCGGATCGTTGCGCCGAGCAACTATTTTCTCAAAGACAGGCTTGTTGACGATGACGTTGTCCAGCATATACGCGATATTCTGCCGCTTGACCCGATTCACGTCTCCGGTACGCTGCAAGAGCTAGAAGCTCTGCGCTCGTCGCTGCCGACTGTACCAGTGGCGCTAATTTCGGATAGTGCTTTTCACGCTCGCAAGCCGAGCTACGCCTGGAATTATGGTATCAATCTGCAAGACGCTGATCGCTTCGAGATTAAGCGTTTTGGTTATCATGGTTTATCAGTTTCGTCTGCCGTTAACGAGCTGTGGAACCGCGGCAAATTACCACCAAAGGTCGTCGTCTGTCATTTGGGTAGCGGCTCGTCGGTGAGTGCAGTCTTTCACGGGCGCAGTATCGACAATACCATGGGTTACTCGGCGCTAGAGGGGGTAATTATGGCAACGCGTACTGGCTCGATTGATTACACTGCTGCTATGGCGCTCAAAACTAAACTTGGTCTCGATGATGATCAGTTTGAGCACTATCTTGATGAGAAGGGTGGACTACTCGGACTCAGCGGAACTAGCGATATTCGTGAAATTCTTGATCGCGAAGCTAATGGCGACCATATTGCTCATCTAGCGCTGATGACTTTGATTCACAGTGTCCATAAGGCTATCGGTGCCATGGTGGTCGCCATGAACGGCGCCGACTTGCTGGTATTTACTGGCACGGTAGGGGAACGTTCGGCGAATTTGCGCCGGCGCATCGTTGCTCACTTGGAATGCCTCGACTTCATACTTGACGGTAATCGTAACAAATCATGTCTTAACCCGACCGAGTTCACTAGCATCTCGCAAGCGGCAGTCAGCAAGCCGATAATTGTCATACCAACAGATGAAGGCGTCGAAATCGCTCGCCACACTGTTAAGTTGCTAGCGTCATAATTTTGGTCGTTGGAAAGGTATGCGTTATTGCTGCGGGGATAGTCTTCGTGATCTATGTCAAACGGTATCTTTCATTTTGTTATAATAATGTATGATGAAAAGACAGTCACTCGAGACTATTCACCTTGACAAAATCGTTGGCGGCGGGCAAGCGCTAGGGACGCTGGCCGATGGCTGCAAATGCTTCGTATGGGGCGGATTGCCCGGCGAGACGGTTACTGTCCGCATTACCAAAAAGAAGTCGCACTTCGTCGAAGCGATCGTCGAGAAAGTAATCTCGCCAAGCCCCGACCGCATCCAGCCGCGCGATCCGGATAGTTATCTTTCAACCAGTCCGTGGCAAATCATGCCACTCGAGATTGAACAGGCGTACAAAAGGCAACTGATCGACGACGCCTTTACACTGCATAATGTCACACTACCGGCGGCGATTGACATTTATTGCGACAATGTCGCATATGGTTATCGCAACAAAGTTGAATTTAGCTGGTACAGCGAATCGGTGGTATCCCGAGCGGTATCTCAGAAAAAATCTGGGCTTGTCTCGGGTCCCGAATTATTTTCTGATAATAACCAAGATATAGACGCGGATAGCGACCGTGAAGAGTCGTCTATTGACACGCTTGATTTAGCATTTTTTCGCCGCGGCAGCAAGGGTAAGATTATCGTTGATGGCACGAGCTTGGCGCACCCTGCAATCAATAACCTGGCACGGGCGATCCGCGATTTACTGCGCCATAAACGCGTCGCGGCTCGCCAGCTCAAAACCTTACTCATCCGCTGCGATCAATCGGGAAGTTGCGTATGGCAGTTGTATATTAAAGATCGCTTGCCCGATATAATTACCGCTGATGAAGCCGCCAGATTACCGGCTCAGGGCGGGGAAATTATCTATTCCGATCCGCGCTCGCCAGCCAGCCGCATCACCGAGCGCTTGGCGCGTTTCGGTAACACCACCTTGACTGATGCTATCCTTGGCATACCATTCCGCTACGCCTGCGAAGGCTTTTTTCAAGTCAATATCCCGGTTTACGAGCAGGCGCTGCGCGATATGAAGGAGTGGGTGCCATATGATTGCAATAGCCAACACTCGGGTCGGCAGCTCGGGCACCACCAGAAAATAATCCGGGACCCACGTGAAGTTGCCCAGATTTTTTCCGGGGTGCCGCTCGCTGCCGACCAGCCGATTCTCGATTTTTACGCCGGCGTCGGCACTATTGGCCTGACTATTGGCGGCGGCAACGTCACGCTGGTGGAAGTCAACGCCGATGCTGTCCGCGAAATGCAGCGCAACATCACTGAGCTTGGCCGCACCGACGCCCGCGCTGTCCTCGCCCCCAGCGAACAAGCTCTCAATTATATTACAGGCAAGGAAATCGTCATCGTCGATCCGCCGCGCGCCGGCTTGCATCCTGACGTTATTGCGACATTGTTGCAAAAACTACCGCCACGCATCATTTACCTCAGCTGCAATCCTGTCACCCAAGCCCGCGACGTCGCCCTACTCCAGCAAAGCTACCAAATTGCCTGGCATCGCGGCTATAATTTTTTCCCGCGTACGCCGCACATTGAACACTTAATCATTCTTGATAAGAAGCCGTAAGATACTCTTTTTATACAGAGTTTATTCGACTAATTCGGGTGCGAGGCTGGCTAATTGCTGCTATACTATTAGGTGATGTTTGACAAAGCCATTGACGCCATCAATAACGCGCAGAAAATTGTTGTAGTCCAAGCGGAAAATCCTGACGGTGACAGTATCGGCAGCAGCTTAGCCTTGGAAGAAATTCTAAGCGATCTCGGGAAAAGCGTTCAGCTGCACTGTCCAGTTGATACCCCGAAATACTTACGTTACATTCACGGTTGGGATCGAATAACTAGCGATTTTGACACGAATACTGACTTAGCAATTATCGTTGATACTAATGCTGAACTATTAATCAGTAAAAGTTTAAGTATACCAGGTGTGCGTCATTTTCTTGAGACGCATCCCGTTATAGTGTTAGATCATCACGCAACTGATTCGACGCTGACTTTTGATGCTATCCATGTCAACCAGCCGGTAGTTGCAGCTGGCGAACTGATTTACAATCTAGCGCATACTGCTGGCTGGGTAATTAATCCGCAAGCTGCAGAAAATATGCTGATTGCTATCATGAGTGATAGCCTAGGCTTAACAACGCAAAATACCACAGCCGACTCGTTTCGTGTCGCTGGCGAATTAACTGCGCTCGGTGCTAGCAACTCAGCTATTGAAGAACGACGCCGCGAATTTATGAAAAAGTCGCCAGAGATTTTGGCATATAAAGGCCGCTTAATTGAACGTATCGAATATTTGCTCGATGGTAAATTAGCTATAATTCATATCCCGTGGGAAGAAATCCAGAAATATAGCGATCAGTATAATCCGAGTGTTCTAGTGCTTGACGAAATGCGTTTAGTTGAGGGGGTTGAAGTGGCTTGCGCTATCAAAACTTACCCTGACGGTAAATTAACCGGGAAATTACGCAGTAATATGCCAGTGTCAGAGCAGATAGCTGGATATTTCGGCGGCGGCGGGCACGCTTATGCTGCAGGTTTTCGCGTGTATGACGATTATGCAGTGATTGTGCGCGAACTAGTTGAGGCTGCGGATAAGTCTTTACGCGGGTAATTTGTCTGTTCTAAATTAAAAAACCGCTAGCGTATGTAGCGGTTTTTCTAATTCTACTAGTTATAATTATTTAGTAGATGAATTGTCCGAATGTACCTGGTCTTACTGTACGTTTGTTGTAATTGCCAGCGCGGTAATTCCAGCCCATTTCTGAAACAGTATAACTACCGTCATTATTAACCGACTCAACGTAAGCGACATGGCCGTTTGTTACCGCGACAGCTCCAGCGCGCGGGGCGCTACCAGTTGATTTACCGGCAGCTTGAGCGCTGGAAATCCAACCATAACCAGCATTGCCGTATACAGCGACGTCTGGGCGGCGGCTGTGAACGTAATCGGTACACCACATGCCGTTGCCGACGTAGTAGCTTGACGAGTTAATCGGCTTTGAACTATACGATCGCGTAGTAACTGTAGAAGTCCGAGCTGATGGCGCTGCTGCGTTAGAGCTGACAGCTGCTTGTTGCGCTGCAACGATAGCTGACGAGCGGTCTGGCAAGACCTCTTCTGCGCTAGGAATTCGCAGCTTCTGCCCTATATCAATAGCATTTGGGTTACTAAGCGACTCGTTAGCGTCAAAGATACGCGTCCAGGTTGTATTGTATTTTTCGGCAATTGACGCCAAGCTATCGCCTGCGGCTACTATCGCGTAGGTTGATTGTTCAATTGGTTTTGTCTCGTCAGATTTGCCCTTTGGTGTAGACGTTGGTTTTTTGGTTTTATCGTCATCAACTCCGCTAGTTTGCTTTTCGTCGGTTTTTGCTAGCAAGGCTTTCTTGTTTTGGGTAGCTAGCAGCGGTGTTCTCCTTGCGATCGTTAATTTATTTTTATTTTGCTGTGCGAGTAGTAGCGAGCGGCCCGTACTCGTTTCGGCATAGGCTGGGTGTGTTGCTATTAAGCATATTGCACCAGCGGCACCGAGTGTCGTCAAGACCCCGTATAAACGCATAATTATCTCCTTAGTTAAATACCCCCACGGATAGGCTAAACTTCAAATACTCGTGGATTTATGTCCTGGCTTATTATTGTTTTAATCGTAATTTTCACAGGACATGAGACCAATCATAGCAAAACGTAGTATTTTGGTCAATAATTTTATAGTGGTAATGCTACACTACCTCTGGAAAATTAGGTGGACTTTCTAGTTATTTTTTGGTATAATCGTAGACGTTTTATTAAATCAATGTTGGGAGACGTCAAGTCGCTTGTACCACAGAAAGGATTAAATATCTGATGGCTAAAAAAGCCGAACTATTAGAAAAAGCTGCCGAGCTCAAGCTTGACGTCAGCGAAAAAAATACTATAGCCGAGATTGAAACGGCCATTGCTGCCGCTGAAAAGCACTCAGTCCGCGAAGCGACAGTTGCCAAAGCTGGTAAGCGCAGCGCCAAAGCTATCGAAGAGGCTGAAGCTAAAGCTGAAAAAGAAGCTCGCAAAGAAGCTGGCGACACTACACCACAGGGCGACGCTGAAGCGGCTGTCAAAAAAGGCCCAGCGCCAAAGGTTCGTCCGTTGATTGAACGTCGCGGCAAAGCTTACCGCCAGGCTGCCGAAAAAGTTGAAAAAGACAAGGCCTACACACTCGCCGATGCTATCAAACTTGCTACCGAAACCAATCCGAGCAAATTTGACGCTAGCGTTGAAGTTCACGTTCGTCTAGGCGTCGATCCGCGTCAAGCCGACCAAAATATTCGTTCGACCGTAGTCCTGCCTCACGGTACCGGCAAGACTGTCCGGGTAGCTGTTTTCGCAGCTGACACTGATGCTGACAAAGCCAAAAAAGCTGGTGCTGATATTGCTGGCGATGAGGCTATCGTCAAACTTCTTGACAAGGGCACGCTTGATTTTGACGTCTTAATCGCTACGCCGGCCTACATGCCAAAGCTTGGTAAGTACGCTCGCTTGCTCGGCCCGAAAGGCTTGATGCCGAACCCGAAGAGCGGTACTGTCTCGACCGACGTCGCCAAAGCTACCGAAGAAGCCAAAGCTGGCAAGGTAGAATATCGTGTTGACAAGCAGGCTGCTATCCATTTAAGTGTTGGTAAAGTTAGCTTCGGTGCTGAAAAATTGCTTGAAAACGTCAATACCTTCTTTGCTAGCTTGCAGGCGCAGAAACCATCCTCTATCAAGGGTGTTTACATTAAATCGGTTGCTGTAGCTACTACTATGGGCCCCGGTATCAAAGTTGATTATCAAGCAAAATAAACCCATATAATTTCAGAGCGAGACCTAGTATCTCGCTCTATTTTTAGAAGGAGGGTAGGGATGAGACAATATCTTGATTTACTTGACCGTATTCTAGCAGAAGGCGTCGAAAAGCGTGACCGGACAGGTACTGGTACGCTCAGTATCTTCGGGTATATGATGCGTTTTGATTTGCGCGAGGGCTTTCCGTTACTTACTACTAAAAAGCTCTTTACCAAAGGTATCTTCGGCGAGTTGATTTGGTTTTTGCGTGGCGATACCAACGTGCACTGGCTGCAAGAACGCGGAATTCATATCTGGGACGAGTGGGCTAACGAGAACGGCGATCTCGGTCCAGTTTACGGCGCGCAGTGGCGGGCATGGCCAGCACCTAATGGTGAACATATTGACCAGATTGCTAACGTTATTAATCAACTACGCGCTAGTCCAGACTCACGGCGGCTAATCGTTACCGCTTGGAATCCTGCCGAAGTAGGCAACATGGCTTTGCCGCCATGCCATATGTTATTTCAATTCTATACCACACCCGCTGATTCCAATGACTCCGACCAGCGGCGCTGGTTATCGTGCCGGCTTGATCAGCGATCGTGCGATACATTTCTGGGCGTCCCATTCAATATTGCTAGCTATGCATTATTGACTATGATAATTGCACAGCAGGTTGATATGCGGCCGCGTGAATTTGTTTGGATGGGCGGCGATGTTCATTTGTATTTGAATCATCTCGAGCAAGCAAAACTTCAGTTGACACGCCAACCGCGTCCGTTACCAACTCTCGATATCACACCAAAACCATCAATCGATGATTATGATCTTGATGATTTCAAATTAAAAAACTACGATCCATGGCCGGCTATCAAAGCGCCAATTTCAGTCTAAATATTGTTGCATGGCAAGACTACTTTTCATATATCGCAAATATATAAGGATAAATGTTAGCATTATCAGCAGCATGTGATTCTTCTGATGTTTTACGCCAAGTATCGTCAAGCTCGGGGAAAAATGTATCCGCTGGAAGTTCTGCGTCGACTTCTGTAGCGTATATTTTACTTACCACATTTGATTTGAGTGCGGCCGCGTAAACGGTTGCGCCGCCAATGATGTATATATTATCTGTAATTGCCATTTGCAGAGCGCTTTCTAGCGAGCTAGCTGTCGCGACGCCGTCCAGCTTGGAATGAGTTAATACGATATTTTGGCGATTCGGTAGCGGACGGCCAATAGATTCATAAGTTTTGCGGCCCATAATTACTGTACCGCTAGTGGTTAATTGGCGAAAATGCTGCAAATCTGCTGGCAAACTGCGCCCCCACGGCAGTTTGTTGTCAATGCCGATACCGCGCCGGCGATCGTAGGCGACTACTATGCTGCACTGCTTTTTATAATCGTGTTCCATCAACTTAATCATATCACAGGCTAGTTGTGTAAGCGGTAGCGGTGAATGTATAATGAAAAGACATGAGAACAGATTCGACCAAATTATCGCAGCCAACTAGCATTTATAGCGATAGAGAAATTGCAGCAGCACTAGCAGATGGTCATATAGTTTGCGACCCAGCGCCAGCGCGTATCAATGGTAGCAGTGTTGATGTAACGCTTGGCTATTATTTTTATAGAGCTGGCACTCAGGGGAAGGAAAGGTTATTTAATCCATTCGACGAAACTGACGTTCGGCGCTACTTTGGTGAATACAAAATTGCTAAACCGTGGCGCGAAGTTCGCTGTCGAATTACTGATCAAGGTGTCGCTGGCATTGATAGCATCAAAGGTATTAATGACAATCATCCGGTCATCGTCTTGCGGCCAAACGAGCGAATCCTGGCGCATACCCATGAATTTATTGGCATTCTGCCGCCAGGTACTACCAGTATGCAGGCTCGTAGTACTACTGGCCGTATTGGCATCTCGGCTTGCTACTGCGCTGGTTGGGGTGATCCAGGCTATATTAACCGCTGGACTATGGAGGTTCATAATCTCAACGAAAATGAGTACATTGTGCTGCCAGTTGGCTATCGTATAGCGCAAATTGTCTTTAGTGCTACCGGACCAGTGGCTACCGAATATGCCAAAGCCTCTGGTAATTACCAGGCTGATGTTAGCGCTGACCTTGCTGCTGTTAAAGCTGCCTGGCGGCCGTGGATGCTGTTGCCGCGAGCTTACGCCTCGCCGGTAGAATTGCCGCAACCTGTCGCTGGTCTTAGCAAAGGATTACTGTAAAGGCCGGAGATTGTGTAATGAGCGGTACTTATATCGTCATCGAGGGTAACGACGGTACAGGCAAGTCAACCCAAGCTGAATTGCTAGCTGATTACTATCGCCAGCAAGGCCGGGAAGTGATAATCGTAGAGGAGCCCGGCAGCGACGACCCAGATAAAACCACGCCCATTGCTAGCTACTTGCGCTCGCTAATCAAGAACGGCGCTCTAACCCGCGATCCTGAAATTAACTTAGCACTATTTAGTGCTGCTCGCCGCGAATTATGGCAACAAAAAATTGCGCCAGCCTTAAATCGCGGCGCTGTTGTCATTTCGGCGCGTAACTATATTTCAACTTTAGCCTATCAAGGTTATGGCGAGGGAGTTAATACGGATCATATTATGGCAATTACTAAACTTTTTACAGACGAACGTTACATGAAGCCGGATTTCATTATTATTTTGGCTCTCGACAACGAAAACGAGCGCAGAAAACGGATTGCTAAGCGCGGCCAGATTGTAGATACTTCAGATACTTTCGAATCGCGCAGCAGTAATTTTCAAAAACGTGTTGATGCCGCTTATCGTACAATTGCTAGCAAATTGCCTTCATCTCATGTCATAGAATGTTACAGCAATGGTTATTACAAGACAGCCGAGCAAATAAACGTTGAAATTCAATCAATTGTTCAGCAGCTATAATTCAATTATATCCAGCTCTTGCAAAAGATGTTTAAGCTCGTGGAATAGTTTCTCGCCGCCTTCGTCTGATTGGCCATTAGTTTCGTAACTGTCAGGATTTAAGCGACTCATACGGTCGTAGATGTCGTTTAGTACTCCTACAAATAATTTGCGCGTTTTACGAGCCTCTTCGTCTAGGGTTTTCTTTCTAGGGTCGTCATCAGATAACTCATAGTAGCCTTCTTTCTTGAGCTTGGTATCGATATACTTGTAAGCAATGTGCGCAATATCGCCGATTCGCGACCGCCGGCGTTCGTCTATAGTCAAGAATTGGAATTCGATAGGAATATCAACTATCTCGCCAGGCTGGTACGGATGTTCTTGTCTTACGATAAACGTTACTTTCGAAACCTCCATCTTCTTGTAGCCGCGTTTTTCAATATCTGCTTCGGTTTGCTGTTTTATTTCGATTTCTGATTTATCTACGCCAGCTTCGGCTAGGGCTTGAGTCATTATCTCGACATAGTCGCCAGTGCCTTGGACATAGAGGGCGGATTTTTTACTAGGTGCTTTTTGCAATTCAATATTTGGCGTGTTGGAAAGGATTTTCACCATTTCAGCAAAATTTTTCGCCGACGATTGCTTATCGGGCGAGATATCCATCATGGCAAATGGGTCCATAGGCATATCGCCGTTGCTGCGATTTAATTTATCAGCAAGCGAGCCGATAGTCTTCAAGCGGTAGTTGCCAGAAATCAGACAGCCGTTAGGTAGTTGAGCTGCGAATTCGCCGACTTCAGCAGGACATTCTCCGCTATAATCAGGACCCACTACGAGCGAGACGTCGTATTCGTCTCCGAAAATATTCTCCAGTATGCGCCTGACTCCGACTGTTTTTATGTTGAATAGCATGTCTCTTGCTTGTTTTATTGAATCGAACTTATTTAACTTTTCGAGGCGGATACGTTTTGCCAGGCCTAGCAGTTTCGAGCCTAAAGCTTCTAGTCCTAGCACTTCGCACAGAGGGGCATAGAACGATTCCGCTTCTAAGACATCTTGCAACAGAGCAGACTCTCGCCTGGACGTTGGGTGTTCCAAATTATCAACTAGCTCGCAGGCTTTGATAATGACAGACTCAATGTTTACAGTTTTCAAGAAGTCTTTCATATACTCCGGGTCAATACGTGCTTCTGATATAGCCCAAGCTTCCTTGGGGACGACACCCTCGTACCTATCGGAAATGACGCTGACTATATCTTTGCGGCGATTATTCTCGTCTGGCAAGCTTGCGGCGGCTTCGTCGGCTAATGTTTTCCGATGTCTGCCAGCTGCCACCTCAGTCTTGTCGAAATCTGACAAGATATCCCGCATATAGCGTGCTTTATCATGGGGGATTCTGGGGTCGGTAAAGTATCTTAATAGTGCTAGTCCGGCAGCGTCGCGCGATTCTTGGCTATATTTTCCGTCTGGGTTGCGGAATCGGGATACGATATCATGCAGCATGATTGCATCGCGCGTATCAGGCATAAGATCGCCGGCAAAAGCCTTAACTAACCCATAAACTCTATGAGCATGCTCAATCAGATCAGGACGCTCCCGCGAGGCTGCTCTTAGATAATCAATAGCCAGACTGTCAACTAGGTCGTTTGAATTATACTTCTCTGGATATTGTTGACTGGAAAAACCCTGCTTGTCAGCAGGGTTAAGCGTATTACATTCCCTTGTATAAACACCAGGGCTTGTCTTCGTTCTCACGAATTTCTATTGTACCAGAAACGCCTAAATATGTCAAGCATTTGCTCTTGTGTAATGCAGCAAAATTTGCTATAATAGATATTAGACATTGCCAGAGACAGCGGCCGCAGGAGCAATTCTGCTTAATATGCCGCCGAGGGAATCAACTTTTCCTGTAGTATAGTCTTTGGCGAGCGCCAAAGTTTTTTGTTGCTCGCCGAATGTCGCCCCTTAACAATACGATCGCATAAATATCAAATAAACCAAAGGAGTATTATCAATGGCAATTTCCAAAGATAAGAAACAAGCTTTGGTTGCAGAGATGAGCGAGTTGTTTGCCAGCGCAAAAGCTATTGCCGTGGCTAAATACCAGGGCACCAGCGTAGCTGAATTGCAAGAGCTGCGCAAAGCTGCTCGCGAAAATGGCGTGGTCGTCAAAGTTGTCAAGAACCGCTTGGTGCGCGTAGCTTTTGCTGCTAGCGAGACGTTCAAAGAGACTGATACTTCTGCGCTGCAAGGCCAGCTAATTTATGCTGTTTCTAGCGACGACGAGGTGATGGCCGCTAAAGTCCTTAACGACTTTGCAAAGACTCATCCTAGCGTCGAACTAGTCGCTGGATTCAGTGGTGAAGGCCTGGCTCAGAGCGCTGCCGATGTGGTAGCTCTGGCTGGCTTGCCGAGCAAGAATCAGCTCATCGCCGAGGCTGTGGCACAACTGCTCAGTCCGGTGCACGACGTTACCAACGCGCTTTCTGGCAATCTGCATGCATTGCTGGACGGCGTGGCAGACAAAGCAACCGCTTAAGCAACCAATCTAATTAAAAAAGTTTTAATTACAAGGAGAATTACTATGGCAGATCTAAAGAAACTTGCCGAAGAGCTGACTAAATTGACAGTTCTCGAAGTAAATGAATTAAAGAATATCCTCAAAGAAGAATACGGCATCGAGCCAGCTGCTGCCGCAGTTGCCGTTGCTGGTCCAGCTGCTGACGCTGGTGCGGCCGCCGCTGACGAAAAGACTGAATTTACTGTCACCTTGAAAGACGCTGGCAGCCAAAAAGTCGCCGTCATCAAAGCCGTCAAGGAACTAACTGGCCTTGGCCTCGGCGAGGCGAAAGCTTTGGTTGATAACGCGCCAAGCCCAATCAAAGAAAAAGTCAGCAAAGACGAAGCCGAAGCTGCCAAGAAAGCCTTGGAAGAGGCTGGCGCTACCGTCGAAGTCGCTTAATCTCGAATATATTTCCAGATTCGCACGATCGTATTGTTTTAGAAAACGCCTCCAAAATTTGGGGGCGTTTTTGTATGCCTGAAGCGGTCGACGATTTTTACAACGACTTTGCGTTCATATCTGTTAAACTTGTGGAAAGATAGCCTAAAGGGTTGACGTGATATCCTGATGCGTTATAATTGGAATGATATTATAAAAACATACAAAGGATTGCGAGACTAGTATGTCAGAATTACCAGAGAAACAAGTCAAGCGGCTCAAGATGCTTATTCAAGACGCCGAGACTAATTTGGCTGCCGCCAAAGAACTACTAATTAGCATAATGGGCGAAGACGGGCAAGTCGTGATGCCAACTAATAGCCGCGAGGATGTTTCGGGCAAAGTTATCGAGGGCGTTTTCGACGGCCAGACGATGGTCGGCCCGGATGGCAAAAATTACCCGGTACCAGCTAATTACGCTAGCAAGTCTAAGCTAGTTGAGGGCGATATCCTCAAACTAACTATCGCTGATGATGGTGGTTTCATTTACAAGCAAATTGGCCCGGTTGCCCGCAAGCAAGTTATCGGTACGCTTACGCAGCATGACGGCGCTTACTATGTTGAAGCGCAAGGCAAAGAATATCGGATTTTGCTGGCGAGCGTGACCTATTTCCGTATCAATGTTGGCGATCAGGTTACTATCATTGTGCCAGAAGACAATCCTGATGCTACCTGGGCGGCAGTTGAAGCAGCTCTATAATCTATAAGTTTGGATCATCACAAATAGGGGTATTAATGCATGATTTAGGCGAGGGAACTTTTCGATTTACGCGAGTCAGCTACGATCCTAATAGTAACTTGCCGTATTTGCGCGTCATGGATGATGGCGGTAAGTTCTGGCGTATGCAGCCGCAAGGCGAATTTACTCTGTCATTTGATACTAGCACCAAAAAATGTATTGGTTGGTACGATTTGGCAGCTAAGCAATGCCATCGCTGTCCTGGCGACCGCCAGCTTGATGATAAATACGAGCAATGTCCAGAGTGCCAGCAAAAGACTGGCTTCAATCCAGCATTCTACAATACTACCAATATCAGCCAACAGCAGGCTGAGCTGAATCAGCAGCCGCATATCTTATACTTAGCTTATTTCTCGCCAGAGGTGATAAAGGTTGGCATTTCTTATGCTGAACGCAAACTAGCACGATTATTAGAGCAAGGTGCCCGCAATGCCGCTATCCTTGAGGTGTTTCCTAGCGCTAATATCGCTCGCCAATACGAAGCGAAGATCGCTCGGCTGCCAGGTCTTTGCGAGAGTGTGCAGTTGCGCAAGAAAGCAACAATTCTAGCAAATGAGCATTACGATCCGACGCTAGCCGAGCAGAAATTACATCAAACAATTCAGCGAATCGCAGAGCAATTAGGCGTTAAATTTGATAACAGCGAGTTCTTGAATTTATCGCCATACATGTTAACTACCGAACCAAAAAGCGATGATCTAACGGAAATAACCGAGCCAAAAATTGCCGGCCGCTTCACAGGGCTAATTGGTGGTATGCTAATTATGCAGCAAAATAGCCGCTTTATTTTCTCGCCAATCAAAAAATATATCGGATACGATATGACTATTAGCCGTACTGTTGAGCAGCTAGATTTAGCGCCAGTTCAAGCTTCGCTATTTTAATCGCTGATTCTGCGCTATAATATAACAAATGGGTAAGGCTTTATATCGGAAATATCGCAGCCGGTCGCTGAGCGAGATTGTCGGTCAGCCGCATATTACGGCGATTTTAGAACGGGCAATCGCTAACGGAACGACGGCGCACGCTTATTTATTGACTGGGCCGCGCGGCGTTGGCAAAACGTCAATTGCGCGGATTCTGGCGCACGAAATCAATCGCTTGCCGTACCGCGATGAATCAACTCATCTCGACATTATCGAGATTGATGCAGCCAGCAATAATTCAGTTGAAGACATCCGTGATTTGCGTGAGAAGGTTCAGATTGCGCCCGTTAGCGCTCCCAAAAAAATCTATATTATTGACGAGGTTCATATGCTGAGCAAATCAGCGTTCAATGCACTGCTCAAAACGCTTGAAGAACCGCCCGAGCACGCTGTGTTTATCCTAGCAACCACTGACGCCGATAAATTGCCAGCTACGATCCTTAGTCGTGTTCAGCGCTTCAATTTCCGGACAATTAGCCAAGACGAAGTTGCCGCGCATCTGCGTACTATTGCTGATGCCGAGCAGATTTCTATCGACGACGACGCCCTGCAGCTAATTGCTCGCTATGGGCAGGGAAGCTTCCGCGATAGTATTAGTTTGTTAGATCAAATGCGAAATTTGAGCAGCGAGAAAATTACTGCCGCTATGGTCGAAGATTCGCTAGGCTTAGCAAGTACAGCTGAGGTTCGACAGCTGATAGAGGCTTATTGTGCGGGCGATTTACAAACTATCGCCGATACCTTGCGCGTGCTTGAGCATAGAGGCGTGCCAGCCAATGCTATCAGCGAGCAATTACTGCGCGAAATCCGCAGCGACATCATCAATAAATCTAATTGCTTGCCGCTGGCCGACAAATTATTGTCAAATCAGAAAACCGCTTGGCCGTATGTCAAATTGCTGATAGCGCTTGGTTCTAATACAAATGTTTCTAATTCTGATATTCCTGCGGAGTCAACGCCAGCGCAGCCGGAATCAGCGCAACCAATGGCCGTGAACGAACCAGCGCCTGTTTACGCGCCGCAGCCAGTTAGCGATACTCCGCAAAAAAAGAAGAAAAATGCCCAGCCAAATCAAACAGCTAATTTTGACTGGTCAAAGTTTCTCGAGGTTGTTCACGCAGAATCCACTGGCGCCTACAGTTATCTCGCGAAAAGCGGCTACGAATTAGACGATCAGCAGTTAACAATTTTTGCTGGTAAGAAATTTGCCAAAAATCAAATCGAAAAGTCGCTGCCAGTGCTTGCTGGCGCTCTGCAGGCGCAAAATCTTGACCGTGAAATTATCGTCAGTGCTAAGCCAAAACCGCCAAAAGATAGCCAAACCGCCGCTATTCTTGATATTATGGGCGGAGGAGAAGAGGTGAACTTGTAATGGCCAAGCAAAAAGAAGTCGCTGCCAAAATACCGCCGCAGAGTATCGACGCCGAGATGAGCTTGCTCGGAGCAATTTTGATTGACGACGACGTGCTAGCAGATGTCAGCGAGACGGTAAAACCGCAGGATTTTTACGACAAACGGCACCAGCTGATTTTTAAAAGTATGATGCGCTTATATGAGCAGCACAAGCCGGTCGACCTTTTGACTCTAACCGAGGAGCTCAAGAAAACGGATAATTTCGAGACAGTTGGCGGCTCGACGTACTTAACCGAGCTAACTAACTATGTACCTACGGCTGCTCACGCTGCTAGCTATGCTGAAATCGTTGCTCAGAAAGCTGTCCGCCGGCGCCTGATCAAAGCTAGCGGCGAAATCAGCGAATTAGGATTCGACGAAGAAACACCAACCCAAGAAATCCTCGAAAAAGCCGAAGCTGAGCTATTCAACGTCTCTGACCAAACGATTAAGCAAGACCTGGTCAGTATTGAAACTATCCTCGACGAGAGTTTTTCGCGCATCGAAGAGCTGCACCGCAATAAAGGCCAGCTGCGCGGTATCCGTACCGGCTACCAAGATCTCGATAATATGACAGCCGGCTTACAGCGCAGCGACTTGATTGTCCTGGCAGCCCGGCCAGCTATGGGCAAGACGGCGTTTGTGACTAACTTGGCATACAATGTGGCGACTATTGCTAAACTGCCAGTGTTGTTCTTTAGCCTCGAGATGAGTAAGCAGCAGCTAATAGACCGCATGCTGGCCGATGCCGCTGGCGTTGACAGCTGGAATATTCGTACTGGCAATCTCAGTGACGACGACTTTGCAAAGATTAGTGAAGCTATGGGCGAAATGGCTGAAGCGCCGATTTATATTGATGACACGCCAGCACTTAGCGTTCTCGGTATGCGCACCAAAGCCCGCCGAATCGCGCATAATCAAACGCTCGGGTTAATTGTCGTCGACTATCTGCAGTTGATGCAGGCTAATGGTAATTACAACGGCAATCGCGTCCAAGAAGTTAGCGAGATTAGCCGCGGCTTGAAGATTATCGCTCGCGAGCTGAATGTACCAGTGATAGCGCTTAGCCAGCTTAGCCGTTCGGTCGAGAGCCGTACGCCGCCAATTCCGCAGCTGGCTGACCTGCGCGAATCGGGAAGTATCGAACAAGATGCTGATATTGTTACGTTTATTTATCGCCCTGGCTATTACGAACCAGACAATCCAGATGTCGCCAATATTACCGACTTAATCATTGCCAAGCACCGTAATGGTCCAGTCGGCAAAGTTCAATTATACTTCCATCCAGAGCGCCTGCGGTTCATGTCACTTGATAAGCGCCACGAATAGCCTCTCGCGTGATATAATCATAATTAGTATGCGTAAACCTGCGGACTATACTTTATATAAATATCGCTATGTTTTGAGTTATTTTTGCATCGCTGTAATTTTGGTGGCAGTGCTGTGGGTCGGCGCACTGTATACTCCCGGCGGTTTGCGCGAGCAAGAAATCAAATCTGTTAGCCAGGCTAGTATGTTGTCGCGCCAAACTCTTGAGCCGTCGATGGTGGTAAATCTACCGTATTATCTACTGCAGCGGCTATCAATTTTTGTGTTTGGTGTCAGCGAATTTTCGATTAAACTGCCGTCAATTGCGCTCGGCACCTTGACGATGCTAGGTATTTTCATGTTGATTCGCGCTTGGTTCAAGCCTAACGTTGCTGTCATTTCGACGATCGTATTGGCAACTTCGACGCATTTTCTATTCCAAGCGCAAGACGGTACGCCTAGTATTACCTTTAGTACTGTTGCAATATGGCTGATGGTTGCGGGCATGTATGTAACGCGCGGCAAACATTTTCATACATTCTGGAAAGTGCTTGGCGGCGTGTTGATGAGCGTCGCGCTTTATTTGCCGATGGGTGTATACCTGGACTTAATTATAATTATCGTGGCTTTAGTTCATCCGCATATCCGAGCGATTATCAAGCGGCTGCCCAAGAAAAAACTACTCATTGCACTGCTGGTCGGCTTGGTTGCGATGGCGCCGCTAGTTTATGCCTTAATATTAGAACCAAAAGGCATTGGTAAAATACTACTCGGTTTGCCACCAGACTTCGCTCATATCAAAACTAATGCGCTGCTTTCGAGCCTTAGTCTGTTTGGTTTTGCTGCTACTGATAGTGCTGCTGATGGTCTGCTGAGGCCGGCTTATGTTATGCCGTTGACGGCTATTGCCTTGCTAGGTTTTTGCCGCCTGGCAGCCACGCATTATACAGCGCGCAGTTATGTTACTATCTTGATGAGCTTGGTTATGGTGCCGCTCGCCTTGCTTAATTATAATAATCAGTATGTAATATTTGTTCTGATGGTAATTGCAGTTGCTACTGGCTTTGATTTCTTGATTCGCTACTGGTATCGGCTATTTCCTTGCAATCCGTATGCTCGCGTTGCGGGTTTATTGCCATTAAGCGTACTAGTTAGCGGATTGATTTATATTAGCGTTAATCAATATTTTAACGGGTATACGTACAATCCGGCTGTTGTTCGCGCCTACAATAGTGATCTATCGCTAGTTAATGCCCAATTGCAGCGTCAAAAAAATATGACACTCTTGGCTGATGCGGACGAGGCGCCTATTTATAATCTAGCTGCTCACTACAATAAATCTTTGACGGTTGCTACCGAGCTTAATCCTGAAGCAACCCAAGCTGTGGCGACACGCGCCGCCCGCCGCAAGATTCCGAAAGACTGGCAGCTAGAGAGTATTATAACTAACGCTCGTGCTCAAAATGGCGACCGGCTCTATGTCTACAAAAAATTGCCGTAATAAGTTATAATTGGTAGAGTTAATTTCTGAAGAAGGGGAGTCAAAATGGCCTTGAATCAAATGAAAATGTTGAATGATTTGCGCAAAGCGCAGAAAGCTTTAGCCAAAGAAATCGTCGAGGTTGAGGCGGGCGATGGTGCAGTCATTGTTCAAATCACCGGCGAGCTCAAGATCAAGTCAATTAAAATTAATCCAGAGTACGTTGATCTGGATGATATCCACCAGCTTGAACACTGGATCGAGATTGCTATCCGCGACGGTATGGCTAAAGCACAAGAAATTGCTGCCGAAAAGATGAAACCGCTGATGGGCGGGCTAGGAAGTCTCGGATTATAAACTAATGGCTCTATTGCCAAGCGCGCTTGAGCGTGTTATTGAGGAGTTGGGTCATTTGCCAGGCGTTGGGCCGCGGACGGCTGAACGCTATGCTTATTTCTTGCTAAAAAACGATTCTCGCACTACCGAAGCGCTAGCGAATGCCTTGCGGCAGCTGCATGCGCAGGTCAAAAGTTGCCCGAAAACTTTCGCGCTAATTGACGCTGACCAGGAAATCTCGCCCTTATATAGCGATCCGAAACGCAATCGCCAGCTGGTTGCTGTTGTCGAAGAACCGCTAGATATAGTGGCGTTAGAACGCACCGGGCAATTTCATGGTACTTATCACGTATTGGGCGGAACGATTTCGCCGATTGACGGCGTCGGTCCAGAGCAGCTTCATATACCTGAGCTATTGCAGCGATTGCGCGATGATAACGTCGAGGAAGTCATTATTGCTACCAACGCTAGCGTCGAGGGCGAATCAACGGCGCTATTCATCCAGCGCCAAATCAAGGAATCGCACCTAGCCACCAAAGTCTCGCGTTTAGCTCGCGGCATTCCTGTGGGCGTCGATCTAGAGTATGCCGATCAAATTACCCTCGGGCACGCGCTGGAAGGGCGGAGGTTTTTGTAAAAAAAGAATCGAACCGAATTGAACAATTTTCAGCGAGCTATTTTCGAGCGGGCAATAGACCCCTCTGCTACTTCTCTCTGTCCTGCTTGCGCCAGTGACGCATCAACAGAACGAGAGCTGTAGTACCAGGGATGATAATGGCAGCCGCAACTGCGGCGCATGCCATATCGGATACTCCGATATGGTGAAGCACCGCAACCACCACCATAGAAACCATGGTAGGCACGGAGCCGAGATAGCTCTCGGCAGCTACCTGGCCGTTCATTTTCTTCACCTCCTCTCAAAGGGTGAGCTCAAAACAAAGGGCGACTCTTCGCCCCTTGAGAACTTTGAGCAAAAAGTCAATATAAATTATATCAATATTAGGACAAAAAGTCAAATTTTCCGTAAAATCACACTGTGTTTTTGTAACTTTACTTGCATAAAAAGACGGCAAATCCAGTTAGTTATATTATATGAATTTGTTAGTTTTATTTTTCTAACTTTTTGTTCTGCTTTGACTTTACAATTGGCGAAGCAACAGCACAGCCAATCGCACCAAGTATTGACACGACGGCGATTTGGCGCATAATATATTTGCCTCTGCCGAATGGACCTTCTTCCCACGCCATATGAGCTTTCAAGCTCTCTGAAGTTATCGGGCAATTTTTCTTGGTGTCTTTGAACCCGGAACTTGGCTGGCCGTTTTTGACGCAAACGTATTCTGGTTCTGGTCCGGACGGTGGTATGCAGCTGACAGCAATTAATACTGCCGCAATAGTCGCAAGCGATCCAGCAATAATTAATAGTAATTTTGGCGTTTTCATAAAACCTCCTCAATTTAACAAAGCTTACAGATATTGTAACACGAGGTTTACCTGTTAATAATTTTTAACCTGCCATGTCAAGCAAATCGCAATATGCTAAACCTATATTGACTGAATGAGTTGTTGGTAAATGTCATGCGTCTGTCTAATTCTTGCTACTGATACCGATTCGTTTACGGTGTGCGCTTGGTCGAAATCGCCAGGACCGTAGATGACCGTCTCTGCGCCAATGGCCTGAAAGAAAGCTTGATCGGTGCCGCCGTAGCTGACTGCTGTCTCAGCTTCTGGTAACAAGCGCTGCATGGTTTTCAAGATTTTGGCGCTTGTATCGCACAAAGCAGACGGCACAGGCGTAGCGGGATGCCGCCATGTGCAATCGTAGCGGGCAGCTATCTTGTCAACCCACTTCTCAAAGTCTGCGTCCAGGGGCGGCGTGGTGCGGATATCGACCATCACAGAGCTGATACCGGCTGTTTTGTTGTTAGAGTATGACCCTGCAGGTTCAACGCGCGTTGGCGTGAAGCTAGGGGTACCCAAAATATCGTGGCTATAGGCGGCATGAAGCTGCTCGCGAATCTCTGGCAAATCATTCAGGAACGACACCACGGCTGGCAGTGAACTATCGTAATAAGCGCTCTCTTGCGAGGCGTGGCTTGACGTACGCTCAAAGATAAATTCAACAAACTTGTTACCGCGATGTCCGATCTCGATGCGATTATCCGTCGGTTCGGCGATGGCGCAGCTAACTTCCTCGTATTGTGTCTTTTCTGAAAAATACTTCGCAAAATCAGCCGACCCAGCACCATCAACCTCTTCGCTAGCAACGGCGACGCACCACACATCAAGGTCGTCGCGGCGATTATTAGCATACTCGGCAGCGGCAATCATTTGCAAAGCGACGCCAGCTTTCATGTCAGTGGCGCCTAGACCATACAGCCGGTCATCCACAACGTATGGTTGCCACGGACTCTGCCGCCAAGCCGACTCATCGCCAGGAGAAACCGTATCAACATGTCCGCACAGAATAAGGGCGCGCTGTGCCGGCTGTTTGCTGGCGCGAATAAGTCCAGTAGTAAAACGTTTCTCGGTAATAACCTTATCGAAATTCACCGATTGCATCCATGACGTGACGAAGTGCAAAATCTCGGTCTCGTTGCCTGATATCGACGGGATGGCTATCAGTTGCTCGGTTAATTCAATAATATCTAGCCGTCTGCGTTTTGCGTCTTGTCCCATACCATTACGGTATCACAACAACCATACTTTTTGCTACCCTGACCATACAACGGACACTCTTGGCATAATGCCAGCGCCTCTGGGGGCACTTCATCGGGCGAGTTGATCTCGCGTCCACCGATACGTTCAGCGATTGGCAGGCTGTCTGGGTTGCAGAAAGCATATGGTGTGAGGTCTTCATTTTGTGCTGCGCGAACAATCTTGTCAAGCAATATAGTGCCGACGCCATGGCCTCGTAGGCTACCGTCAACCTTTAGCGATCCTACTTCAGTCATACGAATAGTGCCGTTGCCAGGATCGTGTTCAATTGGCTCCATCGCTCCTACATATCCGGCTAGGCGGCTTGAAAAATAATCAACTTTGGTTGGCTCAATTGTCTCTTTCACTGTTTCAAGTGGCGATAACGCGATGATGCCAATGCGTTTTTGGGCGATATCTGCTGGTGATACTGGTAGCATTTGCTTATCGCCCTCTTTGCGTTTATTGACAAAATTAGCAATAGCAGCAGCGGCGATCTGAGTTTGCTCGTCGCTGGCGCCAGTTGTGAGTTCAGCAAAAGTTATAAGCGTAAGCTCGATAGGAGCTTCTTCGGATTTTGGCGTAGTGGTGACAGATTCAACCATATCTGTGTATTATAGTATAAATTTAATATCATGTCAAGTAAACTTAAAGACTATAGTTAGTGTATAATCTAAATCATGGATATAGCCCAGATTTCTCAGATTGATAAAGTTAAAACGCTTATTTGCGAGTTGCTTGGCAGCGACAAGTCTGGGCACGCCGATGACCATGTCGAGCGGGTGGCGCTGCTGGCAGAACGTTTTGCTAGCGAATGCAGCGAATCAGTGGATTTGCAAGAAGTGCTGTTGACGGCTTGGCTGCATGACGTCGACGACTACAAACTAGTCGGTAAGACACAGGCAGAGAAATTGACGAACGCAGTAAATATTATGGCGCAGGCAGAAGTGTCCGACGGTTTAAGCCGGGCGGTGCTAGAAAATGTTGCGGCGATTGGTTATAGCAAACGACTGAACAGCAAAAAGCCGCAGCGGCTGGCGGGACAGTTGGTGTCCGATGCTGATATGTGCGATGCTATCGGCGCGGTCGGGATTGAGCGGGCGTTGGTTTATGCTTGTCGTCATGGCGGACGGATTTTTGATCCCGCGGTTTGGCCAAATGTTAATCTGGCGGCGCACGAATATAATGCTGATGGCAATACTCATGATACCGACGGCTTCATCAATCACTTCTTTGAAAAGCTGCTGAAACTAAAAGGATTGATGTTGACGGAGCCAGGGCGAATAGAAGCGGAAAACCGCCAACAAATCATGGTTGATTTCTTGCGCCACTATTTCCGCGAGAAGAATGCGCTGGAGTGGGGCGAATTTTTGGAAGAATACTTACGCTGTCGATAGGTCGATGAAGTACTTTCTTGTTTATTTCAACTCTCTGCCTGGAAAGCTGGTACTCAAAATTTTTAAGCCGGCGTCGACGACCAATTGGCAGGCTTGCTGTTGCGAGAGGGGTGCGAGGTGCTTGTTTTCGCCGCTTGGATGGAGTGAATATCCGAATTTGCCAAGCGCCAGCAATTCAATTTGGCTTCCATGGCTGCAACAGCAGCCGCTAATTTGCGGTATTGACACTCAGACGCCCGAGATGCCTGAATCGTGGCGACCAGATTACTCGTTGTGGCGACAGACTTTTGAAAAATATGATGTAAATTCAGAAACCATAGTTGTTTGAGACAATATTACGTAATAGAAAATGACTATACAAGAAGAGGTTGGCTGATATAATCAGCAGCCTAGTTGCTTGATATAAGATATAATAGTACTTGTGAATAAACAGTTGCAGCAAAAGCTCAAAACTCTACCGCGCAGCCCTGGTGTTTATTTTCATAAGTCGGCGAGCGGCGAGATCATCTATATCGGCAAAGCAGCGGTGTTAAAAAACCGTGTGCGGCAATATTTTCAGAGCGGCAAAGATTTTGACGCCAAAACTCGAGCGCTGGTCGCCGAGATCTATGACACTGACTGGATCGAAACCGAGAGCGAGATTGACGCGCTATTCCTAGAAAGCGAGATGGTCAAGCGTTATATGCCGCGCTACAATATTTTACTGCGTGATGATAAATCGCAAACTTTTGTACGAATTGATATGAAAAGCGAATGGCCGACGGTGACTTTTACGCGCAGCCCTGCTGATGACGGTGCGACTTACATTGGTCCTTTTTATAGTGGCTTGCCAGTCAAGAAGGCGCTGCGTTATTTGCGCAAAGTTTTTCCTTATTATATCAAGCCACCCAAGCGCGAACACACTAATTTAGAAGAGCAAATCGGTTTGGCGCCCAGCCTTGATATGACCAGCCACGAGTACAAGAAATCTTTGCGTAAGCTGATCAAATATATCGAGGGCGGGCGCGTCAAAATCGCGCAAGAAATTGAACGCGACATGAAACGAGCGGCGCGCAACCAAGAATTCGAGACAGCGGCGCAGCTTCGCAATAAATTGACCTATTTACGCGAGCTACAGCGGCGGATTATGTTCGGTGACCGTGAGTTTATCAATATCTCGAAGGACCGGGCGTTGGTTCAGTTGGCTGAACTAATCGGTTTGCCATCGCCGCCGGTACGGATCGAGGGATATGATATATCGCACATGAGCGGCACAAATGTAGTGGCAAGCATGGTAGTTTTTACTAATGGTGCTAGCGACCGGACGCATTATCGCAAGTTCAAGATGCATGTTCAACGTAATGACGACACCGCTAATATGCGCGAGACCATCAGGCGGCGCTTTAGCGAGAAAAATCGCAAAGATTGGGGAATGCCGGATTTGTTGTTGATTGATGGCGGTAAAGGGCAGCTTAGTGCAGTGCTCGACGAATTAGACAGGCTAGACGTTACGGTGCCAGTAATTGGCATAGCGAAGCGCGAAGAAGAAATCGTTGTCGCCAAGAATCGTTCGCATATTAACGACGATGACGCGCTGCTCGGCCAGTTGATGAAAGAGCCGCGCCTCGGTATTAGCGTACTGGATTCTGGTGATTTTTACTTAATTAATTTGCATGCTGGGCAGCAAAATGCTGGTTCGCACTCGCGAAATCTGCGCGGCAGCGATACTATGAGTGAATATGATGATGTCGTAAAGCTATTTCAACGTATTCGTGACGAGGCGCACCGTTTTGCCGTCAGTTATCATACAACGCTCAAGCGCAAAGGCGCCACCAAAAGCGAGCTTGACGACATTTCTGGTGTCGGTTCGGCAACGCGGCGCAAATTACTGCGGCGCTTTGGCAGTATGCGGGCAGTTAGGCGAGCTAGCCAAACGGAAATTTGCGATGCTATCGGGCAAGCGCTAGGAACTCGCGTCTATGAGGCTTTTTGCTACCAGAGCGGTGATAAGCCGCAACTATGAAAAATACGGCTGATGCGGTATACTGTAGCAGTATGAGTAAACAATTTATAGCTTTTATTCTCCGGTGGATACTGAACTCGCTGGGAATTTGGGTAGCGGTGCGGATTTTTGGTACGGGTTATAGCAATGCTCAAATCGATTCTAGTTTGGTGGCCTTTTTCGGCGCCGGGCTGATTTTTTCAATTATCAACGCGACACTTAAGCCGATTGTGATGATTTTGTCGTTACCGATGATTTTGGTAACGCTTGGCTTTTTCACGATAGTTGTTAACGGTTTTTTGGTTTGGCTATCATTGATGCTGGCGCCAGGCTTGCAAATGACGTTCTTGAATTCGATTTTTGCAGGCTTGATATTAAGTTTGGTAAACTATGTAGTAAGTAGTGTTCTGGAGCTTAGTTATCACGACGAACGAGAGGAGAAATCATAAAATGGACGTAACGCTAACTTTGCAAATTGTTATGGTGGTATCGGCGGTGCTGATGATAATTTCGGTTCTGCTGCAGCAGCGCGGGGCTAGCCTGGGCGCTGGATTTGGCGGTTCTGGTGAATTGTATACGACGCGGCGCGGTCTCGATAAAAACCTGTTTGAAGTAACGATTTTCTTGGCTGTAGCGTTTGTGATGTCGATTGTGGCACTGTTGGTTCTGCCGAACTTATAGATAAATCAAGGGTGGATATAAATGAGTAAAGCAAGTAAAGGCAAACTGAGGCTGGGCTACAAGCGGCTAGCGCTGAGAGTCAAGCATGCCGAAGGCGCCACGCAGCGCCATGCTAGCCGCTTTATTCTGCGGCGTATTGAAAATGTCCGCTTAGTGATGACCGAGATTATGATTTGGCTGGCTGCCATAGCCTTGCTGATAGCTGGCTTGGGTATTCAGTATTCCTGGAATTCGCAAGGCAGTAAGAAAGATGGCGCTAAGTCTGGCGGCGTGTATGTCGAGGGAGTGATTGGCAATATTAGCACGCTTAATCCTTTGCTAGCGGCTAGCGAGCCTGAACAGGCGGTATCACGGCTGTTATTTTCGTCTCTGTATAATTACGATGTTACCGGAGCGTTGCATACTGACTTGGCCGAATCAATGACGGTAAAAGATGACAAAATTTATACAATCAAGCTGCGCAATGCCGTCTGGCACGATGGTAAAAAGTTGACTGCCGAGGATGTTGTATATACAATTAATCTGATCAAAAACCCGCAAGTGCGTTCGCCTTTGCGAGTTAATTGGCTAGACATTTCGGCGCGGGCAATTGACGATTCAACAGTAGAGTTTATGCTACCAGCGGTGTATGCCGGGTTTTCGCACGCCTTGACTTTTCCGGTAATACCTAAGCATATTTTGCAAAGTGTTAGTCCGTCGTCAATGCGCGAAGCTGATTTTAGCAGCAACCCGGTCGGCAGCGGACCATTTGCTGTTAAACGAGTTCAAACTAGCGAGTCAACTAGCTCTACCGACGTGGTGCGGATGGAACCGAATACTAAATATTACGGAGCAGTTTCGACTTTGTCGCGCCTGGAGCTGCGAGCTTACGGTAATGAATCGCTGTTAGTTAAAGCTGTAAATAGCGGCGAGGTTTCGGCAGCTTCGGGTTTGTCTTTGTCGGCTGCTGATAACATTAAATCTAAACAGTACTCGACTAAACATTGGCTTCTCAACAAAGGCGTCTATCTTTTGATGAATAATCGCAGTCAAACACTTCAAGATGCCAGAGTTCGCCGGGCTTTACGCTACGCTACTGATACTTCATCAATTCGCGCAACTGTCGGCGACAATGTGGCGCGGCTGGACACGCCGATTTTGCAAAGTCAGATTGCGCAAAAACTGCCGGCAGCGCCAGATTATAATTTAGATAAGGCCAAGGCGCTGCTCAAAGAAGCGGGCTGGACTTATAACCAAGGCCAATGGAAAGGCAAGGATGGCCGGCCGCTAGCGGTTGCTGTGACAACTTCGTCTGGGCGCGATGAATACAAGAAAATAGTCGATGTACTTAAACAGCAGTGGTCAAAGCTTGGCGTTGATGTCCAGCTGCGCGAAATCGATACCAGCTCGACAACTACCAGCTTCGTACAAAGCGTGTTGCAGCCGCGCGACTACGATGCTTTGTTGTATGAATTGGAGCTTGGCGCTGATCCAGACGTTTTTGCCTACTGGCATTCGTCGCAGGCTAGCGCTTCTGGTTACAATTTTGCTAATTATTCTAATCGAACAGTTGACAACGATCTGGTTGGCGGGCGTTCGCGCACTAATTCAGCTCTGCGGGCAGCTAAGTATATTCAGTTTGTTAATCAGTGGCTGAATGATGCGCCAGCAATTGGTTTGTATCAATCTGTCGGCAGCTACGTTTTGAACAATGGCGCGTCGATTGTTGAGCCACGCGGTTCTCTAAATACCATGAACGATCGCTACGCTGACGTAACGACGTGGTCTACGGGTAAGGCTTCTGTTTACAAAACGCCGTGAGGTTAGTATAATTGTAATCACGCCAATTAAAGCACTATGCACTGGTGGCGGAATTGGTAGACGCGCTAGCTTGAGGGGCTAGTGGCCATTGCGGCCGTGGAAGTTCAAGTCTTCTTCAGTGCACCAAATATACATCATGAAATCGTTGCTCTGCCAGCGATTTTTTCATAGTTAATGTTCAAAGAGTAACTGTAGTTTGGTATAATAAAGCAGACGGCGCGTTGGCGGAGCGGTTACGCAGAGGTCTGCAAAACCTTTTAGACGAGTTCGACTCTCGTACGTGCCTCCAGAGTATACTTACTTTGTGAGTATATTAACATGGCGCTTGGCGATTAAATGCTGGCGTGTAAATTATGTCTGCGCGAGTGGCGGAACTGGTAGACGCGAGGGACTTAAAATCCCTTGACCAAAAGTCGTGCGGGTTCGATTCCCGCCTTGCGCACCATAGCTTATTTATGAAACAGCAAAAGAAACATAATACTCCGAAGCATTACGGTAGCGCATTTCTTGATTGGCTTACTGAGAAGTGGTATTTGGCGCGCTATCGCAATGTGCGTTTCCTGCAGCGGCGGCCGCATCGCAGCTTTCGGCGGACGCGGCGGCGAGATTATCGCCGCAGTTTGCGTTTGCCTGGATATATTGCTTTTACTCACTATGTCAATCGCGTGTTGTGGAAGAGTAAAGGTCTGTTCTTATCCATGATAATCTTGTATGCGCTGATAATAATTTTTCTAGGAATTATTACTAGCCAGTCAACTTATGATTCAATTGGCAAGCTGGTATCCGAGTCGCTGGGCAAGATTTTCGATGGCGGCGTGGGACAGTTGCTAAATGCTGGTATGCTGACATTTTCGTCGCTGGCGATTGACACGACGTCGCTGCGGGCTGAACAGGGAGTTATGCTGGCGCTGCTTGTGTTGATGACTTGGTTAACGGCGGTGTGGTTGCTGCGCGAAATTCTACTTGGACTTAAGCCAAAATTACGCGACGGCTTGTACAACGCAACTGCACCGTTGATATCGACGTCGGTAGTGTTGCTGATATTACTAATTCAACTATCGCCAGTTGGTATTATGGCGCTGGCGTATTCGGCGTTGGTATCGGTGCATATATTAACAGAAGGTTTCGGTATGATGTTATTCGGTCTGCTGGCGGCAAGTGTATTAACACTTGTACTCTATTGGGTGACCAGTACGATTATTGCGCTAGTCGTGGTGGCTTTGCCTGGTATGTATCCGCTGCGGGCAATCCAGGCTGCTAGCGACTTGGTGGTTGGCCGGCGACTAAGGATTATGCTCAGGATAGTTTGGGCGTTTGTCTATAGCTCGGTGATATGGTGCGTTGTGATGGTGTCGTTGGTATTGCTAGAACGCGGATTATCGTCAAAGCTGAAGTGGCTCGAATCGGTACCAATCGTGCCGTTTGCTGGCGCGTTTATGATGGCGCTGTTGTTTGTCTGGCTGGCAGCGTATATTTATCTGCTGTATAGAAAGGTGGTAGCAGATGACGCGAAGCCGGCTTGAAGAAATTAAAAAATTGCTCAATCAATACAGCTACGAATATTACGCGCTTGACCAGCCAAGTGTCAGCGATGCGGTATACGATAGCTTGATGATAGAACTAAAGAGCATTGAAGCAGCGCATCCAGAGTGGATTACGCCAGATAGCCCAACGCAGCGGGTTGGTAACAAGCTGCTTGAAGGTTTTCAAAAAGTGCGCCACGAGCGTCGGATGGTTAGCCTGAATGACGTGTTTGATAAGAGTGAAATCGAAGCGTGGATTGAGCGTACTGATAAGCTAATGCCGGGACATAAGCATGAATTTTTTACCGATATCAAGATGGATGGCTTGGCGTGCGCGTTGATTTATATTGATGGCGTTTTGGCCCAGGCAGTGACGCGCGGCGATAGCTTTATCGGCGAGGATGTGACGAACAATGTGCGGACCATTAAAAACGTGCCGCTGCGGCTGCACGAAGCGTCAGGCTTTGAACAATTTTTGCGCGGACGGACGGAAATTCGTGGCGAGATTGTGATGCTGAAGCGCGACTTTGCGGAGCTTAACGAAAAGCAAAAAGCCTTGGGGCAGCCAGAATTTGCTAATCCGCGTAATCTGGCGGCAGGGACAATCCGCCAGCTCGATCCATCCTTGGTGGCGGCACGGCCGCTGCATTTTCGTGGCTATGATGTACTTCGCGATGACGATGCTGAAGTGCCGACCAACAGCTTTGCTTATGAGGCGCTGACTGCTCTAGGAATTACTCGCAATCAGCAGGCGAGCGTTTTTACTACGTTAGCTGATGTGATGAATTTCGTTAACAAATGGGATGATAAGCGCCATGATTTGCCGTTTAACACTGATGGTTTGGTGATTAAGATTAATGATCGAGCGTTGTATGAAAGTCTCGGGTTAGTCGGGAAAAATCCGCGCGGCGCGGTCGCTTATAAGTATGCTGCTGAGCAGGCTACGACCATCGTCCGCGATATCGTTATTTCTATCGGTCGAACCGGTGCGGCTACGCCAGTAGCGGTTTTTGACCCGGTGGTGGTGGCAGGTACGACGGTGCAGCATGCTAGCCTGCATAACGCTGACGAAATTGCCCGGCTGGATGTGCGCCGCGGCGATACGGTGGTGATTTTCAAGGCGGGCGACATCATCCCGCAGGTGCAAACTGTGTTAAAAGAATTGCGACCAGCAGAAGCCGAGCCGATTGATTATCCAGCGGAACTAGCACGCCAATATCCGGAACTAGCATTTGTGCGGCCAGAGGGTGAGGCAGTCTACCGCGTTAAAGGCTTGAGCGGTCCGCTGATTTTGAAGCGAGCCTTGGCACACTTTGCATCTAAAGGTGCGCTGGACATCGACACATTGGGCGAGAAAAATGTCGAGGCGTTGGTTGAGGCTGGGCTAGTTAACGATTTGGCGGATATTTACCGGTTGACGAAAGATGATTTACTGAAACTAGAGCGCTTTGCTGAGATTTCTGCGCAAAAGCTCATTGATGCCATTGCTGCTAAGAAACAGCCAGCCCTGGAGCGATTCTTGTTTGGACTCGGTATTCGCCATGTCGGCGCCCAGACGGCGATTGACCTCGCCAATAAGTTTGAGAGTATCGAAAAGTTAATGGCGGCAACCATTGATGAACTGCGCGAAGTAGACGGTGTGGGTGAAATTGTTGCCGAATCAATTGTGGCGTGGTTCGCCGATGAAGATAATGTGACGCTGCTCGAGAAATTTGCTGACTTGGGCGTGATGCCGCAGTTTAGCCAAAAATCCGACCGACTAGCTGGTCAAAGTTTCGTCATCACCGGCACCTTGCAGTCGATGGGGCGCGACGCTGCTGCTGAAAAAATCCGTAAGCTCGGCGGAACCTTTCAAACCGCTGTTGCAAAAGATACAACATATTTAGTAGCCGGCGGCAAAGTCGGCGCCAGCAAGCTGAAAAAAGCCGAGCAATACGGCACCAAAATTATTGACGAGCAAACATTATTAGAACTCATACAGTAACGGAGGTATAACCATGACGCAGCAATCACATCGCGCCCTCGCCATCAAACCCGCCGATACGGTTGTGTTTACGGCGATGTCGAAGAAATATTTTTACATGAGATTTTTCGTCACGAAATTTGCACTTGAACAAGGCGTTGTGCCAATCAATCCGTTTACCAGTTTTGACTATTTTTTGCTCGACGCGGTGGAGCGTGACACGGTGCGGCGCGCCAATAATACACTGGTGGCGCGCGCTGATGGGCTGTGGATGTTTGGCGACATCGCTGATGGCGTGCGGGCGGAAATAGTTCAAGCCTGGCAGCAACATAAAACCGTCCGATTTTTTGCGTTTCGCGACGATAAACATATTTACGAAGTCACGATTGACGACTTAGTTTATGAAGATGGCGTCGAGCCTTTAATCCACATAGGAGAATAAAATGAAGAATGGTAGCGCCGATCTAAAGACTATCAGAGTCATTCGCCAGAATCATAGGTTTGCGGTTAGTGAAGTAGATTGGCTTGGCGAGCGTGTGTTTTGCAAGCAGTCGCAGCCCGGGGTGACTGGCAAAGATGAAATATTGCGCGAAGCGAATGGTTTGCGAACTTTTGATAAATTGACTCGTAATTTTAACGATATACCATTTTCTGTACCAAAGTTGCTGTATCATGACGATGTGAAAATCTTAACGCAATTTATCGACGGATGGACGCCAGAGCTAGCCGACGTGCCTGATGACTTTTTTGTACAAAGCTTCGTGCAAATGGATCGCTATTTTCGCAGCCAGAAACGCCGTCGCTCGCGCTGGTCGCAACAAAATAAAGACGGAGAATATATTTGGCAGAAGTTAGAACGAATTATTTCCGGGTTTAATTTAGAAGTGATACCGCCGGAAATATTTCGGGCTAGTTTGGAGTTCTTGCGTGATAATCATAGCTTGTGCGAAGCTCGACCGATGCATGCAGATTTTACCGAAAATAATCTATTGTATGACGGTGATAGATATTGGTTAGTTGACTTCGAGAGTTTTCGTGATGATTGGCCGCGCTGGTACGATGTAGTTAATTTTACGTACAACCGCGAGATGGAACGCCCCGAAACTGCCAAACGTATGTGCAATATTCGGCGTTTGGTCATTGAGCAGTTGGGCGAGGAGCCGACGACTCAGCGAGAAATCGCTTGTATCAAGATCGTACGCGGTTTATCGTTAATTATTGAACATATGACTATCGGCGGGCGTAATCACGCAGCGATAGTTCCACTCGACAACGCGTTGCGCCAGAGGATTATAACTTCTTTTACGAAGCTTTTGCCAGCTAGATGATAAAATAGGATTATGAAAAAGCATAAAATATTCTGTTCGTATGCTTTTACTGGCGAGGACAAAATGAAAGTTGAAGCGTGTATGCGCCGGGTGGTTGATTTGCTTGAGGGCTGCGGATGTGAGGTCTATTGTAATTTGTTTGATAGCGCGACCGAAAGTTACGACAGCCCGCGTCAGTTCTTGCGGCGAGCAATTGATCAAATGAATGAGTGCGACAAAATACTAGCGATTCAAACTTCGCCGCGTCGCAGCGAAGGTATGCTGATAGAAATCGGTGCTGCTATAGCTCGCGATAAGTCAATTCTATTGGCGCAGCATCAGAGCGCTGCCGGCAAATCGTATTTACCAGATCTCGCTAGGCGGACGCAAACCTGGCATAGTGAAAGCGAGCTGGATACTGCTATTATTACTCTGATAAAATCTGAATGCGGTTAATCATGACAGAACCAAAGAAGCTATCTTTCAATGAAACGCTAAAAGCTTTTGGCACGGTGGCGATAACGACTTATAAAGCTTCTCCGCTGGCGGCGATTACCAAAATAATCGGTACGATTATCGGTTCGGCTATTCCGTTAGTTACTGCGTTTGTGGCCGCGCAAGCGACTACTTATCTGGCGGCTGGCTTCGCCGGTGAAGAGCAAGCAGGCGCAAGGGCAATTTGGTGTGTTGCAGCGACTGTGCTATTGGGAATTCTTATGATGGCGTGGAATAGTTTGCAAAATTACATAGATCAATTCACTTCGTATAAAATCAACTCGGCTATTAGCGACCAGCTGTACGAGCATTTTGTTAGTATTGATTTTTGGCGTTATGACGACAAGGACACTGCCGACATGTTTGATAAGGCGCAAAGTTTTGTTTCGTTTTTCTCGCGCTTCTTCGACGCTATGGCTAGGATAATTGCGTCAATTGTTAGTGTAATAGTAGCCTTAGCCTCGCTATTTTCTGTTAGCTGGTGGATTGGCTTGATATTGTTTTTAGCGATTATTCCTAGCGCAATAGTTCAGCTAAAGTTGTCGCGTTTGCAGACAGAGCATTGGCGTAAATATACCGAAGCTCGGCGCCGCAGTGATTCAATTTCTTGGAATGTGATGCAGCCGCAAAATTTGGCGGAACTGCGTATTTATAACGCAGCGCGCTATATGTTAGATATGCGAGCGAAGTGGCGCGACAAAGATCAGCTCGAGCGTATTCAATTTGAGCGCGCTTATATTATCAAACGGTTGGCGGCCGACGTTGTCGAAGCAATAGCTCAGCTAGTTGGGCTGTTGTCGATTGTTCTGCAAATTATCCATCGTGTTCAGCCGGTCGGCCAGTTTGTTCTGGTTGAGCAAATGATGTCGAGGGCGCTTGGCGGTATGAGCGGTTTAATTATACAGTTCAATAGCATTGATCAGGATATTGCAGCGATGGTTGATTTCCAAAGGTTTATGCGGTTGCCGAGAAACTTGAATGAAGGTCGAAGATTGCTCGAACCGCCGCAGACGATTGAACTGCGAAACGTTTCGTTTCATTACCTCAAAAACGACAAGCTAGTGCTAAGCGATATTAACATGAAAATTCGCGCTGGCCAACGGATTGCTATTGTCGGCGAAAATGGCGCTGGCAAATCGACGCTTATTAAATTGTTGCTGGGGTTGTATCAGCCAACGCGCGGCCAGGTCTTGCTTGATAACGTGTCGCTGGCGGATATTAATAAGAGTTCGTGGCATAGCTATCTCGGAGTATTGCAACAGGATTTCATAAAATATCGATTTGCAACAGCTTACGAGAACGTTGTGTACGGAGACGTTCAGCGCAGCTATGACGAGCAGCATTATCAAAGATCAATCAAGCAGGCTGAAGCCAGCGCTTTCATTGACAAATTGCCCAAGAAGCGCGATACGATTCTAGGGCAATGGTTTGAGCATGACGATGGTACTAACGGCGTCGATTTGTCGGGTGGACAATGGCAGCGGTTAGCGTTGGCGCGTAATTTTTATCGCCAGGCGCCAATTGTTATTCTAGACGAACCAACTAGCGCTATCGATGCCTTGGCAGAATCAAGGATTTTCGCTCGGCTATTCGGCAAGCATGGCAATACTATCATCGCTATCAGCCATCGTTATACAACTATCAAAAAAGCCGATGTTGTCTATATGATGCAAAACGGCAAGATTGTCGAGCAGGGCAGTGTTGACGAATTGGTAGCTCGCCGGGGTGAATTTTATAAGATGTTTGCTAGCCAAATTGAATAAGCGCTTGCAATTTACTAAATGTTGCGCGATAATATGCTTATGCTGGTACGCAATGGGGCCGCCCTGTTGCGAAAACAAACATCATACCAACGCCGTGCCCCGGGTGGGCGCGTAGCAGCACAAACCGCTACTAGAAATTGTAGCGGTTTTTTGATATTGTAGATAGAGGGGATATTGTTTGGGGCATTAGCTCATTTGGGGAGCCTTCAGCAGAAATATTGCGCAAGCGCTCTAGTCAAATCGGCGACTGTCCTGTAGTAGTTTGGGGCATTAGCTCATTTGGCTAGAGCGCTTCGCTGGCAGCGAAGAGGTGACCGGTTCGAATCCGGTATGCTCCACCACGGACCTTTAGCTCAGTTGGCTAGAGCGCACGATTCACATTCGTGAGGTCGCAGGTTCAAGCCCTGCAAGGTCCACCACAGATTATGCTCGCTATCTCGAAGCGGGCTATTTTATTTGACGCATTTATAGCGATACTCTATACTTTAAGGTATGGAGAGAGATAGGTATACGCAGGGCAGACTAGATTTAGAAGTTACTAGTGAGGATAACGAGGAGGGTGCTGTTGTGCAGGCTATTGATAAAGCGAGCGTGGCAGGTGTTAGCGAAGCAGGTTCGCATAACCTCCTAGTGGAGTGGAGAGGACTAACAGGATACTATGGACCTATTAATAATTCCGACCCAGACGCCATGCAAGATCTAAAGGTTGCTGTCTGGAAAAAGCCAGTACCTTTAATAGCGCTAGAGCTAGAAGAGAATTTCTAATTACAGCAGCAGGACCGGTTGTAGGTGACTTATTTGAGTTACATCGTAACGAATATACAAGAAAAGATGGTAGTCTAGATGTGAATGTATTCTTAAACGATGTGATAGGTAGGCTTACTGGGATTTTTTACCAAATTCCGACAGTAGCAGCAGCTGAAAAGTGGATTGAGGATCACCCTGAGTATTTTGAGCGGCCTAGTGTCGGTAGAGCCTCTCAAGGAATTTCACGGGCGGCAGTCGGAGCGGTAGTTTCGAATTAGCTTGCTGTGTGCTAAAATAGAAACGAAGCTTGGCAACTATGCCAACATGGGGATATAGCTCAGCTGATAGAGCGCAGCATTCGCATTGCTGAGGTCGAGGGTTTGAGTCCCTCTATCTCCACCAAAATAGTATCAAAACGGCAGCGTAATCATGGACGCTGCCGTTATTTTATTTTTCAAGACATTATTTACTTATTATTATTACCAATTCAACTTACTGGAAAATCTCGTCCGACTACTGATGATATGCGTCCGTCTTTTAAAAGATTACTTGCGAAGCGAAAACCAACTTCAAACCAGATTATCAATTGGACAAGTTTGCATATGTTGCCAAAATTGACCGATTATATTGAAGAAGGAAAGACAATAGGCGCTGTAATATTTGAGCCGGCAGTTCCCTTGATCAATGAGCTGTTCGAATCTTGACAAAACTCCGTCGTCCTGCTAAGATTTTCAGAGGTCAATACGTTGCTTTTGTTGCGGTTGAAGTTTGCCGAAGTTGCTAGCAAAAGTGTAATGCTGTCAAGAAAAACACCCTAGTTGCACCGAAGAAGTGCAACTTTTTTGTTGCCAAAAATCATTAACCAAAGGAGGAAATATGCCCCGCACTAAGCGAGAAGGAATATTTTATGGCGTTGTCATGGCGTTTACTATGTCAATTTTTATGAATTTGCTGAATACGTTTTTGCACGCTGGCGTGTCGATGCAATCGCTGGGCAGAGCACTGCTGCTGCAGCCAGTAATCTTTGCAATCGTCATGGTTGTTGAGAGTTTGGTTGTATCGAAGCTGGCACAAAAAGCCATGAATCGTTTTGTCCGGGCCAAGGATAGTATAGAAGATCATGCACTGGCGCGAACAGTTTGCATGGTGACTGGCATGTCGCTGGCGATGAGCTTGATTGGGCTTGTCTTGGCTGGTACGCCGCTAGCCGAGTTGCTGCTGCGCTTTGCCTCGGCTTGGCCGGTTAATTTCTGCATGGCTTTTTGGTGGCAGATATTGGTTGCCGGACCGGCGGCGCGCATGGCTTTGCGAGCATTAAGGACTTATCGGTCGGGAAGAGTACTGACGGCGGAGGAGCCGTAAAGTCCTTCCAAAAAACCGCCTGCCACCTATTGCTCTATTGTTCATAGTGTGTTATAAATATTAGACTGAGGTCTCCTGAAATATATGTCGGTTTATTTGATATAGAAAAAGTGGGCTCTAGCACGATTACCGAACCTATAGGTGTATCGTATCGTTATCCAAATAGTAATATAGTTAATATTGCCGTAGCAGAAAGAGGGTTTCATCACCAATTACATAATGCTTATATGTATGGTTTTTATGACCCCGACTCTAGACCGCTTGTTCAATCTGATAAAGTCAGTGCTTTCGCCTATCAGGATATACCTACGGAAGGATGTCCAATTGAAGATATAAAGACTTACGTTTACTATTTTGCAGCAGGTGAACAATCAGATCTCTCATCAAGATTACGTAAAAAACTTAACGCGCAGAGAAAACTAGCAGCGCGCGTTTTGGCGGCCGTACTAAGCAATGAAGTCTATAAAGGACTGCCAAGTGATGGCACTATGCACAGAAAGCGTATTCCTAGGCGGATTTTGAACAGTAATCCAGATAACATAATGTATTGCCGTGTCTCTTGATATACGAAACTTTGCCTTTGCTGAATAAATCGGAGCGATATATAAAAAGCAGGAAGAACGTGCGGCCGACTAATCTCGCGCGTACAATTCTCGAATCCTACATGTAAGATTTTGAAATCTTCCGCGTATGATTTGTAAATCTCACGCCTAAGATTTTCTCATCTCGCGCGGATGATTGGAACGGGCCGCGGACGGGCTGGCAAAATGTCTCGCTAAAGATTGGTGCGCTACCGGCAGCGTTGATAATTTGCATTAGCCGCGTGTTGCTAGTTGCGGTAGTAATCCGACCAAGTTATCAATGGTGGTGATCGTGTTACGCTAGTTGCGGTAATTAAAGCCGTCTTAGTCACTTGCGTTCTTAATTGGCGTATAATATAACTATGGGACGAATACCGCTGGCCGAGCAGATGCGGCCGCAAACCTTGGATGAGGTGATTGGACAAAGTCATTTGCTGGGCGAGGGCGAGTTGCTGCGGCAGATTGTTAGGCGCGGCGAGCCGGTCAGCTTGATTTTGTGGGGGCCGCCGGGCACGGGCAAAACGACGCTGGCGCGGATTATCGCCCGCGAAGTCAACGCCGAATTTGTTGAGCTATCGGCGGTGACTAGCGGCAAAAAAGACGTCGAACGAGTGATTGAGCACGCTCGGCAGAACTGGAATTTGGGGCTACGGACAATTTTGTTTGTCGATGAAATCCACCGCTTCAACAAGGCGCAGCAGGACGCGTTTTTGCCGCACGTCGAGAGCGGGCTGATTACTTTGATTGGGGCGACCACTGAGAACCCGAGCTTTGAGGTGATAACGCCGCTACTCAGCCGGACGCGGGTGCTGGTATTGCACCGACTGACCAAAGATGAAATTATACTAGTACTGAAGCGGGCGCTGAAGACTTTGAAACAAACCAAGCGGGTGTCGCCCAAAGCTTTGGACTATTTGGCGGAATTGGCGGATGGCGACGCGCGGGTGGCACTGGGTAATTTGGAATTGGCACTGAGTTTTGGCGGTAAAGTCACGCCAGAGGTCGTTAAGGCAGCGGCTCAGCGGCGTTTGCCGGGCTATGACAAAAAGGGCGACGCGCATTATGACGTCATCTCAGCGTTCATCAAGTCACTGCGCGGTAGCGATGCGGTGGCTGCGGCGTATTATTTAGCGCGCATGATCGACGCCGGCGAAGACCCGAAGTTCATTGCTCGGCGGATGGTGGTCTTTGCGTCAGAAGACATTGGGTTGGCGGGTAACGGCGCGCTGAGTTTGGCGGTCGCCACGTTTGAGGCGGTGGAGCGCGTTGGCTTGCCTGAGGCCAAATATAATTTATTTCACTGCGCTATCGCCCTGGCGCGCAGCCAGAAGTCGCGCGAAATTACTGATTTGATGAATGAGGCTTTCGCTCTGGCGCACAAATATCCGAACTCGCCGGTGCCGCTGCACCTTCGAAATGCCGCCACTAAATTAATGAAAGATTTGGGCTATGGCAAAGATTACAAATGGCAAGCTGGCTTCCAGCACGAAAAGGGGTTTTTACCGGAAGAAGTCAGGGAAGAATCTTCTAACCGCTGATAGGCTTTTTATTGAATCTTCGCCATAAAATCCATACAAAAACAAACGACAAAGTTTGCGCTAAGAATATTCGCGCAATTTGCAAGCTATCATTTCCTTGGTTTGAGACGACATGTACAATATTAATTATCGCATTATTGAAAAAGTGATCTGCTGCGCCGAGCCACAAACTTCCTGTCATTTTATATAGCCAGCTCATTTTTAATCCAAACATGAAAGCGAACAAAATATAGCCAACGCTAAAAATTGCCGTCTGAACCAGCGAAAACTCGCCGTCAAGGAACGATCGAATCGGCATTGCTACATGCCAAAGTCCGAACAGCAGGGCGCTTATGAAAATCGTTGCCGCAAATTTATATTTTTGGCGCAGTAATTTCTCGAACAACCCGCGAAACAGGCCTTCTTCCATCCAGACATTGAATATATTAAATATAATAATTGACCCAATTCCCACGCCGACGAATTGTTCGGTGCTAGCGAGTGAAAAACCGCCAGCCTTCATTAAAATGTTAGGTTTAGCGCTGGAAAAATACAGAAATCCGAATTCGATCAGCAGCGTAACTGTATAAAAGCAAAGCCCCAAGGCAAGTCCCAGGCCGATATTTTTCAGCCAATTTTTGCGCGTAAAGCCAATGTCGCGCCAATGAGCGTGCAAATATTTCAGGCAAACGAAAATTATTACTATACCGAAAATCTTATGCACTATATTCTCACTGAGTGCTGATTGATCGGTACGCAAAGCTAAAAATTCCCACATTCGCACAGCGAAACATGTAAAATACAGTAATAGACAAAGTGACAACGGATTTTTAGTGCGCTCTGTAAACATAGGTTTATTCTAGCACGTTAGGAATTTTACTGAAAAGCGAATGAAAATATCGCTTTCGCCGCCATAAAACATAAATAGTATGGTACATTAAATGTATGAGTAGCAAGAATGCAAAGAAATCCGAGCAGCGCAGATCTAATCAGCAGCAAGATGGCGCTCAGGCAAGCCAAGGCGAGCAGATTCAGTCGCCGCAAAGTGTTACTCAACCAGTCTCAGGCGGACAAATTCAACCGCCGCAGGTAGAGCAAGTCCAGCAGCCAATGCTGCAAATTGAACAGGCGCAAGCGCAACCCGAACAGCAGAATCAGCCGACAGCAGCCACTTCGCCACAAGCTTACCAGAACCAGACTCAATATCAATACGTTTATGTCAACTATTCAAGAAAAAGCAACGTCATCGGATTGTCGATTGTTTACGCGATCAGTTTATTCTTGACAATAGGCCTTCCGATTGGTTTATTCAGCATGAATGGTTCGATGAAAGACTTTTCGAGCGAAGCAAACTATTATTTGATTCAAGTAGTGAAAATAGTCATGCCGATTGTTCTGGCACTGTCGGTGATATCGTCTATAATTTTGTGGATAGCTTACTTGTCGAGTAAAAACAAACTAGTAGCCAAAATTGCAGCTGCCTGTACGCTTTCTATATCGGTCATATCTTTTGTTGTTTTTTGGATTTATTTAAACTTCTATTCTGTGGTAGGCTTTGGTGATGCGGCGTTCTTTTTGCCTATACCTTTCGGCGTGATGATATTAGGAATTGCTTGGTGTGTTAACGTTTTTAAATACCAGAATGAAAAGCCAGCGTATTATGCGAATACTTCTCTAAACGGCCAATATGTAGTTTCGCCGCAATATTCTAATCAGTCGCCACAGCAGCCACAACCAAACATTCATCAGCCAGGCGCTGCCGATCCGCAGTACGGGCCAGCGCCAGCTGAGCAGAATGCCTCTTATGAACAGCAGCCGGTCAACCAGCAATATTTCGCGCAGCCGCAAGCGGCGCCAGTCCAGTATGTTGTTATGGCGCAGTCGCTCAAAGGTGTCAAGGGCTGGCTCGCATTTTTCATGGTGTGTCTAGCGATTGATGGCGTTTGTTCGGTTGGTTTGTTTTTTACCTCGTTGTTAAACCTAGGCGATCCATCGGCTGTCGTTTCGGTGATATTCATGCCAATCATTGCTGTACTGACTACTGTCGCGGTGGTGCTCATTAATCTACAGAAGAAGCTTGGTAGGTGGCTGGCGGTTGCGGCGCTGGTAGCCTCGTTCTTCTATTCAGCAAGTTCTGCGGTAGTTGATAGCGTGATCAAAAGACCTCCGAACACTGACTCAATTATTAGTATGGTTAGCACTATCATTGCTAGCGGGATTTCTATGGGATTGCTTTGTTTATACTTCTTTGTTTCTAGGCGCGTGAAAGAGACTCTGGTTAATTAAAATACCAAAAGTTTCTCTATACGAATAGGCCGCTCCTTTTCTAGAGCGGCCCGGTATTTTTATTCAATTGATAGCCGGTGCTCGCTGCATCCGATTAATACGCCTTCGTACGGGCGTAGTTCTACCGAGCCGTCATCGGTAACCTCGGGGTAGTCGGTTGGGTGTGTGGCGCATAAGACACTGCCGGTATGTGGTAGCGTAACACGGTGTTTGGTGTCGCCGAAATTTAATGCGACAAAGACATGCTGCTCTCGGCCAATCCATCGCGCGTAAGCAAATATGTCATTGTCTGTATCGCTGAGCGGCTCGTATTCGCCAGTGCGCAAGATTTCGTAGCGGCTGCGCAAGGTCAATAAGCGGCGGTATAGCGCCAAAAATGAGTCTGGTTCGTTCTGCTCTGATTCTACATTGACGTTCTGGCAAGCAGGATTTACTGGCAGCCATGGTTTAGCGGTACTGAATCCAGCATTTTGGCCAGCCGTCCATTGCATCGGCGTGCGTTCTGGGTCGCGCCCGACAGATTCGTCATTGCCGTGGCTAAAGACCGACTTATCCTGGATCTCTTCAAAGCGAATTGGTCCATTATTCATGCCAATCTCGTCACCGTAATATATTACTGGCAGCCCTGGTAGTGTCAGTTGCATCAACGCAATCAAGCGAGCTTGCTTTTCGCCGCCAAAGCGCGTAACGATGCGCGATTGGTCGTGATTGCTAAAACAATAGACGGGTGTGTGCACGTCGGGGTTGATCATGCCTTGGAATTCGTTGACGATTGTGCTCATCGACTCGGCATTAAATTTGGCGTGTAATCCTTCAAAATTGAATGGCATTGATACTTTTGGATTGACACCATAAAAACCCAAGTATTGTTCGCTAGTGCTATAGTTTTCATCCGGATAATCTTCAAAAACCATGATTCGATTCGGATATGAGGCGACTATATCTGTTAGTTCCCGCAAATACGGGAAAAGGTTATCCCAGAAGCGGCTGTACTTATGCTGCAAATCATCGAATTGTGTCGGCGGTTTCTTATCGTGATAATGCTCGGCGACTGGGTCGTCGCGCAGCTCTGGGTCTTTGCTGATCCAACGTACCGCGTCCGCTCGAAAGCCATCAACACCGAGATCTAGCCAAAAACGCAGTACGTTTTGCATTTCGCGGCGTACCTCAGGGTTATCCCAGTTGAGATCTGGCTGTTCTTTCAGGAATGTGTGTAAGTAATACTGCTGGCGCCCCTCGTGCCATTGCCAAGCGCTGCCGCCAAAAATGCTTAGCCAATTGTTCGGTTCTGAGCCGTCAGGTTTTGCGTCGCGCCAAACATAAAAATCGTTCTTATCGTTGTCCTTGGAGTTTTGCGATTCTAAAAACCACGGATGCTGGTTGCTGGTATGATTGGGCACGAAATCGACCATTACTTTAACATCGCGAGCGTGCGCTTTCTCGACCAACTCTTTGAAATCATCAAGCGAGCCGAAAATCGGATCAATATCACAGTAGTCCGCCACGTCGTAGCCCATGTCGGCTTGCGGTGACGGATAAAACGGCGAAAACCAAATCGCATCGATGCCAAGCGAATTGTCGCCGCCCTTAATATAATCAAGCTTATCGATCACGCCGCGCAAGTCGCCGACGCCATCGCCATTAGAATCCTTAAACGACCGCGGATAGATTTGATAAAATCCGTTAACGTCGCGCCATTTTTTTGTCATAATCACCCCCTCTTAATCATATATTAAACTAAAATTCTACTTTTTATTAGCACGCTTTCGCTCATTAGCATCAAGGTAACGTTTGCGCAGGCGCAAGGACTTTGGCGTCACTTCCAGCAGCTCGTCGTCCTCGATGAAATCGATGCATTGCTCCAGACTAAACTGCGTAAATGGCGTCAATTGCACTGTGCCATCGGACGATTTGGAGCGCATGTTGGTTAGGTGTTTAGCCTTGCAAACGTTAATTTCGATGTCTTCTTGGCGGTTATAAATACCGACAATCATCCCGGCGTATACTTCCGTGCCCGGCCCGACCAAGAGTTCGCCGCGCGCCTCGGCCGCTTGCAGCGCATACGGCGTGGTGATACCAGCTTCAAAGGCGATGAGCACGCCGCCGCGGGTCTTTGGTAATTTGCCGCCCAGCGGTTGATAGCCATACGGCAGGGAATTCATGATCACCGTGCCTTTGGTGGCGGTCAACAGTACGTTTCGCAGGCCGATCAACGCCCTCGTCGGCAACATATAAGTGATGCGGGTAGCGCCGCTGGCGGTGGTTTCTTGCGATTTCATTTCAGCGTGGCGCGCACCCAACTCTTGGCTGATCGCACCGATGAATTCGCTGCTAATTTCGATTTGTAATTCTTCAATCGGCTCTTTTTCGACGCCGTCCTCGGTGATGGTCACCACTTGTGGACGGCCGACTTCAAACTCAAAGCCTTCGCGCCGCATGGTCTCGATCAAGACGCTCAGGTGCAGCTCGCCGCGGCCAGACACCGTAAAGCCGATGCCGTTTTCTTCAATGCGCAGCGCCACGTTGGTTTCCAGCTCTCGCCGCAAGCGGTCGCCAATTTGCCGCGAGGTGGTAAATTCGCCCTCGCGCCCTTTCATTGGGCTGGTGTTCGGACCCAAGTACATGCTCAGCGTCGGTGCTTCGATGGCAATTGCCGGCAAGGCTTCCGGCTGTTCTTTATCAGCAATCGTATCGCCAATGTGCGCCTCACTGACGCCAACCAGCGCCACAATGTCCCCAGCAAACGCCTCGTCAAGCTCCTCGCGGTTCAACCCGCGGTAGCCAAAAACTTTCTCGATTCGCGCTGAACCCGACACCTCGCCGTGCTTCAGCAAGCTAACCGCTAGGCCGCGCTTGACCGACCCGCGAGCGATCCGCCCAATGGCATATTTACCCTGGAAGGTATCGTACTGCAGACTGGTCACCAGCATCTGAAACCCGCCATCAGCCGTGACGCTCGGTGCCGGGATGTCATTGATAATCGCTTCAAAAATCGGTGTGAGATCGGCGTCTTCACTCGGGTCATTAGGGATCTTCCGCCACGCCTTGCCGTCGCGCCCAACGGCGTAATAAATCGGATAATGCAGCTGACTATCATCGGTTGCTAGTTCCAAAAATAGATCGCTCAGTTCATCTTCAACCTCAGCAATTCGCCGCGCCGGCTTATCGATTTTATTAATCACCACCACTGGCTTCAAGCCTAGTTCTAGTGCCTTGCTCAATACAAACTTCGTCTGCGGCATCGGCCCTTCTTGTGCATCGACGATCAGCAATACGCCATCCGCCATTTGTAGCGTCCGTTCGACTTCGCCGGAAAAATCGGCGTGCCCCGGCGTATCGATGATGTTGATCTTATAATCGCCGTAAAAAATCGAGGTCTGTTTGGCGGTGATGGTGATACCGCGTTCGTGCTCCTGATCACCCGAATCCATGATCAATTCTTGGCTCATCTCAGCCTGATTGTCGCGAAATGTGCGCGACTGTTTGAGTAGCCCATCAACCATGGTCGTTTTGCCGTGGTCGACGTGGGCAATAATGGCAATATTTCGAATCTTGCTAGCGTCCTTCATAAAAATATGGTCTGATGTTAACGCAGACCTTCCTTTGGTTGTTAATTGTAGCACAGATGAGCGGGGATGGGAAGTACGCTACTGCGGTGAAGCTTGCTCATCAAGCTTTAGCTGCACGAAAACGGCTAGCCCTGATAAAACCACCAGCATCCAACCAGCGATGAAAACGCTTTGGTTTGACAAAACTCCAAACACAAACGTTAGCGGCATAAGGACAATTCGTCCCACGGCGTTTATCACCGAGCCGGAACCTGTGCGGTACCGCGACGGCAGCTGGTGTTGTATCTGTGCAGTAAAATGGAATAACAGCGCCCCCGAGACTACCGCTATTAGAACCTGCGCGGCGATAGTTATCCATAAATTACTGCCCACTGAAAGTGCGAGCGATGCCAAGCCTAGTAAAATCGACAGAACTATATTTATTCGCCTTGAGCTGAGGTGCTTGACTAACGAGCCGCCCAGTCCGCCCAAGCCTTCTATGAACGATCCAGCAATACCAAATACTATCGCCGGGGCCGACAACGCAATATACCACAGCTGATAAGCCTCGCGATTCATCTTTTGGATACAAAAGACTATCATAATCGCAGCCATCAGCCAGAGTAGGCTTTTACTTTTGAAAACGCATTTGAATGTATTTTTAGTATGTTTGATAAGTTTTTCATCAGCCACCTCGCGGCTAATTTTTGCATCTTTATAAATTAGATGACAAACCATAGATATAGCAATTGGAATAATTGTTAAATTAAACGCCAGCAGCAGCGAATGCTCGCCGATCCAGCCGCCCAAAAAGTTACTGATAATCAACGCCACTCCGCCTAACGTCTCATACAATCCTAGCGCTCGATTAAAGTTCCTGGCGTGCCCTTGCTCCTCGAGCAGCGTATCGTAAATCATAGCTGCGCCAGTTCCGCTCGAAAAAGCATCATGAAGACCCCAAATCGTCACAGCGGCGGCATACATAAAGATATTATCGCTAGCGCCGGCCATCAAGCTGCTAATTCCTAAGAACAGCCCAGCCAGCACCATTGAACCCTTGCGGCTCCAGCGATCCGCGATAATTCCTGATGGAATTTCGGTCAGAATAGACGATATCAGCAGAACAATCGCGATCAAACTAATTCCAAAATTGTCAATGCCGATACTTCTTATGAATAATTTCTCAATTGAATACCAAAGTACAAAGCTTAAGAAGAACTTGCCAACATACAGCGGAAGCAGCCTCTTCATGACAGCTCTTTTCATATTTTAATTATAATGCGTGACAGCGTTATTTTGAAGGTCTATGACAATAATTTGAATTGGTGCGGGTAGAGGGAGTCGAACCCTCGTCTCATGCTTGGGAAGCATACATAATAGCCGTTATACGATACCCGCGCTGACTATATTATACACCATATCTCGTCCGCTCTCCGCAGACCATTGCTTCTAGATTGACATAACCAGTTTCCTTGCTACAATCAAAATATGAAAAAACAAAAACTTGTAATTATCCTAGTTATTTTAATACTAGCGGGGGTAGGAATAGGCTTATATATTGCTGTGCGTGCTGCGTCGAAAGACGCGGGTAGTACTAATCAGCAGCAAAAGACAACTACCAATTCTAATTCTGGCTCTGATAATTCCGATTCTAGCAATAACTCTAACGGCAGTAAATTTAGCACAAGCTCTAATTCTAAACAAACTACGCCGAACCAGCAAGAAAAGAAGTCTGAAAAACCGCAGCCAAACCAAAAAGAGCAGAGAATCGACCCTGTGCGTCCGAAGCATAATCCAGCCCCGCAACCACCGGCGAGCCCAGCCACACCGCCGAAAAACAACCAGCGGCCAGCTCCGCAGTCTCAGCAGCCCGGTAATTCGCAGCAGCCTGCGTCGAATCCGCAACCAAGCCCAACTCCAAATCCGCAGCCGCAACCAGCAGACCAAGATAAAAAGTATGACATAGGTCCGCCAGATGCTTTGGAGATTCTTGAACTGATTAATTACGCTCGTAGTAAGGAAAATCTGAAACCGTTAAAAATGTACGAGCCGCTTAACCGAACAGCGCAGTGGATGGCGAATGATATGAAAGAGAATAATTATTTTAGCCATTATAAACCAGGTACAACCATTCCGCACGGACTGCTTAAAGCGAGGACTGTCTGTAACGCGCCAGCCGAGAATCTGGTGCAAACTGCGCCGCCAGATTTGCACACTAGCCGCGTAGCCTTTAACGCCTGGATGCAATCGCCGCCGCACAGGCAATCCATCATGTCGAACACCTACACGCTAACCGGATTTGGCATCGCCGGCAATAAGATTGTGGAGCATTTTTGTTGAGGTGTCTAAGCTTCGTCAACTATATTCATATTGACAGCATCAGAAAAAATCATCAACTCAGAGCCAATTTTTGAATTATGGTGAGCAGAATATCTGAGGTCAAAAGTCCGACATTCTCTGTTGGGGTAAAGGTTGAGGATGTCTTTTTCATTGTCGTAGCTCAGAATCCATTTTGCTTTACGGTGTTTATTTAGTGAAGTAGCAAGCCTATGATGATCCTTTAGTTTAAAGGCGTTTAGATAAAGATCTGCGCCTTTTACAAAGTACGGTGGGTCGACGTAGAAAAAGCTTTTTGGGTCTTTTACATAACGTTCAATGGCATCTACGCCATCCTCGTTGAGAACAGTGATTCTATCGCTATAAAGCCCTATGAGTTTTATTTTCTCAATAAGATTCTGCTTATTGTATCGCGCGTCGATTTTCCATTCGCCAAGTTGCTGCTTGCCGCCAATCGGCCCTGCGTTTAGAATCCCGGAGCGATTAGTTCGATTAAGAAAGAATGTTGCAAAACCAAGCGATAACCTGTCGGACGTATCGGCCGCCTTATAGACTTTTCTCTGTCGCTCCCACTCATCGACAGTTACAGGAGTATTTAATACTCGTTCAATAAATTCTGCGTTATGCTCCTTCAAGGAAAGCCAAAATGAATATATGGCCGGATCATAGTCGTTAATAACAATACTGCGTACTTTTTCAAGCAAAAGGAGTGATACAGCCGCTCCAGCACCGCCTGCGTATGGTTCGATATACGTGATATCTTGCCACCCATGCTCCTTAATCATCCCGTCAAAGAATTCAAACAAAGAAGTCTTTCCGCCCGGATAGCGAAGAGGAGTAAGTAGGTATTTTCTTTGAGTTTTTGTTTTTATCATCTTTTATTTCGGTGGGTTTAATACATATCTTATCAGGTTTTCGATGTTATCCCAAGCATCTTTAACGTCGCTTGGCTTTGAAAATACGGCTGGGTTATGATTGACCGCATTCATACTGTCTGATGAGTGCATGTACAAGTTTTGCGAATTATTGTCGCGCAGCTTTTTGATTGGTTGGACGAGCATTTTCTTTTCAGTCTGAAAGTGAGTTTCGGCAGCGATCAAGACATCTTGGAGCTGTACAAACTTGCCTTTTTGTGACACCGATATACCTTTGTGATCAAAGTAGGCTTTCAGAGAACACTCAAGAAAAGAGCGGAGTAGGTCATGTGTCGCATTTGGGTACTTGTGATAATTTAAAGTCTGCAATTCTGCTAACACCCGCTTAACGGCTGGGTAGTTGATTGTGCACGTAATATCTTGAGGGACAACTCCATAACTTGTTCTTGTTGTTTTCGAGATTGACTGTTCTTTTAGAGAGGACGCTTTCTTTGCTGGCGAGCCACCTTTTATATTAAGGTCTTTAATCTCATCCAGGTATTGCTTATATGAGTCGCTGTCTTTTTTGTTTAGTACGCGAGTGTCAATCTTCTTGCCATAAATATCATTGATGATTTTCCTAAATAACCTCTCGCGCTCTTCATCTGACGCCGTAATCGTCAACTGCCCATGCTCATCAAAAGACATCTTCGCAAGTTTCATAAATTCGGGGTTGTCATAAAGTCGCTCCATTGTTGAAATAGGAAATTTTTTTGAAGCGACTTTACGCTGCAGTTCTTCGTTTTCATAGTTAACTGATTTTGCGGCATTATGCATTTCCCAGCGCCTCACGAAAGCTGGTATGTCGACTGTTTTATACTCTTCTTGCAACTGTTGAATAGTTTTTCTGCCCTCGGCCACCTGAGCATAATAGAAGTATGCTTGTCGCAGAGGACTCCAACTACGACGAGTTTTTAGGGTATGGATAGAGGCAATAACCTTTGAAGCACTTTCTCTATCAGGAGCAACTTTGACTTCAATCTCAGCAAGGCTAGATATATCGCCCATTTTTTTAACTAGTTCCTTTAATCTTCCTTCTCGCTGGGGAACTAATCTTGGATTAAGGATTGCTTTTAGTGCAGAGAAGCGTCTATTGCCCTCAAGTACAATGTATTTCCCGTTTTCTTTGGTAACAATCGGTAGTTCTTGATTAAAAAAACCATTTTGCGCAATGCTTTCTACTATTTGCATTGCATTTTCATTCTTGAAAAGGTCTTGGACTATTGCGTCTTGCGAAGGATCATCTATATCAAGTCGAACATTCTTCGGATCAAGCTCTACATTGATTACTTTAACGGTCTTGGTTTTCCATTTAATAATTTTTATCATGACATATTTATCCTCCGGGGCTATTATAGCATCAAACCAATTATTGTTATAATTGATTGCAAAGGACACTTGATTATTGGATAGTTTGAGGTATTTTTTTATCTTTAACCTTATTGGTTAAAATAGTCTAATATATTTATTATGAAACTCGGTATTTTTGATTAAATTAGAACCTTGATTTACTAAAGCCTAGAAAAAGCCGCCCGACAGGGCGACCGTTTCCGTTTTAGTTCCGAAATGGTGCGGGTTAGGAGACTCTAACTCCTGGCCTCTTCCATGGCAAGGAAGCGCTCTAACAACTGAGCTAAACCCGCATA
>CALGPW010000013.1:0-109538 GCA_937959535.1 uncultured Candidatus Saccharibacteria bacterium
TACAGATGCGAACACCTGTGGAGATGTTGCAGAGGTGGTGAGGTGTGTACGGATTCGTACGGGTTTTCGCTAATTTTCAGCAACTTTTAATTTTTTACACTTCGCCCCAGTTATTGCCGATTTTGACGTCGACTTTGAGCTTAATACCGAGCTGCGGGTAGATATTTTCCATAGTCTCTACCAGCATTTTGCTGACTATTTCGGCGTTTTGGCGCGGACATTCAACCATAATACTGTCATGGATTTGCAAGATTTGGTAGCCGAGCGGGGTATTTTTATGTACAAGCCCAGACTTGCTGCCTGAAGAGACTTGCCTTTCCGGCAAGGCGAATTCGTTCTTTTCGAATTTGCCGGTCTTTGAAGGTAGCAAATCTGGGCTTGTCATTGTCGTCAGTCGCTTCTCTACCGCCAGCATCGCCAACTTCATCAAATCCGCCTCGGTACCTTGTATCGGCATATTAGCTGCTGCGCGCTCGGCAGCCGAACGAACAGCAAAATTATTCGACCTAACATCAGGCGTTGGCCGGCGGCGGCCAAACAATGTCTGCACAAAGCCGTCATCGTGCGCTTGGCGAATCGTTCGTTCCATAAATTCTTTGATGTGCGGACGTATACGATAATATTCGTCGATGAAATGCTGCGCCTCGCCGTAACTCATATTAGCAGCAGCCGCCAAACCATGCTGGCTCATGCCGTATAATACGCCGAAATTCACCACTTTAGCGCGGCGGCGCTGCGTTGGCGTCACTTCATTAATCGGTACGTTATAAACTTCAGCTGCCGTCTTGGCGTGAATATCAACGTCGGTATTAAAATCTTCAATCATCCGTTTTTCACCAGCCATCACCGCCGCCAAGCGCAGCTCAAATTGCGAATAATCAGCATTTACGAAAACATTGCCAGGCGCTGGCACAAAAGCATCACGAATCTGCCGCCCTAACTCAGTACGAATCGGAATGTTCTGCAAATTCGGGTTAGTGCTCGACAGCCGCCCAGTCGCTGTCACATCTTGATTAAACGTCGTGTGAATATAGCCGTTAGCGTCCGTTTGCTCTGGTAAGGCTGCCACATAGGTATTCTGTAATTTCGATAGTTCGCGAAAACGCTCGACCAACTCAATAATTGGATGTTGCCCGCGCAGCTTATCGAGTTCCTTTTGGTTGGTTGAATAACCCGTCTTACCTTTCTTGATACCAGTTGTCGGCAAGAGCAGCTTATCAAATAGCGCGCTAGCCAACTGCGCCGGGCTGGCGACATTAAATTCGTAACCGACCATATCATAAATATTTTGCTGAACCGCTGCAATCTCTTGCGCTAATGATTTATTCATTTTTTCGAGTTTGCTGGCATCAATCTTGATGCCTCGAAATTCCATTTGCGCTAAAACATTAATCAATGGAAAATCCATCGTCTGCGCCACCTGCTGGAAGTCGGGCAGCTCAGCAAACGCCGACTTTTGTTGTTCATAAACTACCCACAGCGCTGCCATCACCAATCTTGGGTCGTCCAAAGATTCTACGCCCGCCAAATCCGCTAATTCGCGCGATTTGCGCAAAGGATTTAACAAAAATGAGCCCTGCGCGGTATCGTGTTTAACAATCGGCAGTTGCTGGCAGCCAGCACCGAGAAGTGCTTTGAAAAACTCCTTGGTATCGTGGCCAACTATAGAAGCTTCTGCTAAAATAGCGCTTGCTTTAGCCAGCGGCAAGCGAGCGACCTTGCCTCTTTCATGGCTCAGCCAAACCATATCACCATCCCAAATTACCAGTAATTCCGGCGCCATTACCAACATCGGTATGACTTTATCGCCGGATATTTCAACAGCCGGCGCGAGAATATTGTCTGCAGCCACTTCTGAAGCACTATCACGCATGTGTTGTGGTAATTTTCGCAACAATGAGCGAAACTCCAGCTTTTCGAGTAGCTCTCGCAACTTTGTCGTGTCTAAGTCGCGTACGTCCATTGCAGCCAAATCAAGTTTTACCGGCGCATCCGTAAACAGCCGCGCCAATTCCCGGCTCATATAAGCAGATTCTTTGCCGGTTTCTAATTTGCGGCGCAAGCTGTCTTTAATCTGCCATAGATTCTCATAAACACCGTCTAGCGTTTCAAATTGCTGTAGTAATTTGACAGCTGTCTTCTCGCCGACCCCCGGCACCCCAGGGATATTATCCGACGAATCGCCTTTCAAGCTTTTCAAGTCGAGAAATTGGCCAATCCGAATACCGTAGCGCTTTTCAAACGCTGGAATGTCAAATTTATCAATGTTAGTCAGGCCTTTTTTGAGCGCATAAAGATACGTATTTTGGTCCAGAATTTGCAGCGCGTCCAAGTCGCTAGTAATCAAATATGTTTCGATGTCGCCGTGCTGTTCAGCCTGCTTGTCTAGCGTTGCCATAATATCGTCAGCTTCATAATCGTCGAACTCGTACAGCGGCCAACTAAAGGCTGCCAACAGTTCGTGCAAAATCGGAATCTGCACGTAAAAATCTGGCGGCGCTGGTTTGCGCCCAGCCTTGTAATCAGGATAAATCGCCAACCGGCGGCGAATATTCGTTCCTCGTTTATCCCACGCCACGCAAACATAATCAGGCTCAAGCTGCTTAATTAATTCTAAACTCAGCGCCGCGAAACCATACACGCCGCCTGTCGGTGTCCCGTCTGTGGTCGACAACCCAGGCATAGCATAATAACCGCGATAGAACACGCTTTTACCGTCGATAATCACTAAGCGTTTGGCCATACTTATATTATACGCTATCTAAGGGCCATTACTTACAAGCGAATATAGCCATAATCATGTATACTAAGGTTATGACATCACAAGAAAAACCAGCCAAGATTTTGGCATTCGTCGGGCTGCCTGGCGCCGGCAAAACCGAAGCAACCAATTTCGTAGCCGCCAAAGGTTTTCCCAAAATCTACGGCGGCGGCATTTTGTACGACGAAATGCGCGCCCGAGGCGTTGAAATCACACCCGAATCGCAAGCCGAATTTCGCAAACAGTGGCGTGAACGCGACGGCAAAGACGTTATCGTCCGCCGCGCTGCCGAGCAATTACACCGCTTAATTGATGCTGGCCAGCATCGTTTATTGTTCGACGGGCTCTATTCTTGGACAGAGTACAAGTTCCTCAAACACGAATTTCCTGGCGAGCTCATCGTTGCTGCCATTGTCGCACCAAAACATTTGCGCCACCGCCGTCTCGCAACTCGTCCCGAGCGGCCATTCACCGCCGAACAAGCCAACCAACGCGACTGGTCAGAGATCGAAGATATCGAAAAAGGCGGACCAATAGCTATCGCTGATTATTATTTAATTAACGACAGCGACATTACTGCGCTATACGCCAATATTAATTCGCTGCTCAGTACAACTGGTTTTGTTAACTTATAAATAACACCTAAAACCAAAGTTATTGCAGATAAGTATAAAGTTTTTTAGCGTCTTTATGCTTGCGTAATTTTGCTAGCGCTTTAGCTTCAATCTGGCGAATTCGCTCGCGCGTCACTGCAAATTCTTGTCCGACCTCTTCGAGCGTGTGGCTCTTGCCATTATCCAGACCAAAGCGCATCCGCACAATCTTTTGCTCGCGATCGCTAAGCGTGCCTAGCAAATCCTTGACTTGTTCTTTCAATAATTGATTCGACGCCGATTCCTCCGGGCTAATCGTGCCCTCGTCCTCGATAAAGTCGCCCAGCACCGACTCGCCGTCATCATCACCGTCGCGGCCGACGCCAGCATCCAAACTCGAAATGTCCTGCTTGATTTTCATGACATATTCGACTTTTTCTGGTTCCATCTCTAGCTCTTTAGCTAGCTCGTCAATCGTCGGTTCGCGGTTCAACTCCTGCGTCATCCGCCGCTGCGTGCGCAACAATTTATTGATGGTTTCCACCATATGAACCGGGATACGAATGGTTCGCGCCTGATCGGCAATCGCCCGGGTAATTGCTTGGCGAATCCACCAGGTAGCATAAGTCGAGAATTTGAAGCCTTTATCTGGATCAAATTTTTCGACCGCGCGCAGCAAGCCAGTGTGGCCTTCTTGAATCAAATCCAAGAAGTCTAAGCCGCGGCCCGAATACCGCTTAGCGATCGACACCACCAGACGCATATTTGCTTCGGCCATTTTATCTTTGGCTTTTTTGTCGCCTTCTTTGACACGTTTTGCTAATTCTAGCTCTTCTTCGGCACTCAGCAGCGGGATTTTGCCAATCTCACGCAAATGCAGCCGCACTGAGTCGTCCGAAATATCGTCGAAATATTGATTAGCGTTGAGTACATCTTCAGGAGTATCTTCGTCCATCAAATCGTTGATATCAGGCTCATTGATGTCCTGATCTTGTATATTGTCGTCAGATGGCTTCTGCGCTTGGTCGTCGTTTGTCACGAGCTTTCTCCTTGATTATGTTATTGAGTGCCGCACGCAACTCTCTAGCCGCTGCCTCATCGCCAGCAGCTTCAGCGTCGCGTAACTTAGCTAATAATTCTTGTTGAGTTTGTTTGTTATGTTTATCCTCTTTATCCCGCAGCAGTTGGCACATCGCGACATAGCGATCGCCGCTATCCCATGCTGCATAACGCTCCTCAGCGCGCAATGATACCATTTTTACATAAATATCAGCTTTTTGCAACTTTTTAGGGCGATTTTGCGGATCGTCTTCTTCGAGGAGTACCGTCGCTAATAGCTCTCGCTCAGCGCTGCTCCACTGCTGGCGGCCGGCGCGGCGCAATTCTTCCAAGCATCTAGCATCATAAAGCGCCAAAGCCAAAATATTATCCTCTAGCACCGCCTGTTCGTTCTTAATAATCGATGTATTTGCAACAACAGGTTTAAAAGTCCGTTTCTTGACTGGCTCACCAGCTAATTTTTGGCGAACCGCCTCCTCGCTGGTATACGACATAGCGGCTATCCGCTTGATATAGTATTCGCGCTCGACGGGGTCAGCTAGCCCGCGCACTACTCGCAGCGCTGCCGTAGTAAAAGTTCGCCGGCCAACCGCTGTATCCAAATCGCAGCGCCCGGCATGCTGGCGCAACACCCATTCGACAGCCGGCTCGTTGCGAGTTACCGCTTCGCGCCACACCTGAGCACTTGATTTGATTAGCTCGTCCGGGTCTTTAGCGCCATCTGGCAACGAAATAATTGTTAGCTCAACACCCTCATGCGAGGCCAGCTCAATTGCCCGCTCGGTCGCCGCTACGCCCGCCTTATCGCCATCATAACAGAGGCGTACATCGCCTGTCAGCCGCTTGACCGCCTTGAGGTGATTTTCGGTCATTGACGTGCCAGCAGTCGCTACTGTTTGCGCTACGCCCGCTTGGTGGCTGCTAACTACATCCAAATTTCCCTCAACCATCACTACGAAACCACTTTTGCGGATCGCCTCTTTGGCTTGGCTCAACGCGAAAATATGACGACCCTTATCATACAGTAATGTCTGCGGCGTATTCAGATATTTTGGCGCATTCGGCACATTGCCAATAATCCGCCCGGTAAAGCCAATCACTTGCCCGCCCTGATCCATCAACGGAATCATCATTCGACCGCGAAACAAATCTTTGCCATAGCGGTTTAATAGCCCTGCATCGTTGATCTCTCGCTTAGTAAAACCTCTTTTTTCGAGCGCCGCTAGCAACGCCGTGCCGCTATCCGGCGCATAACCAATCTGAAAATTTTGAACAGTTTGCCGCGACAATCCTCGCTGCTTAAAAACATATTCAATCGCCTGCTGGCTATGCAATAAACTCTGTTGGAAATATCGTGCTGCTAGCTCGTTGGCTGCCAACAGCCGCTTTTTGTAGGCGCTGCGCTTCTTGGCACCAGCCGATTGATATTCGCTGAGGTCAACCCCAGCTTTGCGCGCCAAAAATTCCATCGCCTGGCGAAAATCCATCCCCTCAGCCTCCATTACAAAAGCGAAGACATCGCCGCCTTTATTGCTCGAGAAATCATGCCAAATATTTTTTTCAGGACTTACGAAAAAGCTAGGCGTTTTCTCGCCAGTAAACGGACTTAACCCCTTATAGCTGCGCCCTGCCCGCTTTAGCTCAACATATTCGCCAATCACATCTTCGATATTGAGCCGCGAGCGAATTTCCTCCTTGGCATCCATACATTTTAGTATATCACTCTTTACCTCTGTTATCGGTTGTGGTTAAATATAGATATGAACCAGGACCCGTACACCAATCCGCAACAACCGTATTCGCAGGGTTCTGCTAATAATTTACCGCCAGAAAACTCGCAGCAGCCAGCCACACCGTATAATCAAAGCTACGGCCAACAAGTACCCGGACAGCAAACATCTAACCCGTACTACTATAACCAAGCCGCCCAGCCGCAGCAGCCGGCATACCCGCAGCAAACATCCAGCCTGGCAACTAATCAGCCTGATCAACTACCGCAAATTAACCAAACCGCGCCATCGTACGACACAGGACCGCAGCCGCTAAGTACCTTCCCGGTTTACGCCAGCAGCTCGGATGATGATTATAATACTGTTGACTACCTTAACCGTATCGCTCCGCAAGAACAGCACACCATCAATCGAATCGCTATATTTGCACTCATTGGCACTGTTATTGCTAGCGTTATCATCATTTTGATTCTAATCATCAACCCTGGCGCATCTGATGCCAACAGTCTAATCCAGCCGATCCGCGACCGCACCGATACGCTGAACAAAGTCGTCGACGAAAACGAAGGCCGCCTGACGCAGACTGAAATTGCCGAGGCCAACACTGCGCTCAACAGCACCCTGACGACTATGCAGACCCGGCTAGACGCCATCATCAAAGAGCGCAAAATCCAGAAAAAATCCTCTAGTACCGAAAAAAGCTACCTAGAAGCCCTGCAGAAAAAGCTCAACGATTCCTACCAAAAGGGTAAGCTCGACAGTAGCTACGCCACCGCCATGACTTACGAATTAACCATTTTAAAGTCGCAGCTCAACAAGCTTAAAAAGGTTAGCGACTCCAAATCAATCCGCTCATTCTGCGACGAATCCATTAATAATATCAACGTTATCCTCAAAGCTTACCACGACTTCGCTTCAACCAAGCAGTAGCAGCTATTCCGTCACCAGCCGATAACTTAACCGCGCCAGATCAAAAAGTTCTTCGTCGCTGAGCTGTCCGCTGCAAATCACCGTAATCCAGTGTTTTTTATTGAGATGAAAGCCTGGCTGAACCGATTCGTACTTTTGTTGTAACTTTAACGACAATTGCGGATCGCATTTCAAGCTAATCCGCAACGGCTTTGAACCCTCGGCTATCAACGCAAACATCTTTTCGCTTTGGCCAGCATCTTTGCGGCCGACTTTGTACACAGCCACCTTATCGCCAAACGGATAGTCCAACCAGGCGCCTGGCAAACTTAGCAAAAACTCTTCAAACTGTTGGTGCGTCATAGCCATTTGCTCCGTATAAAGTATACCAGCATCAATATCGGCAAAACGACCAGCAGCGCCATCGTTATCCAAAACATTACATCGCTATGAAACGGCAGCTGCGAAAAATTCATGCCTGCCAGACCCGTCAAAAAAGACATTGGCATAAATATCGTTGTTACAATCGTCAAACGCTTCATTACATCATTCATTCGATTAGACACCACCGACAGATACATATCCAGCGCACTAGTCAATAGATCGCGCATGGTATCGATTAGCTCGTGCACGCGCCAAGCGTAATCGTAGCTGTCGCGCGCATAAATCGCGCACTTTTCATCAAAAATACTATACCGGTCGTTACTCAAACCATTCAGCATATTCATCAGCGGCAAAATCACTTTGCGCAAATCCGCCAATTGGCGCTTATACACAAAAAGCTGCTGCAACTGGTGCTTGCCCGGATCGCGAATCATTGTATCTTCTAATTGATCGGTTACGTCGTCAATTGAATTAAGAATCGGCATATATTGCTCGACTGTAAATTGAATCATCGTTGCTGCGATTAGCGACGGCGACAGAGTGCCTGGCCGGTACGCTTCAATCCGCTCGGTAACCTCGCTATCTAATTCGTCGCGGTGCAAGGTGATAACTTTGTTTTTACTGAGCAAAATCGTCAACCCCTGCCAATGGACATTGCGGCGTTCAATGCTCGGGATTTCCGCCTTAATCAGTAGCCAATCGCCGCCTTCGACCGCTTGCGGCAGCCAACGGTTCTCAATCAAAATCCGCCGCTGCAACTCCGATAAGTTTAATTTTTCAATTAAACTTTGCCGTACTTCTAGCGAATCCTCGCTGATATCATGCCATATTTTATCTGTCACGCCTTCACCTTTTTTAAATAATACTTCAGCTCCATGATGCTGCCGCGGATGTCCTCCAGCGCCCGATGATCCTCTGGCTTGGCAAATTTCTTGCCATATTTGCCCTCAAACACCACTTTCCAAGCGCTGACATCCAGCATCCGATAGTGTAGTCTTTTTGACAACATAGGCCACCATTGGTCGATAAACCGTCGATCTTGATGGATTGAATTGCCGCCCAGCAAAATCCGCGGCTCGTCCGCAAAATGCTCATCGCAAAACGCCAGCAACTCCTGCTCTACTTCGGCCAGCGGCTTGCCCGAAACGTTTTGTTCCTCCAGCCCGCGCCGCGCTGCTGGATGCTCATTCCAAAAGCTGGCATTTCGATCCAGCAGTTTACCCAACTTCTCCGGATCGTGCCGCACAACCCCTTCATAGGTCGCAATTTCCGTAAAATCCCAATCCGTCGCGATCGCCGCCACCTCCAAAATCTCATCATGCGCCGGATCCAATCCGGTCATTTCCAAATCCATCCATAGAATCTTTTTCGGCTTGAAACTTGCTTTCATACATCTAGTATACTACTTTTTGGCATCGTAGTAATCTTGCAAAAACTGTTCTGGCGCCTGCTACAGCAAGCGCTCTAATACAAAGAAATACCCCTCCTGGCGCGAAGAGGGGTCTGCCGCCCCAGCGGAAGTTGCGGCCAAGAAAGGCCAGGCAACCCCCGCCGGGGTGGGGTGGGGGTTATCGCTTAGACTTGGGCGGCAGCAACCGCCAAGCTTCGCCGACGACCCTCCAGGGGTCGAGTCCAATGTACATCACCGGCACCTTGTTTGTGAAGGCACCGACATACACAATTTCCCAGAAGTTTCCCACTTCTGAGAAATTAAAAATTACGATAATGGAGCCACCCGATAGCGGCTTCATTATCGTCTCGATCCGTGTGGCGGGGCGCGCACCGCCCCGCCACACAAGATCCAAACTCGGCACCCCCAGGCGCTTAGTTGGTAGCAAATCAAAAACTCCCCTGACCAGGGGAGGGAGCAGGAGCAGCTCCTGATCCTCCTTTTGCTCCTCGGCCATCTCGGCCTCCTTCCTGCCCCATCCGGGGCAATAGTTGGAGCTCGATCCGTTACCGAGCCCTCTTTAGCGCCGTGAAAACCACCATTTCACAGTACTCAAGAGAGCTCGGATTCTGCCGTCTATGCCGTATTCTAAAATGCGCCAGAGGCCGATCATCGACCAGCCCCTCGTTATTATTATAACACACTGTTGTAGGTATTACTAGAATATTTACCAATATAATATCCCGATTTGAATGCACGATAAATACACGTAAGGGCCTCTCGTGTTATACTAAACCCATGACCAAACGTATTCTCCTCAAGCTCTCTGGAGAGCAGCTTCAGGGCAAGTTCGCCAGCGGCTTCGACCCCAAGCGGGCCCGCTGGATTGCCGAACAAATCAAACCAGCGCTAGAAACTGGCGCCGAAGTCGTCATCATGGTTGGCGGCGGCAATTATGTCCGCGGCAACCAAATCATCGGCCACGGCATCCAGCCTGTCTCAGCCCATAATATCGGCATGCTTTCTACCCTGATGAACGCCATCGCTCTAGCTGACGTTTTCAACGACGCTGGTTTGCCGACCCGCGCCCTGTCCACCGTCGAAATCGACCAGTTTATCGACCAATACACCTTCCGCCGCGCCCTCAGCCACATCGAAAAGGGCCGCGTGGTCATCGTTGCCTGCGGCACTGGCCGGCCGTTTTTGACCACCGACACCGCTGCCTTGAATCTAGCTTTGGAAATGCAATGTGATGTTGTGATTAAAACAACGAAAGTTGATGGCGTGTACGATAAAGATCCTGCCAAATTCCCTGATGCCGCCAAATTTGATCAGCTCAGCTATCACGAAGCGCTGACCAGCCCTGATATCACCGTCATGGACAAAGCTGCCATCGGCCTAGCTATGGACGAGCACATCCCAGTTATTATCTGCGACCTGCTGACCGACGGTAATATCGCCCGAGCCGCTCGCGGCGAGACAGTCGGTACGCTGATTAGTTAGCATTTTTAATACTGCCGAGGCAAATCGCCGCAATGACCGCCGTTCCGTCAAGCCACGGCCGAGCCTCAAAAATGTTAATCTTTCTTCTTATCTAATTTATCCAGTTTGAAAAAGTGTACAATTGCATACACCACAAAGGCCACCGCCAGCAGTGTAATTAATGAGCTGACAAACGCCCCATAGAGAAATTCAGCCTTGCGGCCGGCAATTTCGACGGTAAACGATGCCGCCTGCAAGCCTTTTTGCGAGCCGACAATCAGCTGTACTAGCGGGTCAATAAACGCTGTCACCAGCTTCTTCACCGTATCGCCAGCTGCCGTACCAATCGCCAAACCAACCGCTAGACCGACTATACCCTGTTCGCGGATAAAATTAACGAAACCGCCCATATGGGTGTCTTTAACTATTGTTTGCGCCAATTTTTTGTCAGCTAGCTTTTTGGCAGCTGATTTTCTGGCTTTTTTGACTGTTTCTGATGGCATTTAGCCTCCTTTAACTGTTTGATTATAACCTGGTTTCTTGTGATAAATCGCTCGTATTAGTTTATTCCGTGACCTTACAACGTAACCCTACAAGCGCTCCGGCGCCGCGATACCCAAAATCGTCAAACCAGCCTTCAAAATATCCGCGTACACCGCCACCAAACCAACACGGTGCGTTTCTTTATCGCTGCCGACAACTTGGTTTTTCTCGTAGTAGCGGTTGAATTCTTGCGCCAGCTCAAACAGGTAGGCGCAGACATGATGCGGCTCCAAACTTTCGGTAGCGCGGTTAACCGCCTCGGCGTATTCACTCATTTTCCTGACGAGCAGCCGATCTTCGTCGAACAATTCCGTCGGGAACGTGGCTGCTTGCTCAGATTTTGCCAAAATACCCCGCGCTCGAGCGTGCGCGTATTGCAGGTAGCTACCGGTTTTACCTGTTAGACTGACCGCATCGTTGATATCAAACACCACGTCGCTGCCGATTTTTACCTTCAGGAATTGATAGCGCAGCGCGCCCGCCACTACTTCGTCGGTCGGCTCGCCGCCAGCTTGCTTGATGGCTTTTTTGAATTCGTTGAACAGCCAGTCAATAGTGATCACCTCGCCGGTACGCGAACTCATCTTGCCGGTCGTTAATTTAACCAGGCCAGTCGCATAATTAAACAATTTACCTTTCAATTCTGGAATTGCCAATTCACTAGCAGCGATCACCCCGCGGAAATACGCCGCCTGCTCTTCGCCATTGACAGTAATCGACAAGTCCAAGTTTGGATAATCTTGATGCTTCAGCTGAATCAGCCCCATATCGTGGGCGCCATACAAACCGTTACCGTGCGAACCGATAAACACATTGTCAAACGCACCATATTGACTGCCCTTGAAAATATATGCACCATCAGACTTGGTAAAGACCTCTGGAGTTTTTGCTTTGATCAAGGTCTTGCCTGGCACTTCAGTCTCGCTCTCAATATAACGCCGCTCAATCGGCACATTGCCCAGCCGCGCCACATTGGCATCAATTTCATCAAAGCTCCAGGCTTTACAAATCTCGTACACCTGCTTATATAGCGGATCGTCCAGTACAAAAGACTGCTTGGCTAACTCATCAATCTCTACTCGTGCCTCTGGTGATTCTTTAGCCGCCCGTGCGCCTTCAACATACATACGGCTCATAAACTCGTTGCGCTTATCAGCCGGAATAGCGTCTAGTTTGCTGACATCACCGTCAATTTCGCGAAGAATCGCCCACATACTCTTGCCGACATGCGTACCGACATCGCCGTGATAACTCACCCGGTGTACCGCCGCGCCGTCCACTGCCAGTAAGTTCGCCATGGTGTCTGCCAAAATCGAGTTCAACGCGTGGCCGATATGCATGGCCTTAAACGGATTTGGGCAATTGGTTTCAATAACGACCGTCTTGCCTGCACGATTGGTCGCTGGCCGCACTTTCAGTGATTCCAGCACTGCTTGGTCGCTTAACTTCACATTGATGAAGCCTGGCCCAGCCACGCTAACCTCGCTAAACTCCTGGCGGCCGCGCAACTCTTCGGCAATCGCTTCGGCAATTTCGCGCGGGTTTTTACCCAGCGGCTTCGCCAACTGCAGCGCCGCATTCGTCGCAAAGTCGCCAAACTTTGGGTCGGGGCGCGTTAACTGTACATCAACCTGCTGCTGATACAGTTTGTCAATTATTTTCTTCAGTGTAATAACACAATCAATCATAGACCATATTATAACACTTTTTACTACAGTTAATCTTCCGTGCCGTCAAAATCTGGCTGGCGATACACCGATACTGGCGTAATATTACGAGCATGATCCGATTGCAGCACCGCTCGCAACATCGCTGTATCGTCGCTGCTCTCGTCATAAGCTGGCTCGAAATCTTCTACTTTTTGTTTTTCTTCTTCTGCCATATTCTCATATTAGCATAAGTAGTATAATTTGTCAAGAGACAGCCGCTCTAATCAGTCCAGCAAACAGCGGATGCGGCCGCATTGGCCGCGAACGAAACTCGGGGTGCGCTTGCGTTGCGACAAAATAGCGGCAATTTGGCGCCTCGACAAATTCGACTAGCCGCCCGTCTGGCGACAAGCCCGACACCGCCACGCCGCCACGAGCAATCTCATCTAGAAACTGCTGGTTCACCTCATATCGGTGGCGGTGGCGCTCCTCGGTGTGATCCGACTGATATACTTTGGAAGCAAGCGACCCTGGCGTGAATACTGCCGGATAATTGCCCAGCCGCAACGTACCGCCAGTCGACTCTTTGCCCTCTTGGCCAGGCATAATATACACCACATCATGCGTCGTAGCATCGTCAAATTCCGTACTGTTAGCATCGTCGAGACCAGCTCGTCGCGCCGCCGCAATTACCGCTGTCTGCAAACCTAAGCAAATCCCCAAATACGGCACATCGCGCTCAAGCGCATACCGCGCTGCCGCAATCTTGCCCTCGATCCCGCGCGGGCCAAAGCCGCCTGGCACCAGCAGAGCATCAACCGTCTCGAAATCGCGCTCGGTAACTGTTTCGGCATTGAGCCACTTGATATGCAAACCAACATTTTCATGCCAAGCCGCACTCTTGAGCGCCTCGGTCACCGACAGATAGGTATCCTTGTTTTCCATATACTTAGCGACTAAACCGACAGTCACGATATCAGTTGGCTTTTTGCTTTGCAATTGAGTTAACGCTTGCCATTTCGCGAGATTCGGCTGAGCAAAATTACCAGTGAACTTATCGAGAATGGTCATCAGCGGGCTAGCGGCTATCCGCTCGGGAATCATAAATACGGTATCGAGATTTGGCAGCATTAGCACCCCCGGCAAGTCAACGCCGCCGTACAAAGCAATTTTTCGAGCAACCGACTCAGGCGCTGGCTCGTCGCTGCGGACAACGACAATCTCTGGCACAATACCGAAACCGCGCAAATCGTTTAAGGCATTTTGCGCCGGCTTGCTCTTGAACTCTTTACTGGTATCAATAAACGGCACATAAACCACATGTGCGTATAAGCAGCGTTCCTTACCGATTTTGTGAGCAAATTCGCGGATCGCTTCAATGAAACTCAGCCCTTCATAATCGCCCACCGTGCCGCCGATTTCTACGATGTGCACATCGCTGCCTTCGCCAGCCGCAATAATTGACTCTTGAATGGCATGCGTTAAGTGCGGGATTAGCTGGACAGTTTTGCCGTGAAACTTACCGGCGCGTTCGTCGGTAATCAATTCTGAGAGTAAGCGTCCCGCCAGCGTGGCGTTTTTCTGCGTCAATTCTATATCTAGAAACCGCTCGTAATGCCCGAGATCGAGGTCGGTTTCAGCGCCATCGCGTGTCACAAAGCATTCGCCGTGCTCTGCCGGATTAAGCAAACCCGCATCCACATTGAGATACGGGTCGCATTTCTGAATTGATACTTTAATACCCTTGGCCTGGAGAACCGCGCCGATGCTCGCAGCGGTAATTCCCTTACCTACCCCCGAGAGAACGCCGCCGGTTACGAAGATATATTTTGTCTGTTTGCCCATGTATGATTGCTCTTTCATGAGCCCTTATTATAGCATAACCGCTTAGAGTACGCTATATGTACGTATGTAGCGTGTCTATTGGCAGCCCTCGCACATAGTTAGTGTTGCCGGATCAATTGGCGCTGATGGTACGCCGTCAGCTTCAGCTTTTTGATCGGCTTCAGCTTGCGCTTTGGCTATCTCGCGTTCAATCGCCTCGAGTTTTTCCTCGAGCGTCATGTCGTCGTTAATTATCGCTGATGGATTCATTATTTCCCCCTTTACTTATATTCATTATAGGCTAATAGACCGCTTATTCAATTGCTAAAACTGTTACTTTACTGTGTTAACTTCATAGTTCGTATTGGTGCTTTCAAAGAAATTGACTAATTCAAGCGTATCGTTGGCCGCCGCCATCCACTTGGCTGGATTAGCTACATTGTATTCTTTCTCGAAGCCTAATTCTTCTAAACGGCGGTCGGTCATAAACTTGACATACTGGTTCACATAATCCGCATTCAAGCCCAAGATACCCTTTGGCAGCATGTCTTTGTTATAAGCCTCTTCAAGCGCCACCGCCTGCAAAATCAGATCGCGAATCTCGTCGGCGAATTCTTGCGTCTGCAAATCTGGGTTCTCGTCAAGAATTGTCAACAGCAAGTTAATGCCGAAAGTTAAATGCAGATTTTCATCCTTGGTAATCCAATCTAGCAAACTGCCGACATTGCGCAGCAAATTACGCCGGCGAAAACTCATACCAACCATAAAACCGCTATAAAACCAAATACCTTCGAGTACAATATTATAAGCTACCAGATTACGCACAAAATCTTTCTTGCCCTCGGTAGTAGTAACATCCAGCTTATCATTCAGCATGCGTCCGACGTACTTGGTCTGAAAGTCAGATTTGTCTTTCAGGCTTTTCTTACCGTAGCCTGCTGCGTAAATTTCTTGGCGGTCAAACGGAAACGTTTCGATAATGTATTCAAAGGTCATAAAGTGATTAGCTTCTTCCCACATCTGTTTCGATAGATACAAGTGCGCCTCGGCGGCATTGACGTATGGATAAATACCAAAAGCTAACGACTTATTAATAAGTAATTCGTTTGGGTTCAGATAACTGATTACCGTCTTCAACGCATGTTTTTCGTCGTCGGTCAGCTTCTCGAACGCCGCCAGATCTTGCACTAGCTGTACTTCATTCGGAAACCAAGTGTTAGCAACTGCCTGATTATACAAATCCATCGCCCATTGGTAACGTACTGGCTTAAGCTGCAAGCCGTCACGCAGGCCCGATCCCAAAATACCTTGCGGTTGTGTTGTTTGCGTCATATTTCCTCCTTATTATTGTGATTTTAGCAACGTTTATGATTGTTTGCGCCGAGCAAAGCCAAAACCGCTTACCCTTTTCGCGCTGTCGGTACGAACTTTCTGTACCGATTGCGATGTGACGGTGGTTTGCTCGGATTGATGGCGCGGCTTGACATGCAGATAATATGTCGTTTTCAAACCGCGACGCCATGCTTCTGAATAGATTTCGATATATTCATCAATATCGCGTGATTCTAGGTAAATATTGCGGCTAATCGCCTGGTCAACCCATTTTTGCGCTCGCGCCGCCACCTCGATAAAAGCGTACGGGCTCAGCTGAAAACTAGTTTTGTAGACGTCGCGGACTGCCTGCGGAATTTGCTCGAAACCTTGGACATCGCCCTGATTCGCCAGCAAGTCGTCTTTGAGCGATTCCCACAGATTAAGTTGTTTGAGTTTACGTACCAAATTAGCGTTAACCTCTAGGAATTTGCCGTTGAGCGTACTGCGGCTAAAGATTTGGCTAAACTGCGGATCAAGTCCTGGCGTCGTGCCTGCCACATGCGAAATATTAGCTGTCGGCGCGATCGCCATCAAGGTTGCGTTACGCATACCTTTTTTGACTTTTTGACGCAGCGCTTCCCAATCCAAGCGCGATTTACTATCAATTTTTACCTTAACGCCGCGCTCTGTTGTAAGTTTATCAACGGTATCGATAGGCAGTAAGCCCTTGCTCCAGCCGCTGCCAGCAAAGTTCGGATAGCTGCCGCGCTCAGCTGCGAGGTTAGCTGATTCATCAATAGCATGGTAGCTGATAAATTCAGTTAGCTGGTCAACCAGATCGTAGGCAGCCTCGCTTTCGTAACTAATCTCTAACTTCTCCAAAACATCCGATAACCCCATATAGCCGAGCCCGAGCGCCCGATTCTGCTCATTGCTATACATAGCTTCGGTAACTGGCGTGTTCGTAATGTCAATCAAGTTATCTAACTGGCGCGTGGCAGAGCGTACTGATACCGCCAAACGATCCCAATCCCAAGTCTTATCAGCATTGAGAAAAGCCGACAAATTCATACTAACCAGATTACAGGTCGCAATATTATTTTCGTCCTCGGGCAAAGTTATTTCGGTGCACAAATTACTGAGATGGATTGTCCCGGTGTTATTGTTGAGCGCCCGCAAATTGATGGAATCTTTCCAGGTTAGCCAAGGGTGTCCAGTCGCTTGCAGACTACTGAGAATCTGGCGGAATTGTTGGCGGGCTGGCACGACTTCGAAGCGGTTAATTTTACCAGCTTCTGCTAGCTTGATATATTCTTGGTAGCGGCGGCTAAACGCTTCGCCGTATAGTTCGTTTAAGTCGCTAACTTCAGCTGGATCAAACAAATACCAATCCTGCTCGTCTTGCACGCGCTTCATAAACTCATCCGAAATAAACACCGCCGTATCTAGAAATCGCGTCCGCAAGTACGGGTCGCCCGAATTCTGGCGCAAATCGAGGAATTGCGAAAAATTAAGATGCCAGTTCTCCATATAGGCTGCTGCCGCACCCGCTTTCTTACCCTTGCGCGACACCGCAAACAGCGCCGTATCAATCATTTTCATGAACGGAATCGGACCAGTTGACTCGGTATTGGTGGTTTTGACAGGACTGCCGGCGGCGCGCAGCTTATTCATACTAATGCCGATACCGCCAGTACCTTTAGCGATGAACATGGTATCGCGAATGCTTTTGGCTATCGAAGCCATATCGTCTTGAACCTCCATGACAAAACAGTTGCTTAGCTGCGGAAACGAACCGCCAGCGTTAACCCGCGTACTGCCGCCCGGACTATATTCCAGATTAGCCATGTGGCGGTAAAATTTTATCGCCGCCTCGGTCGGATTGGTTTCGTTAAAACTCAGACCCATAGCAATACGCATGTTAGTGAACTGCGGCACCTCGATCGGATCGCCGCTTTGGCGCCGCAGCGCGTAACGATTGCGGTTGGTAACTACGCCGAGATATTTGCTAAGTAAATCCTTGCTCGGATCAAGCGCCGCCGCCAGCTTTTTGAGGTTAAACAGCTGCGAATCAGCCATTCGTTTATCTAGTAGACCCTCTTCAGCAGCTTGGCGAATATAGATGGGAAACTTCTGCGCATGTAACTTTTTAAGCTCGATTTCGTTAGTATAATCGCCGAGCACTTGCTGGTAGATAGTTCGCAGCAGCAATCGCGCCGCAATCGTATCGAAGTCCGGGTCGTCTTTGACATTTTGGACTGCCGTCTGGATAAGCGCTTCATCAAGTTGCTCGGTAGTAATGCCGTCAAACAGCGTCAACTGCAATTCGGCCGCTATTTGCGCTACCTTCGCAATTTGGTCTGGCAAACCTTCGCTAGCTGCCAGCAGAGTTAAATTAATTTTGTTAGCGTCAAACGGCTGCTGGCTACCGTCGCGCTTCACAACTGTAATATCTGCCATCGTTTCCTTTCTTATTTTTAGCTGCTATTTTTGAGCGCAAAAAACTAGCTAGACCATCTGGGTCTGCTTTGCGCAATTTATTTGCATATTTGTCTATTTTACTAAACACTATACATATAGCGTCTGTATACCAAGCATAAACGCTAAATATGGATTTTTCAAGCATTTTTGCTAGTAATTTTCACAACTGGTTTGGCCCATGCTATCATGGAAAATATGGAACCTATTATTTCTATTACTCATTTTAAGATGCGTTTCGGCAAGACCGAAGTCATCAAAGACTTAAGTTTTGAGGTCAAACGCGGCGAAACATTTGGTTTTCTCGGCAGTAACGGCTCCGGCAAGACCACTACCATTCGCGCCTTGCTCGGTATTTATCAGCCGACCGCTGGCGAGCTATTAGTCGGCGGCAAGCCTTATTCGGTATCAAGCGGCATCAAACTAGGTTATCTACCCGAAGAGCGCGGCCTTTACAAAAAAGAGCCGGTTATCGACATCATGACTTATTTCGGCCAGCTCAAAGGCATGAGCCGCCTCGATGCCCGACAAAAATCGCTTGATTTTTTGAAGCGCGTTGACCTGCTCGACAAAGCCAAAACTCGCCTCGATAAGCTCTCGGGCGGCCAGCAGCAAAAAGTCCAGCTCGGTATCACAGTCATCGACAACCCAGAGCTGTTAATTCTCGACGAGCCAACCAAAGGCTTTGATCCAGTCAATCGCCGCCTGCTAATGGAAATCATCGAAGAACACCAGGCCAAAGGCGCTACCGTCGTGATGATTACTCACCAGATGGAAGAAGTTGAACGCCTATGCGACCGCATACTGCTGCTCAAAGACGGGGCGGCACATGCTTACGGCACAGTCGCTAATGTTCGCAAACAATTTGGCGGCAAGTCGCTCGACGATATCTTTGTTCAAGTCTACAGCCACAACAACGAGGAGAAGCAAAATGCATAATTTATCAACTGTCATTCGTTTCGAGGTCGTTCGCGCCCTCAAGAAAAAATCGTTTTGGATTCTAGCAATTAGCTTTCCACTGATGTTTGCGGCAATTTTTGGGATGGTTTTTTTATCTAATCAAGCTACCAACGACGCTGCCGAAAAGCTCAAAAACCAGTCGTTCAGCATTGCTATTACCGACGAATCAAAGATGGTCAAACCGCAGCTAATCGCCGCCTCGAAAGCCACCGAAATTAATCCCAGCGACAAGCAAAACGCTATTGACCGCGTCAAAAACGGCCAGCTTGATGCATACATCTACTATCCAAAGAATCTCGACCAGCAATCAATCGAAGTTTACGGTAAAGATGTCGGTATTTTTGACAACGGCCGCTACGGCAGCCTGGCTAGCAGTCTATTAGCCACCTCTGTTCGGTCAGACGTTAATCCGGCTATTCAAAAAATTATCCAAGGCAAAATCAACTCAACCAGCACTATTTACCGCGACGGCAAAATCCACGACAGCGTCCAAGAGATGATCTTGCCGGGTATCTTTTTAATCCTCTTTTATTTCCTAATCACTTTCTTTGGCAATCAAATGCTGACCAGCACCACCGAAGAAAAAGAAAATCGCGTTATCGAAATGATTCTCACTACTATCGAAGCGCGAACTTTAATCGTCGGCAAAATTATCTCGCTAATAATTCTGGCAATAGTTCAAGGCTTGCTGGTGGTCTTGCCGGTGCTTATTGGCTACTTGTTTTTCCACGACCAGCTCAAGCTACCGTCAGTCGACCTCAGCAGCTTGCCAATCGACCCGCTACGTATCGGCATCGGCTTTCTAGCCTTTGCTAGCAGCTTCATGATGTTTACCGGCCTGCTAGTAGCTATCGGCGCCGCTGTGCCGACCGCCAAAGAAGCTGGCAGCTTTTTCGGCGTAGTAATGATCTTACTGTTCGGCCCGCTTTATGCCGTTTCAATGTTCATATCAATGCCAGACGCGCCGCTAGTAAAATTCTTGTCGCTCTTCCCGCTGACATCGCCAATCCCGCTGATGCTGCGCAATGCCGCCGGCAACCTGGGAATCAGCGAAGCAGTAATTGGTATCGCCCTGCTAGCCGTTTCCGCCGCCATCATCATTGCCATCGCCGTACGCATCTTCCGCTTTGGCGCGCTCGAATATAACCGCAAACTCAGCGCCAAAGAAATCTTCGCCCGCAAGTAATACTCGCCGCCTATTGAGCAGACTATTGCCAAAATTCTCTTAACTTTGCAATAACGTATAATCAGTCAATCTAGAAATTCTTGCCAAGAGTATAATCAGTCCATAAATTCGTGCTATTTCTTGGCGGAGAGGGCGGGATTCGAACCCGCGATACGTTGCCGCATACACGATTTCGAGTCGTGCGCCTTCAACCACTCGGCCACCTCTCCTTGCATAGGTAATTATACCCTACGCTGCTCATTTTTGCTAATATGTTAAAAATATGTAAACTACATACATATACTTTACATATTTTTAACATTACCACCATTTCCTCACACGCAGAATTAAACGCCATCTCTCGCCAAACTGCCAATAAAGATATAAAAGGCCTCTTGAATCTAGGATTGACCTTTTCTGTCAAGCAGGGGGCTTCCGTGCTGTACTATGCGTCTGATAAACTAAAAACTATGATAAACAAGGAGTAACCATGGACGATTCAATTTTTACCAAAATTATCAAAGGCGAAATTCCTTGCCGCAAAGTCTACGAAGACGATGATGTTATTGCCTTTCTCGATATCAACCCGCTCAGCGACGGGCATGTGCTAGTGGTGCCCAAAGAGCAAATTGATTTGATTTGGGACCTCGACAACGAGACTTACATTCACCTCTGGCAAACTGCCAAAAATATCGCTCAGGCTATCCAGGCCGAACTCAACCCCCTGCGCGTCGGCGTAGTCGTTGAAGGCCTCGACGTACCGCACGCCCATATCCATCTAGTGCCGCTGTATGACCGCGACACCTTGCAGCTCCATCACGACTACCCTGTCGATATTTCAGACGAACGGCTCGATAATATCGCCAACAGTATCAAAGAGCGCTTGATTGCCATATGATCACTGTTATCGCCGTTGGTAAAAAGCATGAGGATTGGGTCTCAGACGGCATCAAACGCTACCAAACGCGCTGCAAGCAGCCTTGGAGTTTTGAGTGGCGATTCAAGCTAGAGGGTCAGCAGGCCCGCCAAGAGGAGTCTGAGCGAATTTTAGCGCGTTTACATCCCCAAGATTTCGTAATTCTGCTCGACGAACGTGGCCAGATGTTTGACTCGCCTACCCTATCGCGCCAGTTAAACGAACTCTTTGTGCAAGGTAAAAATATTACGATAGTTATCGGCGGCGCCTTTGGTGTCAGCGCAGCACTGACACAGCGTGCTAACCTGGTTTGGTCACTGTCGCCATTAGTCTTTCCACATCAGTTAGTGCGACTAATACTCGCCGAGCAGCTATACCGGGCCCAAGAGATTGCTCGCGGTAGCAAATATCATCACCAGTAGATAGCCAACTCGCGCGCTAAAACCTAGCGGTAATCTGTTTGCGAATCGTTCGAATACTATCTCAGACTAACTTATAATCTTATTTTATGTCATACTATTGACTTTTTATCATACTTGTGCTATATTTGTAAGCACAATACCTTAAAACAAACATAATTATGACATATTTTACTTACATCGTTAACACCTTATTCGCCGCGCTCAGTCTGCTGATAGCTAGCGGCGTTGCTGTCCACGACGGGCATTTCGGGCATGCTATTGATATCAGTTTGACGCATGATTATTCCATGCAAAAGCTCAGTTCGCAAGATTTACGAACCATCAACGAGTCGCGAATGCAGCACACCCATTCCGAACATAATCTCTCAGAAGGCATGCTCAGCAACAGTTTTCGCTACCAATCGCCTAGCATCTCGCCAGATCGCCGTCATCACCACAAAAATATTTTAGCCTTATTAGAAGAAGGCGGCCGGCACGCTTTTGATAACACGAATTTACCAGTTATCGATTAAATTTACTTATTCGATACGACCTGCAGTTCGTTCTGTAGTCGAGCGATTAGCTCTTGTTTTTCACGGAGTGTCTTGCGCGACTCCTCGACCAGAGCCGCTGGAGCTTTGGCTACATAGTTATCATTTGCCAAGCGCGTCTCGAGCGTCCGGATATGCTGGCGTTCTTCGGCTAAACGTTTCTCGAGGTTAGCTTGATGCTCGTAAAGCGTTTCGTCGTCAATGTCTAGCCAAACGTCTCGCCCGCTAGCCGCCAAGCGCAATCCCCTAGCCTGGTCAACATGTTCTACCGAGGTAACGCGCGCTAGCTTCTTGACAAGTTCGATATTATCAGCCACCAGCGAATCGTCCATGTACAACAGATCATAACGTTTATTGCCCGGCAGTTCGCTAACTACGTAGCGTGCTTCTGATACTAAATCTTTCAAGCGGCCGAATGCAGCGGCAGCGATATCATCGTACTCTAGGCGGTCTGGCATAGTTTCGCTAGCCAAAATCGTATCGTGCCACGGCAAGGCCTGCCAAATTGTTTCGGTCAAGAACGGCGCAAATGGGTGTGTTAACCGCAACATTGTGTCCAATACATACGCATTCATGTCGATATTTTGTTCGACCTTGCTAGCCTCGATGTACCAGTCGGCTACATCATCCCAAACGGTGTGATAAATCGTCTCGCCAGCCTCAGCGAAATGATAGGTCGCAATCTGCCGGTCTAGCGATTGTGCTGCCTCGTCTAGCTGGCGCGCAATCCAGTGGTCGGCCAGCGATTGTAGCTGCGGGCTGACCGTTGGCGTGCGGTCGCTAACCAAACTTTCAGTATAGCGAGCAATATTCCACAGCTTGTTACAGAAATTGCGGGCTGCTACCACCTTGCCAGTATTAAACGCTTGCGGCTGAGCAGCACTGCGGCTAGCAATGATACCCATACGCAGCGCATCCGAGCCATATTTCGCCACTGTCTCCATCGGATTGATGACATTGCCCTTGCTTTTGCTCATCTTGATACCCTTTTCATCAAGCACTAAGCCATGCAAGTACACATGCTTGAACGGCACCTGGCCAGTCCGATACAAGCCCAGCATAATCATCCGCGCTACCCACGCAAACAAAATATCGCCCGCTGTCTCCATGACGGTATTCGGATAATACTTGGCCAGTTTACCAGCATCCAAATAATCGGTAGTGATATACGGCCACTGGCCGCTACTGAACCAAGTATCAAGCGTATCCTCCTCGCGGCGATACGTTGTACCATCTACAACGATTTCTTTTTTATCGACTTCGGTGCTGTAGCGCCAATCGTCTAGATTGGTCTTGGACTGAAACATTGGAATCGGAATGCCCCACGGTATTTGGCGGCTGATATTCCAGTCTTTGATATCTTTGAGATATTTAATGACAACATCGCCTTTATTTTCAGGGGTAAACGTCACTTCTTGACGCTCAATCGCCGCGATAGCGTTATCGGCCAATTGGCTCATTTTGACGAACCATTGCTCTTTGGCAAGCGGCTCGATGACCGAACCGCATTTGTAACAATGTCCAACCTGGTGCTCGATATCTTTTTCGCCGCGCAGCAATTCGTCTATTTCGAGCGCCGCTAAGACACGTTTACGAGCTTCTAGCGCCGTCATGCCGACAAATTGACCCGGCACATTGATCATCTTGCCGTCGAAATCGATTACCTGGACTAACTCCAAGTTGTGGCGCTTGCCTACCTCAAAGTCATTCGGGTCGTGTGCTGGTGTAATTTTCACCATACCAGTGCCGTAAGCTGGATCGACATAATCGTCAGCAATGATGGGGATTTCGCGCTTAACGATCGGCAGCAACACTTTGCAACCGACAAGGTCTTTGTAGCGCTCGTCGTTTGGATTGACCGCTACGGCTACGTCGCCAAACATCGTCTCGGGACGCGTCGTAGCGATAACAATTTCGCCGACTTTATCGATTAGCGGATAAGCGATTTCCCACAACTTCCCTTTTTCATTTTTGTGAACAACCTCATAGTCCGAAAAACTCGTCTGATGCTGCGTACAGTAATTGACAATGCGTTCGCCCCTATAAATATAGCCGTCCTGCCACATCTTTTCAAAAGTATCGTAGACAGTTTTGATAACTTTATCGTCGAGCGTGAATACCAAATCGTCCCAATCAGCGCCCACGCCAATCGCCCGCAGTTGTAATTCCATATCGCCGCGACGCTGGGCTACGAAATCCCATACCTGCGCGTATAATTCTTCGCGATTGAAGTCAAAGCGCGTCTGGCCGTGCTTTTCTAGCTCGCGCTCGTAAACTACCCAAGTTTCAAAGCCAGCATGGTCAGCCCCTGGTATATACACAGCATCATAGCCTTGCATACGGTGATAACGCACTAAAATATCTTGAATCGCCGACCCCAAAGCGTGCCCGACATGCAAATTGCCGTTAGCATTTGGCGGCGGCATCACAATCGCGTACGGCTGGCCCTGCCCTTTCGGTTTAAATACGCCAGATTCCTCCCACAAGGCGTAAATTGACGGTTCATATTCGTTCGGAGTATAAGTTTTAGCTAAGCTCATTTCATTCTCGATTCATTTCACGTGAAAATTAGCAAAATAACCAAGCATAGCAATTCCACAGTTTGCTATTCCTCACCTCTTGCTGTTTTTTATTCCACGTGTTTGTGTTCTATCCTATTATAGCACAAACGATGTATACTAAACATATGATTGATACAATACTATGCGACGAAAAAGCTGCCTGGGACAAGACTGTTGCTAAGTTTAGCGGGCACCCGCTGCAGCTCTGGGGGTGGGGAGAAGTAAAAGCGGCGCACAATTGGCGCGTTCAACGAATTACTATAGTTGACGGCAACGAAACAATTGGCGCTGCGCAAATATTACTAAGAAACCTGCCTAAACCGCTTAATCAATTATGCTACATTCCGCGCGGGCCAGTTTACAAACAAGGTAGGGAAGACGATGTTTTGGCGGCAATTGTTAATTACGTTAAGCATAAGCTGCCATGCGCTGCGCTAACTATCGAGCCAGATACTGAACATCCGCTCCGCGCCAAAGGTTGGCGCCAATCGCCAAACAATATTCTGTTATCGCGTACTTTGATTTTGGATTTGACACATACAACCGACGAACTATTGGCCGCGATGACCAAAAAAACCCGCCAGTATATCCGTAAATCTAGCCGGGCTGGACTTGATATCAAACCGGTAAAAACGCACCAAGACATCGCTGCTTGCCTCGAAATCTACCGCCAAACTGCTAAACGCGCTAAATTCGCTCTGCACGACGACCAGTATTATTACGATATTCATGACAAGCTAGGGGAGAACTCGCAAATTTTCGCTGCTTACGAAGACAATCGCCCGATATCATTTCTTTGGCTGGCGACTAGCCGCGAAACTTCATTCGAGCTATACGGCGGTATGAACGATCGCGGCCAAGCCTTGCGCGCTAACTACGCGCTAAAATGGCACGCTATCGTCGAATGTAAGCGGCAGGGAATTAAGCGCTACGACATGAACGGCCTGCTCAACGACGGTGTTAGCAACTTCAAGCGCGGTTTTGCTAGCCATGAGAATAAATTAGCTGGTACTTACGATTATCCGATGAGTCCATTCTACCCAGTTTGGCGGCATGGATTACCGCTAGCTAAAAGAGCTATCCGCAGCACCAAAAAATTACTTGGTAAATAACCGATCTATATCAACAGCCCCGCGGCGAAATATAATGATATTTGCATGCTCATCGAGGCCGATAATAGTTGACGGCTGATTATTAGTTATAGTGCCGCCATCGACATAAAAATCAACCTTGTCGCCAAAATAGGCTTTAGCTTCAGCAATTGTCGACGAAATTGGCCGGCCTGGCACATTAGCACTAGTAGTCATCAGCGGGCCAGTCCGCGCCAAAAGCCGCGACAGCGAAGGGTCGTCGGGAATGCGCACAGCCAAGTTATCCCGCGTTTGTTTGAGATAAGTAGCGACATTATCAGCATTGATAACGATGCTAATTTGACCAGGCCAAAACTTGGCGGCTAACGATAATTGGCTAGAGTCTAGTCCTAATTTTGCCAAATCATCAATTGAACTAGCAATTAGCGTCCCTGGTTGGTCTGCGCGCTTCTTGGTATCATACATTTTTTGGATCGCAGCTGGATCAGCGGCCCGTGCTACAAGACCATAAACTGTGTCGGTAGGCAATACGCCAATACCGCCGCCATTCAAAATATTGATCAATTCATCATTATCAACAGAGGTAAATAGTTGTGGCATTTACAACGCTCCGGTCTTATTCCAGGCAGTTTTGGCCATTGACAGACTAGGAACCACCTCGAGAGTGTACGGATCGGCTGGAGTACTCAGTCGAGCTTGCTGATAGCCTAACGCCGCAATCATTGCCGCATTATCAGTACACAGCTGAATCGGCGCGTACTCAATGTTAATCGGCAATTTTTGGCGCAGTTGGCGGCGCAGTTCTTGATTAGCAGCCACACCGCCAGCAATTACCACTGACTGCGGTCGAAAGTCCTGAAAGGCGCGCAAGGTACGTTCAACTAGCGTTTCGACGGCTACTTTCTGGAAGCTAGCTGCAAAATCGTGCTGCTGCGAGCTCGTGACAAGCCCTGGGAGCTCGTGCGATGGAAAAGTGAAGTCTTTGCCCACTTCGCGCTGCACGGCCCTTAGAACGGCTGTCTTGAGGCCTGAGAACGAAAAATTGTACGGATTATCGAGCTTAGCTTTGGGTAAATGGTATCTATCAGGATTACCCGACTCAGCCGCGCGCGCAATCGACGGACCGCCAGGGTAGGGCAGGCCGAGAATTTTGGCCACCTTGTCAAAAGCTTCGCCGACAGCGTCATCTTGAGTTTGTCCCAGCAGCCGATAGTCGCCGTGGCCGTGAAAAAGCACAAGCTGCGTATGTCCGCCCGAGACAATCAAGGCCAAAAGGGGAAAGCGCGGCTGAGATTTCGGCAAGGCAAGCTGAACAGGCCCGGGCCCTTGCTCGGTAATAAAATTGGCGTAGACATGTCCCTCGACGTGATGTACCGGGTAGAGCGGTTTGCGATGTAAAATTGCTAACGTTCGCGCTGCTAGCGAGCCAATTAGCAGCGAGCCAATTAAACCTGGCGCGTAGGTCACGGCGATAGCATCAATGTCATCCCAAGTGCAGTCCGCTTGAGCGAGAGCTTCGTCGACGACTGGGCCGATAGCCTCGATATGGCTGCGCGCCGCGATTTCGGGCACCACGCCACCAAAATGCGCGTGGATGTCAATCTGCGACTGTACCACATTTGACAACATCCGAAAACCGTCCTCAACTACAGCTGCCGCGGTTTCATCGCAGCTTGATTCAATTCCCAAAACCTTCATCTACTTAATTGTACCACCGCCAAGAGGTCGATGCTATAATATCGTTATGAATTCACTCAAGAAAACTTTGAAAAAGGCCATTCCCGCTAGTTTATACCAATCAATTGAGCCGACTTATCATCTATTGACAGCTACTGCCGCTGCCACCAAAGCTGGTTATCCAGCGCACAATATGCGCGTCATCGGCGTGACTGGCACCAATGGCAAAACCTCGACCTGCTTCATGATCCACAAAATGCTAACTGAAGCTGGCATCAAAGCAGGGTTGATGACTACTGTCGCTTACGGTGTCGGCAATGATATTACGCCGCAAGTTGCTCATATGACAACAGTTTCAGCGCCGCTGCTACAAAAACGATTAGCAGAATTCAAGAAACAAAATGTCGAATGGGTAGTTTTGGAAGTGACTAGCCACGCGCTAGCGCAGCACCGTACCTTTGGCGTACCAATCGAGATCGCCGTCATGACTAACGTTACGCACGAACACCTCGACTATCACAGAACTTTTGAGCGCTATTTGGCTGCCAAAACCAAACTATTTAAACTAGCCAGCCGCGTCGGTATCATTAACGCCGACGATCCGTCTGCTGAAACTTTTCGCCAGGCCGTCAAACAATCGGTCAGCTACGGCCTCAAATCTGGCGATTGGCGGGCGCAAAATATCAATTTGAGCGCCCACGGCAGCGATTACACAGCGTTAATTGATGGCGATTCTTACCATATTCATGTTAATATTCCAGGCGAGTTCAATGTTTATAATAGCCTGGCGGCTGCTGCCGTTGGCCGCGAGGTTGGCTTGACCAAGGACCAGATCGAGCGCGGAATTGCCGCTTTAGCGGGCGTAGAAGGCCGCATGACAGTGGTCGACGCTGGGCAACCGTTCTCGGCGATTGTCGATTTTGCGCACACGCCAGACTCGTTTGAACGGTTGCTAAATGATGTTAGAAACACAACGAAGGGCAAGCTAGTGGTATTGTTCGGCTCGGCTGGCCGCCGCGACGAAGCTAAACGCGCCATCCAGGGCGAAATCGCTGGCAAATACGCCGATGAGATTGTCTTAACCGAGGAAGACGATCGCGATATCGATGGCAATACCATACTATCGCAAATCGCCTCGGGCGCTGAAAAAGCTGGCAAAAAACGCGAGGAAAATCTCTTCTTAGTGCCAGACCGCACTGCGGCCATTAATTTCGCCGTCTCGCGAGTGTCCAGCTCGAAAGATACTGTTATATTCCTAGGTAAAGGACACGAAAAAACTATTGAACGCGCCGACGGAGCTCACCCTTGGAACGAAATCGAAACAGTACGGCAAGCAATTTTGAATATTAAAGCTAAGTAGCGGCAATTAGGGACGAGAATGCTTCTAAGCGGCCTAATAGTATGATTCATGATGCCGAGCGAAGTATAATCGGCGCACTAATCGTTCGATATATTTGCTCCAAAGCCGCGACTTAATAGGCGAAACTGGAATCTCGAAAGCGCCAATATAGTCAGTGATATGCTTATTGAAGCTAGTTTTGAAGCGCCCCAGGCCATAGCGCGGATGATTCGGGTTACTCATTTCATCGGAAGCTGGCGTACCGCAGAGGTCGTGTTCAAGCGAGCCGTGCTCTTTAGCCCATTTGATTACTTCCCATTGCAGGCGGTGGCTAGCACCGTAGGCCGTACGTTTGCGAACCGAAGCGCCGTCTTTGTAAGTACTTTTAGTACCCAGAATCACCGCAAATGCACCAGCCACCAGCTGATCTTGATAATAGGCGAAAAATAACTGGCCTTGGTTAGCGTCGATGTATCGCTGATAGAATTCACGGTAGTATTGCGGCGAGCGGATCGTAAAGCCAGCGCCATCGGCCGTTTCTTTGAACAAATCATACATCGCCTGGCAAGTTTCATCATTGACCGGCACCCGCTCAATAACAACACCGTCGCGATCAGCGCGGCGGATAGCGTGACGACCCTTTTGCGGCAGATTCTTGAGAATCGTATCAATATCGCTATGTAAATCAACCACCACAGTCGAAGCATTGTACTGAATCGGTTGAGTAGGCAACAGTTCAATCATTGAAACGTCAGTACCACGCAATAATTCCGGCTCAATTTTGATAGTAAAAACGCCCTGCTGGCGAGCAAAATCGCGCAGCACTGGCACTACCGAAGCTAACTCGCTAGCTGTTGCTACGCCCGGACCTTTCGGGATATACCATACTTTACCGAATAGGGGAATATGCTTTTCGATAGCGCCAATTACTAACTCGCCGCAGATGATAAAACGCGGACGCCAGTTAGCTAGCCGCTTCAAATTTAAAAAGACCGACCCTTGCAGCATATTGCCGCGGTCGCTATTATGAACCACTAGATCATCCCAGCGGTTGATTTCATCATCAGTTGCAAAACGAATAGTCATAACTATAGTATAACACCTCCGAGGAGGGCTTACGGAGGTGTTATCGCGTGATTAACAGAGAAAATCTATTACGGCTGCGGGTTTGATAAGAAATCAATCTCTTTAATGACATCAAGCAAAGCCTGAGCGCGGCGAGATTCATCAGCAATATTTTTGGCGGCTTCATGCGCTGGCGCAATCAAGGTTTTGTCGTCCGTCGAGCGGATCAATAGTAAATAAGTGTCAAATTTTTCTTCGGCAGAGATGTTGAGCTTATCTACCAGCGGTCGAAGCTCTTTGATGGCTTCGTTCTTGACATTATCAAGATCGTTGTCAGCAACTGGCGTAACTGTAGCTGATGCTTTAGCCGGTTTTGGCTGTGCAACTGGTTCCGGCTCCGGCGCTGGCTCTGGCGGCAAATCAGGCAGCGGCGGCAACGGTGCTGCCGGCTGCGCGCTCGTTGCGCTCGCGCCGTTACTTACGCCAGCCAAAACCTTAGCGAGATCCTGATCATCGCTAATTGGCTGCGTTGTCTGCGGTTTTATATCCATGTGCCCACCCTCTTCATTACTTTTATGCTTTATTTAGTATATACTGTATCATAGTTATAGGAAATATCGCAAGAGAAAGGTGATTTTACATGCTAGATGACTCTAATATTTTGAAGCAAAGAGACAACGGAGGTGCTCTCGAAGTTGCGGCTAAACTTTATCAACAGGCAAATTTTGACTGCCAATTGCGCGACGCCGAGCACGACGGCCGCGAACTGCGCAACATCATCGTCGCTGGCATGGGCGGCTCGGCGCTAGCGGCCGACCTCGCTAAGTCGCTGCTCAACGACACGCTATCAATTCCGTTCGACGTCGTCAAGGACTACGATTTGCCGCATTACGCCGATCACAATACCTTAGTTATTGCTAGCAGCCATTCAGGCAACACTGAGGAAACTCTATCATGTCTCAAACAGGCGATTGAACACGGCTGCCAAATTGCTATCATTGCTACCGGTGGAGAGCTTAACGAGATTGCTCAACGAGAACATATCCTATCAGCACTCATTCCCAAAGATTGCCAGCCGCGCATGGCCGTAATTTATTCGCTACGAGCGCTATTTGAGGTGCTTAATGCTTTCAAGTTGATTGACCGCACCTACATTGACGAACTAGCAGCTATTAGCACTTGGCTAGAGAAGGAGAGTACACTCTGGGCCAAAGACATCCCAACTAAGCAAAACTACGCCAAGCAGCTGGCCTTAATCGCTGTCGGCAAAACGCCGGTTTTCTACGGCGGTAGTTTGATGGCGCCGCTAGCTTATAAGTGGAAAATTAGTTGGAACGAAAATGCTAAAAACGTTGCTTTCTGCAACTATTTGCCAGAATTCAGCCACAACGAATTTATTGGCTGGACTAGCCACCCGGTCGAGAAGCCTTTCGCGGTATTTGATTTGCTAAGCGATCTTGAGCACCCACGCATTCTCAAACGCTTCTCGCTCAGCGATCAGATGCTATCTGGCAAACGCCCGAAATCAAATGTGGTACCACTCGCAGGCAAAACACCGCTGCAGCAAATGCTGTGGGGTTGTATTTTAGCAGATTTCGCCAGTATTTACGTGGCAATTCTCAATAATGTCGACCCGACCCAGGTTAATTTGATTGAAAAGTTCAAAAAAGCCCTCGAAAAATAAACGCGCGTGGAGATAAGTAAAAACAAAATAGACAGTCTGGTGCTGTCTATTTTGTTTATTGTCTATCGGTAGAAATTCGAGCTCTAGTGGTATTGCCGCAGCGATTCAATAGTATTCTTGCGCGCCGCTTTCAGGGCAGGGTAAGTACCGAAGATTACGCCAGAACCAACCGCCATCAACAACGCCGCAATCGCCGTTGACCAGGTCATTGTCGGCCCAAAGCTCATTTGCGAACTAATGATCACAGCTAACAAACAACCAACCAGATAACCGCAAGTGCCGCCCAGCAGGCTAATCATCAGCGACTCGACTAAAAATTGCCCGATAATTGTCCGCTGGCTAGCGCCAACTGCTTTGCGGATACCAATTTCGCGGGTGCGCTCAGCCACGCCAACCAGCATGATATTCATGATACCAACGCCGCCCACTACCAGCGAAATCGCTGCAATAGCCGCCATCACCGCTGTTAAGGCACTAAACAATTCGCCAGTCGGCCGGCCAATATCAGCGCCACTTAGAATAGTAAAGTTGGCTTCGCCTAAGTGTTGTTTGAGGATTTTCTCTTTCAATTTATCTTTAACAGCCGAGACATTATCCTTGTCCTTTGCCAGAACGTTAATTTGTTGAATCTGTGTACTGCCTTTGTGCAGCAATTTACCTTGATTATAAGAGACAAAAATCGCATTACCATAATCAACGGTATTATAGTTAACCGGGTTAGCGCCAGTCTTGACAACGCCGATAACCGTAAACTGCTGGCCGTACATCGTGAACATCTGACCAACCGAACGATCAGTGTTGAATAGTTTAGTTGACAACTCGCTGCCGATCACCACTGCCGAATCGTCAGTTTCTTCGCCGAGGAACTGGCCGGCGTTCATTTTGATATCTGCCGTCTTGATAAACGCAGGAGTAGTAGAAAGTACAACATTATTAGCCGCCTCAGCTCGAGAGGTTTTAGCGGTAGCATTCAAAATCATTAGCGGCACCACCGCGTCGATACCATCAATTGACTTAGCGGCCTCGATATCAGCCTCGGTCAACGAGCTAGTGCCGAATAACTGCTGCCCAGCTGGGTTGAGATAGGCATTCAAATCGCGCGTCTGCGCGCCTGGACGGACGATCATTAGCTTGCCGTCATAGGTATTAACTTGGTTAGAAATCATTCCGCGAGCACCGTCGCTAATCGCCAAAATACACGTCACGCTAGCCACACCGATAGCAATACCCAGCGCCGTCAGCACCGTACGTGCGCGGCTGCGCCGCAATGTTTGATAAGCATCAGTGATGTGTTCAACTGTCATTAACCTCATTTTTCGTCGTCCTCGCTCTTTTTGGCTGTCTTTTTAGGCTTATCCTTGATAGCTTCTTTTGTTTCTTCTTTGGCTTTTTTAGTGTCCTTATCCTTGGCGTTCTTAGCATCTGCGTCATTCTTGTCTTTAGAAGCGTCTGATTTGTGCAGCGGGATTGCTACTTCCTTTGATTCGGTATGCGACTCAACCGTTACGCGGCGGTCGCTGGCAACCTTGCCGTCAAGCATGTTAATCACGCGGCTAGCATAGCTAGTCAGATTCGGGTTGTGAGTCACCATGACGATAGTGTTGCCTTTTTTGTGCAAGTTAGCCAGCTCCTCCATAATAACGTGGCTAGAGCGGCTATCAAGGTTACCGGTTGGCTCGTCGGCTAGAATGATGCTCGGCTTATTCACTAAAGCCCGCGCAATTGCCACGCGCTGCATCTGGCCGCCCGATAGCTGCCACGGCATGTAATATTCGCGCTCCTGCAAATGGAACGACTTTAGAATGCTACTAGCCATTTCCAGACGCTTGACGCGCGGTACGCCTTTGTAAATCAGCGGCAAAGCGACATTTTCGAGCACCGTCAAGCGATTAATCAAATTAAAACTTTGAAAAACAATACCAATCTTGTTAGAACGAATTTTGGCGTACTGCCGCTCTGATAGGCGAGCGGTCGAGTGCTCCTCGAACAGATATTCGCCCTGGTCAGGCCGATCCAGAAAACCAATGATATTAAGCAAAGTAGTCTTGCCGCAGCCGGACGGCCCCATCACGGCGATAAACTCGCCTTCGCGGATGGTCAGATCAATTTCATCGAGCGCATCGTGCGCCGCGTCGCCTATACCGTATATTTTTGTAAGTTTTTTAAGTTGAATTATCGGCCTTGCTGTCTTTCGCGCTGTCATATTAATCTATTATAGACAAGTGACGTTTAATAAATCAACCGATGAAGATTGTGTAAAATACTACATTTTTAATTAGTCAGGCGCAGAGTAAAGCGCAATTCATATTTCTGGCGTTTTCTGGTAGAATTGTAAGCGAAGGAGAGGTGACCGAGTGGTTGAAGGTGCACGCCTGGAACGCGTGTGTGCGAGTAATCGTACCCAGGGTTCGAATCCCTGTCTCTCCGCCAAATATCACACCGCTTGGCTCGACGCCAAATCAGGAAACTTTGCCTCTAGTCGGCGCAAGCGCTTGTCCAACGAACCATACAAAGTATCGTCCACCAGCTCGCGGCTGCCAGATTCGTGGTAAAGTTCAAGTCGCAGACTAGCAATCTCGGCATGAATTTTGCCGTCTTCAGCTTTTAGCTCATTGAAGCCCTTATCCATTCGCAAATCCATATCTTTCACGATATCAACCAACGTTTTATGGTCGTTGCGAATATCGGCGAGCTGTTCATCAATACTGTTGAAACGTTCGTCGATCTGGGCAAAGCGTCTGTCGATTTGTTCAAACCGTTCGTTCATCGTTTTCGCCAAACTGGCAACGATATCACTTAGTTTTTGTATCTGATTGGATAATTCCTCATTAGTCATACTTCTATTTAATCACAAACATCAGCAGCATAGCAACTGTCCGCCAAACGAAAAGCGTCCGCCCAGCAGGGCAGCCGCTCTCAATTATTAGACACGAACCATCCGATCCAGGCTCGTATAAAAACATGTGGTACACCCGGCGCGATTCGAACGCACGACCTCTGGTACCGCAAACCAACGCTCTATCCAGCTGAGCTACGGGTGCTAACTAGCTGATAATAGCATACTCAAACACTTTTCACAAGTGAAGCTTGGCTAGTATTCGGTCGATAAAATCTGGCTTGACTTCTTTCATCGGCAGGCGCGCCGCTAGCATGTCGACAATTTTCTCGCCTGATTCCTCAGGGAAGTAAATATTCTGCCCTAGCTGGAAGCGTTTGCGCGGAATTAGCGCAATATGATGAACATTATTGATAGTGACAACATCAAACGATTTAAACTGATCATACAGCATTAGCCGGTCGCGAACATATAGACCCTTGCGGGTCAAGGTATAATCAATAATCTCTGGCGGCCGATGCGCGTACACGCCCAGCGCCACCGCCATCACTGGCAACAAAATAGTGAATGTCAGCGAATTAAACGCAAAATAAGCAATCGCCATCATTATGAGCGTCGCTAGTGCCAAAGCTGCATACCACATCATTGAACGCTCGCTATAGAGATGCTCTGGACCTTGCCAGCGCACAAGAATTTCGCTATCGTCAGGCTCGACCGCTGGCGTTGCATCATCGCCAAATGCTGGAGTATTATCCTCTACTGAATTAAGATCAGTTGGAGCAGCTGAATCTGCCGCTTCGACATCACCTGAAGCTGGCTGGGTCGATTCTGCACTCGTATTTAACTCTGCTTCTGAAACAGCCGCTTGAAAAGGCGCCCCAGAAGCTGTCTCTGCTGGTTTTTGCCAATCTTGCGATGAGTCGTCTTGCATAACCGCATTATATCATGGCTGCAGTGATTACCACAAAAAATAGAGGACAACAAACGGCCTCTACTTTTCTTGGCGGAGGAGGGGAGATTCGAACTCCCGCTACAGGTCTCCCCGTACTAACGATTTAGCAAACCGTCCCCTTCAGCCACTTGGGTACTCCTCCGAACGAAGCTATCACCAATAGTAAAGCTCCAATCGCTACCAGTTTAGCATATTTTACCATTGCTGCATAGATTTTTGATGATAACCATGTATACTAATAACTAGAAGGACTTCAAAAATCATTATGAAAAGCACTAATATTATCATTAGAATCCTAGCTTCAATCACCATCGCTATTGCTGCGCTGTCGCCGCTGCCGGTAGCGGCTATCGGCTCAATCGCGGACGGTGCTAGTTCGGCGCGCGGCGCCGACCAGCCAACCACCTTATTCGGCGAGTCTGGCGTATTTTCACGAGTGAGCAGCGTCTTGCTATTCATCGTTGGCGCCGTTGCTGTAATCATGCTCATCATCGGCGGGCTAAAATATATCGTATCTGGCGGCGACGCCTCGAAAGTTCAATCAGCCAAGAACACTATCCTTTACGCGCTAGTCGGTATAATCGTGGCAATTCTGGCCTACGCGGCCGTTAATTTCGTCATCGGCAATTTTATACCTAGCCCATCAGGTAGCGGTATTGGCGGCAGCGGTACTACTACTGGCGGTTATGGCGCCTCCAGCCGCTAAAGTAATTTCAGTAATTTCATTTTTATAAAAGCAAATAAGGCATTTTTTGGCGGAGAGGGCGGGATTCGAACCCGCGGTGAGTTGCCCCACGCTGGTTTTCAAGACCAGTACCATCAACCACTCGGTCACCTCTCCAGCGAACCCATTATATCAGAGATTAGCTACCCTGGGTAGGCTGCCGCGCTACTACTGCTACCGACACTTTTTCGACTCCGCTATCCAGTAGAGCTTTGGCAGCATAATGCAATGTCGCTCCAGTAGTGTAAATATCATCGATCAACAAACAGCTAGCAGCCTCTGAGCTGTCGCAAACAAAAGCCTGCTTCGCTTGCTGCCAGCGCTCGCTCTTATCGGCAGTATGCTGGACTGATGAGGTTCGCCGACGCAGTATCGTACGATAGGGGAGCTTTCGGCGCCTAGCAAACTCCTTGGCTAACCTCGCTGCGTGATCGAAACCGCGCTGGCGAACGTGCGACGCAATCGTCGGTACTGGCACCACAATTGTCCCGGCAGGTAATTCTGATACGCGCGTATCCAGCAAATCAACAATCTCGCGATAAGCACCGCCAACTCGTTCGAATTTATAAGCACCAATCAACAGCTTCAAAGCGCCGCTTCGTTCGCCAACATACCAAGCATTTTTGAAAGGCGCTCTCGGCTGGCAGCGCTGGCATAAACCGCTGGAATTACGAATAGTTTTCGCGCATAGCAAGCACCGCCGCGAAGCTCGCGAGATGATGTTATTTTTACAATTATCACAAATAATCCTGCCAATTTCACCGCAAGAACAACAGTAGTGGGGCGCTAGTATATCGAACAGGGAAATCATCATTGTGTTTTTTACACTCTTATGGTTTATACAGTTGATTATACGCTATGCATAGTCTATAATGATAGTATAAATTTCAATCAGCCAACGAGAATAGTGGAGGACATCAATGGCACGTAAACAAGATGACGATCTGTTGATCGGAGACGAGCTGGCTGCAGCATTTCTCAACGATGACAGTTTAACGAACGACAATAACTCGCCAGCCGCGGCAGCACCTCAGCAGCAGACCGATGATAGCGCCTGGCAAGAGCAGGAAGAAGACTTTCCAGGCCAGCTAGCCGTTGATGTCTATGAAACTGACGAGTTGCTAGTGATTAAGGCTCGTACCGCCGGCGTCAACAAAGAAGACCTCGATGTTAGTATCTCTGACGGTATCTTGACTATCAGCGGCACGCTGTCAAGCGGCGACGACACCGCCGTTTCGCGCTGGCATATCCAAGAATGCTATTGGGGCGAATTTAGCCGCACGCTAGCATTGCCAGTAGCTGTTAAAGAAGACGAGGTGTCGGCAGTGCTCAAGGATGGTGTTCTAACTATTAGCTTCACCAAGGTCAGACAAGAACAAGCCAAAAAGATCGCTATCCAATAGAGCAGGGAAAATTAGATAAAATAACCCGCAAGCAAACGCACAAACGCAAGCGGGTTTTTTGTTGTATAAACCAAAAACTAGCGTGCTGGCGGGAGAAAGCGAAACATATAAAATAACCGCGCCAATTCAAGCACGGTTATTATGCTTTGAAAGCAACAGGTACTATTCCGACTTAACGAAGCTGGAGATCACGAAGTTGACCGCCGCGTAAGCTAGAATTGCCACTACAATACCAACTATTGAATACAAGATGGTATTCTTGGCCGACTGCACCTGCGTCTGGTCACCCTGCGAGGTGACGTAGCGAAAGCCGCCAATGATTAGCATAATCACCGATACGGCACCGATGATAAATAGCAAAACGTTGGTGACGATGCGGAAAATAGGCGTCTGACCCTGGTCGCAACCATTTTCATTGCCAAACAGACAGGCTGATTGGTCATCACCTTTAGCAGCTCCAGCCCCGCCTGATATATTTAATGGTTTCTCCCCACTAAAACTACCCGAGGATTTCGCTGGCGCAGCAAATGCTGGCGCCGCCTGAAACATCACGCCTGCCACCGATAGCGCCAGTGCTGGCACCGCTAGCAAACCGACAATACTATCTTTATTTAGTTTAATTCTCATACGGTCGATCCTTTCTGTATGATTTATTGATCTTATACGGATTATTATACAACATTTGGTAAATAATTGGGATTGCTTTTACGCTACATTGCTAGATAGTAACAGATGTGGTAAGTAGATCAGCCCACAAACTGAGTAACGACAAAACTAACAATCGCATAAGCAGCTATCGACACTACTACACCAATAACCGCATACAAAATAGTATTCTTGGCCGACTGCATCTGCGTCTGGTCGCCCTGCGAGGTAGCATAACGAATGCCGCCAACAATAATCATGATCACTGATATTGCACCCATCAAAAACAAGAGTATATTTGTAACTGTTGTTAATACCGAGCTGAAACTGTTAGGAGTAGTACTGGTACCTGACGCCGTCAGACCATCAGTTATGCATTGTTTGGCGCTACCGCACGACTCAGCTTGAACTGGCACACCAACAAAAACCAGCATTGTCGCACTCAATATTAGTGTCAACTCTGTCATTATTATATTTTTTCTCATAATTGCTCCTTTCTAGCTATAAAAACTATCAACAACCAGCATTACAATTGCCCTAGCAGCTATCGCCACCACTAGCCCGACAACCGCATACAAGACAGTATTCTTGGCCGATTGCAATTGCTGCTGATTGCCCTGCGAAGTAATATAGCGAATTCCGCCAACAATAATCATAATTACTGATATTGCCGCCAACAACCAAAATGCCCAACTAATCGGCGTGGAAATCGTCGTATGCGTGTTATCAATTTCATTGTGCTTGATGAGATCGCAATCCTCTTTATCGTAAGTGCCGCTATCGCAGGCGCCATGCAATTGAGCCGCCTGGACCGCTGTTGGCATTACCACCATCGCTACCAGCGACACAATTCCAGCAATTACAACTGCTAACACGGCTATTCTACGCATAATTAGAAAAACGCTCCGTTCACGAACATTATTATTGCTGCCGACATGTAAACAACCACTAGACCAACGACGGTATATAACATAGCATTTTTAGCCTGAGCCACCTTGCTAGGGTCGCCTTGCGACGTGGCATAAATAAACCCGGCAATCACCAGCACAATAACTGCAATAACCGTTGCCCAGAAATACGCCAACCTGATTATGCCTGGCAAAGCATCATTATCTGTCTTGGTCGGGAAATAAAGAATACTGTTCGCATCAATCTTGCGCGCGGCAAGGACAATCGTTTGCCAGATCATATAATGTCTCCTATAACATTAACAATTTGCACGGCGAGCATAGCAATCACGAAACCTATCAGCGCGTTCTGTACCGTCTTTTTAGCGCCAGCGACGCCTTCTGGCGAGCCAGTACTATACATATAGGCAATACCACCCTTGATCAAGAAGAATATAGCTACATACGTAGACGCTATCAAGAGACAGCGTACAACATTAGCGCCGATCTTGAACCCAGTGCGGCTAAAATCAATTTTATCAGGCTCGCTAGCCGATTTCAGACCTTCAAACTCGCAGTCGCCGCTAGACCCCTTAGTCATCATGCCATTGTACCAAGCAGGCATAGCAAAGACATAAGCATCGCACGACGCATCAGCCGCATAAGCTGCCGACGGGACAGTCGCAGAGAAGAAAACTGTACCCGTTATCACCGCTGCTAAAGCCAAAAATACGCGCTTCATTAGTCGAAAATCCCTCCTGGAATTAGCCAATTCAGTGCCAGATACATTAAACCAAACGCTATAATACCGACAGTCGTATTGGTCATAATCGTTTTAGCTTGAGCAACCCGGTTGCTATTAGCATCGCCGCTAGCATAGAGAACGCCCGCCCAAATAAACATGCCAATCGCCACAATTCCAACCAAAGCAACCAGTATCGTCAAGAAAAAATTGAGTAAGGCAAATATCGCCTCGCTATCTTCGGCCTTGGAACAGATCTCGCTCGGCAACACCGCGCAATCCAACGCGTAAACCGACCGGCTAAATAGCAACAACGCGCCAATAGCACTGGTTAGAGCAATCAGACAGGTTGTTAGTTTCTGTTTCATAACGCGTATAGCTTCCTAATTAGAGTATAGCGCTGGTAGTCCATATTTGCAAACATTTTTGACAAACATTAATATTTCTTATAACGCTCATTGACTTTTTGTAGCAAAAGTGCTATAATGAAATAGTAGTATGCGGGATTGGGTAAGAACATGCCTGCAGGGTAGGATATCCTTGCGGCAAGGATTTTTAGTGCTCTCGGCAGTAACGATAGCATTATTTGCTAGTGTTCTAGCACTATCGCGGCCAGCAGCAGCTGCCGATGCCGAGCGTTCTACCAAAAACGATACCGTTATTTACCAGAAACACACCTATACCAGAATCGACAAAGCATCGTTTGCTAGCGGCGAAAAAACCAAAAGTCTGCCAATCGCTGGCTACGACGGCTACAAATACGAAGACAACGAAGGTATCCACCTCATCTTGACCGAAGGCGACGCCAAAACTGCCACCGAAGGCCAGGCGGTTAGCTATCTTTTGCGCAGCGGTATATACGATCCATCGACGCAATCCTCGTCAACCAAAGTATCTATCGCCAACGCACCAGAAGCAGACGGTGATGATGACGGCGACAACTGTAAAGTTAACGTCGGCTGGTTCGTCTGCCCGGCTACGCAGCTTATCGCCGATCGGATGGATGGCGTACTCGACATCATCAAAAGTTTCCTAATCGTCCACACGCTGCAAACCGACACCACCAAAAACAACCCGATTTACGAAATCTGGCAAAAAGTCCGCGACGTCTCCAATGTCTGTTTCGTCCTGGTGTTTTTGCTGATTATTTACGCGCAAATCACCAACCAAGGCCTGAGCAACTATGGTATCAAATCAATGCTGCCGCGCTTAATCATTGGGGCTATTTTGGTCAACGTTTCGTATTGGATATCTGGCGCTTTAGTCGATACCTCGAATGTACTCGGCTCGTCAATACAACAGTTCTTTACCGACGTCCGACACGGTTTGTCTAGCCACGGCCGTCTCGGCGACGAGTTATCATGGACTGGCGTCACTGGGGTAGTACTAGCTGGCGGCGGCGTACTCGGCAAGGTGGTCGTCGCTAACGGTGGTATCGGCCCGTCGCTGACACTACTGACCACAATGTTAGTCGGCGCCATCGTCGCAGCCATCGTGGCGATGGTGGTTCTGGCTATGCGCCAAGCGCTAATCACCCTGTGTATCATCGTTGCGCCGCTAGCTTTCGTGGCTTACGTATTGCCGAGCACAAATAAGTATTTCGATAAGTGGAAAGACCTTTTTGCCACCATGCTGCTAATGTTCCCGCTTATATCGTTCATTTTCGGTGCGGCGCAGCTAGCCGGCTACGCTATCATCGCTAATGCCGGCGACTCAATTACCCAAATTATCATCGGCTTAGCTGTGCAGGTTGCACCGATCGCCATCACACCGCTTATCATCAAGCTTAGCGGTAATTTGCTCGGCAAACTCGCTGGTATTGTCAACAATCCAAACCGCGGCATCATCGATCGCACCCGCAACTGGGCGCAGGAACGCGCTGCTTACCAAGCCGCCAAAAACCGCGCCGGCAAGAGCCTAATCAATACCGACAGAGGCATCTTCAGAAGGTCGCCGAAGCTAAAAAGGGCCGCCCGCGCCATCAACAGAGCCCACGGCAGCCGCGCTAACTTTGTCAACTCGGCCGTACGGCGGCAACATCGCCACACACAGCGCCGCAAAGGCTTAACCGCCGCTTACGAAGCCGCCGCTAGCAACAACGCTACCGAGTGGGACAACGACCGCTACGGCCGGCGCTCTGTCCAGACAGTCGAGGGTGAGAACGAAGCCCGCAAATCAGAAATCGGCAACACCTTCTACGCTACGCCGCACGGCCAGGCGCTTGAAGCACGCCGCCGCCGGGCCAGTATCCACAAGTCCGAGCTCGACAACGCCTTCGACCGCGGCCATCAAAATCTGACGCACCGCCAACAACTCGCCGAAATCGACAAAGCCCGCGTCCAAAATGAATTCAACGAAAGCAGAGCCGGCCAAGAAGTCGATACCGCCCGGCGCACCGTCGAGGCGCACAAACAGCGTATCAGCAACGATCAGCAAGCCCGCTGGGACACCTTGGCACAAACCAGCCCAGGCTACAAAGCCCTAGAATTGAGCGTCAAGAAGAGCGAATTCGATGCTGCCCGCGCTAAAGAAAAACTTGGCAAAATGCACGCCGAAATCATCGCCCAGGGCGACCAAAGCGAACATGTCGTCAACCTGCGCGGCGCTAATGCTCCAACACAGGACTATGTACTGCACGTTGCCCGCGACATCAAGCGCGCCAACATCGAAACCAACCTGACCGCCGCCGCCAAACGCGCCGCCGAGCAGGCGCTGTCCAGCGAGGTCAATACCATGATGCTCGACAACACCGTCCGCGTCGATGGCAAGCTAGTCCGCGAATACGCCGCTGGCATCGGCAGCCAATCAGCGGTACTGGCCGAATACGTGGCTAAATCGCGCAAAGAAGCCGGCGAAAAGATCGCACAGCAAGCCGAACTAGCGCACCACTTCAAACTCGACGCTGGGCAAATTGAAGCGCTGGCTACCGGCAAGCTAGGCACCGACGCTGCTGGCCAGCCGATTACCCAGCTGCATGTTACCGACGCCGCTGGCCGCAGCTATTCATTCGACGCCCGCGACGACTACGTCCGCGACATGTCGATCGCTGAACTGTTCGACGTCGGCTCGTACGAACAAAAGATGAATGTCATTAAACAAACCGGCAGAGTAGTCGACGAGCATGGCAATGTGATAGCCACTGGCTACAACTACGACTTCCGCCGCTCGGTCGAGCAAGCTATTATCAAAACTAAATTCATGCAAGCAGCTCCAGCCCTCAGCGACAAATCACTCAAGGCTGTCCTCAACGGCGAATTCTACGGCGACGAAAGCCTGCAATACCAGTCCTTCCGCCAGATTCTCGAGGGCCGCATCAAAACCAGCACTATCGCTAATGCTAACGCTAACGCCCTAGCTGTGATGTTCGCCGATATTGATACGAGCGACCTGACCAGGACGCAGTTCAACAAGCTCATCGAAGACAGCATTAGGTCCGAGCAGAAGAAACTCGGCGATAAAGGCTTACCGAACAGCGAAGCAGATGCCCGCCAGAGCTTAATCAAGCGATTCAACAAGCGGCGCCGAAATGCCCGCAAGATGGCTGTCCAAATCCTCAACACGCCAACCGTGCGCCAGCCTATGACCGACCAAGCCGTCGACGTACTCAAGGAATTCGCTGGCGATCTATACGACGGCGACGATGATGATTAGCGAAAATAGCACTGCCAGCTTGATTATTTCGCCATAAAGATGTATAATAATACCACAAATGCGAGGTGGGTCGCATAGACATCATAAGCCACTAATCCCGAAGGAGGGGATTGAAGTTTTATGGTAAAAAGTCCAGATCTACTCAATAAAGAGGTTAGCCGCGGCGAGCTACTAAAGTTTGCAGGAATCGGTCTAGGAATATTGGCCGCAGGAGCCTGCGCTGAAAAAACTGGCTCTGCAAAGCCAGCCAGCCCGAGTACTGCAAATATACCGATGGAGACGGCTGACGCACGGCCTACGCCGCCACCGACACCGACACCAGAGGCAACACCGACCCCAGAAGCAGAAACTCCGATAGATTTATCCGAAATTGTTCCAGAAGATAAGCTACGTGAAAAACTCGTGTTACCGAATTTTAAAGAAGTAAGAAGCAGATACAGATGGGATAGCGATGCCTGTCAAGAGATAGCTGAAGCACTTATTGGGGCCATTAATTGTCTTACCTGCCCCACCGTACTAAACCAAGGTACTGATAATGTATTCGGCCAATATGTAACCAAAGAAGGCACTTCAGGATATCTGGCTGATTCTATCTGCGACCGTGTAAAAGAAAAGTTTATTGAATTAACCATGAGTCCAGGCGCTCTTGATAGTGAAGGCACTCCGGAATTCTTTGATTGGGTAAGTGAACGATGCTATGCTAATGTTGGTATAGCTGTAGACGGCAATGTAAATGAGAAATTTTTCGATCATAGAGTCGCCCCGCTCACAAAAGGGAGAGAATTCTATAGGATAGACGAAGTTATACCTGTGCCAAAAAACAAAGATGGCGATATAGCAGAAGGTTCGGTACTTCCTGACAACACTGTTAAGTTAGTATGGGATACTTGCGCAAGCACCAACCTAGATCCATCAGACCCCAGGTACGCAGTGATGGATCCAGAAAACGACAAACGGCGTTTCACCGCTTATCTTGACAAAACAAGTGCAGGCGAGCTATCTATCAAAAAAATAGCTGTCGAAGAACTCACCGGACAGGCTAGATCAAAATAAATAAACCGCTTAAATACTAAGAAAAAGCGCTATTATAGCGCTTTTTCGTTTTATTTACTCTACAGATACTGTATAGTATATTATGGTTATGTATAAAAGGATAGCGCTTTTTGTTTTAGCTGCAATCATAGCAACAACTTCTTTGATAGCAATGATAGGTGAGAATGCTTTCGCTGCACCTGAACTTTCAGAACCTTATTTTCCTGCCGCATTAGTCGAGAGAGCAAAAAAGAAATCTGCTGCAAATGTATACATATATTGCGTTCATAAAAATTCTAGTCCCGCTCCTAGTTCCGCTGCTTCTAGTCCCGGTTCTAGTCCCGGTAATCAAGTTGTATTTAATAAGAACATAGGAGTAGCTAAGGATGATATATTGGGTCATGGTTGGGGCGGCTCAGCTAGTGGTGGAGCATCAGATTTTAATTCAAAAGGTGACAACAATCAAAACTGCGGGTCGTTAAGTATAACTACTTTTGTAAATTTTTTTAATAGCATTGGCTTCAATGGTAGCGATCCACAACAGATTCTCTGCAACATGGCGTCGAACGTTGTTATATACTCTACATCCGAGAGTAAATCGGAAAAAGAACAATGCGACAAGGATAAGGCTATGGAGGGAACGACTATTACAGTAAAATTAGAGGCTTTTGAAGCGCTCATTCGAATAAAAGTTGAAGATTTTGATAATGTTGATAGATTTTACACTGCCTATACACTTGTGAAGAGATATTGCAACGTAACCAACCAGGGTACTGACGTAACTAAAATTAAGGAAACGAATTATCCAATTTTTTTTGCTGATAAAACTGGCGAAGGTAACACTTATAGACATACGACAGACAAGGCAAACGACTCATTTTATACATGGAATGATATGACTAACTATACCCAAGGTACAGCGCACTGCAACACTATGATGAATAACTATATAGGCTACCAAAACCACACTCCAAAACAACCATGGGTAGACGACTACGTAGCATATCTTAAAAAAATCCATGCTGCGGAGGAGAAAGCAAAAACAGCCACAGCAGAGAAGGCAAAAGCAACGGAGACGAAAGAGTATGCAGAGGCTTGTAAATCCTTAGGCTATACCAGCGGTAAAGAACTGGAAGCTTGTGCAGAAGGCTTTAGACATTTAAGCGACGAATCATTTTGCGCAACTAAATATCAAGGTTCACCAGGAGAGCTAGCCGCCTGCCAAGCAGCTCAGGGTTCTACAAAAAAAGCTCCGCCGCCAGAAGAAAAAGAAGAAGACCAAGAAAACTGCAAAATTGACTATATCGGCTGGTTCATCTGCCCGATTGTCAACACCCTAGCCAGTATGTCTGAGGGTGCGCGGGCACAACTAATTAATATGTTAACTGTTGACGCCAAGAGTATTCTAGGCGACACTTCTGACGGCTCTGTCTATTCATATTGGTCGAAGATTCGCGATTATGCAAATATCCTCTTCGTGGTATTCTTCCTGTTTGTCATCTATTCGCAGATGACTGGATACGGTTTAGATAATTACGGCATCAAACGCATGTTGCCAAAATTAATAGTAGGCGTAATCGTGGTTAATGCATCATTCTACATATGCGGATTACTAGTAGACCTGTCTAACGTCGTCGGGTCGAGTGCTTTCAACTTTGTCTCGACCGCTGCCGTTGGCGATATACCAGCGGGTGATTGGTCAAATAGTGACAGTGGCTGGATAAATAAGATAGCAGCAGGTGCTTTGATTCTAACAGTTGGTTATTTTGCACTAGCAGCGGTAATTTCGATGCTACTGTTCGTAGTAATCACGGCAGTAACTACGATTTTCTTGCTGGGCGTGCGAGAGGCTATCATAATCATGTGTATCGTGCTATCGCCGCTAGCATTCGTCGCGATGATAATGCCAAATACTGAGGGATTATACAAAAAATGGTGGAGCGCTTTCAAGGCTGCCCTGATGGTCTACCCGATGGTAGGATTGGTCTATGGCGCCAGCAATTTAGCGGCGAGAATTCTCGGCAGCGGCCTTAAGGAAAGCGATATTATTATGCAGTCTATCGTTGCTTTGCTAGTGTTTGCACCATTACTGATCGTGCCGAAACTAGTCAGAAGCGCTGTCGAAATCATCGGTATCGGCGGGGCAGTTGCTTGGCTTAATAAAAAGATGAACAAGGGCCGAGATAGACTGACTGACAAGGTCGGCAAGTGGCGAGAAAATAAACTCACTAGCCAGTTTGGTAAGCATCGCCGCGAAAAGGCACAGCTTAGGAACGCTCAGATACGCGGCGGCACTTATCGGGGTAGAGGAGGTATTGCCAATTTTAGAAACTGGCGATCAGCAGCCAATAGAAGACTTAATGCTAAGAGCGGCGATTTCGGCCAGAAACGTAAATTAGTTGGATCGATGGCCTTATTAGAAGAAGATAAAGAACGCATGAAGATGGCTAATGCCTGGATCGCTGATAATAATATGTCGTCTGATCGTTTGGCCGAAATAGCTACCGGCTTCACGAGAGACAAAGATGACAACATAGTACCAGTAGATTTGAGCGGCATATCATCTTATCAGCGGCGTGCCGCCATGCAGGCTCTAGCCCCGCATATGACCGGTAAACAAGCTGCTGACCTAGCCATAGCTTCCGCCTCATTCGGGGACACCTCGCTACAAAAAGAAGCTGCCAATGCCATCGGTCAATCTGGCGCCAAAAAAGCGCCATGGGTAGGCGGCAAGCAACTCGAAGCTATCCGGCAGGGTACTTACAATGAACAAGCAGCTATGAGCGATTATATCAAGAATAACGTTAGCGGCGAAGGCTTAGCTAATGCTGGCGCAGAACAGATTAGAGAAATGAGAACATTTGCGCAAGGTGCCCAAAACAACGGCAACAACTCATATATGGAATCACTATCCAGAGCCCGCGCTGATCTAGAAGCCGACGCCAAACGAGCTGGCGGGCTTCAAACTGCAGTACGCCGAGAGATTAACGATATTCCTTTACCGCAAAATCATGGTTCTGGCGGTGATGACCAAGGTGGTGATGATGGCAACCAAGGCGACGGCAACTAAGATACGCGGCGTACTAGCAGCTACATAAAGTATTCTTATGCGCTATAATAAGCAGTATGGCAGAATATAAAGTCGCACAAGACGTCGAGGCAGAAGACAAGCTGATTGGGCCGTTTAGCTTCCGGCAGTTCATCTACCTGATAATTGCTGCTGTTGCTGTTGCCTTGGCCTGGGGATTGGGTCAGATATTTATCGGTTTGGCAATTATTCCTTTGCCAGTTATCATATTTTTTACCGTGTTGGCGCTGCCGCTGCGCAAGGATCAGCCGATGGAGATCTATGTAGCAGCTATTATCTCTTATAGGTTGAAGCCGCGCAAGCGCGTCTGGTCGCCCGACGGTATCGAATCGCTGATCGAGATAACCGTACCAAAAGCTGTCGATGAGCATCTGACAAAAGACCTATCGCAGATGGAGACCGAAAAGCGCCTGTCGTATCTAGCAGATATCGCCGACACCAAGGGTTGGTCGATCCGCCATACTACCGAACCAACCCCGAACAGTTCGATGGTGTCAGACCAATATTACGCAGCTCAGCAGACAGTTGGTATGCTCGACGAAGACGGCAGTGTCGCCAGAAAATTCGACGCTATGATTTCGCGGGCAGACCAAGAGCGCCACGACCGAATTATCCAAAATATGTATTATCAAGCGCAGACGCAAGCGCCAACACCGCAGCCGACGACCAACCAGGCGCCGCCTCCTCAGGCGCCTCAAACCTTTGATAATAACGATATTGGTGACACGGCCGCGCAAAACGATGAACATTTACCAAAGTTCAACCCTTACCCGACCATTCACCAATCAGTTATCCAGCCTACGAGCCAGCAGAGCAACACAACCGCCAACAATCCTATTCAAGCTAGCTCAACAGAGCCAACCAAGCCAGCCGAACCAACAGCAAACACTAGCGCAACAGCGGCTTCAGATGATATAATTAGTTTAGCTAATAATAGCGGCTTGTCGATCGCCGCCCTGCAGCACGAAGTAGATCGAGTCAAACAGAAGAAAGAAGACAGCGAAGTATTTATTTCGCTGCGCTAGGCAAAGAAAGGAGTGGGGGTGCCGCCAAACAATTTACCGCCGAATCAAGCACCAATGCCAGCGCCGATGCCGCCGGCTATTGCTGGTTCTGGGCAAAATATCGCGGCACCAGGCGACCCCGCTGGCAATCCTGGCGCACCATCATCGACCGACCCGAAAAAGGGCAAAGGTAAAGAACAGCCAAAGGCTACTAGCACCCAAAATTCCCTGATTTTTTCAGAATTACGCGACAGTATGGTGGTGATGAACGACGGATCGTTTCGCGCTATTGTTGCTTGCAAATCGATCAACTTCGACCTGATGAGCTCGCGCGAACGCGACGGCGTCGAGCTAAGCTATCAAGATTTCCTCAATGCTTTGTATTTTCCAATTCAAATATTCATTCGCTCGCAGCGGGTTGATATCGGCCCGTATCTCGATAAGCTCGACGCTCTGCGGCGCGACCAGGACAACATGCTGCTGGGCGTATTGATGGACGATTATATCAACTTTATCGATGTTTTATCGCAAGAAGCCAACATCATGGACAAAAGCTTTTTCGTGGTTATTCCGTATTTTCCGAGCGGCGACGTTACCAATCTCGTTCAGCAGAGCAAGGGGATATTCTCGATATTATTCGGCAGCAAGAAAGAAAATGTCACCAAAATCGACACCCAAACCTACGCCAAGGCCAAAGAAGAAATCAAAAACCGCGTCGATTCGGTGATTGGCGGGCTAATGCGCGTCGGCGTTTATTCTATTCAGCTCAATACCAAGCAGCTGGGCGAATTATATTACAATATATATAATCCAGATACAGCTGTACGAGAGCCGCTTGACGACTTTGGCGATGTAGCGTCGCTATACGTCCGCAAGGGCGAAGGTAATAATCCGTACACCCACGAGGAGGTTAGGTAATGGCCCGCAAGAAAAAGATGGATCCGCTAGACATCGCCGCCCAGCAGCGCGAGCGCGAGCAGGCAGAGGTCGAACAAGCTTTCCTCAAGGGTATGACCACGCTGCGCGATTTAATCGCGCCGAGCAGCCTCGAAATCCATTCGGCTTATTTCCGTATCGGCACCAAATACGGCCGAACTATGTATGTCTATGGCTACCCGCGCCGGTTGTATACGGGCTGGCTATCGGGATTAATTAACATTGATCAAGTCCTCGATATCAGTATGTTTATTTATCCTGTTGATACAGCGATTGTCCTCAAAAACTTGCGCAAAAAAGTTACTCAGCTAGAGGCCGATATGGCGATTAATGCCGAAAAAGGCAAGACGCGCGACCCAGCCAAAGAAGCCGCCCTGCAGGATGCCGAAGAGCTGCGCGACGAGCTGCAGGTCGGATCAGAGCGCTTTTTCCGCTACGGCCTGTACGTGACGATTTACGGCGATAGCTTAGAGGAATTAGGCTATGTACAGCACTCGATCGAGACATTCTTCGGGCAGATGCTGGTTTACAGCAAAACCGCCTCTAGTCAGCAAGAACAAGGCCTAAACAGTACGGTGCCGCAAATGAGCGACCAGCTGCAAATTCGCCGCAATATGAACACTGGCGCCGTCAGCACCAGCTTCCCATTCACTAGCGCCGACTTAACCCAAGAAAACGGTATTTTGTACGGTATCAATATGCACAACAACGGCTTGGTAATTTTCGACCGCTACACCCTAGAGAACGCCAACATGGTAGTATTCGCTAAATCTGGCGCCGGCAAGTCGTTTACTGTCAAGCTAGAGGCTCTTCGCAGCATGATGATGGGCGCTGATATCCTGATTATCGACCCAGAAAACGAGTACCAGCGGCTAAGCGACGCTGTTGGCGGCAGCTATATTCGGCTCAGCCTCAGCAGCGACACGCGAATTAATCCTTTTGATCTGCCAAAAGTTATCGATAACGAAGAAGCCGACGACGCCTTGCGCGCTAATCTAGTGACGCTGCACGGGTTGCTGCGGCTGATGCTGGGCGGAGCTTCGGCTAATAGCGCTGGTATTGGCTTATCGCCATCCGAAGAGGCCGACCTCGACCAAGGCTTGATTGATACTTACGCTCGCGTCGGCATCACTAGCGATCCATTGACACACACCTCAGTACCGCCGACAATGGGCGACCTATATGACACTCTGCTACACATGGGCGGTACCGGCCCGCAGTTGGCGCAGCGCCTGCGCAAATATACCACTGGCACGTTTGCTGGTATCTTTAGTCAGCAGAGCAATATTGATATCAACAACAATATGGTGGTCTTTAATATTCGCGACCTCGAGGACGAATTGCGGCCGGTAGCCATGTATATCGTCCTTAGCCACATTTGGAATATTGTCCGCACCCAGCAGAAAAAGCGCATGTTAATCGTCGATGAGGCTTGGCAGCTGATGAAATATGACGACTCGGCGAACTTCATGTTTAGTTTAGCCAAGCGCGCTCGTAAATATTACCTGGGCCTGACGACTATCACTCAGGACGTCGAGGACTTTATGGGCAGCAAAATGGGCCGTGCCATTGTTTCGAACTCATCAATGCAATTACTGCTAAAGCAATCGTCGAGCGCTGTCGATGTGCTTGGCGACGTTTTCAAATTAACCGAAGAAGAACGCAAGCGCCTAGCTAACTTCCCAGTCGGACAGGGGTTATTCTTTGCCGGGCAGAATCACGTTCATATCCAGATTGTCGCCAGCGACACCGAAACCAGCCTGATTACCACCAACCCGCAGGCAACACTACAACAAGCCGCCGCAGCCGCTGCCGAGGAGCAGACATAATAGCTTAAAAAGGTTATAATAAGATTATGCCGCTAGGTACAAGAGAAAGACCAGATACCAGTCAAGACAACGCCGACGATTTCGACCAGTGGGAGAATCAGATGCGGACACCAACAGACCAAGGCCATGCCGACGATTTCGACGCCTGGGAGCGCGAAATGTCGCCGAGCCAGGCGCACTGGGATGATACTGTCAGCCGAAATTTGTCGAGGATGGAGAACAAAAAACCAGCCAAACGCGGCAACGAAGCGGCTAGCAGTAGCGGTAATAGTAGTGACGACGCCGCTGGCAATATCAACAATAAAGAGAAGCAGTCGCAGCAGCAAGACGGCTGGCGCGACAACACCTCGAGAGACCTAAACAAGCCTAAAAAGGGCAAGGGTAAATCAGGCGGCTTTTCGGCTATGAATAAGCTCAAACGATTTGGCCCGACTGGCGCGGTAGCCAGTATGCTACTGGTCGGTGCTGTTGGCATCGGTTCGTCGACTAGCATCATGGGCTCGTTGCTAGTATCTATCAAAGAGTCAATTGTCACCAATATTGATCAGCAGCAATATACGTCATCATCGCGATCAAACCGAATTTTAGCACGGCGCCTAGCCGATGACGCCACATCTGGGTCTTGTACTCTGGTCAAAATCGCCTGCCGTTTTCATAAACCGACCGACTACCAGCTAAAACAGCTTGATAAGGCTGGTGTCAAAGCTCTCGACGAAGCCGGCGAAGTTATCGAAAAAGGCAAACTAATCGGCGGCAAACGGCCAGCTCACTATCTGATAGACGGCGAGAAGATATCCGCTAAAGATTTCAAAAAGGCATTACGCAATAATCCTAAACTCCGCAACGCTTTCCGGCGCGCTTTTAACCCGCGCTGGGTGAACTGGGTTGACGACGCCGCGGTCAAGTTCCTCAAGAAAATAGGCGTCACCAAAAAAGTAGCAGAAAAGTTAAACTCCAAAAAAACCAGAAAAGCTCTAACCGAAGCCACAGACGAATTAACGAAAATAGAAGGCAAAGCGGCTGATAAACTGAATAAAGAAATCGCCGAACAAGCTGGTGATTACGCTACAAAAGAAGCCAAAAAAGCCACCAAAAAGAAGGGGAACGACGTCAAGCTAATGATGGCTCAAGGAATCTGCGCGGCAGCCAAGGCGCCAAATGTGATAGTCAATATCAATAAGGCTTTTCGAATCGCCCAGTACGCCAAACTAGCTTATACCTTTTTGACAGCCGCTGATGCCATCAAAAAGGGCGAGGCCACCCCAGAAATGGTCAATAACGTAGCGACTATCCTCACTCAATCATATACTAAGTCCGACGGTACTATCAAAAAACCCGCTACCGACGCTAAACTAATGAAATATACTATGGGTCTAGGCACCGCTGGCAGCTCGTCGTCGTATATACCAGGAGTTGGCGGCACTCTAGCCACCTATCTAGGTGTTGTCAATAGCGAGCCTGTCAAAATGGGATGCGATCTGATCGGCTCGACAGCAGCCGAAGTCGGCGTCGATATTTTTGACGGCCTCAGGGCTGGACTAGGGCCGATTGGCTGGGCCTGGGTAGGTGGAGAGCTGCTCATCGAAGGCCTATTAACTTTCGATACTGTCCAAGAAAAACTCAGTTCAGTCATGGGAAGTATTGTGCAGACCTCTATTGACGCATTTACCAAGTGGGTAGATATGAAAGCAGTAGCCGAATACTTCTTAGGCGACAAAACCAAGGGAGCAACTGGCACTGATATCGGCGACATCACTGGCGTGGGCTTATCAAACAGCATGGCCGACCAAGCCAGCTACACTGGCAATGCACCGCTAACCGTCCAGCAAAAAGTTGCCTTCGACGAGCAAATTGTCCAACCCGAGCGTATTGCCCTAGCCGAAGAAGACCGCTTGACACACAGCCCATTCGACATCTCTAGTCCGAATACTTTCCTGGGGTCAATCGCTATACGATTCGTACCGTATTTAGGTATGGCATCGAGTCCATTAGCATTCGTATCGGCCATCTCGTCGATATCCACTTCGTCGCTATTTAATCTGTTCAATCCGTCGGCTTATGCCAAAAATATCATCGATGAAAACAAATGTACTCAAAACACCGTGTTAGCCAACGAAAAAGACATCGCTGTCGGTCCAGCCTGCGACGTTCAATACGGCGTACCAACTGATTATATGGGTATAGAACCTGATCAAGTAGCTAGCGAATTAAGCGCTTCCGGCGATATTGATGAAGACGGCAAAGTAAAGAGTAATAGCGAATTACAAGATTGGATAGACACTTGCAACCAAGCTAGCATTATAAACACCAAAGAATGCACCGTTGACAGCCGGCAGCGCGCCCTGTATAACCTATACCAAATCGACAAACGCACTGTCGATGGTATGGATGAGGATCCAGATAAAACGAAATCGGCAGCAGGTTCAGGCTCAGGATCAACCACCAGCGGCCCTGGCGCCACCTTGCCAGATGGCGATGTTATTAGCCTAGCCAAGCAGATTGTCGATAATCCAAATATTACCTACGATGGCGATCAGTTCCAAAATATGGCAAATGGACAACCGGCCTACACTAACTCATTAGGTCCGATAACAGTAGACAAGAGATTGCTTCAAATCATCTTATATATAGCCAACAAATATCCTATATATATATCTTCGCTAGTCCGAGACAATACCAACAACTACAGTTTACACCCTGTCGGAGAGGCCGTAGACATAGCGATGATAAACGGTACAGCGACCACAGGCGGCGACCAAAACGCTATAGACATGCTACAGTATCTCCTTGATGGCAAAGTTCTACCGCAAGGTGCTGGCGTCGGACAGGAAGGTTGCGGCAATCGTGCTGGTTCGGGAATGGATGGTAAACTGTCCAGTGCTGGCTTGGTGCCTCATGATGACTCATGCGACCACGTACATTTAGCGCTGCGTTGGACGAGGAGTGCTCCGAAAAATTGGTAGATTAGTATGCGAAAAACACTGTCTATTATACTATCAGCAATCATACTAGCGAATACCTACACTCAAACCACTTCATTTGCGCTAGAGAAACTGAATATTAACTCGTCTATCAATAATATTGAATACTATGACAGTAATGCCGCCTGCTCGACAGGGTCGGGTGCCGATTTGTCATCAGTTAGCCCTGGCAGCGGTGCGCCTAACGGCCTAACATATCCAAATCTAGATGCTGCAAAAATGGCAGATGCAATCGAAAAGTATATCGAAGCTCATGCACCAGACAGTCCGCTAAAAGGCACTGGTCAAAAAGCTGTAGCTAGCGCCAAAAAAGCCAACCTTAGCCCATTTTTGGCATATGCGCATGCTATGATGGAGTCATCATTAGCAACAACGACCGTAGAAGGCGCTCAGATAAAACTACAGCAGGGACACAATGCTTTTGGACGCACTGCAACCGACTCCCAGCCGCACGTTGTAGAAGCCGATCGAAACTGGTATATGTGGACTTCTTTCGAAGCTAGCGTCGATGCCGAAGCCGAAGAAAACAAAAATGTTGATAGCGGCGACTGGTTTTCATACGATAGAGCGGTATTTTCTGATGAAATCGACCAAGGTATGACAGCCTATGTGGAAAGATACGCTCCACGAAAAGAAAACCCAACAGACGAATATATATCTTTCATGCAAGGCGCTCTCGACGAGATGGCTGGCTACGCTGGCGCCTCGGTCGCTACCGCCTCTACTGCGTCGACTACAGCTTCATCCAGTAGTACTACTGATTGTTGTGCGACACCAACCAAAGGTGGCGGCGTAGTTAAAATGTTATCAGACAACCCAGAAACCGCCCTAGGTTATTTGATGAGCGCTGGCAATGGTACCAAACTAACTCTAGCTCAGGCTGCTGGCATCGTCGGTAACCTCCAGGTAGAATCATCACCAAACGTCGATCCTAGAGCCTCTAATGGTACGCATATTGGTATCGCCCAATGGGATGAAGCCAACCGCTGGAATAATGGAGTAGTTAAGTTTGCAGCCGACATGAATGGCGACCCGTATGATCTAGCAATCCAATTACGCTTTCTAGCTTGGGAAATGGGCTTAACTGACGAATGGAAAGACCACCCATCTACTAACGGCGGAGTCGCCGACGCCGTCCGAGCGACCTCAACCCCCGAAGAAGCTGCGGAAGTATTCGAGGCGACATTCGAAAGAAGCGGCGGCAGCGCGCTCGACCAACGACGAGCCAATGCTAGAGCTCTTCACGATAAATACAAAGACAGCGCAGCACTTGGTTCGTCAGGTGCCGCCCTACCAGGCACTTCCGCGGCGTGCAGCAGCGGCAGCGGCGGGGCTTCAGGACTGCAAGATTACACCCTCAAATACGCTTGGAAAGAGTTGCATCACGAACCACGTACCCAGCGAAAAGACGACTACGTTGCAGCTATGGATAGCGCTGTAAAAGACGGGCGCTACACTGACACTCCAAAAAGCGAAGAGATGAGAGGCGTTGATTGCGGCGTATTTGTCACAACATTACTCTATGATAGCGGCTTTGATAAAACATATAACTTTGATGCTAAGGGTGGCGGTTCGGCCATCCAGCGTGAGTGGGCACACGGTCATTGGCAATTCCTTGGTAGCGCTAACCACACATACGAACCAGATGGTAGTAAGTTCACCGACGACAAGCTCCAACCGGGCGATGTGGCTTTTTCAGAAGGCCACGTCTGGATATATGTCGGCGAAATCAGCGGTTTTGAAAGTAAATATGCCTCTGCCAGCCAAGGAGAAAAAGCTCCAAGCGCTGCTGGCGAAGGATTTGATTGGGACGGTGCGGTGTGGTATAGGAAGAAATCATCAACAACTTCATCATCGGGGATATCAGCATGAATAAACGCAAAATTATTATTGCCATCATTTTCGCTATCATTGTGATCGTTGGTGCGCTAATTTATCAAATTTACACCGCTATCGACCGGTCGGGGAAAATCCCGGTCGAGGTTGCCGCCGCCCCTAACGACGCGAAAATCACTTTCAGAGACAAAAAAACTAAGGCCGAGTACACCGCCAAAAACGGCACCAATTACCTGCCGCCAGGCGATTATTCAATCACGGCCGCCAAAGACGGCTTCCGCAGCAGCCAGACAGAGGTTAATGCCACCACCAAACCACGGCATACTGTCATTATCGAGCTCATGCCGCAATCAGATCAAGCTCGCCAGTGGCAAAAAAAACACATGGATCAATATAATAAGGTTGAAGGTATTGCTGGCCAGCAAATCCGCGAAACTGGCAAAAAATTCACCGAAAAATATCCAGTAGTCGCTAAATTACCGATCAAGGATCCTTACTACTCAATCGGTTATTACAAGAAAGACGACCGGCCAATCATTGTTATCCGCACCGAATCGCCGCAATACCGCTACAAAGCCACGCTGCGGTTAGTATCTATGGGTATTAAATTAAGCGATTATCAGATAGAATATGCCGATTATAAAAGCCATCTAGGAGAATAATTTATGACGCCGAAGAAGAAAATCATTATCATTGCCGCCGCTTTTTCTGCATTTACCGTTTTGATGATTATATTGGCAGTAATTACTTCTCGCCAGTATTTGACAATCTCATTCGATTCATCGAAATATTCTAGCGTTATACTATATAAAGGCACTGACACCAAGACCGAAAATACCATCGCTCCTACCAAAACAGTCATCGAAAAATCCATTCAGTCCGGCAAAGAGTATTTCTTGCCGAAAGGCACTTACTTTTTAGTAGCTAAGAGTAAAGATAATATCGTGTCAATTTTACAACGAGGAATATTGTTGGGCTCGGACAAAAAAAGCGTTTCTCTCGACTACAAATATACTAATTCGTACTTGCAAAAACTGACAAACGAGAATAAAAAAGCTATAGATAGCGCTATCCTAGGCAGTAATAGCAAAATAAGCACCTTTTATACTATCAAAAACGAAGCTGTGCTAGAGAAGGGTGATTGGGCGATTGCCGCCCTGGTGTTTAACGGTGCTGGCACCGACTTAAATCGAGACACTCTGAAAGTCGTCCTCGAGAAGAAAAATTCGAAATGGGTAGTTAAATGCAAGCCGATGATCTCGATCAGTAAATACGACTGCTCGGCGCCGCAAAGTACTCTCAATAAAGCTAACACTATCGACATCACTACACAGCGGCCGCTCATGCCGAATTATAACATCGGCAACACGAACAAAGTCGATAGGTACGAGTAGACAATCATGAGTACTAATCGCCAGTACTCGTCATCACGATTTGGTTATCGACAAACTCGCTCATCAGCCGCTTTTGGCGATGTCGATCAAGCTCGCCAAAGACGTCATCTAGCAAAATTAACGGCCTTTTACCAGTTTGCTGCTCAATATAAGCTGCCTCGAGAAATTTCAGCGCCAAAATAATCGTCCTCGCCTCGCCGCGAGAGGCAACTTTGGCAGCAGGTTTATCACCAAATCCAATCGCTATATCGTGCCGATGCGGCCCAGTGCTGGTCGCGCCAACCGCCTTGTCATAAGTGATTTTTTCTTCATATTCCTTGAGCAGTTTTTGCGCTGACACGCGGCTTTCGTGGGAGTATTTCAAGCTAATAATATCGCTCGTGCCAGCGATACTCTGATAGATTGCAGTTATTTTACTATTAAAATCGTTCAAAACCGCTTGGCGCTTACTAATAATTTTAGCGCCATAATCGCTCAGTATCAGATTCCAAGAGAATAATTCGTCGTCGTTAATTAGCGGATCCTTGAGGAGCTTATTACGCTGCAACAGGGCGCGATTATACCGGCTCAGCTCATGTGAATATGACTGGTCGTATTGTTGAATCAACCCGTCCAAAAAATCGCGGCGGCGCTGCGGCGAACCGTTAACAATCCGCAGCGTATCCGGCTCAAAAAACACAATCGGATATTTGAGAGCATAAGGTAAGCGGCCGTGTTTTTTGCCAGCAACCACAAACTGTTTGCGCTTGGCGCCGTCTTGATTTTGATAAGTCACCCGATATTGCAGTTCATCGGTAGCTACGTCTATCTGATACATTTGAGCGCCGTACGAACAAATCGATTCGTCGCTGCCGCGAAAGGACTTGCCGCGCAAAGCGATATATAAGGCCTCGATAAGCGATGTCTTGCCGCAACCGTTCGGGCCAGATATTAGCGTCGTCCCTGGCTCCAAATCAAGCATTTTCAGCGAATGAACGCGAACATTCTGCACCGCCAATCGCAAAATCTTCATATTAACTCTTCAGAGGCATAATTATATGGATATAATCCGAATTTTCGCTTGCCGGCGACAAAACACATGGCGACAGTTTGCCGCTAAACCGGAAATCGACGCTATCGCCATCGATAACTCCAAGCGCGTCGGTAATATAGCGTGAATTTAACGTGAGAACACCGCCGCCAGTAACCTCGGCATCAGCCGAGCTAGTATTCTCGCCAAGTTCGCTAGCAATCGAGTGAATACTAATATTATTCTTTTCGCCGTCAACCGTCACTGTCACGCTGCCGCCAGAATTGCGCGCAAACAATCCAGCAATCTTCACAATTCGCGAAAAATCATCCATCTTGACTCGCGCTTGGGTTTCGAAGGTCGCTGGTATCAACTGCTGATATTTCGGATAGCTGCCTTCGATTAAACGGCTGGTAATCTCGGAGTCATCGACCCGGAAGCGGACTTGCTCGTCGTCAAACAGTACCTCGACTTGGTCGGTGCTATCCGAGATCGTTCGCAGCACCTCTTGCAGGCTCGACGTCGGTACGATTGCCGCAATCTCGCTAGTAGTATCAAATAGGCGGCGCTGCGCTAAGCGATAGCCGTCAGTGCCCGCTAGATACAATTTGCCGCCGTCAGTGTGCCAATAAACGCCGGTTAGTACTGGACGCGAGGTATCATTGCTAGTAGTGATAATCGTCTGGCTAACAGCTTGCTTGAAATCAGCTACTGCGATAGTGTAGGTGACAGCTTGATTCTCATCAATTGATGGTAATTCTGGAAATTCACCAGCGTCAACACCTGACATAATTGATGAATAATTGCCCGACGAAATAGTCATCGACGTTCCTTTGCTAGCTATATCAACCGTACCGCGCGGCAGACTAGCTATAAATTCGCTAATTAGTTTGGCTGGCAAGGTCAACTCGCCCGGTTTAGTAATTTTGGCGCCAACATAGCAAGTCGCTGCTATCTCTAAGTTAGTCGCAGCAACCAATAACCGGTTAGCTTCAGTTCGCAGCAACACATTGCCAAGTATTGGTAGTCCGGCGCGGCTGCTAGCGATCCGGCCAACGATTGCTAGTGCTCGCGCAAAGTTTTCTTGTGTGACCGATAATTCCATAATTATTACCTATCTTTCTTTTTATAATTAGTGATGTATATAGTAGGTGCTGTGGACAATGGGGAAAAGTAGCTGATTAACAGAGGTAATTGACGAATTTTAGCCTGAGAAAATCTAGCGGAAAAAGAGTGAGTTTCACATAGTAAAACTAGGCAGTTTGTCCACTTTGATGACAACGATAGCCAGAACTCTTGCCAAACAGTGGATAAACGAACACAATTTTTACCCAGAACTTTGAACCAGCTGTACACAAAATTTCCACAGTATTTAAGCATAAAGTTTCTCCCGGATTTCGGCGACTTGTTCGCGGATAGTGAGGTCAAGCTTGATAGCCTTTTCAATTTTGTTGACTGAATGAATAGCAGTAGTGTGATCTTTGCGGCCGAGCTCTTGAGCGATGCGCGGAAAGCTCATGTGTAGTTCGCTGCGTAGTAAATACATGGCAATTTGCCGCGGCGTGGCAATATATTTATCGCGTTTACTGCTGCACATTTCTTTGCTGTCAATTTGGAAGTGGCGAGCGGTTTTGTCGATGATTTGCTTGGCGGTTAGATGTTGCGGTCTGGTTGATCGAACGTTGCCGAGCAGTCCTTCGGCGGTGGCGGCATCTGGTGTGGTGCCGCGCATTTCCGAATAAGCCAGCAGCTGATTAAGCGCGCCCTCTAGCTCGCGGACATTAGTTTTGATATTTTGCGCTAAATATTCGACCGTCTGGCGCTCCAGTGTCACGCCGGACATGCTAGCTTTGGTCTCGATGATGACGCAGCGAGTCTCGAAATCAGGCATTTGAATATCAATCGCCATACCCCATTCAAAGCGGCTGCGCAGCCTCTCGGTTAAGGTTGGAATACTGCGCGGCGGCTTGTCGCTGCTGATGATAATTTGCTTATTAGCTTGATGTAGGGCATTAAAAGTATGAAAGAATTCTTCTTGAGTTTTTTCTTTGCCGGCGATGAATTGCATATCATCGACGATCAAGACGTCAACGTTGCGATATTTATCGCTGAAGCCAGCGATTTTGAAACGAATACTGTCGAGAAATTCTTTCATGAAAGTTTCAGAGCTAACATAGGCAACTTTCATTTTGGGATCGCGCTTGATGATGGCGTTGCCGACAGCTTGAATCAAGTGAGTCTTGCCTAAGCCGACGCCGCCGTAGATGAAAAGCGGATTATATTTGGCGCCAGGATTAGCGGCGGCTGCCTGGCAAGCAGTGTAGGCGAGGTCGTTGCATGAACCAACTACGAAATTATCAAAAGTGTAGCGCGGGTTAAGAGTGGTATTAGCGGTGGGTGTTTTGGCGTTAACTGGCGCGCGGCTAATTAACTCGTTAGCGCGATCGCGCAGCGAAGCGGTAGTTTCGCGGCTAGTGATTTTTTTCTTGGTATTTTTGACTTTGTAATTAACATCTTTGATATTAGGGTTATTTTTCTTGAGGATCTCGCGGATTTGCGTATCGAAACGCTTTTCGAGCTGTGATTTAGCAAAGACATTAACAACGCCGATAGTCGCCGTGCCATTATCGTAAGATAGTAGCTCAGTATCGCGAAACCAGGTTTTGAAGTTCGCATGCGATACTGAAAGCTCGATTTCCCCCAGGACACTTTGCCATAATGAATTATTCATCTAAAACTTATACCCTCACAAGCTGTTAATAACTTATCTCTATGATAGCTGATTCACGAGTTTTCCACAACTATAAGAACGTTACGTTCATTAATAGTTATGTAGACGACTAAACAGAGGTGAGTTTTTCCACAATTTAGCTCTACCTCTGTTAAATTTGTGGACAAACCAGCCAAAAATGTGGATAATTTATATAGCGATAGTATAATCTCGACAGATTAGCAATCAAATATTGATTATTGAGCGTGAAATTGCTATAATAACTGTCATTATGCCAAAGCGAACTTTTCAACCGCATACTCGACACCGCATCAAGACGCACGGCTACCGTGCTCGCCGGGCAACCAAAGCTGGCCGGGCTGTACTCAAGCGCCGCCAGGCTAAAGGCCGTGCTCGTATCGCGCTCTAACTAGTCGAGGTAACTACAGGTAAATAGCGCTATTTTCGGCGCTATTTTGCTATAATGGAATTTATTGTATGATTGCGTCAAAATATCGGTTTCACGGGCATGGCAGCTTGAAATTTTTATACAAAAACGGCCAAGCGGTTAGGTCGCGTTATTTTACGGTCAGATATATTACCAATCCTCGCCGCCAGCAGCCGCGCTTTGCAGTAGTAATTAGTAAAAAAGTCCATAAATCAGCGGTTGGGCGCAATCGTATCCGCCGCCAGGTTTATGAACGCTTGCGAGTTGATGTTTTACCTCGCGTTAAAAACGTCGATATCGCAGTGATTGTTACCAACGGCGAAGCGCTAAGTTTGGCGCCTGGCGAGTTGAAATCGTCGCTTGATGCTATTTTTGCGCAAATCATCGCTTGATTCGGTAGTTGCCAGCCAAAGAGATGATATAATGGTATAGATAAGTACTTGCCGAGAGGAGAATACGAGGCTTTTATGCATGATTTATTCCAATTATTGATTGTCCAGCCGATTTTTAACGCGCTAATGTTATTGTATAGTATCATTCCGTGGCACGATTTCGGGCTGGCGATTATTATCTTTACGATTATTCTGCGGTTTGTGATGTATCCGCTGATCAAAAGCCAGCTCAACCAAACCAAGCTGATGCGCAAAATGCAGCCGGAGTTGGCTAAGATCAAGAAAAACACCAAAGGCGATCGCCAGGCTGAAGCCATGCAGCAAATGGAACTATACAAACGCTATGGTATTAAGCCGATGCGTTCGGTGTTAGTACTGGTTATCCAGTTGCCGATATTTATTGGACTTTACCAGGTGATTAGAATCATTATCTCTCTCAAAAGCGAAGTGATTAGCCAATACCTTTACGAGCCAATCAAAAATATTGATGTTATTCAGTCGATTATCCAGAATCCAGCTAATTTCAACCATACAATGCTTGGGTTTATTGATTTGACCAAGACAACTTTTAGCAACCACGGCATTGACTTTTTCTTGTTGGCTTTGGCGGCCGTATCGGCAATTACTCAGTATATTATCACTAAGCAAACCGCGCCAACTGCTGGTAAAAACCAAAAGCGTTTCCGCGATTTGATGAAAGAGGCAGCTGAGGGTAAAGAGGCCGATCCGACCGAGATGAGCGGTATTATGACGCGCGGCATGATGAAGGTTATGCCGGTAATGATGTTTTTGATCATGGTGGGGCTGCCAGGAGCATTGGCGCTTTACTATACGGCGTCTAACTTGGTGGCGGCCGCTCAGCAGCATTTCTTGCTGCGAAAAGATGCTGAAGAAATGCACGAAATTGCCGAAGAGGCTAGCGCTCCCAAAAAATCGAAAAAAGCCAAAACCCGCGAGAAAAAAGCTAAAGAAGCGCACATCACGCGGATTAAGGCGAAGTAGGAAAGGAGAAGTATGGATAAAGAACAGTCAATTGCCTATGCTAAAAAATTTGTCGAGGATATTTTGTCATTTTTTGGCGAAAATATAGAGGTCGAGACTAGCTATCAGGATGATATTTTATCGATTGACATTGCTAGCAGCGACCTCAATAGTATTTTGATTGGCCGTAATGCCGAGACGCTACGCAGCTTGCAATATATGGTATCGACAGTGCTGCGCAATAATAATGCGGCGGTTACCCGCGTAATTGTCGATATTGCCGGTTATAAGAAGCAGCGCGAAGAAAAAATTGCCGAAAAGGCTCGCGGTTGGATTGAAGAAGTGCGCCGCACTGGCGATTCGCATGTTGCTCATATTAACGCTGCTGATCGCCGGATTGTCCACCGGATAGCGGCTGAATACAGTGATATTCGCACTTACTCTGAGGGCGAAGGCCGCCAGCGCTATATTATTATTGCGCAGGCGAGTTCTTAGCGGTATAATCATAAGTATAAAGGAAAGGATTGGAGTATGGCTGCTGTACTAATAATCGTAGCGGTGGTGGTTATCCTGCTGGTTGTCGTGATCGGCGCGGTAATCGGCATGTATAATAGCTTAGTCAAGCTAAATATCAAAACTGACGAATCGTGGAGCGGTATTTCGGTGCAGTTGAAGCGCCGCGCCGACTTGATCCCGAACCTCGTTGAAACTGTTAAAGGTTATGCGGCGCACGAGAGCGGCGTTTTCGAAAAAGTCACCGAGGCGCGCTCGGCTATCATGTCGGCAACACACCCGGCTGAAGCAGCCAAGGCTGACGGCGAGCTAACCATGGCGCTCAAGAGCTTGTTCGCGGTATCCGAAAATTACCCGGAGCTGAAAGCTTCTAGCAACTTCATGGAGCTGCAAGCGCAAATTACCGACACCGAGGATAAAATTGCTGCCTCGCGCCGCTTTTACAATGCTAACGTCACTCAGTTCAACACCAAGCGCAAAGTCTTCCCGACTAATATTTTCGCTGGAATGCTAGGATTTAACGCTGATAAAGAATTCTTCGACGTTAGCGAAAGCGAACGGGCAGCAATTGAAAAGCCAGTTGAAGTCAAATTTTAATTATAAAATAATAAATTAAAAGTAAGGAGCTCGATGGAACATTTATTTTTGACAAATATCGAGCTCTTTGCTCGTGCTGGCGGCGGCGGATCCGGCGGCTCGGGTGGTGGTTCTGGCGGCGGCGGAGGCGGTTTGCTGGCCGGCATAGCGATGATTGGCTTCGTACCGGCTTATTGTATCGGTTCGGCGCTGCGCAAACACATAGGCCAAGAGGGTACGCGGTTTGTGGCTGCGAACGTGATTGGTTTCGTCTTGATAATAATAACCTTTGCGTTGATTGCTAGAGGCTGGGTGGGTGTAACTATTGCTTTTGGCGCGCTCGTCGGTATGGTTACTGGACTTTACGAGGCGTTTAATAAGATCAAACAAAGTAAGTTCTTGCGCGATAAACTTATGCAAGCTAGCGCTGCCGATCCGGTATGGAATGAACAACAGATAATCGATCACGCCAAGCAAATATTCCTGCGCTACCAAAGCGATTGGGCGAAACAAGATAGCGAAGCGATTAAAGCTTATACCACCGAAAACTATGCTTATCATGCTGGTTTGATGATTTATACACTGCAGCTAATGAATCGGACAAACCAAATGTCAGATATCGTAGTGAACGACGCCGAGGTGGTTGATATGCTAGATTCGCCAGATGACAGCCAAGACACAGTAACGATTGGTTTTTCGGCGAGCGCCAAAGATTCGCTGGTTGATAACGCTACCAATCAGACATTATTTACCGACAATAGTATGTTCACTGAATATTGGCGATTCCGCCGCCATGGCAAAGATTGGTTACTAGACGGCGTCGATCAGGCGACAGCTAACCCAGCGATGTATAATCCGCAAATCGATCAATTTGCCCGCCAGAATAATTATTGCTATAGCGCTGATATGGGCTGGCTGTTTATACCAAAGCGCGGGCAACTATTTAACGGTGCGCAATTTGGTACATCAGATATTAATAACCATGTGGTCGGCTTGTATAAAGAATCATTGCTTGTGCAATTGTATACTTACCAGCGTGCTACTGATAGCTCATCAGTAGTTATCGCTCAAATTAACGTACCGAAAGATTACGGCCAAATTATTGTTCGCCGCAAGAAAATGATGCGTTTCGGCGGTGTTCGCGGTCTGGAAAAAGTCGAAATGGAGTGGGGTAAGTTCAATGAGTTATACGAGGTGTATGCTTCTAATACCGACCAAGCAGCTAGCTTTGAGCTGCTCAACCCGACGTACATGGAGCAATTGGCAGCGCTTGGTTTCGAGGTCTCAATCGAGGTTGTTGATAACGTAATTTATCTGCACACAGCCGAGCAGGACGCCGATATCGCTGTGTACCAAACTATGTATGATTTAGCGCAAAAAGCCTTCAAAGAAATGAGACTCTAGCTTTTAATAGCATTTTCGTAAATTTGCAAAGTTTGCTCGGCCATCCGCCGCCAAGAATACTTAGCCACTTGTTGCTTGCCTTTTTTAGACAAAGTATTGCGCAGTGATTTATCGGTAATAACGGTATCAATCTTGCTGGCAATGTCCTCAATATCAAGCGGATCAAAGTATACTGCCGCGTCGCCGAGAATTTCTGGCATGCAAGAAGCGTTGCTTGAAACAACTGGTGTACCGTAGGCCATTGCCTCTAATGGCGGCAAGCCGAAGCCCTCGAGCAGCGATGGGAAGACATATGCTAGCGACCGGGTGAAGATCCAATCGCGCTCAGCATCAGGTATAAAGCCGGTGAAGTGAATATTTTTGTACTTTTTTGACTCGAAATAGTCTTTGTTGCGCTGAGTGGCAGCGTTAATTCGGCCAACTAGCACTAATCCGAGGTCGGGGTACTTTTGTAGTAGTTTTTGGTGGGCGTCGCCCAAACGGCGGATATTTTTGTAATCAGGCTGTTGGCCGACATAAGCAATAAAGCGCGTAAACGGTGTTTTGTAAGGCTGCAGACCACCCTGATGAATCTCGGCAGCTTCATAAATCGTTGTAATTTTATCATCAGCTATCCCGCAGAACGCTTGATATTCGCGTTTGGTAGTGTTTGACACGGTGATGATATGCTGGCTAGTCTGGGCAATTTTCTTGAATACCCAGCGGCCAACCAGTTGTTTAGCGTGAAAAACTAGCCAATTCTTGTCGGAATTATAAGTATTGAGTAGTGTCATGTCATGAACGGTAGTGACGTGCTTGCCGCGATATCGGATTGGCTGCTGTGGCATGCAAAAATGCACCAAATCTGGGCTGAGGTCATCAAGAAAAGTTTTGAAACCAAGTTGTTCAGCTAACGAATAGTTTTTGAAATCGATAGTTAGGACGTTAAAATTCGAGTTAGTTGGTTGCCAATAGTCTTTATCTTTGGTTGGCACGAGTACACTATAAGTATTCTGGTGGTCGATTTTTTGCAAATATTCTAGCAGCTTAACCACGTAAGTACCAGTCCCAGAGTTGATAACGCGGGCATCAATAGCGATATGACTCATGACGATTCCTTTCTGAAAACAATTCGCTCGTATAGGCAATAATTCCAAATCAAAGAGACGGCCGTGGCAAATAATTTAGCGGCGAACAAGGAAATTTGTTCATTAGTTATGAAGCTTTTGATTAGCGGTGTAATTAGCCAGATGGTACCGTTTTGCAGCACCCACAAGCCGAATAGCGTGACAACTATAAAAGACACTATCTCATATTTGATATTTTTGCTAGTGGATTTGAAGGTGTACTTTTTGTTAGCGAAAAAGCTAAAAACAAAGGCAATACCGGTCGAGATAGTATTGGCGGCTAGTTTCGGTAATCCTAGAAAGGTCAGTGAAAATAATAGCCCAAAATCAATTATCGTATTTATTGTGCCGACGATAGCGAAACGACCAATTTGCGCCTTATTTTTCACGCTTAGCCTCGTGATATTCCTCGACAAAGTAGCCAGGCCGGTTCTTGGACTCGCTAAAAATTCGAGCAACGTACTCGCCGATAATACCTAGGCTAATCAGCTGGATGCCGCCTAGAAACAAAATTACTGCCATTAGCGATGAATAACCAGCGCCAGTAGGTACGCCGAATAGGGGTCGAATTAGCAGATAAAGAATATACAAAAATGCACCGCATGATATAATCATTCCCAAAATCGACGACATTCGTAGAGGCGCAGTGGTAAAGCTAGTGACGCCGTCAATAGCGAGATTAATCAGTTTGCTGTAGTTCCATTTGGTATCGCCGGCAGCGCGCGGGTCGCGATCGTAGAGCAACTCTTTTTTGTTGAAGCCAATCCAGCTAAAAAGGGCTTTGGTGTTGCGCTGCGATTCGCGCAGCAGCTTGAGAGCTTCAACACAGCGCCGATCAAGCAAGCGAAAATCGCCAGTATCGCGCTGAATTGGAATTTGCGTCGACTTTTGCAAAATACGGTAGTACCACTCGCTGGTTTTTTTCTTGAGCCAAGTCTCACCCTGGCGGCTGCGGCGCCGCGCGTAAACATCATCGTATCCTTGCTCCCAGAGCTCAACCATTTGCGGAATTAGCTCGGGCGGGTCTTGTAAGTCAGCGTCGATAATTACTACTGCATCGCCTTTGGCGTAATCAAAGCCAGCTAGCATGCCAGCTTCCTTGCCAAAATTGCGCGATAGATTAATATAAGCAATTGAAGAATTCTTTTTGGCTTCTTTTTGAATCATAGTCAAGGTGTCATCGCTACTGCCGTCGTTGATAAATAGCAGTTCTAGGCGGTATTTTTTGATCGTTTTTTGCAGGTCTTTTAGACGCGCGAATAACTGCGGCAACACCGCTTCTTCGTTGTAAGCTGGGATTAGAACAGTAATGGTCTTCATAGGCTAATTATATCACTTTATTTTTTGAACAAGCTCACTAATTGAGTTGGCGGTAATGGCGCCAGCTTGCTGCAGATAAGCTGTCTTGGCGGTCGCCGACTCAAGCGCGTTAGTACCGAGGATAGCGCCAGCGTGTCCCATTTGGACGCCGTTAGGAGCGCTATGTCCAGCGATGTAAGCGTAAACTGGCTTACTGATAGATTGCTTAATATAATCAGCTGCCGCAATTTCGCTAATGCCGCCGATTTCGCCGATCATTACTATACGTTTAACGCTAGGGTCGTTTTGAAATAACTGTAAACAATCGACAAAACTGTTGCCGCTAATCATATCACCGCCGATACCGATGATGTATCGCTGCCCGAAACCAGCCCGTGTCAATAACGACATAGCTTCGTAAGTAAGTGTGCCACTGCGGCTGACAATCGCCGTGTCGCCAGGTGTTGCCAGTGACGCTGGAATGATACCCAGCAGCTGCCTACCTGGTAATAACACGCCGGGGCAGTTCGGACCGATCAAGACTGAATGGCTGCGGCGCAATTTTTGCTTAATCTCTAGCATGTCGTGTACTGGTACGCCCTCGGTGATGCAGATGATGAGCGGGATTTGCGCCTGAATAGCCTCTAAAATAGCGGCTTTGGCGTACGGCGCTGGCACAAAAATCACGGAAATATCAATGGCAAAACGTTTTTTGATATCGCTAATTGTTCGGAAAACTGGTACGCCGTGAACTTCGGAAACAGCTTGATTAGGCGAGGTACCAGCGACGATATGCGTTTTGTAATTAAGCATATTTTGCGCGTGAAACCGGCCGTTTTTGCCAGTGATTCCCTGAATTATGACATTTTTGCCAGTAAAAAGCTGCGGTGTCATGAAATGTCCTCCAGGATTGCTTCTAAACTGTCGAATAGCGGTAAATTATATTGTGCTAGCAGCTGGCGGGCTTCAGCTTCGCGGTTGCCAGATAGGCGAATGGCGAGTTTTGGTAGGTCAGGAATTTGCCGCTGGGCATCGATAATAGCTCGGGCCACCTCATCGCAGCGGACAATGCCGCCGAAGATATTGATGATAATCACGTTGATATTATCGAGAGTAGTGATTTGATGGAAACAATCGAGGACTTTATCAGAAGTAGCTGTGCCGCCGATATCGAGGAAATTAGCTGGTGTCAAACCGCTCGCCACCACCGCATCGACCGTTGCCATGGCGAGCCCGGCGCCATTGGCGATTGTAGCAATCGCGCCGTCACAATTAAGTATGACGAAATTGTGTTCGGTAGAGTTGTCTTCGAATTGCCAATCCAAGTGGCGAAAAGCAGCTGCATCGTCAACGGTAATTTTAGCATCGCCAGCGATTAACTTACCGTCAGAGGTGAGTACTAGCGGGTTAATCTCTAGTAACAAGCAATCATTGTCAATAAAACAACGATAAGTATTTTCAATAATATCTTGCAGCAAGAACGCTTTGTTAGTAATATCGAGATAATCAGCGAGCTCATCAGCTAAAGAGCCGAATTTTTTATTGGCAATATCGCGCCGAAAAAAGGCTGCAGTATCTTGGCTTTCAATTTCGACACCGCCGCCAGTATGGGCAAGTAGTTCGATGGCGGCGGTTTGGCGGTTAATATTTAGTGAAAAATAAAATTCGCGGCTGATATCGAGGATTTCTTCGGCTAGCAATTTTGACGGCAAAAATCCCTTGATTTTAAGATTGAACATTTTTCGGGCAACAGATTCTATAGCTGACTGCCGACGGACTATTTGCACACCGCCAAGTTTACCGCGCCCGCCGATAGGAACCTGCGATTTCAGAACGATTGGCGCAGCGATAGCTTGTAATTCATTAATAGCGAAAACTTTGCCGCGCGGTATCGGCACTTCACACGCTGACAGTAGGTTTTTGGCTTCATATTCTAGTAGGCGCATATGGATTAATCCTCCCCGTAGAGCGTGTTTTGATATAAAAACGTTCTACGGGTATTATTCATCTAAACTTTCCTGCATATAACGATAAACGATTGATATGATCTTTTTAACATCTTGATTGGCATTTTGATACAATAAATTATTAAAAGCTGTTTCTCTAAAATCGCGGATTGGTTTGCTTAGAAGTGCATGAATAAATGATTGAGTACACCCTTCAATATGGTTAAAATCAAACACAATCATATTATTGTTTTCTAGATTGGGTATGATTAGCTTTGTGCGTATAGTTTTAGCTATTTCTTTATTCTCAGCAAATTTCCCTGCTTCATTATACATTTTAACGGTAATCATCATATAAAACGGGGTTCCCTATATTTAGCACGTTTTCTTTCGCGTATCGCGTTATCATATACTAGACTAATCATTTCAAGAAGTGCGTCAAAAGCTTCGTTGTTATCTAACGATATGTCAATTGCAACTAGTGTTCCTTGAAAATCTGGAGCAGTATTAATTTCACGATGAGGATCTCGTGTTGGATCGGCATAAAGTCTTGGAGTTTTTGTGCGCCGATCGTGTTTTGTAAGCTTATATTCTCCTTTACCGCTATAAATTAAAAAATAGCTGCGGGATATTTTTGCAATTGATTTAATAAAGAATAGTCCAGCGCCAGCATTATCGTCAGTGCCTCCTTCTTGGCGTGTTGTTCCTGATATCCCAGGTGTAAGAGCGAGTTTTATAGCATCTATATCTGTGGCTGGATGCCAATGTTCTTGCATGCTTTTCCATATTCCAATCCCAGAATCGCAAATTCCTATACTAATCCGATTACTTTTTTTGTAGTATTGTGCAGCTACTACAGCGCCATCTGAAGACAGGGAATGTTCTATAACGTTACGTACGAGTTCGCCTATAACATACTTAATTACGCGAGATTTTTCTTCTGGCAAGTGTAGTAAGGGGATCATATCTGAAATAAAAGCAGATTGCTCTTGCGGAGTGCTAATTACAGAAATGGGAATAAACCTGCCAGATTCGTCTTTGTGAGTAATGCTAAATGGTGATGGTGTTTTAAGGTATGAATATAAGCCCATCCTGTCAAGGTAGGCGCCAGATTTTGGAGGTGTATCTATGGTAGAATTTAGTCTTCCAGCTTTTCTTGCTAGAGCAGCTGTCATAACCAAAATAGCAGGGTGAACATTAATCCATTTAGGGTTGGTAGAAATATGAAGCTCCGAGGGTTTTGATAGATCAGCTGATTCAAGGAAATTCTCAAAATTGCGGAGCATTCCTTGATTTGAGAAATGAATCTTCATAATAGTAATTTTACCCGTAGAACGTGTTTTGTGTCAATACACGTTCTACGGGTTATAAATTATCATAAAAATTCACGAAACCGGAGCACTAAAAGTAGTTATGGGAATAGTTTATTTCCCAGTAAAAAACTTACGAAATTTCAACAGTCCGGTTTGATTGGGTAGCGGCCCTTCGTGGATGATGCTGCGGATGTAGTCGATGGAAACTTTGCGGTTTTTCTGGATAGACAGGCGTTTATGGTAAGCGGCGGGCTTGCGAATTATTGAGGCTAATATGCCTTTGAAAGCTGGCCAGCCGTTGCCGTGGCGGACGGCGCTGGCGAAAATTAGCCAATATGTCAAGAAAAAGCGCAGGCCAATATACCAAAATAACTTCCCTGGAACGTTTTTAATGAAAACTAACGGCAGGTTTTTGAAAGTGTTGTAAACAGCCAAGCCAGGAACCTTTTTGCTGCTGGCGCCAACCTTGTGATAAGCGATGGCTTTGGGCGTAAAGCGGACCTTCCAGCCGGCTAGTTGGGCGCGAAAACTGAGGTCGACATCTTCGTAATACATGAAAAAGTCCTCGTCGAACATATCGATATCGTCAAACATTGCCGCGCGATAAATCGCTCCGCCGCCAGTCGCACCAAAAACTTCGCCAGGCTTACTCTGCGCATTTTCAATAGGCTCGTCGCGGTTTCGTGGGCCAGGCAAGCCCCAGGTTGTGTAAAATTCACCAGTTGAATCAATAGTGCCAGTGTTTGAGCGAATCATTAAGCCAGTTGTTATACCGCAGCGATTATGTTTATCCATTTCTTTAACAAGAAATTTTAACCAGTTTTTGTCTGCTGTAGCATCGGGGTTAAGGAGGGCTATATAATCATATTTTTTACTTAAAGCTTGGCGTAGCCCACTATTAATACCACCAGCAAACCCAAGGTTTTTATTATTTTTTATAAGGTACATAGAGTTGCGCTTATTTATAAAATACTCAATTTTATTGACAGAATTGTCAGAAGAGTTGTTATCGGCGAATATAATGTCCGAAGGTTCTGTTTGTGCTAATATGGATTTTGCGCAAGCTATTGAATCATCAGCGCAATTCCAGTTTAAGATGATTATTGCAACTCTATTCATAACACTACAAGTATTATATAATGGACGGCAGGCATATGAAACTACCAAATTTAAGTGAGCGTATAAAAAAGTTATTTTCAAGAGAAAATAGAGCGCTGTTTTCAGAATTAGTCAGAACGGATTTTAAATTAAGATACCAGGGTTCTCTAATTGGCTATGCGTGGTCGCTACTAAAACCGCTGCTGCTTTTTGTGATTCTGTATGTGGTGTTCGTGTATTTTCTTAAGGTTGGCAAGGATATCGAGCATTATCCAGTTTATTTGCTGTTGGGGATTGTGATATGGAACTTCTTTACCGAAATGACAGTTCAGAGTCTTGGTTCGGTGGTTGGTCGTGGTGATTTAATTCGTAAGATTAAGATTCCGCGTTGGATGATTGTGATATCAACCAGCATGTCAGCGACTATAAATCTTTTTCTGAGCTTAATTGTGGTAGCGATATTTATGGTGATTAACGGCGTTAGTTTCTCTATATATGGCGTGGGAATGTTAATGGTGTATATAGGGATTGCTTATTTGTTTGGGCTTGGGTTATCGTTTTTATTGTCGGCTCTCTACGTTAAGTTTCGTGATGTAAGCTACATCTGGGAAGTAATATTACAGGCTGGATTTTACGCGACCCCAATAATTTATCCATTACAAATGATTACTAATCCGTTTCTCGAGAAAATATTACTATTAAATCCAATGGCGTTGATAATACAGGGCGCTCGTCATGACCTTATTAATCCAATACAGACTATCTCATTTACTACAGCTTGGTCAACTCATCCGTTAATGGCATTAGTTCCGATGACTATCATAGTTGCGATATTGATAGTAGGCGGGCTATATTTCAAAAATCAAGCAAAGTACTTCGCGGAGAACATTTAGAATGGTTAAGAGAAATACGTCACAGATAGCTCTAAGGGTGAATAACTTACATAAATCGTTTCGTCTTCCTTATGAAAATCAAAACTCAATTAAAGGTAAATTAATAAATTTTCGGAGGCGTGGTTACGAGACTCAAAAGGTACTTAAAGGAGTGTCGTTTGAAGTTAATAAAGGTGATTTCTTTGGTATAGTTGGACGCAATGGTAGCGGAAAGAGTACTTTGCTGAAACTGCTAGCTGGTATATACACTCCGAATAAGGGTTCGGTAGAAGTTAATGGAAAATTGACGCCATTTATTGAACTTGGCGTAGGTTTTAATCCTGAGCTATCTGGGCGTGATAATGTTTTCCTAAACGGGGCTCTACTAGGTTTTACTCGCTCTGAGATGGAAGAAAAATATGACGACATAGTTGCTTTTGCTGAGTTAGAACGATTTATGGATCAAAAATTGAAAAATTACTCTAGCGGTATGCAAGTTCGATTAGCTTTTTCTATTGCTATACGAGCTGATGCCGATATATTAGTGCTTGATGAGGTGTTGGCGGTTGGAGATGAAGCTTTTCAGCAAAAATGTTTTCAGTATTTTAATGATTTGAAAAGACTTAAAAAAACGGTTATTTTAGTGACGCACGACATGGCTTCGGTGCAGCGGTTCTGTAATCGGGCAATGATGATTGAAGATGGCAAAATTGTGATGATTGGCTCGCCAGCGCATGTTGCGGGAAAATATACACTAAGTAATATTGCGGAAAACTCTCATGCGTCTGCAAAGAATAAAAGTCCAAAAAGCAAAAATATCATTATTGATAACATAATAGTAAAGAATGGCGATAGAAAGACGAAAGTATTTTCTAAAGGTGATGATATAACAGTTGAGGTTTATTATACTGTAAGACAGCTAGAGACTTTTTCGATTGGTATGTCAATTAGGACGCAAGATGATAACCTATTGGCGGGTATTGGTAGCCAGGGTGATATTCAACTATCTAAGTTTGAACCTGGATCATATAAATCTATCTGTACAATACCAGCAAGATTTTTAATGAAGGGTCAATATTCTCTTAATTTTTCATTTTGGAGCGAAAGCCGGGAATTGCTAACGTATTTAGATACAACTCTGGGCGGAGGAGATGTCCCAATTATTAACGTAAAAGACATAACGATGGCTAGAAGCGGGTTATTTAATATTGATGGAACGTGGAAAAATCCAGAAAGGCTAGACTGAGACCGTGGCGGATAAATTTGCATTATTTGAATATAACACAGAAAATATTGGCGACGAGGTGCAAAGTATTGCGGCGCGGCGATTTTTACCGAAAGTTGACTATTATATTGACCGTGATAATCTGAGCAACTTCAAATCAGACCATTCAGTTAAGCTGATTATGAACGGGTGGTATAATCGCAACCCAAAAAGCTGGCCGCCACGCGCTGATAGTAATATAGAGCCGCTGCTTATTTCAATGCATGTTAGTCAAAAAGACAAACAAGTGGTTAAATCATTTTTATCGCCAGATAGCGTGGAATTCCTTAAAAAGAACGGGCCGGTTGGTGCTCGTGATAAAACGACCGAAGAGTTTTTTATTAAACATAACATACCATCGTATTTTTCTGGCTGCGTGACATTAACGCTGCAGCGAGACCCCGAGATAAAAAAAAGAGATTTTATACTAGCGGTTGACGTGTCGAAAAAGGTCGTTGAGACTATTAAGCAGCGAACAAATCGACCAGTTATTGAAATATCTGTCTACCATTTTCCTTATTTATCGCGTGAAGAGCGGTTCTTTGTTGCTGAATATTTCTTAAGTTTATATCAATCAGCCGCCGCGGTAATTACTACCAGGTTGCACGCCATGCTGCCATCTTTGGCCTTTGAAACTCCGGTCTTGCTTATAAAAGACAACAAAAAATATGAAGCCAAGCGGTATGCAGGATTAATGGAACTAGTACGCAGTGCTACTGAGCAAGAATTTATTAATTCATCAGGTATTTTTAAGCTCGATAATCCTACAAAAAATCCATCAAAATATAAAAAAATAAGGGAAAGTATTATAGAAAAATGCAGCAACTTTACTGGTTTTAATAATGATAAGACCTTCAGGACTATTGAGCTGAGCGATGGCATGTTTGATGTAAGATTTGTTCGCGCTTTTGCTTTTGGCTGGTCAAGTACTTTCCCGAAAGCTCTTTTGGAGGGTGATGTTGCGTGGCGCGATCAACAAGTTGAAGATCTTAGAACTATTTTAGATGAAGAACGAAAAAAAGCTAAACACGTAGAGGAAAGTTTAAGAAAGGAAATAAATAAACAGACAGCTTATGCTAAAGAATTAAATGAACAGTTAAACTGTCTTTATAGCTCAAAAAGTTGGCGCTACACAGCCTTTTTTAGGAGTATAATGAAGCTAAAGTCTAATAAATAGTGGAGGATAAATATGAGACAGCAGATTTATAAGTTTTATATCTACACAAAACAGCAAGGTATTCGTAAGGCGCTCATAAAAACACGCAGCTATATCAGTAAAAGTAATGTTGCAAAAGTTACACCAGTCTTGAAGCAGCCGATTGAGGTAATGGCTTCAGTCGAAGATGTTATTAAAGCAGATTATATCAATCACCCGTACAAAACGCCGCCAAAGAAAAAAAATAAAAAAAGTTTGAAAATCGGCTGGGTGTTATCGCCAGTTTCAGCGGGTAGCGGCGGTCAAAATACGATTACGCGATTTGTTCGTCATTTACAGAAGGTCGGGCATGAGGTGACGATTTATATTTATGAAGGAATTCATCCACAATTAGCCGATGACGCAAAGAAGATTTTACGAGAAAGCTTTAATTTAGACGTTGACGTTAAAAAGGTGACACAATATGAAGAGTCTGACGCGCTGATTGCAACTGGCTGGGAAACGGCTTATCCTGTATTTAACATTAAGACAAAAGCACATAAATTCTACTTTGTGCAAGATTTTGAACCATATTTTTACGGTCTAGGATCTAAGGCGATTTTGGCGGAAAATACTTATAAAATGAATTTTTACGGTATTACAGCCGGTCGCTGGCTAACTAAACGGGTTAGTGAATATGGCATGAAAGCTGACTACTTTGATTTTGGTGCCGATATGGATATTTATCGATCAAAAAATCCATCCAACAAACAAAAGAAAGTTTGCTTTTATGCACGTCCAGTAACTGAGCGTCGTGCGTTTGAACTTGGAGTAATCGCTTTAGATAGATTCCATAAAAAACATCCAGAATACACGATTGAATTTTTCGGTTGGGATGTGTCAAATTATCAGATACCATTTCCATATATTAATCGGGGTATTATTACGCACAGTAAATTAGCGGATTTATACCACGAATCGGTGGCCTGTCTGGTATTGTCGCTAACTAACGTGTCGCTATTGCCATTAGAACTTCTGGCGGCTGGCTGTATACCGGTTATGAATGAAGGCGAGAACAACAGCCTGGTGCTTGGTGAAAATAAATATATTCACTATTCGCCAGCTTCGCCAATTCAGTTAGCTGACGAGCTATGTAAAGTTGTTGAGCGCAAAGATATTGACAAATACACTCAAAAAGCCTCAGAAAGTGTCAAATCTCTATCGTGGGACGATTCGTATGTTAAGGTGGAGAAGATTATTCGTCGAGAGGTTTGTGGTGAGTAAACCAGACATTACTGTTTTTATTCCAACATATTTTGGGGAAGATTATCTTGAAGATTTGTTTACTATGGTTTTTCGGCAGAAGATCGACAAGTCTTATGAAGTATTGGTATATGATACTAGTTCGACCGACAGGACGCCAAAGATTATCGAAAAATATGCTAAAAAGTATAAAAATATGCGCCATAAAACTATCGCCAAGAAAGATTATGGTCACGGTAAAACTCGCGCGGCGGCGGCACATGATGCAAAAGGCGATATTGTCGTGTATTTATCTCAGGATGCGGTTCCAGCTCATGATAGGTGGCTGTACGAAATGGTTAAGCCGTTTGAAATCTCTCCTCGGATTATTGGTGTTATGGGTAAACAAGACCCCCGTCCGAAGACTTTTCCGCTGCTCAAGCGCGAGATAATCTCTGTATTTGGTAGTTTTGGTCCAGATTGTGGTACAACAGTTTTTTACAAAGATGATTTTGTAAAAAGTCAGGAGGTTTATGATAAGATTGCTTTCTATTCTGACGTTAATTCGGCGGCTCGCCGCAGTTATTTGATAGGTGAGCTGTCCTATAAAGATGTTCCATATGCAGAAGATCAGCTATTTGGTCGTGATGTGATAAACGCGGGATATATGAAAGCATACTCTCCGAGGGGTAATGTCCTGCATTCAAATGAATTTAAGCTGCGAGAATACAAAATGCGAATGTTTGATGAGACTATGGGACTGCGTCGTGTTGGTATTGATGTGAAATTACCGACTATTGCTCAAATAGCAAAGATGATTATTAAAGGCTGGATTAAAGACACTTTATTTACGCTGCGAGATAGGCAATATTCACGCAAACGAAAGTTGTTTTATCTAGCCTCTAATCTCTTTTATAACATTGAGAAATGGCGCGGGGTACGCCGTGCTGTGTTGACGAAATTAGATGACGAAACGGCAATTGGCAAATATTCCTTAGAGCAAATTGAAGCAAAATCAAAAAACTAACAATCAATTTGAAAAACCTAAGTTTTTCCTGTATTATTAATGTAGGGTAGTTTGTTATGAAACGTAAAAAAACATCGCGTAAAAAAATAATTATTATTACAACAATCCTTGGGCTGGCCATTTTGAGCTGTTCGTATACAGCTGCTGCTTATATTAATAAGTGGATACCATTTTCAGATCAAGACAAACCTTTTGTAACCGATGACCAAGGTCGCGGCGTAAATCCAAACAAAACAAAGACTGAAAAAGATGAAGTAAAAAATCTGGAAAATAATCCTGACAATAAATCGGTTCGACCAAATACCGATGTAACACCTAAGCCAAAGGTTAATCCCGAGACTAAAAAGCAGGCTGTCTATGTGATGATGACAAGCGTTGAACAATCTGTTGATAAAAATACTATTACCGCGAGTGGTTTTGTCTCAAATGCAGTTGAGCAGGACGGAAAGTGCACCTATATATTTAAGCTGGGTGATAAGGTTATAAAAAAGACAGTAGGGGTAATGCCTGGGCCGAGTTCAACGTCTTGTGAAACTGTGCGAGTAAACAGAAACGAATTAGACGCGGCTGGTAGATGGACAGTGTCAATCGAATACGCATCAAGCGCCTCTCAAGGCGTAGCTGACGGAATGGCGGTGGTAGTTGAGTGATGAAGAAGGTTTTGGGGATTTTACTCAGTGTAGCATTTGCGATGATTATTTCCCATAGTGCTAGTGCCTCAGAGTTCAATCCAGGTAGAATTATTGATGACGAAATATTTTATGATTCAAAAGCTATGGGTTCTGCCGCCGATGTGCAGCGATTTATTGAGCAGCACACACCAGCTTGCGATACGTGGGGAACCGGTCCTTCTGGCTATGGTAATTTAACGAGAGCGCAGTATGCTACTCAGATAAAACATTGGCACGGGCCGCCGTATGCTTGTTTGCAGAATTATCATGAAAATCCTAGTAATGGCGATAACTCTTTTAGTCACGGTGGCGGTGCGTTTCCTGGGGGCATAAGCGCTGGCCAGATTATTTGGGATGCAGCACAACGATATCGAATAAATCCGCAGGTGTTATTGGTGATGCTGCGCAAGGAATCGTCTGGACCATTGTTTGCTGACTCTTGGCCGCTTAAGTCGCAATATAAATATGCTATGGGTTATGCGTGCCCTGACAGTGGTCCGGGTTATTCTGCCAACTGTGACGCAGAAAAAGCAGGATTTTATAAGCAAGTAGATAAGGCTGCTTGGCAATTACGAAAATATCGTAACGAAATCCAGAACTACAACTATCAGCCGGGTCGAGTTAATAGAATTTTGTATAATCCAAATCCTGCCTGTGGCTACAAAGATGTTTACATCGAGAACTACGCAACCGCGAGTTTGTATATCTATACGCCGTATGTGCCAAATGACGCAGCGTTGGCGGCATATCCCGGTACGGCGCACTGTGGAGCGTACGGTAACCGCAACTTCTTTTACATGTTCCAGGAGTGGTTTGGTAGCACTAGCAGATCTGATATAATAGGCGATATTTCGACGGGTAAGCTATACCTCAAGAGTGGTAATAGCAAATATTATATACCAAACCTTGAGGTTTTGAGCCGTCTTAGCACTTTATCAAAGCGAATTAGCTATGTGTCAAAACAATATATAGATTCATTATCAAACGGACCGGTTTTAAATAAAACTGTTCGAGATCCAAAGACCGGAGCTATTTATCTTATTGATTCTGGATATAAACTCCAGTTTAAGAGTTGTGAGATGCTGTCTGACTATGGCTTAACTTGTTCAAATAATCCGGATCTTGAGGATAATCAATTAATGGCATATCGTAACGGTCCAAGTGTAACCAACTATTATCAAACTTTTGAGGATGGTCGTAGTTACTATATATCATCAGCAAAGCGTTATGAAATTTATGACCAGACTGCGTTAAAAGAGCGCGGACTAGGGGGTTACTCTAATAGATTATCGCAACTGGGTATAAAGGATTTAGTGGCTGCAGAGCCAATTGTTAGAAAAAATACAGTTATACGAGATGACTCAAATGGATCATTGTATTATTACGGTTCAGAAGGTCTGAGTTATCTAAATGGAGAGATGTATAATTCTAAAATATTTCGTCAACTTTCAAATAAAGGTATAACCAAGGAAAGTATTTCCAAGCTACAAAAAACAGATAGTATGCGCGGTTATGTTAAGGATGAATCTGGCAACTTGTATTTATTGGGGGAGTCTGCTAAGTATTCTATAAAAACCGCGCCAAGTACATTAAGAAGTGTTTCGTCGACCGCGCTGTCAATATTGCCGACAGAGCCAGCTCCAGTAGCGGTAAAATCTGTAAAATCACCAATGGTTTATAGATATGCAGATAATAATTTATATCCAATATATCACTGGAACGATGTATTAAAGCTTAGTCCTCAAGGTAAGGTCGCTCAATTACTGCAGACGCCAGTATCGTATATGTCGAAAACCTCACCATATATACCAGCAGCTACTTTAGTCAAGTCTAAAGACAACCCAATGGTCTATATGATAAATCAAGAGCTTGGCACTAAGAAAAAACTTCATTCTATAGAGATTAGTAATGCTATGGGTATTTCTGCTAGCAACTTGAGAACAATCCAGAAAGAACATTTAGAAAGCATTAGGGATGACGGTATAGTGCTTGACAGTATGAATTGTGATGGAAATTTGTATGTAGCTGGTGGAGGCAGTCTCCACTATGTAAATAGTGATATTCTTCGTCAATACGGTCTCAAGGTAGATAGCTTTGAAAAATATGATGCCAGAGTATGTAATAATCTATCAAAAGGATCACCAATGAGCGATTTCTTGTTATCAAAAAAGACGGGTGCTCTCTATAAAGTACAAAATGGACAAAAGCATTATATAGGATCGTATAGACTATATAAGGAATTAGGCGGGAAAAACACCAATACCGTTGAAGTGACAAACAATATATTGTCTATGATTCCATCCGGAAATAGTTTATAATCAAAGAGTTATGAAAAATTGGCTAAATAGATGCACAAAGTCACAACGTATTGTGCTTACCATTATAGTTGTATATATAATCCTTGCGTCGTTGGTAGTGTCTTTGATATACAATCGTACATTTGGTTTTGGTGATCAATCTTTGTTTTATAGTTTTGCTCGTAATATAGCGCAAGGTGAAGCTATATATTCAGATTTCATTCATTTTCGTACACCAGGATCTTACTTCATTCAAGCAGCATTTATTAGTTTATTTGGCGATTCTATAGCAATTTTAAATATGGCTATGAAAGTTGAGTCTATCATATTGTATGGGCTAGTATTTTTGGTAGCTGTTTGCTTAATATTCTGGAAGAATTCTAGGTTGCTTGTGGCGACAGTAAGCTTATCGGCGTTTACTCTCTTGTTTTACCCAGCAGTCTTACAGTTGCGTTCGGGATTTGCGCTTTTAGCGGTAGCTTTTTATATTTACTCGTCTCGTGTTAATGACGACAAAAGAAAAAAGCTTACCTATATATTGACGGGTGTGTCTACTGGCTTAAGTTTTGTATTTGGTCAAGATATGGCTATTTTACCAATAGTTGTGGTTGGTATGTTTGAACTAACAACTGCAGCTAATAGTAAAATGATCAAGAGATTTATTATTAGAGCATCTTGGTTGTTCGGTGGTTTCTTTTTTGGCATTTTACCGCTATTGCTGTATGTAGCAGCAACTTCGAATATTGGTAACTTTCTTTATTATACGCTATATTACGCTTTCTTTTTGCAGCCAAAAGGAATGGATGTACCATATCCAACGCCATCATTTGCTAATGGTGAGTACTATCTACCTATTGTTGTTTATGCTATGTTCTTGTTTTTGGTATATATTACGAAGAACAAGTATCTAAAATTTACTGGCGCTATAATTTTAGCGTTTGCCTCTGTACGTATGGTATCTGTCTTTGGACGGAGCGATATACTTCATCTACTATTCTCAATAGCAGAGATTTTAATAATTATTCCATTTGGAATTTACTTAATTTGGACGCAACGTAGATTAAGTATGCAACAAATTCTATCGTGCTTGCCATGGTTTTTTATGTATATAGCGTTTATGGTTCTTGCTATAAAAGTAAAGAGTATCTTCGTTATGTTTATACCACTTATTATTAGCTTTATGTTTGCTTATAGCGAAGAATTAGATAGCATTGTGTATAAAATAACAATAACTAATATAAGAGATAATAGGTCGTTAAATAGATTCATTCCTGGTCTAGTAATGGGATTATTTCTTGCGTCGACAACATTAACTTTCTATATGTTAAAAAACACTGTATTTTTAGAGAGATACAGTGATATATCTAATAGCATTCATAAAAACAACGATAAAGGGGTCGTGGGCGGAATTTTTACATCACAAGATAATCAGCTTGTTGTTGAAGAAGTGCAGCGATTTATTTTGGAACGGAATCCAAAATCTATATTTAGTTATCCTATACAACCATATTTTTATTCTATGACGAAAAAACATGCGGCTAGATTCATGTCATTTGAGCCTCAAACTACAGAAGCAGAACAAAATCGGACAATTGAAGATTTAAAACGAAACAGACCAGAAGTCGTCGTGTTTGATCCTCTACAGGCTGAAGTGATGTCTAAGAGTCTATGGAAGATAAATAAATACGTAACGGACAACTATGAGATAAAGCGAATAGTTAATTGTAAGGTTCAATTATGGTTAATGGTGCCGCGAAAGAATTCTGTACAACGAGAATACCCTGCGCTAACCGTCCATCGCCAATATGATGTTCTGTCAACGGTTACTATTTTACAAAATCCTCAGTACGGAATCAAAAATGCACTTTTAGTGTATGATAAATTTTCGTATAAATTGCCAGAAGATAGTAAGAGCTTGAGTTTGCAGATAATAACAAACAGCAGATTAAATAGTCAATTTAAATCATGTTCAAAAATAGAAATAGGATATAAAGATGGCTCTACTGATATTAGAAATATTTGCGAAAACGATGGTAGAGTGGATGTCCTGATAAATAATCACAAGAAGCCATTATTTGCAGCTTTTTACGGCAAAGATCAGCTGCCTGTTGTCTGGAATGATGTATATATCTCAACTAATAAACGGTAAGTCTAGCTTGCAATAAGATTAGATATATTAAACTAAAATAGTTATAGACTATACCAAGTATTTGCCATAACCAGATTTTTTGAGCGGAGCAGCTATTTCGTTGAGTTGCTGGCGGCTAATCCAGCCGTTCTGAAAGGCTGTTTTTTCCGGGCTGCCAACGATTTGGCCGGTACGAGTTTGGATGACGCGGACAAAGTCTTCGGCGTCAGTCAGACTGCTGATAGTGCCAGTATCTAGCCAAACATCACCGTTGTCAAGCGTCTGAACTTTGAGTTTGCCATGGTGTAAGTATTCGGCATTAATTGAGGTTATTTCTAACTCGCCGCGATTGCTTGGTTTAACGCTTTTAGCAATTTCAATGACATCGTTGTCATAAAAATATACGCCAACAACTGCGAAATTAGATTTTGGCTGGATGGGCTTTTCTTCAATTGAAACTACTTGATTCTGGTTATCGAACTCGACGACACCGTAACGCTCTGGGTCGGAGACTTTGTAGGCGAAAACAATACCGCCATCCGGGTCGGTGCAGGCGCGCAGTGAATCATCCAGTGCTGCGCCGTAGAAAATATTATCGCCGAGTACAAGTGCTACTTTATCATTGCCAATGAACTCTTCGCCGATAATAAAGGCTTGCGCTAGGCCGTCAGGACTTGGCTGTACAGCATATTGCAAGCCAATGTTCCACTGCGAACCGTCGCCAAGCAGCCGCTGAAAACCAGCTTGATCGTCCGGCGTGGTGATGATTAAAATTTCGCGAATACCGGCTTGCATGAGCGTGGTTAGCGGATAATAAATCATCGGCTTGTCGTAAATTGGCATTAACTGCTTGCTGATAGCCTTCGTAATCGGCCACAACCGCGTACCTGATCCACCTGCTAGAATTATTCCTTTCATCTATTTCTCCTTCTCTTATTTTTAATTCTATAAACAACCCAAAATACACTTAACGTAATGATTGTAGTCAGAGTGGCTAATAAACCAATAGTAGTCCATGTACTTAATCCGTACCAGATATGTACAGTGCCACCTTTGTAATTTGTCGGTAGACTGACATTTACCAAACCATTTTCTGAAGCGGTTGTTGATAATGTATAGGATTGTTGTTTGTTTATTTCGACGACCGCTTTATATCCAGGATAGTATATGGCGGGCATTTCTATCGTTGATGGTAAACTACTATTCTTGCTAACAAAATTAACGCTCATATGGCTGCCAATTTTCTTATAGTCCGATAAAAGTAATGACTTATCTGATGATTTAGGTTGATCGCCGCGTGTCAAGAGAAAATTTGCAGAAGCTATGGTATAAGAGTAATGCCTAGTTGAATCTGGATTGCGATGGCCAGCTACCGACAAAGATGTTGGTAGGTATTCGCCACTTGAAATAGCGAAAGGCTCTACGATATTCTTCCAGATATCTTCAGGTACAGTCGAAGAGTCGTCTACGTGAGATAATATTTTTGATGGTTGCAATGTTGAGTAATAACTCTGTGAATAAAATCCGATTGCTGGTGATATCACCGAAAAGCAGATGATAATTAAACTAGAAATAGCCAAGTAAAAGATTTTTGTGTTATTTTTTTCTGATTTAAATTTAGGTAGTGCGTAATAGATTCCAGCAGCACCAATGACACTAGCTATGAAGGTGATTAGAGGCAATAATCTCCTTGATGGGAATTGCAGAGTATAAAACGATGATGGCATCTTGTCCCAAGGAATATATGGAGTACATACAAGTAGTAGCAGTGCTAATGAAATCCAAAGATAGCAACAGTTTCGAAATATTTTTTTCGGCATAGTACTTTTTGATAGAAATATTGTGGAGGCCGCCCCAATAACTACCCATAGCTGAATAAATATACCAGATACAGGAAATTCTTGATTTTTGAATAATAAAGCTCCTGGGCTGATACTTGATTCAAAAGCAGTTGAAGCGGTCATGCTCATAGCTGTTTGTTGAAATTCTTTGTTTGATATATTGTAAATTCCTAGTTTTTGCGCTTCAAGAAACGGCAGTATAAAGAATGCGCTAAGACCAATGGTTATTGCAGTAGCTTTGATTATATTTACAGCCATTGACTTATCAATCCTCTTGATGTTTGCGATAATAAAAACTATAGTAGCTAATGCTAGTATGGCGGCTGATAGCATGTGGGATAATATTACTCCTGCCGCCGAAAAAGATAACAATATAACGCCATACTTCTGCTTGTATATTATGCGATAAAGACCATCGAATACCAGCGGCATAAGCGTTACAACGAGCATTCGTCCTTGATTGTTTGACCGAAAAGCTGTGAGTATAAGTGGGCTTGAAAGCATAAATAAAATAGCAGCAATCAAAGCTAGTTTTCGTTTTTTACTTACTGTAAAGGCAAAAATATACATAGTAATTCCGCTAGATACTAGTAGTATGATTGACAAAATATTAATTGCGATTGGCCAGGAGGTGAATATTTTTATTGGTATCACTAAGTAGGTTACTAGCGGTCCATAAAAAATATTCCAACTATGCCCCCATCCTCCAAATGCTGAAGGGTCCACTTGAGGTAATAACTGACCATCTTTTATACCGTTAACGGTTGATTGCATTCTAGCTTGGTTGAAGTAATAATCATTACCAACAATTAGCCTGTCTGAAAAAAATGGTAGCGACGCTACGATTCCGCACGCTAAGATGATTGTAAGTCCAACTAAGTGGTGGCGTATGTATTTCTTAATTTTATTCATGATATTGTTAAGTATTTTTCCAGATCGTTTTGCCAGTCATTACTAATAAATCCAGTAGCATGCAATTTATCGAGGTTCATGTCGCTACCGAGCGGCCGCGGTGCGATGTTGTCTTTGCCGACAAAGTATTCAGCGGTCGTCGTGTTCGTAACAGTTAAGTCGTCGCGCCTAGCCAGCTGGAAAATTCGCCTGGTGATGTCCGCCCAGCTTTCCAGCGGTCCGTCGTTGGTGGCGTTGTATGTGCCGAACGGCGCCTCTGTTGATAGCAGATGGTCAATAATCCTCACTAGTTCGCTGGTAAAAGTTAGACGCCCAACTTGGTCGTTAACAACGGTTGGCGAGATATTTTTTTCTGCCAGTCCCAGCATGGTGCGGACAAAGTTTTTACCTTCACCAATTACCCAAGTAGTGCGTAGTAGGTAAAACTTATCAAGCTGTTCGACCAGCAAATCTCCAGCTGCTTTTGACGCGCCATACACGCTCAGCGGGCTCAAATCTTCGCTTTCAAAATGCGGCTCGCGAGTTCCGTCGAATACGTAATCGCTGGAAATATGCACCAATGTGATATCGTGAGCGCGGCAGATCCGGGTTAGATTCGCCACTGCCGAGGCGTTAACTTTCCAGGCAGCGACGCGGCCCTCCGGTGTTTCCGCGCCGTCAACATTAGTAAAAGCGGCAGTATTCAGAATCGTTGATATACCTGACCAGTCAAAACTTTCAACCGACTGCCGATCGGTGATATCGAGCTCGGTTTTATCGGCGAATTGAGCCTTTGGATATTTCTTTCGCAGCGCTGTTCCTAGTTGCCCGTTCGCGCCGATGATGAAAAATCTACTATCGTCTATCATCTTTAAACTTTCATTGGGGTAACGTTAGATAATAATGGGTGAGCAGCATCCTTTTCAGAAATGATGGCTCGATCCTGGCTGATTGGCCAGTCGATGCCAAGCTCTGGGTCAAACAGATTGACAAAGGTGTATTTGGCATCTGGTGACCAGTGGGCGTCAACCAAGTAAGTATAGGCAATGTTGTCGTCAAGCGCCTGATAGCCATTAGCAACGCCTTTGGGTACGAAAATTGCCGTGCCAGGATTGATTTCGTGCGTGAAAACTCGGCCGAAGCTGTCGCCTTTGCGCAAATCACACCACGCACCAAATACGCGGCCGTTGGCGGTGGAGATGAACTTATTCCATGGCTCGGCGTGTAAGCCCCGAGTGGCGCCAGCTTTATCATTAAAGCTAATGTTGTTCTGCACGATGGTAAATGACGGTAGTCCCAGTGCTTCCATTTTTTCTTTTTGGTAGTTTTCTTTGAACCAGCCGCGATTGTCGCCATGAACTGGTAGTTTGACGACGAATAGCCCGGGGATGGGGGATTCGGTGACGGTTAGTTCATTGTAGTCGTTTGGATCGAAGCTCATAGATTGTCCTTTCGCCATAGTTGATAATAGTGTAGTCCTGCCAGGGTTTGACAATCATTAATTTCGCCGTTTCGAATCAAATCGTCTATTTCATCAAGCGTGAAAAATCGCATATCGCTAAAGAGCTCATCGCTTTGTTCACGTTGGCCAGTGAAGCTTAGTTCTCGGGCTAGGCAAACGGCCATTTTCTCTGTCAATAGGCCATTGCAGACATACGCTTCACCTAGTTTTTGCCAGGACTGAGCGATGATACCGGTTTCTTCTTCGAGTTCACGCTTTGAGGCTTCTAATAGATCTTCATTGTCACCCCCGCCGCCAGGCAATTCCCAGCCAAAACTCTGCGATGGATAACGAAATCCTCTGACAAAATAGATTCGCTCTTTGTCGTCAACTGCCACAACCATGCACGAGTCGCGCGATTCCATGTAACTATATACTCCCAGATTGCCCGCGAGGTCGCGTGTTTGGTCTTCGCGGACGGTAATCCAAGGATTTTGGTAGACGATTTTACTGCTGACTTTCGTTTTTGACGGCACATCTGTCATGATTATTGCCCCTGTTTCGCGTAGGCTGCTTCAACGGCTTCTTTTTGGGCTTTCCACCAATCTTCATGCTGGCGATACCATTCAATAGTTTGTAGTAAGCCATCGTGCATACCTGTTTGGTTATCAGTATATTGCGGTTGCCAACCGAGCTCGCGGCGCAGTTTGCTGGAGTCCATGGCGTAGCGCATGTCGTGGCCGGGGCGGTCGTTGACGTGCTCGTACCAATCCTTGCCTTTACCCATCAATTCGCAAATCAGTTCAATCACCATCTTGTTGTTGACATGGTCGTTGTCAGCGCCGATGATGTAGGTTTCGCCGAGTTTGCCTTTTTCCAAAATGAGATGAACTGCTGAGTTGTGGTCATCAACGTGAATCCAATCGCGGACTTGCTCGCCGGTGCCGTACAATTTGGGCTTGATATCGCTCAAAATATTGGTGATTTGGCGTGGAATAAACTTTTCGATGTGCTGATATGGGCCGTAGTTGTTTGAACAATTGGAAATTGTCGCTTTGATGCCGAAGCTGCGAATCCAGGCACGTACTAGCATGTCACTGGAAGCTTTGGTGCTGGAGTAGGGACTAGACGGATTGTACGGGGTGTCCTCAGTAAAGCGGTTTGGATCGTCAAGCTCCAAATCGCCAAATACTTCGTCGGTCGAGATGTGATGGAGGCGCTTGCCGTGCTTGCGGACAGCCTCGAGGATGGTGTAGGTGCCGATGACGTTGGTCTCGACAAACGGCCAGGGATTGCGTAGAGAATTGTCGTTGTGACTTTCGGCGGCAAAATGCACCACAATGTCAGTTTCAGATACTAATTTGTCCATCAATTCGGCGTCACAAATGTCGCCTTCGACAAAATTAATTTGGCTAGCTACTGGCTCCAAGTTGGCGCGATTGCCCGCATATGTGAGCTTGTCAATAACAGTGATGTCGTATTCTGGCTTGTATTTGACGGTATAATGCACAAAATTCGAGCCAATGAATCCCGCGCCTCCCGTGACTAGCATCTTTGTCATAACTATAGTATATCAGGTATAATAAGTAATCGACAGAGGAGGATTATGAAAATAGTAATTGTTAGCGGCTATTTCAATCCGCTGCACGGCGGACACCTGGATATGATTGAGGCGGCAGCGGCTATGGGCGATAAACTTATAGTAATTGTTAATAATGATAAGCAACAGCTGCTCAAAAAAGGCAAGATTATCCTGGATGAAAGTAATCGGTTGCGGTTAATGCGGGCGCTAAAGGGTGTCGATCAGGTTATTCTGTCAATCGACGAAGATCCAACACAAATTAAGTCGTTGGAAATGGTTGCCGGCCAATATCCGGGTGATGAACTGATCTTTGCTAACGGCGGCGATCGTGATACTGAAAAAGCTATTCCCGAAGCAGATGTTTGTAAAAAGCACAACATACAGATGCGGTTTGATGCCGGTAAGGGTAAGCCAGATTCATCGACGCGAATCAACCAAGCGACAGGCAAAGAATAGACAAACGCGAGCTAGAATAAACAAGTTGTTATTGGCTTGTCGTTAAATAAAGCGCCACAGCCACTATTCAGAAAAACCGTTTGGATTCTGCGATTGCCAGCGCCAGCTATCAGCGCAAGCCTGTTCAATACTTAATTCGGCTCGCCAGCCTAGTTCGCGCTCAGCTTTGCTGCAGTCAGCGTAGCAAGCGGCGATATCACCAGCTCGCCGCGGTTTGATTTCGTAGGGCAAATCTCGCCCGCAAGCTTTGCTAAACGCTTTGATGATTTCTAACACTGATGTGCCGCTTCCGGTGCCGAGGTTATAAATACTAGCTCCAGCTTTCATGTGCTGTAGAGCGGCGACGTGGCCGCGCGCTAAGTCTACGACGTGAATATAATCGCGCACACCTGTGCCGTCTGGCGTGTCGTAATCGTCTCCGAAAACACCGACGCTTTGCAGTTTGCCGACGGCAACTTGAGCGACATAAGGCAATAAATTGTTTGGAATACCGTTTGGGTCTTCGCCGATTTGGCCTGATTGATGGGCGCCAATCGGGTTGAAATAACGCAAGATTGTTGCTTCGAACGTTGGATCGGCCGCGCAGTAATCCTGTATGATTTGCTCGATCATGTATTTAGTCTTGCCATAAGGATTGGTTAAACCTACGCCGACTGTCGAAGTTTCGCGCAGCGGCAGCTCGCTAGGGTTACCGTAAACAGTTGCTGAACTTGAAAAGACTAATTGCTTAACGTTATGTTCTCGCATCACTTCAAGCAGCACCATAGTCGAGACGAGGTTATTATCGTAATATTCTAGCGGTTTGGCGACTGATTCACCGACAGCCTTTAGTCCCGCAAAATGAATCACTGAAGCTATACTATATGTTGTAAAAATATCATCAAGTGCTGATTGGTCGCGGACATCTGCTTCAATAAAAGGGATTTCGTGCCCGGTGATTTGCTCGACGCGCCGCAAACTCTCGCGGCTAGAATTGGCTAAGTTATCGATTACCACCACTTCAAAATTATTATTGATAAGCTCGATCAGCGTGTGGCTGCCAATATAACCCGCACCGCCAGTGACTAAAATTGTTTTCATAACCCTAGTATACCCGAAAAAATAAATAATTGCTTAAGGCGTATTATCTCGTACAACTTTCCTAATCTTAGTCAAGAAAAGGCCTTTGTCGAAGCGTTTAGCAGTGCGGGCGAGTTTGCTCGGATAAAAGTGGGTTTGTTCGGTGATTTTGATAGCTTTTACAATGTCGTCGACGGTTTGATGTTGAAATAGCGTGCCGATATCAGGCGACGTGACTATATCAGTGGTGCCGCCGCGCGCCAGGCCGATAATCGGCGCACCGGCTGCCAATGCTTCAACGCTAACAATGCCAAAATCTTCCTCGGCAGGATAGATGAAACCGCGCGCGGTGGTGATAGCTTTCTCGTATTCAGCGTCGCTAGCATCGCCGAAGCGATCGGTGCGGAATTCAATAGTTGGGCCGGCAAGCTTGACTAGCTGGTCGTGAGCCGGCCCGTTACCAAAAACAATTAGTTTTTTGTTGAGTTTGGTGGTAGCTTTGACGGCTAGGTCATAGCGCTTATAAGGTAACTGGCGGCCGATGGTCACGTAGTGGTCGCCTCGTTTGCGAGCAGGTGTAAAACGGCTAGTTTCGACTGGCGGATGAATTACGGTACTGCTGCGGCCGTAATATTTTTTGATGCGTTTTTGCGTCTCGGTAGAGTTGGCGATGAAGACATCAACTTGTTTAGCAGCCTCGAGGTCAAGCTGGCGCTGATGCGGTACTAGCAGCGGCATCAGCAGGCGAATAAACGGATTAAGCTTACCGTATCCAGGATCGCGGCGATATTCGTCGTAGTGGCTCCAGTAGTAGCGCGGCGGCGTATGGCAATAATTGATAATAACTTGGTTGGGTCGTGCTTTAGTAATTTGGTGGCCGTGCAAGTACGAACTAGTCAAAATAATATCAAATTCGCTAAGATCGAGTTGGCGCATTGCTTTAACTGCTAGCGTCGGAAAAAGTTTGTAATAATTACGCAGCCGCAGCGGTATTTTTTGCAGTTTCGAGGTGCGAATATCAAGTTTAGCAAAAGCCGGAACCTTGTCAGGGTTATATATGGCTGTATAAATTGGCGCATCAGGAAAAGCTTCATGCATGGCTAGCACGACATTTTCGGCACCGCCCATCGTTGTCAAGAAGTCGCAAACAATCGCAATACGCGGACGTTTCATTATCTTGCTCCGGTTTTGTGTAATACGACACCGATTGTTTTGAAAAGTATCCGCAAGTCTAGCCAAAAACTCCAGTTTTGCGCGTAATAAAGCTCAAGCTCAATCCGTTCGTCGAAGCTCAAGTTGCTGCGGCCTGAGACTTGCCACAATCCAGTCACCCCAGATTTTACGCTATGCAATAACGCTGTACGATTTTTGCTGAATTTAACTTCTTGCGGCAGAATCGGCCGCGGCCCGACTAAACTCAAGTCGCCGAGCAGCACGTTGATAAATTGCGGGAATTCATCAAGCGAAGTATTACGCAAGAACTTACCAAACCAAGTAATTCGCGGATCATCGGCGACTTTGTGATCGCGCCGGTATTCGGCGGCCAAATCAGGCCGATTCATTTCCTCAAACTCGATACTGGCGTCCTTTTTGCCGTATTGAGCACCCATGGTGCGGAACTTATAAAGACGAATCGGTTTCGAAAAACGGCTCAAGCGCTTAGAGCGGTAAAAAATTGGCCCGGGATTGCAAATTTTTTGCAGTAGCGCAATTATTATTATAATTGATCCCCAGAGCGGCAAAGTAATAATAACAGCTATCAAATCGAACAACCGCTTAGCAATTGCTCCCCAGCCGATGAGTGGTGTTTGGCTGACGGTAATCATCGGATAGCCGAGAAAGACATCGACGGTGTTTTTGCCAGTATAAAATTCCGGTTCGCCAGGGATGAAATTATATTGAATGTGAGCAATTTGCGCGGCGCTTAAAATTTGGTGATTGCGATCCTCGCTGGCATAAAGGTCGGTTTGAATAATAGTGCTAATGTTAAGCTTTTTGATATCTTTGAGTGCTGTCTCGACGCGGCCGTAATGAACGATACCGAGATGCGGCGGCAACAATTTTGCCGGCCCGGCGAAGGCTACAATTTGATAACCAGATTTGTGGGTGGAGCCGAGGGACATCGCAATATCGGTTGTCGCATCAGAATTACCGATTACCAACACTCGACTGACGCCGTGTCCGTAACGGTATAACTCGTTGCGAATAGTGCGAATTATTTCGCGTACCAAAATAATGGCAATCGTTGAGCCAATTAAAACGTAAAGGGCGACTAGCCTGGCCGGAAAAATATGCATACTAGTGAAGTATTCCCAGCCAATCACCAGCAGTATACCAATGAAAGTGCCGAGTGTTATACGGCTCCATTCGACGAGGCGGCGGTTATAAACGCTCGGACTGTACAATCCGAGCGAAGCGAAAATCAGTATCCATACCGGGGTAATCACAGCAAAGCCGATGATATATTCGTAGGCGTAAACAATGTGTAAGAGTACGCGCTGGTCGACTTGAGTGCGAATATAATAGGCTGCGGCAAAAACAATTGCCAGCACAATCGCGTCGGCCGCCATCAGGATTAGGCTGTAAGACTTGGTATTATGAGATGGCATTTGTCTTCATTATAACAACTTTCGTTATAATAGATAGCATGAGCAATCTCAACACCGATAATTTGGGGCGTCGGTTAGCTTCGGCAACGCTGGTGCTGTTGGCTGCGATTATGCTAGGTTTGGCAATTCATACGCCGTTGACGGTTTTGGCGAGTACGCATTGGCCGCTGATTGCGCTGTATGCCAAAGCATGGAAAGAAGTATTGCTAATGGTAGCTTTTGTTCTGGTGATTATCCTGGGTTGGCGGCGCCATGTCTGGCGATTTTGGCTGCGTGATAAGTTGCTATGGTTGATTGCTGGTTTTGCGTTGTGGCATTTGGTTTTAGCGGGAATATCGCTAGCTGCGGGTAATTCAGCGGCGACTGTGATAGCTGGCCTGGTAATTGATTTGCGCTGGGGTCTAATAGCGGCGACGATGTATGGTTTTATCTATTTATATCCGCGCTATCGGCAAATTTTATTGAAATGTATGCTGGCGGCAGCAGTGGTAATTATTGGGTTTGCTTGTTTACAGTTGGTTTTGCCGCGGGATTTCTTGACAGTATTCGGTTACAGTCAGGCGACGGTTGCACCGTATTTGACGGTTGATTCAAATGAGGCTTATGTGCGCTTTGGCAGCACGCTGCGCGGGCCGAACCCGCTAGGGGCGTATGCGCTTGGCGGATTGGTGTTGGCGTTAGTATTTTTAGCGGCAAAGTGGCGGGATAGTGCTAAGTTGCGCGTCTACGGCATTTTGGCGGCCGTTAGCTCTAGTATAGCCCTTTATATTAGTTATTCGCGGGCGGCGATTCTAGGAGCTCTAGCAGCGTTAGGCGGGCTTTTTGCTCATCAATATGGCCGGAAATTACCTAAAAAAGCTTGGATATCGATTGCTGCGGGAGTTTTAATTGCAGCTGCGGGCGGAGCTTATTTGCTGCGCGATACCAGCTTTATGCATAATGTGATTTTGCACGATAATCCTACTACGGGTGCTGTTAGAACCTCAAATGATGACCACCTTTCGTCGCTGCGCGATGGCGTCATCAAGGCAGCGCAGCAGCCGTTTGGCGCTGGTATTGGCAGTACCGGGTCGGCATCGTTATTAGGTGATTCAGGGGTGATTATCGAGAACCAATATTTATTCATCGTGCACGAAGCTGGTTGGCTAGGTTTGGTGATTTACTTGATGATTGTGATTATCGTTTTGCAGCGGTTATGGCGGCAGCGGAACGATTGGTTAGCGCTTGGCATGTTTTTGTCTGGAATTGGCCTAAGTATCGCTAGTTTGTTCTTGCCAGTATTTGCTGATGATGTAACAGCACTAGTTTGGTGGGGCTTGTCGGCACTGATAGTGGCACGACCGTTTGACCGGGAGCTAGTTGATTCGTTATAGTGAAGGTATGGTAGCACAAGCTCAATCGGCGGCAATTAATCCGACCAAGAAGCAGTACGAGCTTTTACTATTTATTGATAACTTTATAAAAGATAACGGATACGGGCCGAGCTATCGCGAGATAATGCGGGCACTTAATTACAAAAGCGTTTCGACAGTGGCAGCGCATATTGATAATTTGATCTCCCGCGGCCACTTGCGTAAGCGTGACAATTCAGCGCGGTCGCTAGAGGTGATCGACGTGGTTGCGGCGCCAAAAACCACGCCAGAAGTTTTGGATTCGACAGACGCGATAACTGAACGCTGTATTCGCGCTAAAATAGCCGATTTGCAGAAGCAAGACGACGATAAGGCACGCCAGGATATTCAAACACTGCAATCGGCATTACAAATTCTTGGCTATGAGGGGCCGCGTGAGACGGATAGCGCGTAAACCATCTTACCGCCGGCGTTATACTGGTACTAAAGCGGCGGTCCATGCCGCTAAATCTACTAAATCTAGCGCTTGGCGATTGAAATTGCGGCGTCTAGTTTATGGCGTATATCGGCAGGTCAATTACCAAGCTGCTTCATTGCAGATAAAATTACAACGTTTGTTACGCCATAAGCATTTCCGTAAATGTGCAGTCGGTGCTACAGCAAGTTTGACTTTTCTTCTAGTAATTGTACAGTTGGCTTATCCAAGCGATAAAACTTTACCGTTTGCGCACGTCGATGGGTTAGCAATTGGCGGTATGACTAAAGATGCAGCAGCTAAAAAAGCCAATCAAGCGTATAGCGACCATACTCTTAACGTCACGATGAATAATTCAGACAAGCCAGCAGTTAGCATTAAGCTGCGCGATATTGCTGTCTCGGTTGATAACTCGCAGCGGATCAAGCGGTATGATTATCCTTGGTATGTGCGATTAGTGCCAACTTCATTGTTTTGGTATGGTTTGAATTATGGTTCGCCGCCAGCCCCTAAATTTGCCAACCAAACGGATGCAGCTGTTAACGAAAAAATAGTTGCTCGCTGCCAAGTTAGTCCGACCAATGCTACACTTAAAGCCAAAGGGACGCAACTTGAGTTGCAGAAGTCTAAGCTTGGCGGTAAATGCGATGAGGCCAAAATCAAGCAGTCTGTTCGCGATATCAAGCCAAAATTGCATCAGCCGACGACGATTAACGTTAATAAAATAGATATCAAACCAGCGGTGAGCGATGAAAAAGCTAGGCAATTGGCGCAAAAGCTGACTAAGCATCTAGCGGAAGGTATTCGAATAAAAGCTAGAGACAAAACTATCGCGGTCGATGCGCAGACGGTCTACGCTTGGCTTGACTTTACCGCTAAAGATAAAGAATTGGTGGCTACGCTGAATGCTGAACGTACTGGCAAATGGCTGAATGATAAGGTAGCGAAAATTGTTACTGTGGCGCCTGGGGTGTCGAAAATTACTACGCATGACTTCACTATTGTTAGTAAGCAGACAGGTAGTTCAGGGCAAGCACTTGATGTGGCGGTAATGCTGCAGAAATTACAAAGTACAATCGACGGCGGTAGTTTGCAGCTTGATGCCGTTACCAAGGCTGTGCCGCCGCGCGAGGAATATACGCGGACATATAGCTCGAGCGATGCTGGCTTGTCGGCTTTGATGGAAAATTTCGCCAAAGACCATCCGGGGACTTACGGCGTGTCGATGATAGAACTTGACGGCAAAAAGCGCCGCGCCGAATATAATGGCGATAAGCAATCTGTAACAGCTAGCACCTACAAATTGCTAGTGGCTTATAGCTTGCTAAAGCGTATTGATAGCGGTGCGCGCAGTTGGGATAGCGATCAAGCATGCTTTAATAAAATGATTAGTTTGAGCGATAATGCTTGCGCGGAAAGTTTCTTGAACGCAATTGGAGTTAGTACTTTGACTAGCGAAGCTAATGCCATTGGCCTTAAGAACTCGACATTTATGAAAGGAGGCGGACCGTATACGACAGCAAATGATCAAGCCCTGCTGCTAGGTATGATTGCAACCGGCCAAAACTTTTCGAGCGCCAATCAGCAGCGCTTGCTAGAAGCTATGAAGAAAAACGTGTTTCGTAAAGGTATTCCAGCAGGTGTATCGGGGACGGTTGCCGATAAGGTTGGCTTCATGAATGGATTATTACATGACTCGGCGATTGTTTATGGTTCGCACGGTACGTACGTACTGTCAATTATGACTGATGGCGCTAGTTGGGAAGCGATTGCTGATTTGGCAAAACAACTTGATGCGCTGCGAGCACAGTAGACTTTACACCTTTTGTATAATAAGTTACAATACTGGTATCTGCGGTGACGTAGAATGTATTCCGGCATAGCTCAGTGGTAGAGCGGATGGCTGTTAACCATTAGGTCGCTGGTTCGAGCCCAGCTGCCGGAGCCAAATTGATAGATTAAATTGCCTGGTATACCGGGCAAACGGCCTCGACAAGTTAAGTCAAGGCCTTTTTAAATATATTTTATAAATAGTTTACTATTGCAGTAAACATTAGGGTAAGCGTGTAACATTCGTTGTATTTTATACGATAATACTTGAAAAAATTGTTAAGTAATGCTAGCATGAAAGCGTAAACTAAATTAAAACACAAATGTGTACAGGAGAAAAACAATATGGGTGTTCCCTATGTCAAATTGGCTAGTGCTGTGTCAGTGGCAGCCGTTGTTGGCGCAGTGGTATTTAACTCGCCAGCCAATGCTGCGCCGACTGCATTCACGTGGACGGGCGCTGCTGGCGACCACAAAATGTCAACTGCTGGCAACTGGAAAGACGGCCAAGTACCAGCAGAGGGCGCTAAACTGGTGTTTACGTGTGCTAACGGAGCCAGTGAGACAATTCAGAATGATTTGAATGTTGCTTTGTCGGGCTTGGATGCTCAGAAAATGAATAATGTTACTGGCGGTCCGACATGCGCTAGCTATACGATTGATACGCTGAAATTTACACCGGATGCTGAGTTTAGCGGCGGACACACTAGCGCTGGCGATAAAGATGAAGATAAAATCCCTCGTATTTACGTTTCGGGTGCTGTTACTGGCTTGTCAAACTTGAAATCTAACGGATTCGACGGCAAGTTCACTAGCAGGCCGACGATTAACCGTTTTGAGGTCGCTAATAGCGGATGTAATAATATAAGTTACTATATAAATGCTCCAGAGAAAGTTGTTGGCGAAAACGCTAGCGTACCGCTAGAAGGTGCTAATAATATTACAGTCAAGAGTGGCGGTCAGCTAGGAGTTAAATATGCTGATAACGAAACAAGCACTAGCAAAATTACTTTCGAAAACGGCGCGATGATTTCCCATGGAATAAGTTGTTTGGGTTCTGGCGGCGGTTCTTCAAACGTGACAACAGTTCTATCTGGCGACATTGTACTAAATGGCAATGTTGAATATAAATTACTCTCGAATGTGACAGTGAAGATTACTGGCAAGCTCAGTGGTCCTGGTAAGCTGGTTGCTCATAAAGATAACAAGGGTACTCTGCTAGTTGAGTCTTCGGACAACACCAGCGGTACGCCGAATGGACAGCACGGTAATGCCCACGAAGCTAAGCTGATAAAATTGGACGGTGATAAACCTAATGAGCCAGTGAATGTAAAAAAAGGTGAAACAGTCTTGCTAAACGGCAGCCGTTCTGACGTTTATGTCGATGAGGGCGGTGTATTTGGCGGTAATGCTACGGTAAAGAGTCTTAATGTGGCAGGTGTCGTTGCTCCAGGTAATTCGCCAGGCAAGATTACTGTACTGAATGACTTCTATATGAACGGTACTGGCGTATACAAGGCAGAAATTCTAGATAAAGATCATTATGATCAGATTGTTGCGCAGAGCGTCCAGCTTAGCAACGGTGGTAGTTCTCCAAAATTAGAGCTGGTATATCTGCCTGGCGGTACCATCAAGAAGGGTGATACCTTTACGATTATCAACAATAACGGTAGCGCTCCAGTTCAAGGGACATTCAATGGTTTGCCCGAGGGTGCAGAGTTCGCTGTGGATGGCGCAACCTTCAAGATTAGCTATGTCGGCGGCGATGGCAACGATGTTGTACTAACGGCGCAGAATGATTCGACGGGTCCGAAGGCTCCAAATACGGGCGGCGAAAATGTAGCAGTTAATTTGGCTGGAACTATCGTTGGTGTGGCTTCGGCAGCAATCCTGCTATTCATGGCAAAACGAAAGAGTTTTGGCAAGAAATAACCAAGACTTATAACGATTAAGATTGGAGGCAGGCACGCCGTAAGCGGTTTGACGCGAGGCGTGCCTGTTAGTTATAATGAAGCAAGCAATGACGCAAAGAGAACGAGTTGCTCGTAGTCTGGAGGTGCTGCCAAAAGCACGAGGCCGGGTAGTCGTACCGCGGCGCAGATTGGCGAATGATGTTGTAGCGGGCGCTGCTAGCCAGCCGAGTATGAAGCGAATTATGGATATCGCAGTGCAGCCTGCCTCGCCAAGTCCAAAAGAGCAGTCTCTCCAAAACAAAAAACCTAGAGATTATACGAGAATTAATAGAAAGCTGGCTCGGACAGCTCGCTTGCTCATTATTTATGAAAAACTAATGGCTGCTAGCCAAATGGGCGGCGAAAAACGCTCCACCAAGCGACGCTTAAAAGAAATCATGAGCGGTAATTTTCGCAAGAAATTATCTGGTGTTGCGGCGTCGATTCTCTTGCTGGTTTCGGTATATTCACTGGTTGACTCTTGGCTGTTAAATAATCGGATAAAAGATACTGTAAATACAGCGACGGTGGCTGCACGCAGCGATAACCCGAATGATCGACGGAGCAATGAAGGTAAAGACGAAACAAAAGTTTCTGGCGACGCCATCGCTAAATACATGGTAGCTGCAGATTTACCGAGAGTGATTACTATTGAGAAGCTAGGGGTTAAAGCTCGAGTATTGCCGATGAGCGTTAATACTGACGGCTCAATGCAATCGCCTGTCAATATTTTTGATACAGGATGGTATACTGGCAGCGTCAAGCCGGGGCAGCCGGGAGCATCTATTATTATTGGCCACGCATCTGGTATGACTTTGGGGGGAATTTTTAATAAGCTAGAGTCGCTAAATGTTGGCGATACAGTCAGTGTTGAACGCGGCAACGGCCAAATGTTGCGCTACCAAGTGGTTAAAAAACAAATAATAAAGCTATCTGATGTTGATATGAATAGTTTTATGCGTCCAGCTGATGGTGTGTCTGAAGGTTTGAACCTGATGACTTGCGCTGGGGAGTGGATGAAAAACTCGCAAACTCGCGATCATCGGGCGATGATATTTACCAAGCGAATATGATTAAACTAGTTGACTGTGCAAATGTAAATAATACAATGTAAAAACCTTGACTAGCACTATATATTGGGTGTACATTTGTATGTAAGCACTACATATGGTGTTTTCGTAAAACAAATACACGATTAAGTGTCGCTCCGCAGGGGTAGATCCGGAGCGTTTTAATGATGCATTCAGGAGGGTAATATGTATCAAACAATCAAAAAGCGCGACGGCCGTAAAGTGAAGTTTGACGCTTCCAAGATTACTAAAGCGATTGCTCGAGCTGGCGCTGAAACTGGCGAATTCGACGAAAAAGCCGCTGCTAAGCTTACCGATAAAGTACTTAAACAGCTAGAAGCTCGCCAGACGCGTCTCGTGCCGGGTGTTGAGGAAATCCAAGACATCGTCGAGGACACTCTGATTGATTCCAAGTTCAAGAAAACTGCCAAAGCCTACATTATCTACCGCGACCAGCATAAAAAACTGCGTGAAATTACATCCAACGCGCACGTCGATTTGATTGATAAATACGTCAATAATCTAGACTGGAAAGTCAAAGAAAATTCCAATATGGGCTATAGTTTGCAGGGCCTGAATAACTACGTTTCGGCGGAAATTACCAAGACCTACTGGTTGGATAAAATCTATTCGCCGAAAATCGGCCGGGCGCATAAAGAGGGCGATTTGCATATTCACGACCTTAATTTGCTGAGTGTTTACTGTGTTGGCTGGGATCTGATGGATTTACTGCGCCAAGGCTTTACTGGCGTTAAAAACAAGGTTGCTTCCAAGCCGGCTAAGCATTTCCGTTCGGCACTGGGCCAGGTAGTGAACTTCTTCTACACTTTGCAGGGCGAAGCGGCTGGCGCTCAGGCGTTCTCTGACTTTGATACTCTCTTGGCGCCGTTCATTCGCGCTGATAAGCTGAGCTATGACGAGGTTAAACAAGCGCTGCAAGAATTTGTCTTTAACGTTAACGTGCCAACTAGGGTTGGTTTCCAGACGCCGTTTACCAACATCACGCTTGATCTGGAATATCCGAAGCATATGGCTGGCAACCCGGTGATCATCGGCGGCGAGATGCAGGACACCAACTACGGCGATTATCAAGAAGAGATGAATATGCTTAACAAAGCGCTACTCGAGGTGTTGTCTGAGGGCGACGCCAACGGCCGGGTCTTTACTTTCCCGATTCCGACGGTCAATATCACCAAAGATTTCAACTGGGATAATCCGGTCATTGAAAATCTTTGGGAAGCTAGCGCCAAATACGGCATTCCGTACTTCTCGAACTTCATCAATTCCGACATGGATCCAGAAGATGCGCGCTCGATGTGCTGTCGCTTGCGCATTGATAATCGCCAGCTGGAGTATCGCGGCGGCGGCTTGTTTGGCAGTAATCCGATGACCGGTTCAATTGGCGTAGTGACGATTAACTTGCCGCGGCTGGCGCTGAAATCAAAGAACGAGAAAGAATTTTTCAAAGGCTTGGGCGAGCTGATGGATATGGCGCGCGACAGCCTAGAAACCAAGCGCAAGGTGCTGGAGCAGCTGACCGATTCGGATATCAGCCTGTATCCGTACACCAAGTTTTACCTGCGCGATATTAAAAAGCGCTTCAACGAGTACTGGAAAAATCACTTCTCAACCATCGGTTTGATTGGTACTAACGAAGCGGCATTGAACTTGCTGGGCGTTGACATTGGCACTGAAAAGGGTAAGATCTTTGCCGAGAAAACGCTTGACTTTATGCGCGACCGCTTGGTGGAATACCAGAAAGAAACGGGCAATAATTACAATCTGGAGGCGACGCCGGCTGAGGGTACGACCTACCGCTTGGCGCGGCTCGACAAGGCCAGCTTCCCCGACCGAGCGCACTTTGCCAATGGCCTGGGTGCGGCGGTTAAGCATCCGTTTTACACCAACTCCAGCCACTTGCCGGTCAACTACACTGACGACCTGTTTGAGCTGATGGATTTGCAGGATAATTTGCAAACCAAATACACGGGCGGCACGGTGATTCACTTCTTCCTGGGCGAGCGCATGGATGATCCGCAGACTCTGAAAAAATTAGTTAAGACGATTTGCGAAAATTACAAATTACCGTACTTTACCTTTACGCCAAGCTTCTCGATTTGCGCCAATCACGGCTATATCGTTGGCGAACATCCGGTTTGCCCGAATTGTGGTGAAAGTACTGAGGTTTACTCGCGGGTGGTTGGTTTCCTCCGTCCGGTGGCGCAATGGAATGACGGCAAGCAGGCTGAATTTGACATGAGGGAGCATTATGACGATGCCGCCGAACACCAGCGAGCTTGCGCCGTCGCTGTCCCAGCTTAAGGTGGCGATTGGCGGGATTCAGAAGCTGTCGCTGGTGGATTATCCAGGACACGTGGCGGCAGCGCTGTTTCTCTCTGGCTGTAATATGCGCTGCGGCTATTGTCATAATCCCGAGTTGGTATTGCCCGAGCGGTTAGCGCCGAGCATCCCGGTCGAGGAGGCGATGATTTTTCTGAAATCGCGTATTGGTCGGCTGGACGGTGTGGTGATTTCTGGCGGCGAGCCGACGGTCAACGAAGATTTGCCGGTGCTGTGCCGGATGATCAAGGGCCTTGGTTTTGATGTCAAGCTAGACACCAACGGTACACATCCAGATATAGTGCGCGGTATGGTCGAGGAGGGGACGATTGACTTCATCGCCATGGACGTCAAGGGCCCGTTAGAGAAATATGTGGAGATTGCAGCGCGGCCGATTGATCTGGAGGCGATCAAGGATAACGTGCGGCTGATGATTGACTCAGGGATTGGCCATGAATTTCGAACGACAATCGTTCGTGAGCAGCTGGAGGTAGCGGATTTTGAAAAGATTGGCGAGCTAGTCAAAGGCGCCAAGCGCTTTGCCTTGCAGCATTTTCGCACCGGCACCACCATTAGTCCGAAGTTTGCCAACTATCACACGTTCACTGACGAAGAATTTAGGGCCGCCCAAAAAATAATGGAAAGGTATGTCGAAGAATGCGTGATTCACTAACTGTCGAAATTGTGCGGGTGCGCCAGGAAAACCCCGAGGTGACGACGCTGTATTTTGCGCGGCCGTTTGACTTTATGGCGGGGCAATATATCACAGTGTTCATTGAGGGCAGCCAGGTGCGCGAAGGCAAGGCCTATAGTATTTCTTCGCGTTCGCACGAGGAATTGATGTCGATTACCGTGAAAAATGTGGGCGGTGAATTCTCCAGCTATTTGTGTTCGCGTCAAGTTGGCGACACGCTGCAGATTAGCCGGGCGTACGGTGATTTCAATCCGCAAACCGAGCAGCCATTGGTCGGCATCGCGGCGGGGTGCGGACTCAGTCCGATTTGGAGTATTTTGGCGGACACCAAGCAGCCGACCTTTCTCTATTTGAGTCAAAAATCGCCGGAATATATGGTTTTCTCGGAGGAGTTGGCGGCATCGAATATTACGGTAAAAAAGTTTAGTACTCGCCAGCAGGTTGAGGAACGAGACGGCTGGCATAACGGGCGGTTTGAGGTGGCGAAGATTGTTGGTGAAGTGCCGAGTGAGGCGCACTTTCTGGTCTGCGGCAGCTTGCCATTCGTGCGCGATGTTTGGCAAAAACTAACCGCTGCTGGTGTCGATGAATCACATATTTCAACGGAGACATTTTTTGAGCAATGATTGGGGAGGCGACTACATTAGAATCATCACCGGCAGGAATTGACGGTGATGGTTTTGATGTGTTTGCGTCGCTGAGGGGCGGTGTTGAGAGTGACAATTTTTCGTCTGGTGCTGGCGAAGCAGGTGGTGCTGATACAGATGAAGCGGTAAGCGGCCTTGATCTAGTAGCGGTGGCTGGCGGCAAAAAAAAGCTCGACACCACGATGAGCGATACAAACAGTAACAATAGCTCAGAAATATCGACACCAGTTGGCCCCGATTTGTGTGAAAAATTTGGAACGATCGCCTGCGTTGGTTGTGACTTTGCGCTATTGTGTGCTGAACGTCAGGCGGCGATGGTAGCAAAGAGTAACGAAGACCAGCCAGATAAACAGCTCAGTACACTTGAGCAATTGCTCCAAGGAGATGAAGCACCGGGCGAGATTGTCTGGGCGCAGTCTACGCCAGATGATGATGCTAGTAGAGAGCAGCTGCTAGCTGTTAATGAAGAACAGTCATTGATAGATGATAGTCCAAGTATATTTAAGTCTGAATCAGAGCCTGAACCTAAGCCTAAACCCGAACCCGAACCCGAAGAAAAACAACCGCTATCAGACACTCAACCATCTCCTCGGCTGTCTAACAAGCAAAAGGAAGCAGCTGCGGCGCTGCCTCAGGCTACAGATGACGGCAGTGCTAATCTTGAGGCCAATTCCAGTTCGGTCGTTAAAGCATCGAAAGAACCTCATGCACAAATCGACAGTGACAATACTAATGAGTACATCAGACAAGATGAATTACTGCGAGCAGCAGACCGTGCAGCGGATGACTCGGGTAAACTTGTTAATCAGCAGACAACAACAGTACGTCGCGTTGCTCAAACAGCTCAGCATTCAAACGAACATGCCGACCAGGAGGTGTCGTCAGCTGTTAATACAACTGAACGAATCTCGTCAGCCAACACTCATCAGGCGATTGAAATACCTAAGCCAGAAGATACTGGCAGCGCTGTTGCGACAACTCGCTCTCAGAAAGATCCAGCGATAGAAAAAGTATCAAGCACGCTAATTGATGCTAATGATACTTTAGCCGACAGCGGGACTTCTACTGCGATCGACAGAGAAGATAGTACACAAGAGCGGCTATCTCCAAAGTCAAAATCTATTAGCGCAGAGAATAATAATCTACTTAAAAAAACTACTCCCAAAAATATTACAACTAGGCCTAATAGTGATTCATCAACAGATTTTGAAGTCTCAGCCGAGATGTCTTTAGAGGCTAAAAAAAATCCGTCGATAGATAAGCAAAACCCGTTAGCTGATGATAAAAAGGATAATATTAGCTCTCCTTCCGCGGTTGAATCTGTTGATTATTCCAGAAAAACTCTGCCAGAAACTCGATTGGTAAACGATGTACAAAATACATCAGATGGAGAGGATTCAGCCGTAAAGCTTGTCGAGAAGGAAGGTGCGCCGTCAAAAAAAGCAGTTGTTAAAAATCCTAATATACATTACAGCGATAGTGCGTTTAATCAGACAAAGCAGGTTGAAACGGTCGCAAATACTCCTGCTGTAAAATTGCCCGCAGAAACTGCCGGTTGGGCTAGCGAAAATGAAGTCTTTGTAGTTGAACGAAAAGAGAGTTTCACTGATGACCATAGGGACGAATCTATGCAATGTGAGGTAGTGCCAATAGATGAAGATAGCATGTTGTCTCCTTTACTGCAGAACGAACTAACGCCAAAAGTTAATATTGAGCAAGACCTGGAGCCGAAAAATACTACTGAGATAAATATTCAATTGCGTTCTGATCGGTCCTCTGAGCGATGGCCAAAATTGGATGAGATGGTAAATTCAGTGTTGCCACCGAGCAGGTCTTTAAATTATGAACTATTACCTAAACCGGATGAGACGTCAAGCGGTTTGCAAGAGCATGACGAGAGACAAATCTCTGAACTATGGCCTAAGCCGGATGAGGCGTCAAATCGATTGATTGATCAAGCGGACTTTGAAGACGACAAACTAGTTCGTCAAAAAGCTCAGCAAACAAGAATTACACAGCCAAACGAAAACGACACAATATACGTTGATTTGAGGAATGAGCATGCTAGCAGCGAGGTAGACAGTCTGCACAGCCAACCAACTGCGGACTATGCGGATCAAATAGAAATGAATAATGATAATGATAATGACTTGAATTGCCAACTAAATGATAATAGCGGCAGCCAGGCGGAAAAACTACATAAGGTTGCTTTTGCTCATCCCTTAGCGGCGTTATGGAATGATGACAGCCGGCTAAATCCAGAAAATAATAAAATCTCAAAGGGTAGCAGTACCAGCGTTACTTCGTGGCTGACAAAATTAGTTGGTGCAGTAGCAGTTTATGTGGCTTGCAGTAGGCGGGAAGGCATGCTTGGTATTTCTAATTAGACATTGTAAAAACCTTAAGTTATAATAAATACATGTCCTGTGATGGTACGCCACCAGTGAATACACCAACTATTTTGAATTTTAGCGCCCCTTTGGGCGCTTTTTAATTGCGAGGAGGTATAGTATGAGTAGCAATAAAAAGGTTAACCTCAAAAAAGTGATACTATCTGCAGCTATTATCCTGCTGACTTTATCAGGAGTATTGGTTTATGCGTTGTCTTGGCAAGGTGATACGAAAGACATTGAGGCGGTGGCGGATAGTTTTAAGCCGTTAGATGGTTGGCAAGAGGCGGAGCGTGAGGTTGTGACGCCAAAAATAATATGTTTGATGGGAAATTGTCCAGAAGTTTATAAGTCGTGGAAGTATAAAAAATCTGTAGATTATGACGATATTAAAAAATTTGCTGGTTACGATGAGCTGTTAGACGTAGACGATAGGTGCAAAAACAACAATCTTAATGTCTGTGAATTTAGCGGAAAAAGAAATGGATACCAGTATAGAATACATGTTTCGCGTCGTGACAACGTGACAAACGTAGGGTTAAACGTAAGGAAAGGGGGTTTTGTTGATAATGTCAACTAACTATACACTTTAATACTTAAGATTACTTCAAATTGTGGGAGCGGAAGTTTTATGAATAAGCAAATTGCAATAATTTACGTACTCATAGCGTCTATGATTCTTAATGTGTTTGTATCTAATTTTGATGCTTTAGCAGCGAATATTGACAATAAATGCACGCTAGTTACGGGTATATTTGCTAGAGGATCTGGTCAAAAGGTTGGTCAAGACAGAAATGAAACCTCGCGTTTTAGGAATCAGCTGCTATCTAGAATTGGCGACGAGTCTAAGTTAAACTTCTACGAGCTTGGTAGTGAAAGCTATGGCGGCAATCAATATCCAGCGGTTGACGTCAGTAATGTTTGGAATGGCAATGCTATTGGCGCCAAGATTAGTGGTGGTATGGGAAACACTTACGGCAAAAGCGTGAAAGAAGGTGTCGCAGAATTGCGTACTTATCTAGATATTCGCCATCGAAAATGTCCTAACGAATTTTTCATTCTAGGTGGTGTTTCACAGGGTGCGCAGGTAGTTGGCCAAGCATTGCCAAGTATCTCGTCTGGCGTTAAGAATAAAATAGTCTTTAATATGTTATTCGGTGATCCTAAATTATATTTGCCAGAGGGCGAAGGGATATTTCCGCCAGCTTGTCGTAACGAGAAATTATCAGCTTATCGGCGCGAAATTGCTAATTGCCATGTTGATAACGGCGCACTTGGTGCCCGAAAACCGTTTTTGCCGAGCGAAGATAACTCAAAAACTGGGTTATGGTGTCTAGCTAACGATTACGTTTGCGGTAGTTCAAAATTTGTGTGGGACGTCGAGGGTCATGGTAAGTACGCTAATTCCAATGGGCCGATTGACGACGGTGTTCGCGAAGCGGTTAGCCGATTAAAAAAGGTCATCAAGACTAACCTACAAAGTGATACAAAGATCAATGACAAGCCTTCAAACAATAATATGGGTACTACTGGGACTGACGTGGTGTTTGTTTTGGATACCACTGGGTCGATGTCGCCATATATCGATCAGATGAAAACCTTCATCAGAAATTATAGCTCAAAGATTAAAGAAATAAACGGACGAGTTGGTCTGGTGGTGTATCGTGACGCTGGTGATGAGTATACCGCTAAGAAAGTATCAGACTTACAATCAGATACCACTGACCTGCTTAATCAGCTCGATCGTGTAACTGTTGATGGCGGCGGTGATGATCCAGAGGCGGCGTTGCATGCTAGTATGGTGGCCATGAACGAGATGAAGTGGCAGAAGGGGGCAACAAAAGCAATCATTCTATTGACTGATGCCGGCTATCATGAGCCAGATAAGGTTGATGGTTCGACGCTGGCGGCTGTGGCTAAGCGTTCGTTAGAGATAGATCCAGTCAATATTTATCCTGTTGTAGAAAAACACCTGGAAGGTTCGTATGAGGATATGGCCAGCCAGACCACTGGCCAAGTAATTGTTAGCGGTGGTGAAAATGACACCATTGCTGCTCTGAATAAAGCCTTAACTAAAATTAAGAATCGGCCGAATGCCAAACTGAAAATTGGCGAATATTATGCGGAGGTTGGACAGAAGATTACCTTTGATGCCAGCGATTCGTACGTAGTTGATGGTAGTATTACAAAGTACGAGTGGGATTTTGATGGTGATGGTAAGATTGATCAAACGACAACAAGTCCGGTTGCCAGCCATGTCTATAATGAAAAGTTTGATGGCATCATGCAGGTGCGGATGAGTGCTAATAACGACACAGTGTCAAATATATCGGCGCCTGTTAAAGTTGGTATAAAACCTAATTTGCCTGTTGGCCCTGGAGCACCTCAGGTTTCGGCAAAAATTATTGAGCGAAACGGTAATAAGGCGACAATTCGGCTAAATTGGCAGCCAGTTGACGAGTTGTCTTCGCGCTGGTTAGTCAGCCTAGATGATACTAACCTTGGTTACACGGTTGGCGAGCAACGGCAGCTTGATATTACCGATGTAGACGTATCGACGAGCAGAAAAGTTACGGTGACAGGCATCAAAGCTGACGGTTACGCTGGCAAGCCTGCGACCATACAAGTTGATAACGAGATGTCTGCGCCTAACCCTGAAGGGCCAACCTCTCGGCCATGTCCTTATAAAATTAGAGTAGGTTTATTTACGATAGCCTGCCGTTACCAAAAGGTAACGTTTGGCAGCTGGTCATTTTATTGGATGGTTTGGTATATCGTTAGAAGTTAAGTATGTGTAGAGAAGTAATAATTTCATTAGCATAGTATAATTTTATATATGAAGCTGTCTGACCGTCATCCCAACGATCGTCCCCGCGAGAAATTGGCGCGTTACGGTACGGCGCGGTTGAGCGATTTGGAGCTGTTGATGGCGATTATTGGCAGTGGTAATGCTCGGGCCGATGTCGGTAAAATTGCGCGCGAGGTGCTGAAAATTGTGCGTCAAAAAGGCGGCGATGTCTCGTACGATGATCTGCGTGGCGTGGTTGGTTTGGGTGAAGCGAAAATCCCGGTGATTGTGGCGAGTTTGGAGCTGGCGCGGCGGTATCTGCTGGATAGCGATCAGCCAATCATTGACAGCCCAGAGAAAGCTGTCGAGCTGCTGGCCGACATTCGCGATAAAAAGCAGGAATACTTTGTTTGCCTGACGCTGGACGGCGCGAATCGTTTGATTGCCAAGCGGGTAGTGGCCATCGGCACGCTGACCGCCAGCCTGGTGCATCCGCGCGAGGTCTTCGCCGACGCCATCGCCGACCGCGCCGCCTCGATCATCGTGGCGCATAATCATCCGAGCGGGAGCTTGGAGGCTAGTCAGGCCGATAGAGGTGTTACTAGCAGACTAATGGAAGCGGGAAAACTGCTTGGTATTACGCTTAATGATCATATAATCATTACCAAAAGTGAGTACATTAGTGTGCTATAATCAGGTCTAATGAAAGAGGATAAAAAGCACTACGAGGATATTAAGGGAGGTTTGCATAGTGACTTTCAGATTCTTATACGCAGTCTATATACTGCTATGGGATTGATATCCAATAGAAAGGAATTATTCAATAGAAAGACAAAGAATGCCCGTCTAAAATTAGAGCTACATTCAGCGTTAAATAGTGCTGATATGGCCGCAAGCACTTTTAATGAACTTATTGAACTATTAGAATCTTATCCTGATACTGTGAGTAATTATTTACTTGAACAAAAAATGCTCAAATCATTAGAGCCTAAAGTCTACAAAGCTATGGCGAAAAAGGGCTTAATTGAACTTGATGAAAACGGTGAACCAAAAGAATGGAGAAGAGGAACTATTAACGCCTATTGGCTAGAACAGAAAAGACTTATGAAGAAAGAGTATGGCGTAGATTGGAAGTCTCCAGCCGATAGAAATCCGCATACTCGGTACGCCGTACAAATCTCCCTACCTATGCAACATCTCATAAGGAGTTCGCAAGTTTATTCC
>CALGPW010000014.1:0-45612 GCA_937959535.1 uncultured Candidatus Saccharibacteria bacterium
CAAACTTTATGCTTTACATGCTTTAGTTATGTTGCAGAGGTGGTGAGCTAGTACGAAATATTGACATAAGCGTGATTTTTTGCTATAAGTTATATAGAAAGTCAGACAAAAATAAAAAAGGAATAAACAAAATGCACACGAGAGCATTCGAGAGAACTGCAGGCGGAAGCCCAGGCTCGACAGATTCAGAGCTACCGCCACTACCAGAAGACCAAGCCAGAGAGCTTGAGGAAGACTTGGATGCCTTTGCTGGCGGCACCGAATTTGACGAGTCGCTCAGACCTAATCGCGAGTCTGGCGATAGCACCGATCCTGAATCTGGCCAAGAAAGCGGTGCCGAGTACGGAGACGTCAAACCTGGCCGAGAAAGCGCTGAAAACGCCGCCGAAGTGCAGGCTAACGAGACACTGCGCACCGATCAAGAGCTTCTAGGTAGACACTATCCAGTTCGGCAATTAGTCGAAAAAGCTAGTAATGCACGCAAGGGGGTTATTGAGTACGCGCAAGCGAGCGTGGCGAACATGAAAGATACACCAAGACTCTTAGCAAGACATCTAGCATGCAGATTTGCTGAAAGCTCGTATAACCGCCGCAAGAAGAAGGCTGAGGCGGTTGCTCATCTTAGTCCCAAAAACCCGCTTAGGAGGTTACGCGAGAAAAGATTATATAAAGCTGAGCGCCGATTTAATAGAAGCAAAACTAGATACGAGAGTCACAGAAAACAGATGGTTGGACGTCTGGATGACGTCAAAAACAATATGGAATCACGCCGTAAAGAAGCTATTGCCAAGTTAGCCATGCGCCGAAATGAGGCTCTTGCTCGCAAGGAAACTCGTAGGAAATTACGCGAACAAGGTGCGGGTCGGCTTGAGGCTCGTAAAGCCGCCAAAGAACACGTCAATTCTATACCAGAAGATCAACGCCGCCGCATCGCTAACGCCCTTCTGAACGCCGTCGAAGCCAACAAAAGATCACAAGAGGCTGGCTGGCAAACAAGATACGCCGAGCGAGCTTCTGCTGACGCGCAAAATCGAGTTGAATCAATTGGCGGGCAGCTTCAGCAGACCAGAACCGAGCTAAATAGTATGCGCCAGCAAGCTGGAGAAATCGCCAACATGGAGTCAGATCTGGTTTCGGTCAGAGAGAATGCGGCTAAGCTTCAAGAAAAAGCCGACTCGCTATCCGATGATAGCGCCAACAAATTTGCAGCAATGTACGAAGCCGTCAAGGCTCAGCAGCAACAAGAAAATATGGAGAAAGCAATCGCCGATTATCATAAACGTTTAGCCGAACTGCAGCGACAGGAGACGCAACTTACGCAGTCGCTGATTCAAGCTCAAAAAGACGTCGAAAATACCGGTAAAGCCCTTGAAGTCAGCGCGCAAAACGAGATTGCTGCAAAGAAGAAAGCCAAAGCAACCCAGCAAGCTAGAGACCGTAGCGTCGAAAATACCTTTGTCTAAAGTTAAAACAGAAAAAGAAAGGATAACATCATGCCAATTTTAAGCCGCAGCCTCCTCGCAGATTTAGGAATCCATCTATCAGACGAAGATTACCAATCGCTTGCCGACCATTTTGAATCGACGCTAGAGGAACGCGTCATCAACGAAATCGTCCTCGAGCTATCGCCAGAGCAAGCTGAAGAGCTATCGCACATGCAAGAAGCCAGCGACGACCAAATCGTCGATTGGGTGCGCGCCAATGTACCAGACTTTGCAGATATTGTGTCTGATGAAATCGATATCTTGCTCGGCGAGCTAGCTGAAGATAGCGAGAAAATGGCCGCCTAAAAGCCAGTACCGATAGCATCGACAACTTCAAAAACTACAACTTCACTTCTGGATAAATCGCCCGCGTCGTCTCGTCAATCTCATGACGCAGTTGTGGAAATGGCACGCCCTCGCGGGCAGTTACGCCTTCAAAAATCCAAAATACCCGCTCAGAATAGCCCCAGCCACAAGCCGGCGGCATACCGTACTCCAACATCTCCACAAAGTCGATATCCAGCATCATTGCCTCTTCGTCGCCCGCATCGCGCATCTGTTGCTGCTCAATAAAACGATTCAACTGATCAATCGGATCATTCAGCTCGGAAAAACCATTGCCCAGCTCTGACCCGGCAATAATTGGCTGGAAACGCTCCACTGTCTGCGGATTGTCAGGATTGGTTTTGGATAGCGGACTGATAAACTTTGGCGTATTCACCAACCACACCGGCCCCGCCACATCTTTACGAATATTCTTCCATAATTTATCGATACTGCGCGGAATGGAATCGGTCTTTTCTACTTCCAAACCATGTGCTTTCAACTTGGCAGCTACCTCTTCAATCGTTGTATTATACACATCAATTCCATAGTGCTTGTTGATCACCTCGGCATAATCCCAGACTTCCCACTCGCCGCTCATATCCACCGTGAACCGGCCCAGCTGAAACTGCAGCGTACCAAACGTTTCCTGCAGAACATATTTGTACATGTCCTCCATGAAATGCATGCCAGCTCGCCAGTCCCAATACGCAGCATACCACTCCATGGCGATGTGCTCTGGCAAATGCTCATCAGAATAATTCTCATTGCGAAAACGCGGCCCGAGGTCATACACCTTCTCAAACCCAGCGCCAATCAACCGCTTCAGCGGCAACTCGTGAGAAATACGCAGATAAAACTGCTGATTATCCAGCGCGTCCATATGTGTCACAAATGGGTTAGCATCAGCACCGCCGGTGGTATGCTCCAACACTGGCACATTCACCTCAGTAAAGCCGTGCTGGTTTAGATAATCACGCGTCGCCTGCCAAAACTTGCTGCGGCGAACAAACCGCTGGCGCACTTCTGGATTAACATTCATATCGACATAGCGGCGACGGAAGCGTTCTTCTTTGTTCTCCAATTTCTCTGGCATTGGCCTGAGTGACTTAGTTAATAACCGTAGCTCACGCACACCAACCGACTTCTCGCCAGTCTGCGTTGTCGTCATCACTCCGCGCGCCTCGACAAAGTCGCCCGTATCAAGAAGCTTCAGCTGCTTCATACCCAATACACCGCGGCTAGCATCCAAGTCCACTACATCATCGCGCTGCAAATATAGTTGCACTTCACCGCTCCCGTCGCGCAGTTTGATGAACGCCAGCTTACCAAAACTGCGAATTGAAGTGATACGTCCCGCCACAACCACTTCCCGGCCCGCCAGCTCATCATAATGCGCTAAAACCTCGCCACAACCATGCGTCCGCTCCGACCGCGCCGGATACGGATCAACGCCTAGTTCTCGCAGGGTTTCTAGTTTTCGCAAACGTTCATTTCGATAATCTTGCAGTGTAGCCATAATTATTTATTATAGCACACCCCTGTTAGTAGCTACGAAATTGCTTTGATTGCGTAGATAGTCTCGCCTTTGGGCGTGTTAATAGCAGCGGTATCGCCCACTACCTTATCAATTAGCGCCACGCCCAGCGGCGATTCGTCGCTAATTTTGCCATTCAGCGGATCGGCTTCAACCGGGCCAACAACCGTATATTCAAATATTTTACCGCCAGATTCAAGCGTCACTCGACTACCCAAACTAACTTTGTGAGTGGTGCCGCCCTTGATATTCTCGGCGTTCTGCAAAATATCCTCAATCTCGGCAATACGCGTCTCGACCAGGCCTTGCTCTTCGCGCGCCTGATCGTACTCGGCGTTCTCGCTCAAATCGCCGTAACCGCGCGCTTCAGCGATTTTCTCGGCAATCTCGCCGCGGCGACCCTTCAAGGCAGCTAGCTCTTCTTCAAGCTCTTTTCTTCCATTCTCGGTGATCTGATATGCTTTTTTCATGAGTTTTACTCCTTTCGTTATACCGCCCGAAATTTTCTCTGTCTAGAGAAACCCCAGCCCTCCAATACAAAATACTCAGATTAGTTCAGTGTAGCAAGCAACTCATCTGCCGTCAAGAGCCGTTGCTCGCCAGTCTGGCGCGTTGACACCTCCCATTTACCATCATCAAGCAAGCGATCGCTGACCGTCACCCGATACGGAATGCCCAGCAGTTCGGCATCAGCAAATTTAATCCCTGGACGCTCGTCGCGATCGTCATAGATAGTTTCGATTCCGGCAGATTGCAACTTCTGGTAGAGTTCGTCAGCTGTAGAGCGCGACTGGCTGCCAATTTGTACCAGATATACTTTAGCTGGTGCAATGTTTTCCGGCCAAACCAGCCCCTTGTCATCAGCAAATTTCTCGACAATCACGCCCATCACCCGGGTGATACCGATACCGTAGCTGCCCATATAAGCGTACTGCTCTACACCCTCAGCGTCAGTAAAGACCAAGCGCATTTCCTCGGACTTTTGCGTACCGAAGTTAAAGATGTTGCCAACCTCGGCAGTTTTAACCCGTTCTAGCTCGCTGCGGTCAATGCCCAGCTCCTTGACGGCTTCATCCAAAACCTCTTCGTTCACAGCAATATTTTTGCCGCGGTGCAGATAAATATAATCCTCGCCAGCGTCACAAATCGTCTGAAATTCGTGGCTAAATTTAGTGAAAGCTCCGCCCGAGGCAAACGTCACATACGTCTCATCGCCGATACCAAAGCGGTCGTAGCAGCGCTTGTAAGCCTCAATCGCGGCGTTATAATACTTATCCAAGTCTTCTTTGCTGGCATGCACCGAGTACATATCTTTCATAACGAACTCGCGGCCGCGCATAATACCGCTTTTGGCGCGCAGCTCGTTGCGCAGCTTGTTCTGGAACTGATAAACGCTAATCGGCAAATCCTTATAGCTCTTCAAATAATTACGCAGTAAATCAACAATCGGCTCTTCATGCGTCCAGCCGAAACCGACCTCAGTGCCGTCTTGCAGATGAGACTTAAACCAAACATCAACCAACTCGTCGCTCCAGCGCCCAGTCTCCTGCCACAAGTCCTTGCTCTGCAGCGTACTCATCACCAATTCTTGACTGTCAATTTTATTCATCTCTTCGCGGACAATTTGCTTGATATTCTCAACCACCCTCAGCCCCATCGGCAAGAATGAATAAACGCCCGCCATCGTTTTATGCACGTAACCAGCACGAATCAGTAACTGGGCGTTACGCGCCACTTCGTCAGCTGGCGCCTGCTTGATAGTTCGAGTAAAATTCTTACTTAGTCTCATAATATCCTCATTTTACCGTGAATCACGCATATCAACAAATTACCAAAACGCCGCCGCAACATAAACCGCATAAAAAGCCACGCTATTTTTGATTGCGTGCAGCAAAAAGCCAGACCAAATCGATCCAGTATATTCGCGCAGCGTACAAAGCACCAAACTCAGCGCAAACGTATCAATACCAACATTCCACTGCCCATGCGCTACCCCAAAAAGCAAGCTAACAAAAAATACGTTAGCTGCTACTGGCAGCTTCGCCGAACGCAGTTTGCCATACAGTATACCGCGAAAAATTAACTCCTCGCATAATGGCACCACTATCACCAGCACCACGAAAGCTATCACCAAATCTAACGAAAACAGCCTATCTGATACCCCAACATCTTGAGCCTGATTCGGGTTAAATCCTGGTATAATGGCTTGCGCAATAAACGACAAGCTCACTGTCAAAGCAATGTAAGCCACCGCGCCAACGATTGCCATACCGATATCGCGCCACTCAATCAACCGCTGCACGCCAGCCTGTTTGGCTGATACCGCTTTTTTGATACGCCAAGATACCGTGCAAACGGCGGCAATTGTCAAGACATGAACAAAACATTGCAAAATTAGATTAACCACTGACACATTAGCTTGCGCCAACCAACCTGTCCGCAATAGCAATCGCCCAACGCCAGCTACCGCATAAGCAGCCGCTACCATCGATATCGCCACCAGCAGCGCCCAGCCAATCCATGACAGTACCTGCCGCCGGGAAAAACGAAGCTTTTTTAAATTACCCACCCGCCAGCGTTTCATTTAAATAGCTTCCCGACGTCAGAAATCGTTACTAATATTATCAATACTATCAAAACCAAGAAGCCAGTACCATGAATTTTTTCCTCGGTATCTTTGCGGAGCGGTTTCTTTATTAAGCGGAACAAAGCCGTCACAAACCACCGCCCGCCATCAAGCGCTGGAATCGGTAATATATTCATCACCGCCAGCGACAAAGCGATTAGCCCAGCAATCATCAAGACATAGCGGCCGCCAGCCTCGCCAGCTGTCGGAAACAACATGCCAAATATCGTCACTGGACCGCCAACACTATTGCCAACTGTTGCTAATTTTTGATTAGCCTGCTGCTGCGCCTGATCGTTCGGCACGATTTTCATAGCCAGCCCCGTCAAACCGTCATAGACAACTTGCCCAAGCCCTTGAATAGTTATCCCGGTCAATTGAGTAGTTAGTCCTACGCCGACAATTGGCGCCGACCAAGTCGAACGTATCAAGACCTCTTGAGATAAACTGGCGCCCAGATAACCGCGCTTGTCATCATTGCTAGACCGCAACGCTACAGGCAGCACTGCCTCTCGGCCGTTTCGCGAGTAGCGAATCTTAACTGTTTTGCCTTTGTCGCGAGCTAATCTCTTGGTTAGCTCATCTGGAGTTTTAATCTTATCGCCATCAACCGATAGAATATCGTCGCCAGTTTTTAATCCGCTTTTTTGCGCCGGCAAGTCGTTCTCGACACCAGCTATCTTGACTTCTTTGCCTGAAGTTGTCGTGTCGCTAGCCACGGTGAATTGATTAGCGACAAGCGGCGGCATACCCCACCACGCCAAAATCGTAAATATCAACACCGCACTCAGCCAATTCACTGCTACGCCAGCCAGCAAGATCTGTGTTTTTTGCCAAAATGTCGCTGCGCCGTAGTCGCCAGGCTGCTTATCATCGTCGTGCTCGCCTTGCAGCTTAACGAAACCGCCTAGCGGCAGCCAGTTAATACTGTAATCGACATTTTTGCCCAAAAAGCTTTTCTTGACCTTCTTCTTATAAGCTACCGGCGGGAAGCCAATACCAAACTCCTCAACACGCACGCCGTAACGCCGCGCCACCAAAGCATGGCCTAACTCGTGCGTCACCACCAAAATAGTCAACACAATTATACCGACAATGATACCAAAAAATAAACTCATTTCACCCTCCAAACCGCCGCGAACGTTTCGCGTACTCATTTAGTATAGCGGTTATGTCGCGTTTTGTCATATCTGGCCACGATTTTTTAACAAAAATTAGCTCGCTATAAGCGCTGCGCCACAGCATAAAATTGCTTAGCCGCTGTTCGCCGCTGGTGCGCACTATCAAGTCGCATGGCGGCACATCTGGCGTATACAAAAATTGCTCAAAGATTTGCGCTGTTACTTTTTTATGTGTTGAAAGCGTTTTGCGCAAGGTGTTGACTGCATCTATAATTTCCTGGTGCCCGCCATAATTAAATGACAAAATTGCCGTGCCGTGCGTCAAATCTTTGGTGGCCGCTTCGGCCTCGTCAATCGCTTTTTTGACTCGGCGGCTGAGGCGCACGCGCGTCCCCGCCACTCTTAACCGTATGCCGTGTTCAACGAAAATATGTAAATCGCGCGTCAACATTTGCACCACCAAATCCATCAGATGCTTAATCTCCGGGCCGCTACGATGCCAGTTCTCGGTACTAAAAATATACGCGCTGACATACGGTACGCCGCGATCGATAGTATCGATGATAATTTCGCGCAACTTTTCATAACCAGCGCTATGCCCTTCTTGCGCCGATAGACCCTGGGCTTTTGCCCAGCGGCGATTGCCGTCGACAATGAAGCCGACGTGTACTGGCAATATTTTCTCGCTCATTAGATGGTCAGAATATCCTTTTCTTTGTCCTTGAAAGCGGCCTCTAGCTTGTCTTGGAATTCATTCATCAAGCGATCAAATTCTTTCTCGATCATTTTGAGATCGTCCTCGCTCAGTTCTTTAGCTTCCTTCATTTTTTTGGCATCCTTGATGCCGTCTTGGCGAATATTGCGCAAAGCGATTCGCGCTTCTTCTAGCTTTTCTGACGCCTGACGAACCAGCTGCTTGCGGCGCTCTTCGGTCAAGGCTGGCACTGGTACGCGCACCACCCGACCATCGTCGCTCGGATTAAAACCAAGGCTCTGATCATTGCGAATCGCCGCCGCAATATTTTGCAAATTACTCGGATCAAAAGGTGTCACCAGCAACATTTGTGCCTCGGGAGCTGTCACGTTGGCTACCTGATTGAGCGGCATGTTAGCACCGTAAGCTTCAACCATCACGCCCGCTAGCATACCTGGATGCGCCCGGCCAGTGCGAATTTTGCGCAGCTCTTCGCCAAAGTGTTCAAATGCACCTGTCATTTTTGCTTCATATTCGTCTGTACTAAACATATATTCTCCTTTACTTTATTGTACCATTAAACGCTAATTTATCTGCGCCACTCCTAGCAAACTAGCCCGCCGGTCAAACCCCCGACGCAAACGATACGCCTGGCGAAAATCCGGAGAGCCGTCGACTTCTTGATAGGCATTTTCATCGAAAATCAACCACACATCTAGCGGATAGTGCGGCCGTTCGGCGACTCGTGGCATCACTGTATGATACAAGCGGAAAAACGCATCAGTCGTATGATATGGCATATATGGCACGAATGCTCGCCCCAAAACCTCCGGCTCGCTGCCATCCTGTTTTAGCGGCAAGCCGCCAGTCTCGCGAATCCGTTTAATAAACGCCGCCCGCCCTGCCTCGTTGGTAAATTTGCGCGATTGCAGCCCGCAAACGATAATTTCTTGGTACATGAAACGATGCAAAAACACTATATCCACATAGCGCGAAATCTCGTAAGTCTTGGTGCGATTCGGCCCCATGCCAACGAAAGGATTGTCGGCAAAATCATATATATAAGCTGGAATATCAATATGAATAATTCCGCCTGTATCTTCGCTTAGCTGGTCTCGCAAAGCAATCAGCTGATCGTCAAGATCCTTGCTATCAATCCGCTCATGGTCTTGAAAAACTTCGCTTTCTGGCCGCAAATCAATATCATCCAGCTCGCTCGCACGCTCGCGCTCACCGCCGCTTGGCTTTTCGCGGTTACTATAAAAGTCAAAACTACCAGATTCAAAATTGCGCATCTACATTCCACCGTTGATTGCTCATGCTTTTATCATACCAAAATAACCGCCATATTTCAGCGGTTATATTGGTTGTATAAGACGTAGGCTTATTCGCCGCCAAGCTCGATACGCTTGAATTGGCTAACACGCACATTCTCGCCGCGCAGCGCTACTTGCTCTTTGATCAGCTCGCCGACGGTTTTGCTGTCGTCAAGTACGAAAGCCTGCTCGGACAGGACTTGTTCGGCAAAATATTTTTTGAGTTGTCCTTCGACAATTTGCTCGCGCATATTCTCTGGCTTATCTTGCAAACTGTCGCTTGCCAAAAACTCCTGCTTTTTCGCTTCGTAAACGTCGCTCGGAATATCCTCGACCGTTGCGTACTTTGGTGCCATCGCTGCGATCTGCATAGCAATTTGATGCGCAAACTCCTTGAATTCTGGCAAGCGCGCTACGAAATCTGTTTCGCAGTTGACCTCGACAACCACACCGATACGGCCCGAGTGCACGTAACTCTCAATCAGACCTTCGCGCGTCTCGCGGTCGCCTTTTTTCTCGGCCTTGGTCAGGCCTTTCTTGCGCAGCGCTTCGAGAGCTTTATCGAAGTCGCCCTCGGCTTCAACTAGCGCTTTTTTGGCATCGGTCAGGCCAATACCGCTTAATTCTTTCAGCTTTTTAATGTCTTCAATTGATACGCCCATCCTATTTCTCCTCTTTTTTAGTCTTGCCTTCGTTCACTGCTGCTACAAAGTAATCTAGCAACAATTGCAAACCTTTAATCGCGTCGTCGTTGCCTGGGATTGGATATTCAACTTTGCTCGGGTCGGTATTAGTATCAGCGATTGCCACCACTGGGATTCCGAGATTTTCTGCTTCAGCGATTGCATTTTTATCAACCAGCATATCGAGCACGATTAAAGCGCCAGGCTTACCATTCAATTCCTTGATACCACCGTATTTGAAGTTCAAACTATCGATTTCTTCTTGGTAGCGCTGAACTTCTAGCTTATTGTAGCGCTTCTCGAGATCGCCGTTGTCCATGCGGCGCTCGAGGTCGCGCAGCTTTTTGATTTGCGCGTTAGTAGTGGTGACATTAGTTAGCATGCCGCCGATCCAACGATTCACCACAAATGGCTGGCCAACCGACTCGGCAGCCGCTTTAACGATATCTTTGGCCTGCTTTTTGGTGCCAACAAACAAAACTTTTTTGCCGCTCGCTACCGTCTTGGTAATAAACGGTAAGGCTTTGTCTAGCGCCTCAACTGTCTTCGCTAAATCAATAATATGGCTATCCTGGCGTTTTGAGTGAATATACGGCGCCATCTTCGGGTGCCAGCGGCTAGTTTTGTGTCCAAAATGAACACCAGCTTCAAACAAAGCTTTCATGTCTACTGCTACAGACATCAGTTTACTCCTTTTCCTCGCCCGCTGCTTTTGGAGCTGCAACGGGCTGTGTCGTTAAAATTATTACCACACTACTATAGCACTATTACACCAAAATCACAAGCTACCGTATCTATAAGTTTTATTGAGCATCAATATTCCATAGCACTCCATCCTATTTTTTTATTTCTATGTTCTTTTACGGCTGTCAAGTCTAGCGCTGGTAGCGCTCCAGCAAAGACCATAGTCCTGAGCGAATCAATATTCGATACGTTGTCTGGAATGCTCCATCCCATTCCAGATCCAAGAAAACCCGACGCTGGAGCTATTGGACCGCTCCATTCATCTTCACTACAAAATCCTGCTCTCATGCTTTCCATCGCCATTTCTTGTGATGCCATATGCGATCTGCTTGGACAACCAAGTCTGAGCGACAATTGCGTAATCTGCTGATCGAATGATGTATCAGATGCGTAGTTCTGTCCTATTTCCGTAAAAGACTTTGCGCCCAACTGCTTCTCTACAGTCCGAAGTGCAACTTCTCGCAAGGTTGATGACGGATGTTCATTGTTAAATTTTACGCCGAAAGTTTCAGCAGCTTGCTTAATAAACTCCTTTTGATCACTTGTATAACTGTCTGTTGAAAGATATTTAACACCAGTTTCATCTTCTTCAATAACCTGTCCTTGATCAGATAACATTTCTTTCGGTTCTACGACTAAAGCTCCTGGCAAAACTAAACTGTCCCCTGGACTCCTTGTAAAATACGTATCGGCACTAGCCATAGCAGCGGGAATACCATTACTAGAAATCACCCTTTCCATATTAGCAACAATTAGCCTATTTGTATCACTCCATGATCCGTATGCATGCGAAGACACTTGTCCGTTGGGAGTAAAATGAATGCTTGAGCGCATACTACGAGATTCATGACGCGAGGCTGGATACAAGCACACATCACCATCGCTGTTGCGCTGAACTTCATATCTTGTAGAGTGAACCAGAGTAACATCTTTTGGCTCTATCTCAGGCAGCCCCGCTTCCTCCATCCTGCGCGCCTGTATCGCAGCTTCTGTATCGCATTCGTATCGAATTATTTCCTGTCTCTGCTTTATCGTTTCTCGCATTACATCAAGCCTACTAGATACTAATGACGCCGCGTCCTCATCACCGCAAATCGCAGCTAGTACAATTGCGTAACCATTCTCGTCAACCCGATCTGTTAACGTATTTCCTCTATCATCGAACATTGTGCAAGCGATAATTTTGTCAGTGAATTCTTTTACCTCGTCTCCATACGGACCGCCATTTTTAATATCTTCAAGAATTGTGTCAATCTCAGCCGAACCGCCTGTTAGTTTTTTCGCCAATGTCAAGATACCTTCTGGATTGTTCGTTGCAACGAGAATTTCAGATTCACGACTTTTAAGCATACTATTAATAAGCTCACGTTTCTCATTCGCCACACTACTACTATCACTTGGATTATTATATATATCGTCAGTAAAACATGCGCTATGAATACAAGGAACTTCTCCTGCGGAACGAAATGCTATTGTCTGGCCAAGGACAGTATAGATTGGTCGGGAGCTATCAGGTAAATATCTTCGCTCTATATTCTGTACGACCTTGTTTTCATCTATATTATTTATATCGCCTGAAGTATCTGTGCTATCATATTCCGAAGTTTCACTAGGTTGACTACACGACGGCACTATTTCGCCAGTATCTTTGTGACCTGGTATTTTACCTTTGCTATACAGTTCCTTCATAATATATGAATACACCTTTTTTGTTTTTCGTATTTACTTTAGTATGACAAATTATAGTAAATAACATCACTTTAGTCAAACTTTATTATCATCACTTGTCACATCTTGAATAATCTTGTAACATTTTTGCTAATATTCACCTTTTTTGTTATGCTTAACATCATGAAAGAACGTTTTCGCAAGATTTCGTCGCGCGCCTCAACGCTAGCTGGGTCGGCTGGTGTGTTTATTCTAGCGGCTGCTTCAATAGCTGTTTGGTTTATCACCGGGCCGATTTTCAACTTCTCTGACACCTGGCAGTTGGTTATCAACACTGGTACGACGATTGTCACTTTTTTGATGGTATTCTTGATCCAAAATACTCAAAACCGCGATAGTCGCGCTATTCAGCTTAAACTTGATGAACTAATCCGCTCCACCAAGGGCGCCCGCATGCGTTATGTTGGATTAGAAGACTTCAGCGACGAAGATTTAGCTGACATCGAGGAAGAAATTCGTGCTATTACCCAGCTGCCGGCCTCGCAGCGCGCGCTGCGCAAACTTCACGACAAAATCAGCAGCGAAAAGGAACGCCGTAGCAACGAAAAGCGCCGCAAAACTCATTTTTGACAGACAGATAGATTTTTGTTAAAATACTACAGTTATGAAAAGCAGTATTCACCCACAGGACTATCGCCTGGTCGTATTTAGCGACGAACAAGCAGGCTTCGCGTTCTTGACTCGCTCAACAGCGCAATCTACCGAAACAATCAAGTGGAAAGACGGCCAGACTTACCCGTTAGTCAAAGTCCACATTTCAAGTAAATCGCATCCATTCTTCACTGGCGAAGAAAAGATCATCGACACCGAAGGCCGCGTTGACCGCTTCAAGGCCCGCCAAGCCGCCGCGAAAGCCCGCCGCGAAGCTCTCGTCAACAAAGCAAAAAAGGCTAACGCCGCCGCTGCCGCCAAGGCTCAGCAAGCTGCCGATGACAAAACCAGCGACAACAACGCTAAACCAGCCAAAACCTCCAAAAAAGCTAAGAAACAGGTCAACAAGAAAAACTAGACGCCATCAATCGCATAATAAAACATCGCTGCTATCTGTCAGCGATGTTTTATTTTTCTTGCCCGCCAGCTTCCTCATACCCAAATGCCCCCATCAGAATACGCTCCCTAATTCCACTATACGGCATGATAATTCGATTCCCAGCGGCGTCAGTTAGCGCAATAAACTGATTATCCTTAGAATCCTCGCCTGCTCCAGGAAAAGTTATGATCTCTTTAGTGTATAAACCTATTCCACGCGCTCGTCTTTCAATATCAGCAGGGTCGCTCAATTCATCGCCCCTAGACAACACTAGTCCTACATTTGCAAGCGATCCCGTAGCTAGCACCTCAGAAAAACCAGCCGATTTCAACAATCTTTTACTATCAGCTGTCATACTGATCACATCTGGTACGGTTAACCCCATATCGCGGGCAACCGCACCGTAATATAGCGATCGTACAAAATCTATATCACCTTGCCCATCTTCATTCCCAACACCTTCTCCGAGAACCGTTTTTCTTAAATGACTCTCCAGGGCTGGATGCTGGCAATTAGTTAATCTATTATCCGCTAAAAATACCGTTACATCTAGACTGTCTACCCCACCCTTAGCCCTAATATGTCCTCCGCCAACATTTACAACTTGCCACGGCTTTAGCGGCGGCAGACCTTCCGGTATTTTGTAAGTTTTAACAGGAGCAGCTACTGGCAACAAAGTTGTGCATAACAACTCGCCCGCAGCAGGCTCCGACGGTTTATCAATTGACCTACTCATCTTTTATTATACATTAAAACGCTTATTTCGTCAATATATGCTATAATTTTATAAGCTATGGCAAAGATTTCTCTCGATTTAGACGCTCTGAAAGCCGAACGCGCTCGCCTCGGCGTTTTTTTGGCGCAGCCTGATGCCTACAATTCACCAGATTTTACTGCCAATAACAAACGTTTCGCCGAGCTAGAAACCATTATCGCTACCGTTAGCGAACGCGATACTGTAGAAAAACAGCTAGCGGAGGCAAAAAATCTAGCCCAAGGCAACGATGAATTAGCCGAACTAGCCAAAGCAGAGATTCCCGAGGACGAAGCTAAAATCGCCGAACTTGACGATAAGTTATTCATATTACTAACGCCCAAAGACCCGAACGACGAGAAAAATATCATCATAGAAATCCGCGCTGGCGCTGGCGGCGACGAAGCATCATTGTTCGCGGCAGAATTATACCGCATGTACTTGCGCTGGTGCGAAGCCAATGGCTATAAAACCGAGCTTATCAGCGAGTCCGCTAACGATTCTGGCGGCTACAAAGAAGTCATTTTCATGGTTAAGGGCGACGCGCCATATGCCAAATTGAAATTTGAAGGCGGCGTCCACCGCGTCCAACGCGTCCCAGTCACTGAAAGTCAAGGCCGTATTCATACCAGCACCGCCACTGTCGCCGTCTTACCCGAAGCCGAAGAAACTGATATTGATATCAACCCGAATGACCTGCGCGTCGATATTTACCGCTCCAGCGGCCATGGCGGCCAGAGCGTCAACACCACCGACTCGGCAGTACGCATTACTCACCTGCCAACTGGCATCATGGTTACCAACCAAGACGAGAAGTCGCAGATCAAAAACCGCGAAAAAGCCATGAGCGTGCTGCGTTCGCGGCTGCTGCAGATGAAAATTGACGAAGAAAACGCCAAATTAAGCGCTGAACGGCGTTCGCTAGTCGGCACTGGCGACCGCTCTGAAAAAATCCGCACCTATAACTTCCCGCAAGACCGCATCACCGACCACCGCATTCACTACAACCGCAGCAATATCCCCGCCGCCATGAACGGAGACATCAACGATTTAATTGAACAGCTGCAAGCTTACGAACGAGAATTAAAAGCGCAAAACGCCGACCAGCAATAATCTATCGCCTGCCTCGCCCCTGATCATATTAATTTAGTTTGACCGCTACAAACTTGCATTTTATACTATTCGTATGAATATATCGGCATGGCTCGATCACGCAATCAAACAATTACGAGAAATTGGCGTCGATTCTGCCAGGTTGGATGCAGAACTTATCTTGGCTAATACGCTGCGGAAAAATCGCACCTACCTGCACGCTCACCCCGAAGACGACATCGACCCGCGGCGTGTTGATATTGCTAATGCTCGGCTGCGTCTGCGATTAGAACGCGTACCGCTTGCTTATATCTTAGGTTACCGCGATTTTTACGGCCGAAGATTTACAGTGTCGCCGCAAGTTTTAGTACCTCGTCCAGAATCAGAAGCCATCATAGAGCTACTAAAAGAACTTGGCGTTTCTGGCAAACTACTAGATATTGGCACTGGCAGTGGCTGCTTGGGCATTACCGCAAAGTTAGAAATACCAGAACTTAACGTAATTTTATCTGATATTAGCCAGCCAGCCTTGCGCGTTGCCCGCCAAAACGCTGAAAAATTTCAAGCCGACGTCGCTCTGATAAAAAGTAATTTGTTGCGCGCCATACCCGGCAAATTCGATATAATTATCGCTAATTTGCCATATGTCGACCGTTCGTGGCAGCGCTCGCCCGAGACTAACCATGAACCAGCATTAGCACTCTTCGCCAAAGACGAGGGATTGGCGCTAATCTACCAACTGATAGACCAGCTGCCAGTACACTTAAATCCTGGCGCCCTAATTTTTTTAGAAGCCGACCCGCGGCAGCACGGTGCAATAATAGCCTACGCTGGTTCGCGCCAGCTGCGGCATAAGCTAACACGCGGCTTTATCGTCGTACTGCAAGCATAATTTGCCTATTCTCGATAGGCCGCTAGCGTCGCTTTGATATTCATCGTTTTACCGCTGCGCATCACCGTCAGATCAATAGTATCGCCCGGCTGATACTGCCCGAGAACGCTTGATAAATTACCTCGCGCGCCCAATTCAATACCATCGACCTTGGTAATTATATCTTTGTCTTGAATACCGGCTTTAGCGGCCGGACTGTTAGCGGTAACACCAACGTCTTCGCTGCGGCCGCCAGTCACGTACGCGCCATATTTTGATGGCAAACTATAATGCTTGGCTATTTCCGGCGTGATATCCGTGTAATTGACGCCCAGATACGCTCGCTGCACGCCTTTGCCAGCCAAAACTTGCTGGATTGTACCTTTTGCTGCGTTAATCGGGATCGAAAAGCCAATTCCTTCAGCATTCGAAGCTACCGCTGTATTAATACCGATAACCTGCCCGCTGTAGTTAATTAACGGCCCGCCAGAATTGCCAGAATTAATAGCCGTATCGGTTTGCAGCATATCAGTCAGAGATTCCCGCGAGTTACCGCTGCTATCGCTCGCCGAAACCGCCCGGCCCTTACCAGAAATAATACCTTTAGAGACAGTGTTTTGGTACTGTCCTAGCGCATTACCGATAGCAATAACGTTCTGCCCGACTCGTGCTGTCGACGAGTCGCCTAGTGCTGCTGGTGTCAAGTTATTAACGTCTTTAATCTTTAAGTAAGCCAAATCATTCAACGGATCGGTACCAACTAGCGATACCGCGTCGTAAGTCGATCCGTCCGAGGCCACAATCGTAACCGACTGCGCGCCTTCTACAACATGCTTATTAGTAAGAACGAAGCCGTCTTTACTGATAATAATACCTGTACCGGCCGCCTGCACCTGGCGGGAACCGCCAAATAGAGATTGCGACTTAGTATTGGTGACTATCGACACCACGCTTGGCGAAACTTTGTCAATAATATCAGAAACAGAAGCCTCCTTACTATCAGCCGCCAGATTACCGTCAACGAAAGTATTCAGAGAATTGCGGCCTCCTCGCATTAGCAGCGTACAAGTTATGCCGCCAGCCGCCAAAATAATCGCCGCAATCACGATAGAGATCGCTAGCCAAACCGTCTTCTTCTGGCAAGGTTTAGCAGCCGCAACAACCCGAGGCGGCAGCGGCTGCGAGTCTGACGATCGCGGTGTAGAATTTTCCTGCTTATTATTCATCAGAAACCTCCTCTATTCGATAATTTGATCATATCCATTATACTTACTATGCGCATACAGTCTTAAAGAATCCTTAAAAATCCGCTTAACAACCTACAAAGCATCGCTGCCGCTCAAAACCGCAAAGATATACGCCACAACCATCGTCATTGCCGTTAATAATATCGGCATTGCAATATCAGCGAAGCGAACTTCGCCGTGTTTATGATAGCTGCGCGCTGTCCGCTCAGCCACGAAACCCATCAATACTGCAAATATAGCGAACTGCGATACCTTGATAGCAGCCAAACCCGGAATAGTATAAGCAATCATCCAATAATACGAGATCCAGCCGAGTTCAGCACACACTGTTGCTGCTGCTATCGCGTAAAGATTAGTGCTGATTCCCTCGTAGCGGCTAGCCACATGCCGCGCTGACGCATAAGCAATCACCCAAACAACTGCTACGAAATAAAATGAATCCCATGAATAAGCCGTCAACGACAGTGTCACTAGCCCCAAGAACAGCGCAGTACCAGCCTGAATAACCGCGTACGTGTATTTTGAGCGCTGCTTGATAAATAGCAGCCAGACAATATGCAACGCTGTTAGCCCCAGCTGAAGTATCATGTACCCGCCCGACAGCCAAATTAACAGCGCAAAACTAACGCCAACTATAATATCCACCAAATTAGACAAAACATTAGCCGCCCAAAAACGCGGCCTTACCGACAAAATCCGCCATTTGCCAAGCGCCACCAGCAGCAAAGCAAAAATTGGCGAATTAGTTACATAAATAGTTCCAAACACCGCCAGCGCCAGTAAAATATTAAGCGATGCATAAGCCAGCGAGCTTGCCTTAGAGCTATACTTATGCTTTTTTGTTGAACTCATACCGCTTAATTATACCACCTTAGTATTGTTTCTATAACCCGCCTACTCGCCGGCATTCGGCTTGACTGCTATGATAATAACGTAGTCTACCTCTGCATTATATTTGACGCCTGGCACGCTCTGTACCGCTTCTGGGGCAGCGCCGTAAAGCGACTGCAGCTTTACAGACGTAGCTGTCTTGGCGCGCGTCGAGACTTTATATATCTTGTTGCTAGAATACGAGCCGTTTTGCGGCGCATTACCGACAGTACTAACCGTCATGCCAAGCTCAGTTAATTTATCGGCTTGTTTTTGCGCCACACCTGATACGCCAGTAGCATTAAGTACAACGACGTTAGCATTTTCTTTAGTGATATCTGTCGCATAGAGGTTTTTCTTGACGAAAGCTCGCAGCTGGCTGTAGTCATACGTTCCGGCCGTCGGCACCACCGAACTAGCGCCGCCGTACGTGCCAGTTGTCAAGATAGCCGGCTCGGCATCAATTAAGCTGATACTTTTGATATTATCGCTTTTGATGTCGTGTACTAGCTCGACCAGCGTACGTACTTCGCTCTTTTCGAAATTAGTTCGTAGATTCTTGCCAATCGCGTCGATAATACCAGAAATTTTAGTAAAATCTGCCAGCGTGCCAGCACTTAAGGCCTTGTCGCGAATAGCAACCATAATCTTTTGCTGGTTTTTTTCGCGGTCGAAATTAGACTGTTCGAAACCGTACGTTGGCGCTCGGTCACCGCGCGCCATCGCCAGATACAGCGCGTGCTCGGCATCTAATTCTACCTCACCATTCGGATAACTGATATAGTGGCCGCGCGGACAACGCTGAGATTTCTCGGCAGACGTCGTACCACACTTCCAGTCAAAATTACTATCCATCACACCATTCGGATTGCGGCTGTCGATGGTAATCTTGATACCGCCAAGCGCCCCCACCAAATCACGCATCACACTATAATTCAGGTGAACCGAATATTGCACATCAATACCAAATATATTACCAACAAAAGCTCTAGTTGCTGTCTGGCGCTCTTCCTCGGCGCTGTCGCTCGACCAATTATCGTTGACGCAGTTAAAATAAGCGTTAATCTTACCAGAATAACCCGCTTGGCAACTCTTACCATATTTGACGTATAAGTCTCGAGGCACGCTAATCATATAAGCATTCTTTTTGTTCTGGTCAACACTAAGGATCATCATCGAGTCGGTTAGATATCCCGCTTCGTGACCAGCGTCGTCTTCTGAAGTGCCAAGTATCAAAATATTACTGCGGCCATGAGCGTCTTGCTTGAGCGGTTTCTTCTGTACGAAACCGAATATATCACCCTTAAAAACAGCATTGCCTGCCATCAAAGCCCGTACCCCCAGGAAAATACCAATACCAAGTACAATAACAGTTATTGCGATTGCCGCACGCTTGGCGATTTTTTTCCAATCGCGCTTTTTTTGGCCATTTTTTGGCGCGCCTTTGCCAGAATGTTTGGATGGAGATAAATCAAGATTATTACTAATCTCGCGCAAAGACTCGTCGATATCGCTGCGAACACCTCTATTTGGCGCCGAAGTAATCGGCTGCGGCGGCAATTGCTGCTGGCGCCGTACAGACACAGTATGCCCCATATCGCCGAAATTAACCGCTGGTTTTTTCTGGCTATCAACAGGCGCTCTGCGCGCAGGAGTATTTCGCGGTACAAAACCGTCTATCGCTCGCTTCACCATATCTATGTACTATAAAGGATTTTAGCTAAAAAATAAATATCGCGCTTATTGTTTCGTTGGTTTTTACAGCGTATAATACGTGTAATGGAAGCTAGCTATCTCACCCGCCATCCGCGTCTTCGAGATTTTCTAAGTTTTAGCGGATTTGTTATTGCAGTGCTAATTGGTACTTTGCTATTAAATGCTTACGTTTTTCGCAGTTTTTCCGTCTCTGGACACAGCATGGATAATACTCTCGCCGACGGCGACCGGTTAATCATTAACCGAATACCTGTAACCATGGCGCAGATACAAAATAAACCGTATTTGCCAGAACGCGGAAAGATTGTTGTTTTTGTTAATCCCGTCTATAGGCCTGGAGCGCCAGATCGCTATATCATCAAACGCGTAATTGCCTTCCCTGGCGAACGCGTCGTTGTCAAGGACGGCGTGCTAACAGTTTACAATAATAAATATCCCGAAGGCTTTCATCCAGACGACAGCACACGCAAGAACAACGTCGGTCCAAAATCGCCAACTAGCCACAGCGGCGAATGGACAGTGCCAGAAGGCTCTATTTTCGTAGCGGGCGATAATCGAGTCGGCGACAACTCATTCGACTCGCGTAGCGGACTGGGCTTCATTCCAACTTATGATATTGTCGGACCAGTAGCTTTGCGGATTTTTCCGTTAGGCAATATAGACTCGTTTTGAGTTTAAAATTAAGATTACAAGCTAGCAGCCTAAAAATTCAATTTGTAATTTTTACAACGTTGGATTAGTGCAATTCGGCTGTTATTCACCCAACAACTTGGCAATTCGCTCGAAATCCGCTTGATCTTTGAATGAAATAATAATCCGTCCGGCGCCTTTTCGAGTCTCTTTGACAGCAACTGGCGTTCCGAAACGTTTAGCAAAACACTCCTCTTCGCGAATAAATCTCGAGCTGCGGACGGCTTTTCTACCTTTAGTCGATGCTGTGCCATGCAAATTCTTATAATTCGAGACATAGCGCTCAATCGTCCGTGCGCTCCATTGTTCTTTTATAATTATCGGGACAACCCGCAAAATTTCTTCTTCTGGCAAGCTAGTCAGCGACCGCGCCTGGCCTTCACTTAGTTCGCCGCGCGCTACTACATCGCGCACCGCCCCCGGCAAGCGCAACAAACGCATAGTATTAGCAATCGCCGCCGATGTCTTACCAACACGCTTGCCAATATCATCTAAAGTCAGATTAAACTGATCGCGCAACTTCAAATACGCCGTCGCTGTCTCTAGCGGATTAAGGTCGCGGCGCTGGATATTCTCAATCAGAGACAGTTCTAACCGGTGCTGACCCGATAGCGTCCGCACCAGCGCTGGAATCCGATCAAGCTTCGCCAGCTTAGAAGCCCGGAAACGGCGTTCGCCAGCCACAATCATATAGCCGTCGCCATGCGGCCGCACCACTACTGGCTGCAATACGCCATGCTCTTTGATCGATTTACTCAATTCAACCAACGCATCGTCATCAAATTCGCGGCGCGGCTGATCTGGATCGGGCATAATTGACGCTAATTTAATATAGCGCAAATCGCTAACGCGTTCGTCTTGCTCGGCTGTCGGATCGAACGATTCGTCTAGCAGCTCTGTCGGAATAAGCGAGTCAAAACCTCGCCCTAGGCCCTTTTTAGCCGGCACGCTCAATTACCTCCTTGGCTAGCGCTTTATAAGCGCGAGCGCCTTTACTAAACCTATCATACGCGCCAATTGGCAAACCGTGGCTCGGCGCCTCAGCCAAGCGGACATTGCGCGGAATCTTCGTTTTGAACACTTTAGCTGGAAAATGCTTAGAAATCTCATCTAATACCTGCGTTGACAATGACGTACGGTTATCAACCATTGTCGGCAGCACACCCACCAAATCAAGCGTTGGATTGAGATTTTTGCGCACTAGTTTCATCGTTTCCAGTAACTGGCCTAGGCCCTCTAACGCATAGAATTCTGCTTGTACCGGCAGCAAAACATACTGAGCGGCAATTAACGCATTAACCGTCAACAAGCTCAAACTCGGCGGACAATCAATGATAATGTAATCGTACTCTATGGTGCAAGCCTTAATAGCATATTTCAGGCGGCTAAAACGATAATCAGTCTGAGCCAGCTCTACTTCGGTATTAGCTAAGGTTGGCACAGCAGGCACCAACGATAGGTTATCAAACTCGGTTGGAACCGTTACTTCTACTAATTTTTTACGGCCGAGAATAGCATCAGCAATAGTTACTTCTAAGCTCTGCTTATCAATACCTAAGCCGCTAGTTGCATTGCCCTGCGGATCGAAATCAATCAATAGCGTCCGCTTGCCCATCTTTGCCAGATAGTAAGCCAGATTGATTGACGTTGTTGTCTTGCCAACGCCGCCTTTCTGATTGGTAACCGTTATGATAGATGCCACTGTTTATCTGCCCTCTCTGCTTACGTTTAATTATACCACAAACATCTAGTAAATATGAAGTTGCCCTGCTTCAAAGAACAGGGCAATTTATCAAGTTTGTATCTACTATTTAATCGACGTAATCTCGATACGGCTATATTTTTGACGATGGCCGTTTTCTTTGTGAACGCGTTTTTTAGCTTTGTAGCGGATGACGCGGATTTTGTCGCCCTTGACTTCCGCCTCAACGACTTTCGCTTTTACCACTGCGCCTTTTACCGTTGGCGTACCAACTTTTGTTTTATCACCATCAATCACTAGAAGTGCGTCGAGAGTGAGTTCTTTTGTGCCTTCAGGGAGGAGATCCACCAAGAGGGACTCTTTTTCGCTGACAACATATTGCTTGCCAGAGATTTTTACGACTGCTTTCATTTCGTTCCTTAAAATATATTTACTATCAGTGACCAATTATAACAGAGATGGATAATACGTGCAACTAATTTGCTAGCAGCCGAGCCATGGCGTTATTAGCGCGTAGCCAGCCGCTGGGCGAACCGCATTCCATGTAGTCACCCTTGGCCTCGCCCACCGCGATGACGCCGCCGCCCGCGATGTACGCGTTGATGGCATCGGTCAGCTCAAACTCGCCGCGCTGCGGATTAGCGGGCAATGTACGCGCCAGTTCGAAAATTTCTTTGTTGAGAATGTAGAAGCTTGAATTGCTGAGGTTACTCGGCGCGTCTTCCAGCTTCGGCTTCTCAATGATGCGCACAAAATTACCCTGCTGGTCGGTTTCGATAATGCCCGTTTGTGGGATGAATTCTTCATCAACAGGATTACCTAGTAACCCAACCGATAGGCCGCGCGCTTCTACCAGCTCCGCCAGATCAGCCGCATTTGAACCGCCGTCACTACGCCAGAAAAACTGATCGCCCATCACCACAAACGCCGATTCACCTGGCTCAATAAATTCGCTGGCCAAGCCCACTGGAATGCTAGTGCCGTAACCACCCGTACCAGGCTGAGTTAAAAAATGTATTCGCACATCGCGTAGCGGCGCCACCAGAGGTAATTTATCTTGTTTACCAGCGCGCCGCAAATAATCATTCAACTGGATATTTGACCGATAGTAGCTCTGCACTTGAGTGCTTTGCTCGCCAACCACGAAGTAAATATCCTTGACACCCGCCCGAATTATATCCTGCACGATATAATCAACCACCGGACGCGTCCCCACCGGCAACATACACTTTTCGATTGATTTGGTAATCGGCAGCATCCGCGTGCCCCAACCGGCGACTGGAATGATAGCTTTGGTAATCATATTTCCTCCTTACATCTTCAGTTCTTTATGCGATTTCTGTAAAATATCCGTCATTTTCGCATAGCGCATCTCACCCTCGGCAATCCTGGAATAGAGATAGACGACATTATCTACCGCCCCAATATTAACCTTACTTTTTCACTTCATCGAAGAAATAATCGCGACGATAAATACCAACAGCACCAGAACTACTCCGGAAACTGTACCAACAACCATAGCCGTTACTCCCAAGTTGCCAGATTTTGCATACGGAGCATACAGGCGCAAGTTTTCGTACCACCAATGAATGCCTTTATCATTAGCTGCATTTCCCTGCGCAGCCAAGGTGGTAAAGCCAATAACCGGACTAACAGCCGCACTAGCCAAAAGAAACAGACTTTCCCGACTATTAAAATTAAGATTTAGACGTCTGCCAGCAGCTGTAATATACAAATGATCAAAGTTAATTTTAACTTTCGTAATTTGGCTAGGATCAACATCAAGCTCAAGTCCCAGCGGCCGGTTGGTATTCTCATCAATCCGAACCAGCCGAATTCTGTTAGCTGTCGTCCATTCCAGCATGCACGCCGGCGAATCATTGAATATCGTTACGCCATAACTGATAACTTTTACATAGTTAACCAAAGGCACATTATCAAGAGCACTGACCATCAATGTCGGCTGAGTAGGCGCTTGAGCTGGCTGCTGCACTTGCATAATTTGGTTTTGCTGCGGATTCATTTCATTATCCTTTCTAATTTCTATAGCATTGCACCAAATATATTAATTATGTTTTCTCAAGTAGATTTCCACCAGTTTGCCGTCAACTTTAACGTCGTACCTTTCCATATCGTCCGCTGCAGAGCCTAGCTTTACAGCCAGCGTCTCGGCCTTGACGGTATCAGCAAATGCATCGACAGCCTGAGCGATTTCTGTGTCGCTGCTAGTGATGCCAAGCTCAATCCGGTCGTCCACCTGCAATCCCGCCTTTTTACGCGCGCTTTGGACGTGGCGAATGACTTCTCGCATCAAACCTTCGCGTTTGAGCTCGGGCGTTAAGTGCTTGCTAATTTCGATCCAACTCTCTGGCTTGATCGCGCCCTCGGTCACATCATAGTCCGCCAAGTGCTCGTCTAAATTCTCAATCCAGCGAATTTCCTTAACATTTAGCTCCTCGGCCATAATCTGCTCGTAATACTCAGCCAATTTCGCACCCGCATATGCCGCAAACTGCAGCGGTTGGCGAACCTTAATTGATGCTTGATGCTCATCTTGCTTCATACGCAAACTAAGACCATTGTTGATCAATTCACGCGTACGGGACATATCGGCTAGAACCTGCTCATCCACCGCACCAGCTGGCAGCCAATCCTTCAAGTGAATCGACTCGTTATCACCCGTCAGGTTATGGTAGAGCTCCTCAGCCAAGAACGGCGTAAACGGTGCTAGCAGGTGGCTCAGGCGCACCAGCACGTAATGTAGCGTGCGATAAGCATCGTTCTTATCGCCATCGTCTTCCGACTTCCAGAAGCGGCGGCGGCTGCGGCGCACGTACCAGTTGGATGCGTCGTCCAGGAATGGCAAAATTGGGCTCAGCGCATCAGGAATATTGTAGGCATCCATCTGCTTCTCGACCTCCGCCACCAGCTCGTGCAAACGACTGATAATCCAACTATCGAGCGGGTTAGATAGTTTATCAATATTGACACTAATCTGGAACGAGTTCTCAGTTCCAGTGCGAGACAAGGATTCGGGAGTATCGGAGTGAGCCGTATTGGTGATACGGTGAACGAGAAACGCATTCGAAGACGCCGTATCGTACGGAAATGTGAACTCGTCAACCTCGGCGTACATGGTAAAGAAATCATACATATTCCAGATCATCGCCAGCTTCCGAGCCACATCACCAACGTCTTTGTCGTGCAGAGCGAAGTCCTCGCCATTGAGCAGCGGGCTACTCAGCAGCAGGAAGCGTAAGGAATCAGCACTGAACTTATCCATCAACTCGTTCGGGTCGGTAAAGTTACCGAGCGACTTACTCATCTTGCGGCCGTCGTTGCCCGCCACCACACCAGTGGTGATGACGTTACTGTAGGCGTTTTTATGCTGCTCACTCGCCTCGCCAAAGGCACCGATTTCTGCCAAAGCGACGTTGACGGCATGCACATAGTAGAACCACGCCCGCACCTGGCCAATATACTCGACAATGAAATCCGCCGGGTAATTCTGCTCAAACTTGGCCTGGTTTTCAAACGGATAATGCAGCTGGGCGAACGGCATGCTACCGCTCTCGAACCAGCAGTCCAGTACCTTATCGATGCGAGTAAATGTCTCGCCGTCAATTTCAAAGGTGATGTCATCCACCCACGGGCGGTGGTAATCATCCAGCTCCACGCCGCTAAGCTCCTGCAGCTCCGCGTACGAGCCAACCACCTTGACCGTGCCGCGGTCACCCTTCCACACCGGCATGGCCGTTGCCCAAAAGCGGTCACGGCTCAAGTTCCAGTCCGGCGCCTGCTCGATATTTTTGGCAAAACGACCGTGCTTGAGGTGCGCCGGGAACCAATTGATATGCTCGTTCTCATCCAGCATTAGCGGCTTTTGTCCCTGGATATCGAAGAACCAGCTGGGGATAGCTCGGTACATGATGCGCTGCTTGCTGCGCGGATTGAACGGATATTCGTGGCGAATGTACTCGATTTTCCACACCGCGCCCTTTTCTTTCAGGTCTTTGGCGATGAACTTGTTGTTATCCCACACCTCGAGGCCCTTGTAATTGCCATCGGTGTAGTAGCCGTTGTCATCGATGACATGAAAGGCGCTAATGCCGTGGCGCTTGGCCAGCTCAAAGTCGTCCTCACCATAAGCCGGCGCAATGTGCACGATGCCCGTACCCGACTCGTGCGAGACGAAATCCGCCGCGTAAATGGTGTGAATCTTGTCATTTTCTGGCCAGGTCGAACCCGTATTGAGCGGCTGGTATTTCTTACCCACCAATTCGCTCCCTGGGAAAGTGCGCAGCACTTCATAATCAAGCGGCCGGTGCTTTTCATCCTGCAGAGTGCGCTCCAACGCTTCCTCAGCGATGATTAGCTTCTCACCCCCCACCAGCACTTCGCAATACGTCATCTCTGGATTGACGGCCAACATCAGGTTAGCTGGCAACGTCCACGGCGTGGTCGTCCAGGCGAGGACAGATACAGAATCTCGAGCCTCAACAAATGCTTCAATCGCCTGCTGGGTCACACCCGTCACATGATGGCTCAACAGCTCTTCTGGCGTACCTGTGGCAAAGCCTGCACCCTCATGCAATTTTAGTTTTTCAGCGTCCACACCAGTAACAATATAGATGGAGCATGCAACATTCGTTTCATTTTCGTGCTTGACGGTCTGCAGCAATAGATTGTTCGAATTTACTTCAAGCTCAAGCTCCTCCTGAAGCTCACGGCGCAGCGTCTCAATTGGCGACTCACCCTCATGGCTCGTCCCGCCAAAGAGACTCACCATACCTGGATTCGTGATACCTGGCTTATCATCTCGCTGCTGTGCGATGAGTTTGCCATTCGTATCCACCAACAAAGCACCAACATAACTCCTCTCGCATTCGTCGAAGCCTACTAGTTTTTGTGTATCATCAACTACTTCACCGCTAATCAACTTCTTGACTCGCTTTTCGATTTCGTCGCACGCCAATTCTGCCAGCTCTCGACTTTCGGCATGAGGGTCCTCAATCTTCCACCAAACAACGTTATCGCCCTTTAGCCAATCCGGTGTCTGGTTGCGATTAGCGATATTGACAACTAGGTCGTAATCACGCAGCATATCCTTCGTCAATTGTGTCCGTTGGCTAGTTCCAACTTCGATACCTTTCTCTCGCATTAAGTCAATAACCGCCAGCGGATCAAGATTCTTAGCAACGAGATGAGCATCAAAATCCGCAACTGTCGGTATCTTAGCGGTAGGATACTTCTCTGCGTTAACACCAGCCGAATCGGAATTCTGCGTCTTGGTGAAGTGATTATAAAAAGCCTGCGCCATCTGTGAACGGACAACATTTGCATTGCACACAAACAAAATCTTTGAACTTTTATCTAACGTTATCTTGCGCCTCATGTTACCACTAAGCAGCTTAAATTTCACATACACACTCGGATCAGTAACCGTCTGGTAAGCGTCGTTGTCCATCGTCACTTCAGCCTTGCTCACTGGGGTAGCAAACTTGGTGTCGTACATCAGCACCTTTTCGCCTTCGTAGATTTTGCCAGCCTCATACAACTGTTTAAAGGCCCACCAGACACTCTCCATGAAATTCTTGTCCATGGTGCGATAGGCGCCTTTGAAATCTACCCAGCGACCAATCCGGTCAATCACACCCTGCCACGTCTCGCTATTGGCCACCATGCTTTCGCGCGCCTTGGTGATGTATTTTTCCAGACTGATAGTCGGCAAAGGATTACCGTCCTTATCCAGCGGTGCTGGCTGGTCGCTATTCGTCACAATCTGCCGCCGATCCATAATGTTCATCTGCTTTTCGACGAAGTTCTCTGCTGGCAGGCCATGACAGTCCCAGCCCCAGCGGCGCTCCACGCGCTTGCCTTTCATCGTCCAGTAGCGCGGCACCGCATCCTTAACAATTGAGCTCAGCAGCGTACCGTGGTGCGGCACGCCAGTGATAAACGGCGGCCCATCATAAAAGACGTAGGCGTTATCCACCGACCGCTGCGCCACTGACTTTTCAAACGTCTGGTCATTCTTCCAGCGCTGCACCCAGTCCTTCTCATATTCTGCTGCGCGGCGGCGTGTTCCGTGTTTGAATTTCATTATAATTCCTCCTTTTCCTTAAACTTCGCTGTAAATTTATCTAATGCATCAATTATCTTTTGGTAGTTTGCAAAAACTTTCCCCCTGTCAATTACTGGATACTGGCTAATAAGCTCTTCGGCCTTATAATTAAATTTCATAAAACCAAACTCCTTATTCAGAAATTGCATCAATTCTACGCGTTTATCAACAGTATCAATATAACCAAAATTAATCGACATTTGCCCGTCCGAGTAAAGAGTGAAAAAGGAGTTTTTGTTAAAATCAAAGAATCTTGGATTAACCGTAGCTCTGGCTATGCCAGTACCAAACATAATCTTATCCGACTTCTCAACCGCCCAGTTGTAAATTGCCAGAATCGCCCGCTGCTGATCGACTGGCAGCTTACCGACCTGCTCGCGAAAGCTCTGATCGTCCCACTTACCGCGTTTTTGCACATAAGCAGTTCGCGGGCTAAACTCCTTCCTTACCTCCGCGCCATACAATTTAGGAATAACTACTTCAAATTCATCGTGTTTGTAAAAATCAAGCTCCACAGCATAAATATCGAACTTGGAATTCTGATTAATATACGAAATCAAATCCTTGAGCCGAGCATCTAATTTGTCCATCAAAACCACAAATTTAATCGAACCATCTTCCAGGTTTGATTTGATATTATCAAAAGCTTCCACTGCATCCTCAATACCAAAAAAGCTACAAAACTTCTCTTTGAAATCTTGATCAAAATATTTATAAGAATACTCATCTAAATGGTCAAAAAAGCCACTCGAATCCGCATGATGCTTCCAAAGTGCTGCACCATAGTCCATTACTTGCGCCAAAACCGTACGTTTATCAGGATTCTTGAAAAGTTTGGTTTCAATTACGTAAATATTACCATGTTCATCAAAACCAAGCGCATCAATCGGACCGCTGGCGGTTGAAAATTCGCGCGCCGCCACAAGCAGTCTAGCATCTTCCTCAATCTCATAGATTGGCACAATTTCGGGATTGCTTATTAGATACTCTTGCATTAAATCTTCCTGCGCGAACTTCGACTCATTCAAAATTTCTGCATTTTGATTATTTTTTCTAAAAACGATTGCCATACTACTCCTTAATTAGCTTCATCATCAGCAATAGATTTGCTCTTTCTGTAATTTCCCGCAAACTCCAAGACAGCGATACTGATAACTCACCCGTCCATGCAACATCAATATTAACAAGCAATAGCCGTAATTTGGCGCATTCACTGTGAATACTTCTCAACAATTCTTGCTTGTTATCTGGCATTAGCATGCGCTTCCTTTTCAAAATAAAATCACCTCTCTTGAACTCGAGAATCCGCTGGAGGTGTTTCAAACGGACGGTACCATCTCGATTCCAAAAGAAGTGATTCTTTTAGCTCTTTCTTATGCTATTTACGCAAGCTCACGGCAGGGTCTAATCTCAGCTTATAAAACCGATTTCTTCCCACAGGCTTCACGGTTGATAGCCGCTCACTTCGCCGCGCCGCCACAACAGCCAGCACACGCGAAAACGCCCTACTCACATTCTACTACATAAAATTAAAATACGCTATATCTAGCGTAGGTACACCAGATATAGCGTTATCTCGAGCCAAATCAAACTAAACTATTTTACTTCCAAGCCGCCCAAAACACACTCGCCACGCAGTATAATTGTCTTTTTAGCAGAGGATTTAGATACTGTTCTGTCCTCGCTACCACCCAAAATGCCGCGAACCTCGTTTTTGACAATCACATCATCAGGCATATTAATGCTAACGCCGCCGCAAAACGTAAAGATGTCGATAACCGCGCCGTCTTTAATTTTCGCCTGGCGCAAATCCAACTCCACGCCGCCAAATATAGCCGTTGCTGAACCGCCAGTATAGTCGCCTTTCACGCGCGACTCTTCGCCGTAAAAAATCGCAATTTTTTCACTACCGCTATCAGCAGCAGCCGATTTTTTAGACCGCTTGTGGCCGCCTGAACCGACACTTACCATCAAACCGATAGCGATCAACATCACTGGCCAAAATATTTTCCAAATGCTAATATTAATTACACCGTAAGCGCCCAAGCCAATGGACACACCGATAGTCATTAGCAGTAATCCCCACACTCGCAGCGAGGCCCTGCGAGAACTGAATATCGTCATCAGACCAGCCAAAATCAGACCAGCCGCCCAAACAGTTCCCCAGAACACGTGCCAGCTATCAAACTTGATAATCTCGAGATTCCTCAGTAACAGAACCCCGCCGAACGCCGCAATGGTAACGCCAAAGAACGCTCTAACAAGAAAATTTTTCTTCATACCATCATTATGACATATCAATCTCAGCTAGTAAAACTATCGCTTCCGGCAACAACTTCTTCATTGCCATAACCAACCACTAAATTGCCTGAACTAGACAATTTGACTACCAAACTTAGCCAAAATCGCCATAATCACCAGCGCCGCCACCGAGGCCAATACTAACGTATCGTAACCCTGATCAACAAATCGGCGCAACCCGCGGTGTTCAATAATTTTGTTCAAAACATTGTGCCTGGTTAGTCCATAAAAAATCAGCAGCATACCTGCGTCCAGCGTCAAACACCACGGACACAACGCGCCAATCTCAACATAACTCATATAAAACATCCAACCAGCAAACAACAAGCCAGCCACCGCGCCAAGCTGCGCGCCCCACATAAACCACTTCGGGAACTTCGCGCCCGCTAGCAGCGCCACCGCAATTGTCACCATCACCGGCAGCGTCATCATACCAATAAAACTACTAGGAAAGCCAAGCGGCGCTGCCGACCAATGGTTCGCCACCGTCGAACAACTCATCGCCGCGTTCAAGTCGCAGTTCAACACGGCATGCGAATTTTTAGCGAGCGTCAGCGATTCAATTGATAATACGAACGAAGCCAACAAGCCCAAGCCGCTGCCAACCAGCATCAATAGCGCTGCCAATTGCCGGCGCTTTGGTTCTTTGCCTGACAGCCGCTTGCGCAACTTCTCAAACATAAAAACTTACCTCGCTAATCGTTGGCAGCGGCAGCCCGCGCCACATATTTTGCATCTGGCTATCAGCACTCAGCGCGATAATCGTCGGATACTCAACGATATCGTACGTCCGGCAAAAATCACTGCCCTCAGCCGAATCTGGGTCAATTTCCTCAATCGTGTGCCCTGTCTGCCGATTAAAGTCATGCAAAAAATCTATAACTCGGCGCGCGTAATCGCTTTCCGCCCGGTACACCACAACTACTCGCATTATTCCTGCCCTTTCTGGCGGCGCTGCTCTAATATTTTGACGAAATCATCCAACGTCTTGAACTTTTGAAATACGCTGGCAAAGCGCACATATGCGACTTCGTTACGTTTTGCTAGCTCGTCAAGTACAAACTCGCCAATCAAACGAGATTCAATTTCGCTCTCGCCCAAGCTATGCGCGCGATCTTCCACGGCATCGATTATTTCCTCCAGTTCAACTTCCGATTTGAAGAACTTACCAACTGAACGGCGGATAGAATTGGCTAACTTTGCCCGCTCAAACAATTCGCGAGCTCCACTAGATTTAATAACTGCCAAATTCGGACGTTCGATTCGCTCATACGTCGTAAAACGCTTGCCATCGGGGGTTTCTCGGCGGCGGCGAATCGTAATACCGTCAGCCGATTCTCTCGACTCTAGTACGCGACTGTTGCCGATCTTGATCCCTTTCATTTAGTCCTCGTCGTTATGCTTATTTTTTCGGCGACGCCGCAAAAAGGCTGGCGTATCGTCTTCGTCATCCTCATCAACCGAACTGCCCCATATATCTGCTGTATCCTCGCTAGCAAATTGTGCTGCTGCCGACTGATGCGACAAGTCCATGTCAATATCGTCGACAGCTTCGCTAATTGATTGCGTTTGAACAGCTGGCGCTTGTTCTGCTGGCGCCGTTAATTCCTCTGCTTGCTGCTGATAGTACGCATTATCAAAGCCGGTCGCGATCACGGTGATAATTAATTCGTCTTCTAATTCTGGCTTCAAGGTGGCACCGAATATAATATTAGCATCTGGGCTAACAGCGCTCGTGATTATCTCGGCAGCTTCTTGAATTTCCGCCATACTCATATCGTAACCGCCAGTAACGTTAAAGAGTACACCCTTAGCACCATCAATCGATACCTCAATCAGCGGCGATTCAATTGCTTGCTGTGCTGCTTGTGCTGCCCGGCCTTCACCACTAGCCCGGCCGATACCCATTAACGCTGATCCAGCATTACTCATAATGGCTTTAACATCGGCAAAGTCGAGATTAATCAAACCATGCTCAGTTATCAGCTCTGAAATACCCTGCACACCTTGGCGCAGTACATCATCGGCAATCTTGAAAGTCTCAAGCAACGGCGTCCGCCGGTCAATAGTCTGCAGCAATCGATCATTCGGGATAGAAATTAGCGTATCGACTTGCCGGCCCAACTGAGCAATCGCCCACTCAGCATTAGCCCGGCGCTTTTCACCTTCGAAGCTAAACGGCTTGGTAGCCACGCCAACAGTCAAAATACCGAGATCGCGCGCTACTTCAGCTACCACATGGCCCGCTCCCGAGCCAGTTCCACCGCCAGCACCAATCGTCACAAACACCATATCAGCTCCCTCTAGCGATTCGCGAATTTCATCAATCGACTCGCGGGCTGCTGCTTCGCCAACGGCTGGATCGGCACCAGCTCCCAAACCATTCGTTGTATTATGGCCCAAGTGAATTTTGACATCGGCTTTTGAATTATGCAAAGCCTGCGCGTCTGTATTCATAGCTATAAACTGGACGCCATTTAGCCCTGCGTCTTTCATACGGTTAACCGCCGAACCGCCGGCACCGCCGACGCCAACGACTTTGATGCTTGCGAATGTTTGGATTTCGCTCGGTTTTACCTCTGGCATTACAACTCCTTACCCCTTATTCTCTGGATCTTATTTCTAGTATATCACCTATGGCCGAAACCTGTTAAATAGCGAACGGAAAAGCCCGCCTTTACTGCCCGACTTGCTAGAATCAACCGCAGCACTATGATAGCCGTCAGGATTAATATCAACCAGCATTAAGCCAATTGCCGCCGCGAATTCAGGTTTATCAACATTATCGACCACGCCGCCATAACCCTTAGCTTTACCTTTACGAACAGCTACGCCGAGCTGGGCTTTGGCAAATTCAACGATACCTTTCATATTAGCCGTCCCGCCTGTTAGAACAGCACCGCTCGGCAGGCGTCCGGCACGACCAGCTTTCTTTAATTCTTTGTTAACCGCTTCAAAAATCTCTTCTAACCGCGCCTCAACAATTTCATCAATATCGGCAATATCAAATTCTAGACTCTCGCCATCATGTTTAATCGAAACTTTGCTAGATTTGTTGCGGTTAGTAGCCGATGCATGTTTTAGCTTTACTTCTTCAGCTATTTCTGGATCAATTTTCAGTCCAATCGCCAAGTCGTTCGTTATATTAATGCTGCCATACGGTACCACGCCAATATATTGCAGATCACCCTCTTCATAGATTGCTACGCCAGTAGTCGCCCCGCCGAGATCGATCACCGCCACGCCATTTTCCATCTGAGAATCGTCTAGTACAGCCTTAGCTGCTGCCATTACCGACGGCACCACGTCATTCGGCCGCACAGTAGCGCCCTCAACCGCCTTTTCTAGATTTACTACATACGGCGCCATCGCCGACACCACATTAGCGCTAATCTCAAGGCGCGTGCCCGTCATGCCTAGCGGGTTCTTAACTCCGCCCTGCCCATCAATCGTGTAGCTAAACGGTACGACCTTCAATATTTTGCGGTTAGCTGGTACTTTGCCAGTCGTTGCCACATCTTCTATACGATAAAGATCGTCTTCGTTAACTTCGTGGTCAGCCATACCAACGGCAATCATACCGTCAGTACGCGTACTCATAATGTGCGAGCCATTTATACTAACAGTCGCATCGTTGACTTGGTAGCCGCTCATTCGCTCAGCATCGCCCAGAGCCTTATCAATCGCCTCGGACGGTCCGTTCAAGTTCGAGACCGAACCTTTGCGCATACCACTGTTCGGGTATTCGCCAACGCCAACGATTGTCGGCGTGCCAGTCGTCGTATCTACATGCCCGACCACGCACCGAATCATCGTAGTTCCGACATCTATACCAACTGCATATCGAGATTGTTCTTGCATATAGGGATATTATAGCATAACCCGTATAGTTATTTACAACTGCGTAATAATTTCAGCGCCGTTTTCGGTAATCAAAACTGTGTGTTCAAAGTGTGCAGCCAAACTACCATCGCGCGTACGAATCGTCCAACCGTCATCTTTATCAGTAACAATTTTCTCGCCGCCCAGCGTCGCCATCGGTTCGATAGCAATCGTATCGCCCGGGTGCAACAGTACGCCAGTGTGTTTGCGGCCGTAGTTCGGCACATCTGGCGGCATATGCATTTTCAAACCAACACCGTGCCCAACTAATTCACGGATAATTCCTAATTTGCCATCTTTCAAAACTTTTTCAATTGCAGCTGCGATGTCGCCAGTACGAACATCGCCTTTAATTGCATCAATCCCGGCATACAAACTTCTCTCGGTGGTCGTTAACAGGTGTTTGACTGCGCCTTTCGGCTTATCGTCAACCACCATCGTGAAAGCGCTATCGACCTTCATGTCTTTATAAGTAATCACCAAGTCAAAACTCACCACATCGCCCTTTTGAAAGATATAATCGCTCGCCGGGCTATGCACGATTTCGTCGTTAGTACTGATACAAATAACCCCCGGGAAGTTCACCTCATCTGTTTTGTAAGTCGCCGAAGCGCCATATTCTTTTATCTTGCCGTCAACGAATGCATCAATATCTTTTTCGCTCATGCCAGCATGAATATAATCGCGAATGTCTTGGAAAATCTGCGCTAACTTCTTGCCGCCATCGCGCATAGCCTGAATTTGCTCGGGAGTTTTCTCGCCAGTGATTAAACGATCCTGCACGCCTGCAATTCCTCCATGATACGATCGTGAACCTGACCAACCGTACCTGTTCCGTCCAGATGCGCGATATTAACTCCGTGCTCTGTCAAATAATCAAGAACTGGATACATCTCGTGCCGATAAATCCGTAAGCGCTCATCAATTACCTCGGGCGTATCGTCGATACGGCCGCGTACCTTCAGGCGGTGCAGCAACTCAGCACGCGGCACCTCCAAGACAATCACCAACGCAACGTCCCGGCCATGCTCAGGACGATGCTCAATCAACCATTTTGCTTGTGCTAATTGCCGCGGATAACCGTCTAGCACCACACGATCAATATCTTTGGCTCGGTCTAACGCTTCACCGATTAGTTTATTCACCTTTTCTGGATCAACCAAGCCGCCAGTCCGCATCTGCGCAAATAGCTCAGGATCGCGCGTGTCGCGCAGCAGCTGGCCCGCGCTCAACCAGCGCCAGCCATTACGCGCTGCCAGCATTTGCCCTTGGACACTTTTACCTGCGCCAGCCGGGCCAAAAAATACAATCATGATACCTTCTTTCTGTTAATCCAACTTTTGTTTTACAATACGAGCAATCGCCGCACCATCCGCCGCGTTGCCAACTTGCTTTTTAACTGCGCCAATAACCTGGCCCATTGCCTGCGGCCCAGTTACGCTAAGTTCGGCTATTTTCGCCTCGATAATCGCCGCCAGCTCAGTTTCATCTAGCTGTTTCGGCAAATATGCCTGCAGAATCTCAATTTCCCGCTCTTCTGGTTCGACCAAATCTGGACGGTTGTTATCGCGGTAGATCTTAGCCGATTCGTTGCGTTTTTTGACTTCGCGGGCAACGACTTTTTCGATTTCTTCATCGCTCAGACCTTCATCGCGCTTGCCTAACTTAACCTCTTCATCCAGAATTGCTGCCGTCAGATTACGCAGCGTCTCGCCAACAAAACGATCGCCGCTAAGTAAAGCGGCTTTCATTTCATCTTTAATCCGCGCCTTCAGCGCCATTAGCTAGCGAACTCCCAAACGCAACTTCTGCGTCTTTTCCGCCTTGCGCATACGGCGAACAATTGCCCTGCTGCGCCGTACTGTTTTGCTAATCGGTTTTTCAAAGCGCATTGACGCTCTGGCTTTCTGCATCACGCCGCTTTGCAAAAGCCGGCGGTTGAAACGGCGAAGAACGTTTTCATTCGCCTCTTTCTCGTCTTTACGTGTAACTCGTACCATATCGTTATGCATTATATCAGATGAGGAATACTTTTGCAAAGCAAAATTTTACCCGGCCAAGTATCAATCCAGCAAAATAACATGCAGCAGCCGTCCCTCAACCGTCCGCACTCCCTGCCATTCATTAATGGTTGGCTGGAACCACGCCGCCACCTCATCACCTGGTTCACGGAAGAATTCCTCTGGCGCGTTGAACGCCAGCATCTGCAACACTTTACCATTTTTATCACGCAGCGCCAGCTTAACGTGTTGTCCGTCCGCGCCCATTCGCCGCATGCTCAAAACTGATGCCCTGGCAATTTTTAGCACTGGCTCGGGATTGCCATTACCAAATGGCTCCATTTTCGCCAGATTCTCCACCAATTCCTCATTAATCTCTGAAAAATCATCAATTTCCACATCAGCTCGCGGCAGCAAATATCGCTCTTGATTTACGAGTTGCAGCGAATCATAAAACTCATTCACCCGCCGGCGAAAATCGCCAATTTTCTCAGTCTCCAGCGTCACGCCCGCCGCTGCTCCGTGCCCGCCGCCTTTGATGATAATGTCGTCCGCCGCCCGCACGGCATCGGCCGCTGAAAAATCACCAAAACTGCGCGCCGAGCCAGTCGCTTCCTCGCCGCGCTCGCCAATGATAAACACTGGCTTTTTATATTTCTCCACCAGTTTCGACGCCACGATGCCGATAACGCCGTGATTCCAACCGCCACTACTGACCACCAGCACCCGGTCATCAGCCAATTCCTCAGCCTGCTCACATGCTTCCTCAAAAATCGCGTCCTGAATACCGCGCCGCTTAACATTCAACTCCTCCAACTTTTCGCTCGCTTCCAGTGCCGCCAAGCCGTCACGCGCTACCAGCATATCCAACGCGTGCTGTGCCGTCTCCAACCGGCCCGCTGCATTCATTCGCGGCCCCAGACCGAACCCCAGATGCCTAGCATTGACCTGCTCTGATTCGATACCCGCCACCGCCATTAATGCCTTCAATCCTGGGCGTTGTTGTTTTTTCAACACCTCCAGACCCCAATAGACGTTCGCCCGATTTTCATCCGCCAACGTCACAATATCACACACCGTCCCCAGTGCCACCAAATCAAGCAGCCACTTTTCATAGCCATCAGGCAAGCCCTCCAGCTCAGTCTGCAGTGCCTGCACCAGTTTAAACGCCACGCCCGCACCACACAAATCACGAAATGGATAAGTATGTCCCGGAAACTTCGGATTCACCGCTGCCACACTCGGTGGCGGCGTTTCGGCCACGTTGTGATGATCCGTCACCACCGTATCAATCCCTAGGCTGGTGGCATACGCAATCTCCGCATGACACAAACTGCCGGTATCGACTGTCACAATTAAATCTGCGCCCATGTCGTGCACCTTGTCTACCGCGCCCATAGTCATGCCATAACCCTCAACAAACCGGTTTGGAATGAAAGCATCAACGCTCTCAAAACCAAACTTGCCAAAGGCATCCAGCAGCAGCGCCGTAGCGCTCAGTCCGTCAATGTCATAATCGCCGTAAATAACAATTTTTTCGCCCTGCTCCCGCGCCTGTTTCAACCGTGCCACTGCCTTTTTCATGTCTGGCAGCAAAAACGGATCATGTTTCACCGCCATATAATCTGGCTGCAAAAAAGCCTGGCGCGCTGCCCGCGTTGTCAGACCGTGCGCCGTCAAAATCCGCTCGAATAAGGTCATCTACTAATCTCGGAAGTTGTACGCTTCGGCCGATTGCTATTAGCGTGCTGCTGCGACTTAATGACAATACTTTGCAATTCTTTGAAAATCGGGAATTGTTTATTAGTCGAGTAAATCCGTGTATTACCCTGCTTTTCGGCATGCAAAAAACCGACCTTTTCCAGCCGGCGCAATTCGCGCTGGATGTTGCCGGGGTCTTCCTTGATCAGCTTAGCCAGACCACGGACATGCGTCCGAAAATCTGGATATTTGGCATAGACGACAACTATCTTACGACGCACCCGCGAGGTAATGAATACATCAAGCATCTAGCCAAGCCCCTTTCTTCCAGTTTAGTTTGTTCTGTTGCTTTTTATTCTACATTCTTTTCATAACCAATTCAAGACCATTTATCGCCAATTCAATATGATTTGGCTAATCTTATCAATTGATTGCTGTAGTGTTGGTACATTGTTATCTTCATAATAATGATCAACTCCCAAGAAATTCTCTTTAACATCCAGCAAATGTAACTCATCAGCAGTAATGTGCAGTCGATCAACCACTGCCACCGACGCTACTGGCGATGCTACGACCAACCGCAGAATCCTAATCGGCTTCAAGAAGTCCAAAGCCACTCCAACGCTAGCAGTATTAGCAAAGCCATCTGATACCAGCACCACCACGCGATCTTTCAGCATATCTTTATCGACTGTACCGCCATCGCCGATTAAACGATTGAGGCTGCTGTAAGTTTCGCGTTTTTTCTCGGCCAAATAACCGTGAAATTCGCTCGTATACTCATCAATCTCGCCTGCCGAAAATTCATCATTATATGTGAAAGCTCCTGTTTGCGATACTGCCCCAAAATTCATTCCTTCGCCTGGTATCTCGATATCTTGCGACACCAGCAGCATCAACACACAGTGCAACTGCGCTGCAATTTGCTCGCCCACCACCACGCCGCCGTTGCTTAGCGCTACCACAGCACAGTTTTCGTAGCGATATTTAGCTACCAATTGATCAGCCAAAATCTTTCCTGCTTGCGATCTACTCTCGAAATACATATGCTTATAGTAGCGTGTTAAATTGCCGTAGACAAGGTATAATTAGGCGATGCATTATTATGAAGTAGCGCCCACCAAAATCGTTAAAGCCGACGCTTGCGTATTCACTTACAGCAGCCAGCAACCTCTGGCTATCGGCGCTGTTGTCATTATATCAATCGGTCAGCAATTGCTCACTGGTATAGTTGTAAAAAAAACAACTAAACCTGATTTTGCTACTAAAGAAATTACAACAATCCTCGATCTACCCCCGTTACCGCGTCCGTTGTTGCAAACTGCACAATGGATGAGTAATTACTACATCGCTCATCTGGCATTAGTTTTACAAACCATCTTGCCAAGCGGCCTCACCAAGAAACGCCGCACTCTAAGCCCAAACAGCACTGCAACAACACGAAGAGATAGAACACATTTTGTACTCAACAAAGACCAGTCGGCCGCCATTGGCAGCCTGCTAAACGCCAAAAGCGGCACCGTTATTCTGCACGGCGTCACTGGCAGCGGCAAAACCGCAGTCTACATAGAATACGCCAAAAGACTAATCGCTACTGGCAAATCTGTCATCGTAATTGTTCCAGAGATTGCCTTAACCGCCCAGCTAATCGCCGAATTTCAGCACTCTTTTCCTAACCTCATCACCACCCATTCGCAACAGACTGAAGCTCAGCGCCATCGTGCCTGGCTGCAAGCACTCAATGCTACCCAGCCAAATGTCGTTATCGGTCCGCGCTCAGCCTTGTTTATGCCATTTAACAACATCGGCGCGATCATTATCGACGAAGCTCACGAACCAGCGCTCAAACAAGACCAAACACCGCGCTACTCTGCCTTGCGAACAGCCGCTATTCTAGCCCGGTATCACCATGCTACTGTAATACAAGGTTCAGCCACGCCGCTGGTCAGCGAATATTACCTCGCTGCCAAAACTAGCCGGCCCATCATCAATTTACCAGCCCGCGCCAACCCAAATATCATCACTCCCTCTATAAACGTTGTGGATATGACATCGAAAAACGGCTTTTTGCGGCACCGTTTTCTATCCGACTTATTAATAAATACTATTAATCAGAATCTCGAAAACAACAAACAAACGTTAATTTACCACAATCGCCGCGGCACCGCCAGCACCACTCTTTGTCAGAATTGCGGCTGGAGCGCTTTATGCCCGCGCTGCTTTATTCCAATGACTTTGCACGCCGACCGGCACGCGCTAATTTGCCACATTTGCGGATACCGCGAACGCGTACCCACCGCCTGCCCTGATTGCGGCAGCACTGATATTGTCCACAAGGGCATCGGCACCAAACTGATTGAGAGCGAATTGCAAAAGCTTTTTCCGCAGGCCGCCATCGCCCGCTTCGACGGCGATATTACCAGCAAAAATAGCCTCAATCAGCGCTATCAAGAACTCTACGACGGACATATCAATATTATCATTGGCACCCAAGTTGTCGCCAAAGGTCTCGACCTGCCCCGCCTGGCCACAGTCGGTATTATTCAAGCTGACGCTGGCCTGGCTCTACCCGACTTTACCACTCGCGAACGCACTTTCCAGCTGCTCGCCCAAGTCATCGGCCGAGTCGGCCGCAATGACCAGCCAACATCAGTTGTCGTCCAGACTTATCAGCCGCAAAACCCTACCATCGTTCAAGGCGTCCGCCAGGATTACGCTAACTTCTACGCCAGCGAACTAGCCGAGCGCCGCCGCGGTATTTTTCCGCCGTTTGTTTATTTGCTCAAGCTAACTTGCATTTACAAAACCGAAGCCACCGCCATTCGCAACGCCCAAAAATTCGCCGCCAAACTCCGCAGCGAATACCCCGATACTACGTTCTTTGGGCCGGCACCGGCTTTCTACGAGCGAGTCCGCGACACTTACCGCTGGCAAATCGTCGTCAAGTCAACTAACCGCACCAAACTGCTCGCCATCGCCAGCCAATTACCCCGAACACACTGGCAATACGACATCGACCCGGCAAATCTGTTATAATATGTAGTTGTGAAGAAAGAAGCTATTATTACCCTGCCAAATCCGCACCTGCGCCAGAAATCGCAGCGGGTTCATATCGTCTCCGACGAAACCCGCCAGCTCATCAAGGATATGACTGATGCCAGTATCGATTGGGAGAATTCCCGGCCGCACGAAATTAGCGCTGCCCTGGCTGCCGTGCAGATTGACCGCCTCGAGCGCGTCGTCATCGTTCGCGCCGATTTCGAAGACAAAGACAACCAAGAATTTATCCCGCTAATCAATCCAGAAATCGTCAAGTACGAAGGCGAGATCACCTATGATTACGAAGGCTGTCTCAGTGTTAAGGATTTTTACGGCAAAGTTCCCCGCTACAGCAAAATCCGCGTTAAAGCCATCAATATCGACGGCAACGAAATCCGCATCAAGGCCAACGGCTTTCTGGCACGCGTCTTGCAGCACGAAATAGACCACTGCAACGGCATCGTTTTCGTCGACCACATTCGCGACGATCACCAAGCCTTTTACCGCTTAAACGACGAGGGTGAGCTCGATCCACTCGACTACGAAAGATATGTCAAAGACAACGCCGACCTCTGGGATTAGCCGCCAGCCGATAGTATTCTTCGGCACCGAAGACTTTAGCTTATATAGCCTGCGCGCGCTCGTTGAAGCTGGTTTTAATATCGTGGCCGTCATCACTAAGCCAGACTCCCGCCGCGGCCGCAGCAACAAGCTTATCCAGCCTGCCGTCAAACAATTCGCTAGCCAGCACCACATTCCAGTCTGGCAGCCAAACCGACTAAAAGATATCATAAATGATATAAAGAATATCACACCTCAGCCTATCGGTGTACTCGTTAGCTACGGCAAGATCATCCCGCAAACAATCATCGACCTATTTCATCCTGGTATCATCAACGTTCATCCGTCACTCTTGCCAAAATACCGCGGCCCGTCGCCCATCGAATCAGCTATCGCTAACAGAGATAAAATCACCGGTGTAACCATCATGCGGTTAGAACAAGCGATGGATGCCGGCCCGATATATTACCAAGAAGCTTACCCGCTAGATTTTACCGAGACCCAGCCCGAGCTTTATCAAACCCTCGGCCAGCTCGGTGCGCAATTATTAACGCAGAAGTTACCTAACATCATAAACGGTATACTACAGCCAACACCGCAAGACAATAGCCGCGCTACCTATTGCTCGCTGCTCAGCAAAGACGACAGCCGCCTCGATCCGCAACAGCTAACCGCAAACCAAGCGGAAGCCAAAATTCGCGCCCACCTGACTTATCCGCGTTCGCGCCTAAAAGTCGACCAATATGACCTAATTATCACCAAAGCCCGCGCCGTCTCTACTCCAGAAACACCGCTTGACATCAAATGCGCCGACGGCACCTACCTAGCAATTGACGAGCTAATCGCTCCTAGCGGCAAAACTATCAGCGCCGAGGCTTTCTTGCGCGGCTACCCGCTACAAAGATAGTAGCAACCATCAACCGTGACAATCACAATCGCAGACACCTAGATCCGCAACCGCGGCCGTAGTCTATGCTCCCGCGTCGCCTAGAAGAATCATATCGCGGTTCGCGATAACTTCTTCCTTGAGAGCCTTGACCGTCTGCATCACCACCTCGCGATAGTTCGGACGATGCTGGCCCAACCATTTCAGCGACGCGTACTCTGCTAGTATCGCATTTTGCGGTACATTAGCCGGCGCATTAGCTTTCAATTGTACATAAATCTGATCATTTTCGAAATCCGGCGCGTTAGCATCCAGCCAGGACGTCACCCGCACCATATCGCGATCCATAAAGCTCTCAAACTCTGCCAGCTGCATATCGCTCAAACCCTCGCTAAGCTGCAAACCAACACGCAGCTCTAGCTGCTCGCGAAAGTGGTCGAGAAACAGTTTTTTCTGGTCGTCTGGTAAGCTGCCCAGACCCACTTCTTCGAGAAAATTATCGTCTAATTGAAACATTTCACCCCCTCTTGCCTATGCATTTAGTATACCGATTATAGTGCTGCTACGCAATACCGAGCTGCTCATTGACAGCACGGCGCATATCGGCCAATTCTTCGACGTATTCATTCATGACTTCTTGCATGATTTTGCCGTAATCTGGCACAGCATAACGCATCCACAGCGCAGACGCGTAGAAACTCATCGCATCTTCGTCAGTTTCGAACAATTCACGGATAGCCTGGTAATCCTGGCGGCTAGCATAATCGCCATGAAACTCAGCCAGCCAGCGCCGCGTTCGGTCTGGGTTACTGTTGACATCTTCGAATTCTAGCGCTTCTTGCTTTGATAATCGCGTTAGAAGCTGCTCGGACGCTCGCTTGTTTAGCTCCTTAGACATTTCGCGGCGATACTGTTCTTTTTTCTCTTCCGACAGCATCGCGACATTATAGCCAGCAGCTGCCAACACATTATCATCAATATTAAACATTCGCGCACCCTTTCTTTTTCATTGTTATTTCATCTTATGCCGCCAGGCCATAGTCGTCCTTCATGTATTTGGCCAGAGTCTCCAGAACTGTTGCTGTATCGCTCTTGCCGTCTATCGACAGCCATTGTGTATCGCCGTAGCCATGCCACTGAATATTGTGGCCATCCCGTGCGGCAGCATCAGCTAATTCGTACAATTTAGATATAGCATTATTCTCGCCAAACTGATCAACCGCCCAATCCCACGGATATTCCCAGTTGCTAAACGAACCTGAGTTATCAATGTTGCCAGCAGCAGCTCGTTCAAGCCTATTATTAAGCTCGTCTATTCGTCGGTTTAGCTCATCAATTTTACCTTGGTACTCCCGTTCTGCGGCGGCAGCAGCAGTATCCTCTCTATGGATAAATTCGTGAACATTTCTTTTAGCGCTATCCACAGCCTGGCCTACCGGTGTATGGTCGTGGAGCTGCTGGCCGACCCAGCGGCCGCCGATGCCGCCGACAGCACCGCCAGCGAGTCTGCCGATACCTAGTGCCACTTTGTGCTTGTTGAGGCGTTCGTTCGTCTCTTTTGAGAGCCTATCGCCAGCAGCATAGCTATCCTTGCGGGAAAGCTTCAGCATCTTGTCGGCCATAAACTCTTGGCTGCGCTTCTTGCCCTCGGCTTTTTCTTTTATCCTGTCAAACTTGTCATCGTCCACCAGCTGGCGCGAACCATTTTGCCCGCCGAGGCCTTGTCTGATAGCATCCAAACGGACGCCGCGCCTGATCATCCGATCGCCAACTGCCGCAGCAACTATACTGACACCTACCGAGATAGGCCACGTCACGCCGAACAGTCCAGTCAGCGCGCCAACAGCCGCACCCTTGACCAAACCGTGGCCGACTCCGACAGCTGCCGCTTTCAGGCTATTTTTGGTAGATTTTTCCATACCAATCCAGCTGCCAATCTTGGCCAAAATACGGTTGCGCAACTTGTCGCTTTCGCTCCTTAGGATTTCGTCTTTGCGTTCTTGTAATCGCTGGCCGAATATCTTGCGCTGCTCATCAAACATCTCGTCCGACATTTGCTGCGCGATCTCGTCGTCGGTACCCTGATACTCGCCGTTCTGGCGCTTCGTTTCAACCTTTTGGCGCAAATAGGCCAATACTTCCTTTTTCAAGGCTTTACCGGCCTCATCCAGCGCCTCGCGGCGCTTTTCGCGCTTGCGATTCTTGCCAGGCCCGCCGACCCAATGCATGATACTAAGACGAAAACCGCTATCAGGCCTTTTAGATTCTTCCTTGGCCAAAAGTCTAGCGTATTCATCAAGCTTCGCGGCGTACGGAGCGTTTCGCTCTTCTCTAATTTTCGCGAGCCGCTCCTCTAGCTCTCGTTCTTCCTGCTCTAGGGTTTTAGGCTGGCCAGCATCATGATCTGGAGTTTGAGGGACTGGACGTCCAGGCCGGCCTTCTGGGCTGCTCGGAGGTATAGGCGGAGTACCTGGGCTACCTGGACCGCCCCCCGAGCCGCCTGGAGTACCGCCTGATTGCGTGCCTGGCTGAGGTTGCGGTGATGGTCGGGTTTGACGCGCGCCTCTAGTACTAGTTCTTGATGTTGGCTGAGGAGCCGGAGGAGTAGTACCTCTGGTCGCTGAGGTCTCCGAACCTGAAGTCATGCGTTTAACCAAATCTGAAAGCTCCAACCCTAGTCTTTTTATCTCATCTTGATCACCACCGTTAATAGCTAAAGCCAATATCTCATTAAGTAGTTCATCTTTTCTAGCTAGCATCTGTTGCAGTCCTTCGCCTCCAGTGCCAGCATCGCCACCTGGGACTGGAGGAGCAGCTTTAATATCTGGAGAGCCGCCAGCATCGCCACCTGGGACTGGAGGAGCAGCTTTAATATCTGGAGAGCCGCCA
>CALGPW010000015.1:0-17915 GCA_937959535.1 uncultured Candidatus Saccharibacteria bacterium
TCCTGGCCTCTTCCATGGCAAGGAAGCGCTCTAACAACTGAGCTAAACCCGCATAACTTTTGTTATGCATCGTAGATAAGGTACCAAATTCTGTGAGCTTATCTAACATTTATGATGCAATGTTCTATCTTTCGATCATGAGCTTAGTATAGCAAACAAAACCGCTCATTTCAATAATCTTCTCACCAATTTCTCTTCGTATGATCCGGCGTGGCGTCTTTGTAATCTTCCAGGTGCTGGTTTCTTTCCTGGGATTTGCGCTGTTCGTTGTAGGCGTCGATGAATCGCTTGTCCAGTTCTTTGAGTTTGCTATCGGTGCTGCCTGCGTCAACTTTTTCTTTATCGCCAGGTTTGGTGACTGAAATATCTTGATCGCCGTTTCTGAGCTGTTTTATTTGTGTCAACTTTTGCCGGATTCGCTGCTCAATAACGATTGCCGTCTTGCCGTCGTCATTGTTCGCGTCGACTGTTTGGCTGGCAAATTGCACGCTGCAACTATCCTCGCCGTTGTGCAGTACGGCGTTTGCTTCGTCGTAGCGGATGATTGCCTGGTCGTAGCGTTTTTCGCTGGCGAGGGCGTCTGCTTGCGCCTCGATTGATAGCGCCAAGTTGATGCGGACAGGGCATTCGTGAGTTTTCGGCGCTTTTTGCAAGGCTTGGCGGAATTGTTTTTCTGCCGAGTCGTAGCGGGCTTGCTTAAATAAAGCGTTCCCGTCGTTAAAAAATACTTTATAAGATTCAAACAAATTCATGGTATAAATTGGCGATAAGCGAAAGGAGGCCTGGCTGTTGTCGCCGTTTTTATAGGCGGCGTGTGCTGCTAGCGACAGTAAGGGAAAGCTTGTTAATTTAATAGCAACCAGCAGAATCACCGCGCAAGCAGGGAACGAATAGCGGAGCAGTTTCTGACGTTTTTCTAGGCGGATCTTTTCAAAGTCCAATTTTTTCAGGTCAAATGGACGATTCTTATTCACGGCTGTTTCTCCTCTGGCGGTGTTATGTTTTGCAGTTTGCGCAAAGGCAAATATACGCTTCTGATTTCAAAGGCCAGCAAAATAGCAGCCGCAAATATCGCTATCCAATATATATCGTTGTAGCCGTCAAACGAGTGGCTGCTGCTAACGGCTTTATCGACGGAGCCGTTCTTGACGACAGTGTCAATAGAATCTGGGGTTTGCCGGTGTGTGTACGGTAAACCTGCTTGGCTAGCGATGTTTTTAAGATTTGTCTCGTCGATTTTTGATACGGCATATTTCAAATCTGGCCCGCGCAAATAAAAACCGTCAAAGCCGCCGCTGTAACTTGGCGTTTTCATTTTTCCGCCGGCAGCGGTGCCGTATCCCATGATCGCGCCGCCGCCCAGCAGGGGCTTTAAGCTGGCGAATGACTTTGGCGAGGCGTCGCTGGTTTGCTCGCCGTCGCCCAGGTAAAATAGCAGCGAGGTGCGCTCGGGATTTTTATGCTTGGTGCGAGTAATTTCCGAGGCGATGGTGTCAATCGGCGCATCAATTGAGCTGCCCATGGCATAGCTTTCGCTGATGATATTTACTGTGTCAACTGCCGATTCAAACATTCTGACGTCCGTTGATAACGGCGAATTGACAAAAGTTTTATTATTGAAAGTTATTAGGCTAAATCGCGCGCCGACCAGCTTTTTAGCAATTTCTTTGGCGTCGCGGCGCATGCCGTTGATTCGTGGCTGGCCGTTATCATAATCCTCGGCAGCAGAACTCATCGTTGTGTCTATGACAACATAAACATCGACTAGCGGCGCGCCCCATTCTTTTACTTCGCCAGGAATAGCTAGGCGAAAACAAGCGGTAATGATGAGCAAGACAATACAGAACCGCCGCAGCCACGCTCGCCGGTTGGATATCGGTTTGGAAAAAATCCTCCAGCCGGTAAAAATTGCAGCAACTACCAGAATTATCAGCAACAGATACCACGGCAAAATCGGTTGCATTATCATATGCGAAGCCTCCAATCGATAATAATAAGGGAAATTATGATGATAAGCATGCCGTATAGTAATAATTGCGGCTGATCAGTGCGAGTAACGCGCGGCGTACCTTTGAAGCGGGAGGCGTCTTGGGCGGCGATTTTTTGGACAATGTTTGGAATTGTGTTTTTGTCGTGCAGTGCATAGTAATCGCCGCTGGTTGCCAACATGGTTCGCTTCAATTCTGCCGCTTCGGTCTCGCGATTTTTATTACTATTCGGGTAAATGCCGTATACGCGGATATCTTTTTGTTTGGCCAGCTCTGCTGCCTCGGGCAGGGAAATTATCGGTGTGCCAGCTAGCTGATTGTCGGTTCCTAAAATGATGCTCCGGGAGCGTTTGCTGTCCAATTTGTCGAAGCGGCCGATACAACTCGCTAGTCCGTCGCCGATTAGCGACGAGCCTTGCCCGTTCGAAACTACCGTGCCAGATAAAATATCAAAATATTCTAACGTTCCAGGCGGCGTCAATGCCTTTTCGATCAGCGCTAGCTTGCTATCAATTAGGCTGGCGTCGTCTGTCAAAGGAAATATCACTGCCGGCGAGCGGTCAAACAATACTAAACCGAGCCGTTCTCCGTCAAATTTTTGCGCCAATGTGCGGTAAGTTTTAATAATCTCCACATCATATTCATACATCGACCGCGACACATCAAGGCATAACACAATGTCGCGATTTTTTACCTCGGGAGAAACGACAGCCACCGACGACGGGCGGCCAGTGAGAATAATCATCATAACCAGCAGGAGCGCATGCAGTCCCAGTACAACCGCTAACATTTTTTTATACCGCTTAACCTGCTGAATATAGAGCGGGAAAGCGCGCAGCCGCGATGTATTAGCGATAGGGAGTTTTTGCCTAGGCGCGTCGTGGCGTTTCGATCGGCTGTATCGGCGGAGTATAATCGGCGCGGCAAACCACAGCAGGGCGATAATTATAATTAACGCCAGCGACAATTGCCAAAAAACTAATTCCATGCTGCTACCGTCTTTCTGGCTAGTGCCGCCGCCTCGGCAACGCTGCCTTGCTCAACTGCGGTAAATTCAGGAATATAGAATTGTTTGATGGCGGTCGCCAATGTTTTATAGCGAGTCTTTTCTAAATCTCGCAGCGTCAACGTGTCAACGCGGTGGCCATTTATCTCGACTACGAACATACGAAGAACGTGGCTTAATTTCTGGTGGGCTTTGCGCGAGGATAGCTTTCCGGCAGTATGATTTTGTTCAATTTCATCAATTAGCCGTTGGTATTTCTGTTTCAAATCAGTCAAATCTGGCGGCCTGTACGGTTTTGGTTTGAGCGTAGCCAGGCTGCGGTGAGAGCGGCGGCGAGTAGAGTAAAACACAAATCCGTACCATAAAATAATCGTACTTAAAAGCAGGCAGCCGACAACCAGCCACAGCGGGTCATAATCTACCCATTCGCGAAGCTCAGTGCCAGCGCGCATGCTTTTGCCTTTCTAACAGCGAAAAGAAACTGCCGACGACGTCCTCTTCTCCGGAAATTCGCTCGCTGATAACGCCCAAACGCTCCAGGGCTGTGGAATATTCGCGGTAGTATGATTGCTGCCTGCGGTCGAAATCAGTCTGCAGTTTCATTTGTTTGCGAATAAAATAAGGCAGCTCGGCCAAATCGTCAATATCATAAAAATCGCGGCTGCCGTCAAGTCCTGAAGCGTCATTGACAGTTATCCATAATATCTCGTGCTGGGCGCGCAGCCGCCGGATAATATGCTGGTGCTCGCTGGTCAGTTCATCGTCGTTGGCGACCACCACCAGCATCATCTTACGCCGTAAGTTGCGTGCAATATATTCAAGCTGATTCACGATATTGCTCGGCGCTGCTGCTAGCTGAGTGTTCTTTTCAATGTGCCGCAGTAGCTGCTCGATATGCCGGTCATCGCTTTTGAAAGGAATATAGGTGTTATTCTTGGCGTCGCCGGACACCAGTCCGATCAAATCGCCGTGCCGTAATACGATATAGCCTAAGACTCCGGCAGCCATGATACTGATGTCGCGCTTATTGCTGCCGCTTTTACCGGTCGCTGCCATGTGGCGGCCAGTGTCGACTACTAGTAAAATATTATGTTTGCGGATTGCTTGGTAGCGCCGGATTCGGATACCGCTGCTGCGGGCAGTCGCTTTCCAGTCGATATCTTTTACGTCGTCGCCAGGAATGTATTCGCGCAAGTCGTCGAAATCGAGACTGCGCCCCTTAAATACCGAGCCGTATTGACCGTCCAACAAACTCCGCACCTTTTCGTGGGCGTAGAGATCCATCTTGGCTTTGACTTTGGCGAAGAGACTTGGCATATTACGGCACAGGAACAGCGTTAAATATCGAATCAATGATAACTTCCGGATGAACTTGGTCGGCGATGGCTTCAAAGTTGAGGATAATGCGGTGGCGCAATACACTGTGGCGTAATTGTTTGACGTCCTCTGGAATAACGTAATTGCGGCCGTTAATCAGCGCGAGGGCTTTGGCGACTTGTTGGAAAGCAATGCTGGCGCGCGGGCTGGCGCCGTATTGGACGTAGCGCGCCGTTTGGCTTGGTATGATTGAGGCTGGATTGCGCGTTGCCGAGACAATTTTCACGATATAATTCTTAATGGCGTCGTCAATGTATACTTTTTGCGCCAAGTTTTGCAGCGTCTCGACTGCCGCTAGCTCGATATTTGGCGTGTTGCTATTATTCGGCGCCTCGCTTAGCTTGCCAGATTCTATGCGTTTCAAAATCTCTAATTCCTTGTCCGGAGCAGGGTACGACAAAACTTCTTTCAATAAAAAGCGGTCTAGCTGCGCCTCTGGCAGCTCGTAAGTTCCTTCCTGTTCAATCGGGTTCTGGGTAGCTAGCACAATGAAAGGTTTCGGTAGATCGTAGCGTTGTCCGCCGATGCTGGTCTGCTTTTCCTGCATCGCTTCCAGCATGGCGCTTTGGGTTTTGGCGCTGGAGCGGTTAATTTCGTCCAGTAGTACGAAATTGGCGTGAACTGGGCCTAGCTCGGTGCGAAATTCGCCCTTGTTATAATCGTAAATCTGCGTACCGATGATGTCGCTTGGTAGCAAGTCTGGCGTGCATTGAATACGCTTGAAAGAGCCCTGTACGCTGGCGGCTAGCGTCTGCACGGCTGTCGTTTTGGCAAGTCCTGGTACGCTTTCCAGTAGAATATGCCCGCCAGTCATCAAGCTTACCATCAAAGCCGTCCGCAAGTTCTCCTGTCCGACCACCCGCGACGAGAAGGCGTCGAAAACAGTCTGGATATTTTGGTTAGCTTCAGCTAGCTCGTCGTCGCTAATCGGCGCAGACGCAGGTTGAAATTGCGTCGTTGGCTGTGCGGCAGACTGGGATTGTGCTGCTAGTGTGGTTGCAGGCTGGGGTTGTGCTGCCGGCTCGGTTGCCGGTTGAAATTGCGCTTCTGGCATAGCTGCGGACGCACTATTGTCCGCCAGCGAATCCGACTGAGCTGGCGCTGGTTCTTGATCTGCTGATATAAACGGATTTGGGTTCATAATGATTATTCCTTTCTATGTCCAATATTGCGAAATATTTGTTACTAACAAGCGGCACTCTTCCGGCGTGTAGCTATCCTTTTGTTCAAAATAATGCTCTGCCGGAAACATATGAGTCATGACATCCAGGGCGACGTCTTTGTCGGTTTGCAGGTGAAAATAATCTGCCGCCGTACTATCTACATTGCCGCCCAGTCCATATAAGGCTCTGTAGCGCACGCTCTTCAAATATTCCAGAGCCATCGCAATCTCTATCCGGTCTTCGACGATGTCGCCAGTCAGTAGCAGTACTCTTCCGTTGAGTCCGTCCTTAGAAAATGTCCCGTACTGATCAAGGATGCGATTCAGCTCAGAAAACGCCTGGCGCTTCATGTCTTCTAGTACCGAGCGGGATTCTAGCTCAATGCCGTCGCGCTGCGGTTTTTCCAGGTCGGGGTTCCACGTGAACATACCCGCCGGGTCAATCAGCCCGACCACCCGCGGATCGCCAGGGATAATGATTCGCTTGCTAAGCAAAGGAAACACCCAAGCGTTAATCTCGCTCGCCAAACCAATGCAAGCTGTCAGCGCATCTTCTTTCAACGCGATAACGACCGCTTCCTGGCCCTTCAAATCGCTTACGCGCCCCGCCAAAGTCCGCCCCAACTCAATCCTATTGATATAGTACATACTGGTTATGATTATGCCTGAAAGCGCGGGAGAATGCAATTGCGGCAGATACTTGTCTGTTTCAGACTACGGCAAGCTAGACTATATCCATCGAGTGTATGATTTTAATCCCGCCGCTCTACCGCGATTGTGCACTGCGCCATCAACGCCACCGCCGCGCCGAGTGCTGCAAGTGTCGGTAGTAATAATGCGCCGACCACGCCGGCAGTGACTGGGAATTCCATGATGCTTTCGCCTTTTTCGTTCTTGATTATAACGCGGCGGACGTTGCCTTCTTTGATAAGCTGCTTGACCTTCTCGACAACTTGATCACCGTTGACACTAAATTCTTCGGTGCGGTTTTGTTCGCTCATGGTTATTTCTTACTTTTTATTCCCGCGAATCGCGTCAATCAGTTCAATTGGGAAGAGCATCATCGTCTTTTGTGATGGTTCGGTGGAGATACGTTCCAGGGTATTCAGTGTACGTAGGTTAATCGCACCTTGGGTTTTCGCCAGGATCTCCGCCGCCTGTGCCAGTGTTTCAGCGGCAGCCTTTTCACCGTCGGCGTTGATGATGTTGGCGCGGCGCTCGCGCTCGGCCTCGGCTTGCTTGGCCATGGCCCGCTTCATATCACCCGGCAGTTCGATATTCTGAATCTTGACATTCTCGACATCGATGCCCCATTTGTCGGTCTCGGCATCAACAATCTCCTTGATCTGCTGTGAAATCTCCTCGCGCTTGGCCAAGAGATCATCCATGTCAACGTTGCCAGTGACATCGCGTAGAGCAGCTTGGGCGAATTGGCTGGTGGCGTAAATGTAGTTGGTCGTCTCTAGCACCGCCTTTGGTGCGTTAATCACTCGGAAATAGACCACCGCGTCAACGCCGACAGTGACGTTATCCTTGGTGATGACTTCTTGTTTCGGTACGTCAATCGGCGTGGAACGCACATCGACCATCATCATCGTCTGAAAAATCGGCACTACCACCCTTAGGCCCGGTTCGCGCACACCAGTAAATTTACCGAGCGTCAGCACCACGCCGCGCTGGTATTGATTGACTACCTTGATACCGCTCAGCACATAAATAGCCACGATGACTAAAATTACTATCATTATTTCCATAAATTCCTCCTGTTTTATAATGATATTCTAGCACCAAAGCGGTATAATAACCATATGAACAATGATCAGCAAAACGCGAATCTGCAGTCGCCAGTTTCACAAACAACGCCAACGATGCAGCCAATGCCCGACCAAGCGCCGCAAGTGACACCAACAGCACAGCCGTTACCTAGTCAATCACCGCAAATGGCAAACCAACAGTTAGCAGTAGAACCTGAGGCGGAGGCGGTTACAAACCCCAACGACGCTCCTAAAGGTATTATTCAGCAGCATCGAGAGTTTGTTAATGGTAGTAATAATATTGTTTTTCATCTAGCGCGCAGTACAACAATTACCCTGATTGTTTTCTTCGTCGGGGCTTTTTTGATGTTTATTGCTCGCATGCAAGACGAGCCGTTTTTTGGACCTGTAATAGTTAATCTTTTCTTGGTACCGTTTTGCTTGACTCTCGGGACAGCTCATTCGCCGTTAGCGAGGCTGCGGCTATGGCGAATTGTAAGTTCAATCATGCTGATGCTGAATGTAGGTATGTTATTCATGCATGGTTTATTTGGTATCGCAAAGGACAACGACCCCAGCCCTGCAGTTGGTAGCATGCCGCTGTGGATGCTGCCTGCCGAAAAATCCTTGATCACAGTACTAGCGTATATGGTATTTATTATTCCGCCAGCCATTATTTTCTTGGTTACTACGCTGAAGTATTCTAAGGCTACTCAGCTAAAATAGGCTGTTCACGTTAGTAAATACTTATAATCAGTCAAGCTTTGAATATGTGCTAAGTAGGTTGACATAATACCCCCAGGGGGTATATAATGACTTTATGGATACAGCAGATATCAAGCGGCGAGCTCTGCACCGCACAAAAATTATTTTAGGGCAAATGCGCGGACTAGAGAAGCAAATTGCCGACGACGCATATTGCATGGATATTTTAACGCAAAGCCTAGCGCTGCAAAAGTCGCTGGCATCGCTCAATAAGCTCATTTTGGAGCGGCACTTGCGCACGCACATTGCTGACAAAATAGCCTCGGGCGATGAAATCCAGCAAAATGAAGCCGTAGAAGAGCTACTTAATCTATACGAGTTAAATAATATAAGGACGAAATGATGCACCACGAATCTCACCCTCACTGCAATACAAAAACCTCAACCAAACACATGGCATTAGCAGCGACTTTACACTGTTTGGCGGGCTGCATGATCGGCGAAATGCTCGGCGTCACCATCGGCACGCACGCTGGATTTACACCGCACGCCACGGTAATTTTGGCATCGGTTTTGGCATTTACGTCTGGCTATACTGTATCAACTATCCCGCTGATAAGCGCTAAGCTATCGTTCATCAAAGCCTTCAAATTGGTTTTCGCTGCCGATACGTTATCAATTCTGTCGATGATCATCGTTGACAATGTCATCATGCTTGTTGTGCCAGGCGCCATGAATAAAGACCTCACTCATCCGATGTATTGGGCAAGCCGGCTACTATGCATGACTGCCGCGTTCCTAGTGTCGTACCCTGTTAATTTATATTTATTGCGCCGCGGCAAGGGTCACGCGCTGACTCATCAGTATCACCGCCATAATAAATAATAACGGCGCGCGAATAAATTCCAAGGAGCCTTGGCTTTTTTCTTGCCAGCTCGTCAGATTTTTAGTACAATCATAAGGTAGTTTTGTGGCTCTTTAGCTCAGTTGGTAGAGCAGAGGCCTGAAGAGCCTTGTGTCACTAGTTCGAGTCTAGTAGGAGCCACCAGTAAAATACTCTCCCCGCCGGAGAGTGTTTTTCTTTAGGCTAGAAAGCAGGTATAATAATTTTAATGAGAAGTATTCAGCGAAAGCAAGCATCTTGGCGCGGGCCGATAATTTTCGGTGTAGTCTTGGTAGCGGTAATTGTCTTGGTGTGCGCAGCGACCTACTTTACATTTCGTTCATCGGGTGGCTATACTGCCGTTAAATTGCAACCAGCTCGTGAAAAATTCCCTGATATTCAGGTAGATAAGCTGTCGCCGCTACGTGCTCGCGCTGTAAATATACTTCGCCAACAATATGACAATCCGCAGCCTGGCCCGTTTTATAGCCAGGGTGAGAAGCAGGATTGGTGCGCAAATTTTGTTAGTTGGGTCAGCCGCCAAGCTGGCGCGCCGCTAACTAATCCGCATAGCGGCGGTTGGCGTATCCCAGGTGTGCGCAGTCTCGAGACGCATTATCGTAACGCTGGTAAGTTCCGTGCCGCAAATAGCGGCTACCAGTTGCAGCCTGGCGACGCTATTATGTACGACAACGCCAGTCGTCATGGCGAGCATGTGAACTTTGTGCTCAAATACGATAACGGCAAGGTGACGACTATTGGCGGTAACGAGGGCGGCGTGATTAACATTCAACAGTCGGATCTCAGCCGCGATGGACCGATTCGCGGTTTTGGACTGCTAGAATGATGGCGCACATTTCAATTTCTTAACCGTATACGGTATGATAGAATTATGTTCAAAAAGTATATCAAGAAGAAGCTTCAAAAGTATGTCGTTAAGTACTTTGAGCTGCATCCGCATGTCAGATTGATAGTTGTTGCTGGCAGTGTTGGCAAAACTAGCACCAAGCGTGCTCTCGGCAGGTTGTTGTCGCAGCGTTTTCGCGTCCGCATGCACGAGGGTAATCACAATTCAGAAGTGTCGGCGCCATTGGCGATTCTAGGCATTAACTTACCAGAGAGACTGCATAGCCCATTGGCGTGGCTGGGGGTTTTTAGAGCAGCGCATCGCCGCGTCTATAGTCCGGCGGATGTTGATGTCATCATCCAAGAATTGGGCGTTGACCATCCAGGCGAGATGATGGATTTCGGCACTTACTTGCGGCCGAATATTGCGCTAGTTACGGCGATAACACCTGAACATATGGAATTTTTTGGCTCAATTGAACATGTGGCTCAAGAAGAGCTATTTGTTGCTAAATTTTCTGAATATACGCTAATTAACCGCGATGACATCGACGGGCGATTTGCGGATTTCTTGGAATCGGCAAACTTTAGTACTTACGGCACGACTGGGCTAGCAGAGTTTCGATTTGAGCAACAACAGCTTGACGAAAACGGCTACAGCGGCACGGTTATTGCCCCTAACGATATTCGTTTTCCTGCTACTATTAAAGTAGTGGGCGAGCATAGCTTGCGCCCGATCATGGGGGCGGTTGGCGCGGCAATGATGCTCGGGTTGCCAGTGGAAGACATTATACGCGGACTGTCGCTCCTCAAGCCAGTGCCGGGGCGGATGAATCTGCTGCGCGGCATTGGCGGCGTGACTATTATAGACGACACTTATAATTCTAGCCCGGCAGCGGCCCAGGCAGCGCTGCGAACTCTGTATGAGTTCACGGACGTACCGAGTCGTGTGGCTGTTTTTGGCGATATGCTAGAGCTTGGCGGCAGCAGCCAGGCCGAGCACGAGAAGCTCGGTCGCATGTGCGATCCGAATCTTTTGTCGTGGGTGGTAGTCGTCGGCGTGGCGGCGACGCAATACTTAGCACCAGCGGCCCGTTCGACAGGTTGCCAAGTTCATGTGGCGCGCAACGCTATTGAAGCTGGCGAGTTCGTCCGTTCAATAACCGAGCCGGGGACGGTAGTGCTGGTCAAAGGCTCGCAGAACGAAATATTCCTCGAAGAATGTGTTAAGGTGCTCTGCGACATGACCGAGGACGCTGAATTAGTCCGCCAAAGCGATAAATGGCTAGCTATCAAAGACAAATATTTCCAGCAATTTTAATCGTGTGTATAATAGGTTTAAGTTAAGGAGTAAAGGAGTAAGCTAGCAATGAAACAAGACGGTGCGCCAAAGAAGCCGAAAACCACTAAAAAGAGGGTTTCTGACAAGCCCAAAACCAAGACCAAAACCGAGACCAGTAAAAAAGCTAAAGTTTCAACAAGCACGACGACACCAGCGCCAGCGCCCGCCGAACAATCCGCTGCAAAATCCAGTGCTGTAAATGCTGTGACAGAACAGCCAGCCGCCGCTCCGGTTGCCGCCAACCAGACTGTGGCTCAACCTATAGCTCAGCCAGCGTTGCCGCCGCAGATGGCGATGGGCCAGCGAAAGTCTAAAGTAGGCTTGATCATTGCTATTTGCGCCGCAGTATTAGTTGTGCTGCTGGCGATTGCTGGCGCTACTGCTTATGCGTTTTATCAGAAGCCAGAAAACGTCTTGCTCGACGCGGTTAGCAAATTGCCGCTGGCTACCAAAGTCTCGACTAAAACTACCGTGAACTCAAACTTTTCCTATGAAGCCGACGGCGTGAACATTAAGTTCAAAAAATTTACATTTGATACTGGCGCTGAAAATACGCCGAAATTTGACGCAAATGCCGAGTTGGCTTTGGAGGTGAATGGCAAGGAGCTGTCTCTCAAGGCTAGCGGCTTGGCAACTGACAACGGTACGGTCTATTTCAAGGTTGACAATATCGTATCAAGCATCAAGGAAACGTTGTCTATTCTACATCAAAAGTTGCCAGCTCAGGCCGAAAAACACCTGAAAAAGATTGACGGTAAATGGGCAAAATATTCACTAGCTGATGTTCGCAAACAGAATAAAAAATCAGCCGATCAACTACAGTGTGTGATTGATGCTTACAAAAAATACTCCAAAGACGACAAGGCTAAGCATCAAATTTCCAGCGTTTACAAAAAACATCCATTTATAATTATCGACAAAGAAGTTAAGTCGCAAAATGGTAATTTTGGCTACGACGTATCAGTTGATGACGACAAGGCAGAGGCTTTCTGGAAGGACTTTCGAGAAACCTCTTTCGCTAAAAGCGTTGAATCTTGCGCACCGAACGTTTCGTCTTCGTCGTCTGATACTTACAAGTCTGCCAAAAAAGCCAAGTCAAAAGCTGACGCTACCATGACCGTTTGGGTATCGCAATGGTCGCATGAACTGCGCGGCGTTGACGTTAAGGCCGCTAACCTTAAGACCGATAGCCGTTCCAACAAAAACTACAATGTTAGCGCCAAAACAGTTATTGATTTTAGCAAAGGTTCGCAGGTCGCTGTTCCAGGCGACGCCATAAGCGCTGAAGAGTGGGCAAGTGCGATCAGCCAATCTTTTCAGTCGGTAGCTGGCGGTAGTTATTTATCTGCGCCAACCGTTGATACTGATAATGACTTAGAATATGGCGATTACGACGATTAATTACTAGAACCAGCTGTGTTTTATCTGTTATACTGATAGTTGATGAGACACTATAACCCTTCTGAAATTGAGCCGAAATGGCAGCAAATCTGGGCGGATGACCAGCGTTATCATACGAACGAGTCAAGCGCCAAGCCAAAATACTATGTGACGGGCATGTTCCCGTATCCAAGCGGTGCAGGTATGCATACCGGCCACTTTATGGAGCATTCCATTGTCGATGCGGTGGCGCGTTTTCGCCGAGCGCTCGGTTATAACGTAATGTATCCGATTGGCTGGGATAGCTTTGGCTTGCCGGCCGAGAATTACGCTATCAAAACTGGCCGCAAACCTCGAGAAACTACCGCTGACAATATTGCGAATTTCAAAAAACAATTGCGCAGTGTCGGTGCTAGTATCGATTGGTCGCGCGAGATCAATACCAGCGACCCAGAATATTACAAGTGGACGCAGTGGATATTTACTAAGCTGTTTGAAAAGGATTTAGCCTATCAAAAAGAATCGCTGCAATGGTGGTGTCCAAAAGATAAGACAGTTCTCGCCAACGAACAAGTGATTGACGGCAAATGCTGGCGCTGCGACTCGGTTGTTGTCAAGAAATCTATGAAGCAGTGGTTCTTCCGGATCACCGCTTATGCCGAGCAGCTGCTTGCCGAACTGCCAGAGATGGATTGGCCCGACAAAATCAAAATTGCGCAGACTAACTGGATTGGTAAAAGTGAAGGCGCTGAGATTACTTTTCAAGTTGACGGTAGCGACGATACGATAACTGTTTTCTCGACGCGTCCTGATACGATTTTTGGCGCAACCTTTCTGGTGTTAGCGCCCGAGCATCCATTAGCGCGCACGCTGTTGACCGATGAAACGCGTGAATTGGTCGAGAACTATATTAATGATGCCGTCAAGAAATCAGAGATTGAACGCAGCAACGACACCAAAGAAAAAACAGGTGTTTTTAGCGGCAGTTATGCTATCAACCCGGCGACTGGCCAAAAGATTCCAATTTGGATTGCCGATTATGTTCTGGGGGGCTATGGCACTGGTGCGGTGATGGGCGTGCCAGCGCATGACGACCGCGACTTTGCTTTTGCCGAGGAATTTGAGCTGCCAGTCATTGAGGTGATCGAGAGGCCCGAGGATGACATTGACACCGACGCTTGCTATCACGGCGAAGGGGTTTTGGTGAATTCTGGCGCTTTTGACGGTACGCGCAGCGAGGATGCTCGCGAGCAAATTGTCGCTTGGCTCGAGCAAGAGGGTAAAGGCAAGTCGCAAATTACTTACAAAATGCGCGATTGGTTGATCAGCCGCCAGCGCTATTGGGGCGCACCGATTCCGATTATTTATTGTCCGGAGCACGGCGCAGTGCCAGTTCCAGAAAGTGATTTGCCAGTACTATTGCCAGACGTCGATGATTTCCAGCCGCGCGGCGATGGCAAATCAGTCTTGGCGGCGCAAGAAGACTGGGTGCAGACGACTTGTCCGGTTTGCGGCTCCCCAGCTCGGCGCGAGACCGACACGATGGATGGTTATGCTTGCAGTAGCTGGTATTTGCTGCGGTATACCGATCCGCACAATGCGCAGCAGGCTTGGGCGCCAGACAAGGCAAATTATTGGGCGCCGCTCGATATGTATGTCGGCGGCGATCACGCGACGGCCCATTTGCTGTATGTGCGCTTTTGGACGCATGTCTTTCGCGAGCTTGGGTTGACAAATTTTGCCGAGCCAGTTAAAAAGTTAGTTTACCATGGTTTGATTCAAGCCGAGGACGGCCGCAAAATGAGCAAAAGTCTCGGTAATGTCGTCGATCCGCTCGAAGTCATCAACGCTGGCTATGGCGCTGACGCTCTGCGTACGTTTGAGCTTTTCTTGGGGCCGATCAACGAGAACTCTAGCTGGAACAGCCGCGGCATTGCTGGTGTTTATCGTTTTCTTAATCGCTTGTGGACGCTAGTGCAAGAATTTGACGACAGCGACAAAACTGGCACATCTGATGCTCAGAAGCTTGATACCATTATTAATTCTACTACCAAAAAAGTCACCGATGACATTCATCGGCTCAGCTTTAATACGGCGATTGCAGCACTGATGGAATGCGTGAATGATTTGTACAAATTGAAAGTGGCGGGCTACGGCGAAGATTGGCGCCCGCATCTCAAAACGCTAGTGCAATTGGTACAGCCGTTTGCGCCGCACATGGCTGCCGAATTGTGGCAGCAGCTAGGCGAAACTTCGCAGCTCGATTTTGCCGCCTGGCCTGCCTGGGATAATGCTAAAATTGTTAGTGACAGTTTGCTCATTATCGTGCAAGTCAATGGCAAGCTGCGCGCTAAACTCGAGGTCGCTGCTGATGCTAGTGAAGAGCAGATCAAGGAGCTAGCACTAGCCGACGCCAACGTCCAGAAATTCGTGCTGGCTGAGCCGAAGAAGGTTATCTACGTCAAGGGCAAGCTCATCAATATTGTGGCGTGATTCCGTCCTTGCAAACTTACAAATGGCAAGTGGCGTTTCTGAACCCATACGCTATTACTTTGTTGGATTTTCAACGCCAACTGGCGTAACATCAACTGTGCCGTCACCGTTCAGATCGACATGGTACATGACTACTTCTGCGCCTGGTTGTGGTACGCCGCTGATTTCGGCGGCGGCTTCATTGACAACGCCGTGCTCTAAATCGCACTGCGGGCCCGTCCAGCCTTGCTCTTGTCCGTATCGATCAACATAGGCGGTAGCCGCTCCATTGACGCTACTACCTTCTGGAACACCTACGCGGACAATCGCCGATTCATCGAATTCCTCGGGATGCTCGCTATATTCGCCGACTAAACTGACAGCTTTCTGCTCAGCCACAGCTGCTGGGTTAGGCGTTTCGGCGTTGCTGGCTCCGTAGTCGCCGATACCGCAGCCTGTTAACGCTGCTGTGCTCAAACCTATAGCAGCGGCAGTAGTAATTAATTTCTCGCGTTTACCAACATTTTGTTCATGATTCATATCTTTATTATAGCATAATCGATATAAAAAGTCAATAATTAAAATACGATAACGCTATAATGTCAAATACTTGAGAAAAGCCTCGCTTTAGCGTATAATACTACTAAGTTTATACAAACCGAGAAGGAGAACATTTCATGGCACAGCCAAAGAAACAATCAAGTCCTCGCAAGACTGGCATGCGTCGCAGCCATCTTGTCGAGAAGTTAGCCAAGCGCGTTAACGGCCATTCGCCAGTCAAGGTATTGATTGGCAAGAAAAAATCATCAACCAAGCAGAAATAACCGTTTCAAACAAAAACGGTGAGATAATAAAAGGAAACAAACGCGAATGGCATCGAATAGACACCTTGGTCGGATTGTTGCGCTGCAAGCGCTATACGAATTGGAATTGCGCCGGCAGTCTGGCGACAACAGTGCCGCGTTAGATGATATCTTGAAGCGCGATGTCGAGCGTTACCGTTCGGCGATTGACGACATCGCTTTCGTAGAAGGACTGGCTAGCGGTGTTGTTAGCCAGCAGGAGGAGCTTGACCGGCAGCTGCAGCCGATTGCGCCCGAGTGGCCAATTACGCAGATAGCGCGGATCGACAGGGTAATCTTGCGGATTGGCCTGTACGAATTACTGCATCATCAAGATACCGTACCGCCGCGCGTCGCCATCAACGAAGCGATTGAGTTAGCCAAAGCGTTTGGTTCTGATAATTCGAGCAAGTTTGTTAACGGCGTACTGGGTACTGCTTATCGCAAATTTGTCGAGGAAGGGTCAGATAATGCCAAAGCCGAAGGCCAACAAAAGCAAGTTTGATCATATACGCAAATATTTAACAAAGTCGCGTTCGGCGTCTATCCAAGAAATCGTCCGCGAGCCGACTAGCGGCGGCGTGATTTTCCGTCACGGCGAGTCGGGTATCGAGATTTTACTGATTCAGGATGCCAAAGACCGCTGGACAATTCCCAAAGGCCACATCGAGGAGGGCGAGACAGCCGTGCAGACTGCTCGCCGCGAAATTGGCGAGGAAGCTGGCTTGCACGACGTTGATATGCTAGGCTGGCTGGGCAAAATTCATTTTCGCTATCGCCGTCTAGACAAGCTCGTTTTGATGACGACGCAAATTTATTTGGTGCGCGTTCGTACCAGCGGCGATGAAATCCAGAAAGAGGATTGGATGAAAGGCATCAAATGGTTCCCGTTCAACGAGGCGCTCGAGCTGATCGAATACGAAGACATCGCCAAGCTAATGTTGAAAGCTAAAACGCGGATCCGCCAAGAAAACTTATAAACTTACAAAATATGAAAAGGAGGAAAGATGAGTGGTATGCCAACCGGGCCGTACCAAGATTGGGCGAAGCAGAAATTAGGTTTTGAATATAAAGACATTCAGCTTCTGATTACTGCTTTGACACATCGCAGCTACGTCAACGAGCACAAAAAATCGGTGAGCGAGCACAATGAGCGCTTAGAATTTCTGGGCGACGCCGTGCTAGAGCTGGTAGTGACGGATTATCTGTATAAACATTATGACGAGCCGGAAGGTATCCTGACTAGCTGGCGGGCGGCGCTAGTTAACACCACTAGCAACGCTAAATCTGGCGAAGAGCTTGGTTATGAGTCATTGGTGCGGATGAGCCGCGGCGAGAAGCATGGTTCCGAGCGGGCGCGCCATCAGATTCTAGCCAATGCTTACGAAGCAGTGATCGGTTCGATTTATTTGGAGCGCGGCTATGATACTGCGGCGGCCTTTATCGAGAAGCATACAATCAGTAAGCTTAACGGGATTTTAGAGAGCGGCTCTTGGCGCGACCCTAAAAGCCATCTGCAAGAAATCAGCCAGCGCGTCGACGGCGCTACGCCAGTCTACAAAGTCATCGCCGAAGACGGCCCAGACCATGACAAGGTTTTCACGCTCGGCGCTTATGTCGGCGATAAACTGATGGGCAAAGGTATAGGTCCTAGCAAGCAAACCGCCCAGCAGCAAGCCGCCCGCGCAGCGCTGGAAGAGTATAAGAAACGGCAATAAACCAAAGAAAATAGCCCGCCAGAGGGCCGCGCTGAGGGTTTTAAACCTCTAGCGAGCTATTTTCTCGGCGGGCGTTAGCCCTCTATGCAATGCTGCCTAAAGCAGCATAGCGGTCAGCAAGACAATGACCTCATAGAGGGCCCTAGCATCCTCTCTGCTCTCGTCACGCTCCTCTCGGAGCTCGTCACGCTCCTCTCGGAGCGCGTCGCGCTCATCTCTGAGGTGGGCGACCTCCTTGCGGAGCCGGGCGGCATCCCTGCGGAGGCCGGTGACCTCGTGCCTGATCGAGGCGGTGTTGTCGTACATGATTTCCTCCTAGAAATCATCGATTCGCACAAAGCAAAAAAGGGCAACCTTCCGCCCCTCTTTTGGGTAACTTTGAGCGAAAAGCTGATATATATATATCACATATGAATCGCCATGTCAACGTTTTCGTACTA
>CALGPW010000016.1:0-25011 GCA_937959535.1 uncultured Candidatus Saccharibacteria bacterium
AACTACAGTGTACGAGGCCTGCTTTTTGGTTGCAAAGGTGGTGGGTTAGTACGGGAGGCTCGCGTATTGGGTAGAATTATGGTAAGAATGTCTCGCAGTAACAACATATCATCAGCTAGCTTTGAATTTTTGGTTGCGCAAGCTGTCAAGGCGCCGTCAGGCCATAATACTCAGCCGTGGAAATTTCGTCAGAACGAGTCGGCGGTAGAAGTTTACCCTGATTTTGATAGAAGGTTGCCAGTGGTCGATCCTGACGACAGGGAGTTGTTTGTGAGTTTGGGCTGTGCAGTAGAGAATCTTTGCTTGGCGGCGCAAACTAAGGGCTATAAATCTGCCGTTTCGGTTGGTGATACAGGCGTTGTTACGGTTTCGCTCATGGAAAAGGCGGATATTAAGCCAAATCCATTGTTCAATCAGATAGACGCGCGGCAGACTAATCGCAGTGTTTATAGCGGTGAGGAAATTGCTCTAGATGCGCTAAGGAAATTACAATCTGTCTGCAGTGAAAAGGGGATTTCGGTTCATTATTATGCGCGTCAAACCAAACAGTTTAATGATATTGAACAATACGTTCTTCAGGGGAATACGAATCAAATGCAAAAAGAGGCATTTAAGGCTGAGCTGAAAAGCTGGATGCGATTTAACAAAAAACATCAAGATCAGACACTTGACGGACTGAGCTATGCCGTGTTTGGTGCGCCTAATGTGCCGCGCTGGATGGCTGAGCCAATCATGGCGATGGCTATCAATGCTAAGACGCAGAATAAGGCTGATCGCGACAAGATAGCATCGGCTTCTCATCTGGTTCTCTTTACGACAAGAGAAAATAGTCGGCGCGAATGGGTGAACTTGGGTCGGACGCTGCAGCGTTTCTTGCTGACTGCTACGGAGCTTGGGATCGCTCATGCCTATCTGAACCAGCCAAACGAAGAAGCAGAGATTGCCTCAGAGATGGCAAGGACGCTGGGTCTGGCCGGAGAATACCCGACTATTTTGCTACGCATCGGTTATGGTAAACAGCAGGCTTATTCTAAGCGTCGAGCCGTTAAAGACGTTATTGAGCACTAGACCGTCGTGAATTATAGATATTATTGTGTTTGATTGGCACGACGATATAAGTGGAGTGCATCAGTCTTCGCCAGGAGGGTGGTATAATTGACTATATGTCAAATATCACTGTCCAACCCCTGCCCGGTTACAAAGAAGTCAAACCCTTCGTCTACGCGGGCTTTTTCCCGGTGTCCAACGAAGATTATAACGACCTGAAAGAGGCGATAGAAAAGCTGAGTTTGAGCGATTCGGCATTGCAGTTTGAGCCGGAAAATTCGCCGGTGCTGGGTTATGGCGTGCGGATTGGTTTCCTCGGTTTATTACACATGGACATCATTCGCGAGCGGCTGGAGCGCGAGTATAACCTGGATCTCATCGTCACCAATCCGAGCACGGATTATCAAGTTAGCCTCACCAACGGCGAGGAGTTGGACATCAAATCAGCCAGCGAGTTACCTGACCCAGCACAAATCACTGAGGTTCGCGAGCCGTGGATTGATGGTGAAATTGTGGTGCCACAGGACTATATCGGTGCGGTGATTCAGCTGATTGTCGCCAAGCGCGGCCGGCAGAAAAACCTCAGCTACATCGACGAGCGGGCGCTGATTTCTTTTACGGCGCCGCTGGCCAATTTGCTGACGGATTTTTATGACCAATTGAAGTCGGTGACCAGCGGCTACGGTTCGTTTAATTATGAGCTAGCGGGGTATCAGCCGGAAGATTTGGTGCGGGTGGATTTTTATGTGGCGGGCGAGATGGTCGATGCGCTGAGTGTGATGTGTCACCGCTCGGAGGCGCCAGGCTTGGGTCGGGAAATTGTCAAAAAACTCAAAGAAGTGGTGCCGCGTCAGAGCTTTGAGGTGGCGTTGCAGGCGGCGATTGGTGGCAGGTTCATTGCCCGCGAGAATATTGGAGCTTATCGCAAGGACGTTACCGGCTATCTGTACGGCGGTGACGTCAGTCGTAAGAAGAAGCTCCTCGCCAAACAAGCCCGCGGTAAAAAGCGTATGAAGCGCTTCGGAAAGGTTGACATTCCGAGTGAAGCGTTTATGGTGATGTTAAAGAGGGATTGATTATCTGTGTGAAGTGAATATTTATTAGCTCGCAGTTTCCTGATTGGCAATCGGTGCTGGATGAGTTATCATAAATATCATGTCGAAAATTGAAAAGCTTATCAAAGAATATCAGCCGAGCGAAGCGGTTCGCCAGCTTGTTATTCAAACCAAAATTGTGTTGCTCGTTGGTATATCGGGTGCAGGCAAGGATACGACCAAGCAGCGGTTAATGCAGTCGCCAGAGTTTGCTGATATTGTGTCGTATACGACTCGCCAGCCGCGTCAAAATAAAGGTGTATGGGAGCGTGAAGGTATTGATTATAACTATATTGATGAAGCGACTGCCGCTAGATTGTTGGAAAGTCATGCTTTTGTCGAGGCGAAATTTGTGCACGGTACAGTTTATGGTACTGGCGTCAAGCAGATTCAGGATATTCATGATGCTGGTAAAATTGCGGTTACTGATATTGATGTGCAAGGTGTCGATGAATATAAAAAGCTGTCGCCAGGCGTGGTAGCGATATTTTTGTTACCGCCAAATTATCAAGAATGGCGTCGTCGTCTCAGTGTACGTTACGCTTCGCAAGAGGAATTTGATCGCGAATGGCCGAAACGCTACAATAGTGCAATTCGTGAAATTACTCATGCGCTCGAGGTGCCGTATTATCATTTTGTTATAAATGATGACATCGACGAAACTGCGCGTATTGTCCGCGAAATTGCCTCGAAACCGGACGTTTATAATCGCAAGGATGATGAAGCCAGGTTGGCAGCGCGTGATTTACTAGAACAATTGAAAGCGGCTGGTTAGCACTCGCCTTGCAAGAGTGCTAAATGTGCGATATAATAGGAGTATGACCGAACGTCAACAGGCGATTTTAGCTGCCATCATTGAGCAATATGCCGAGATTGCGGCGCCAGTTGGCAGCGTGACGCTGGCCAAGTTATTTGGCGTGTCCAGCGCCACGATTCGCAGCGAAATGGCCAAGCTCGAGGAGATGGGTTTTATTGAAGCGCCACATACTAGCGCTGGGCGCATTCCCACCGACAAAGGCTATCGCTTTTATGTCAATGGCATCACCGACGCGCAGATGACTGAACTGCCCAGCGGTATCGATCGCAGTGCGAGAGCGATCGAGGCGCACGTTAATTCGCACGTTGATAAGTCTGACCGGGCAATTCGCAGCGCCGTTGATAGTCTGGTTGAGCTGACGGGAAACTTTGGTTTTGCGTCGTTTGGTACGCACTTGTATATGAACGGCATGACGCAGCTGTTTAGCCAGCCGGAATTTGTCGAGGGCGATCATGTGCAAGCGATTGCTCGGCTGATTGACAATATCGAGCCGTGGCTGCACGAGGCTGCGCCGAACCAGCCGCTGAATGTGTTTATCGGCAGTGAAAACCCGATTGGTAAAAGTTCTGGCGCCACGCTGATTATCAGCAAATTTCGCTCGCCGTTTAGCGATAACAGCTATATCGGCGTGATCGGCCCGACGCGGCAAAACTACCGCCGGACGATGGAATTGGTACGCCGGACTGGCGCCATGCTGGAGGCGAACTTATAATGGCGGAGTGGCTCGGCGGATTATTAAGCGGCTTACCGACGTGGCTGGCGGTGATAATTTTGATAGTTATATGTATAGTCGCAGCGATTGGCATTTTAGCTTTTGCACCCGGTATGGTCGGCGGCGAACCAGTTTGGTTGTTTAGAAGGAGGAGAAAATGACAAAGCAGCACAAAAAACTTGATGAAAGAACTGAGGATTTGCAGCAGCAATTGGGCGAGTTGACGCTGGATTTGCAGCGGACGCGGGCGGATTTTGAGAATTATCGCAAGCGTGTGGAGGCGGAGAAACAATCGGCGCACCAAATGGGCCAGGCGAAGTCGGTTATGAAACTATTGCCAGTGATCGATACGATTGAGCGAGCGATCGCCAACGTTCCGGAGGAACTGAAAGATAATCCGTGGGCGAAAGGCGTGGCTGGCCTGAATAAACAGCTCGACAAACAGCTCAAAGAAATTGGCCTCGAGAAAATTAACGCTAAACCTGGCACGCCGTTCAATCCCGAACTTCACCAAGCGGTTCAGTTTGACGAAACGGCCGAGGGTGACAAGGAAGTCATAGCTGAGGAGTTGCGTGCTGGCTATATCTTGAATGGTGCGGTGGCTCGCGACGCTATGGTCAAAGTTACGCGCCAATAAATCCAGCATTCCCGTACTTATTTCGCTTGCATTGTATCGTCATTAGCTATATAATCATAAGCGTCATCAGGCGTTAAAACAAAAAGAGTTGAGGGATTCAATGAAAAAGAAAATAGTAGGATTATTCATCGCCGCTGTTGTTGCGGTGAATTTTATCGCGCCGCCGGCTGCGCATGCCGGTTCAAAAACCATTCGGCTTCGCAGCGTGGTCAAAAGTTCGCTATCGAAAACCGAACAGAATTCCATCGCCTCAGGAAAAATAACGTTGACTACTAACGACGCCAATTCGGAATTTTTGCTGGCGTACCAAGGCGGCGGACGCTTGGCTGAGACGGGCAGCGATGCGAGGATTTTGGTAGCGTATTTTGCTGTTGGCGGCTTGCTGGCGGCGCTGGGCGGCTATTTCTTGCTGCGCAGCAAAAAGGGCCGAGCTCTGCTGTTACTAGCGGTTAGCGTTGGCGGGTTGGCGCTTAACAATCAAGCGGCTTCGGCTATCATTGATAGTATCGGCGCAACCGACACGGTGACCGTGCAAGACGGCGAAAGTGTTGAGTATTCGCCGCCAAAGATCGACGGTTATGAGTATCTGGGTTATGCCAAGAGACCGGTTTCTGCGGCTTCGGCAAATAATAACACAACTCCAAATCCGACACCAACTCCTACACCTACACCTACACCTACACCGACTCCGTCGCCAACCGTCCCGGCAGCAGCTGGCAAATATAATCGCTTAGCTTTTGAAGATAATTTTGACTCAATCAGTACTATCGACACTGGCAATACTGGCGCGCCAGGTTTCAAATGGTACCCGGCGGGCGTGCACAAGTGGGGCAAACCCGACACTCAGCCAAGCGAATACTCTGTGAATAATTCTGTGCTGCGGATTGCGCCATCGCATAGTACTTATAATCGTAATTTCATGACGCGCGACCCAAATACTGGCGAAGGGCAATCATTTGGGCGCGGTTATTACGAAGTGCGGATGCGCGTCGATGCTGACGGCGTGCGCAATGTGCCGCCGGAAAATTCTTCTTGGCCGGCATTTTGGGCGCAGTCGAATCATATGCATCGTTTGAACCAGCGGCCGTATGTCGAGCTTGATATGGTTGAAATTATGCGCAAAGATGAGTTTCTGGGTACGCTATGGGCTCATCATGGCGGCCAGTTTGATAAATCTTTAATGATTAAAAATCGAAAAGCCGATTATCGAAATCCGAACTATCATTCAGCGGATTGGCATACGTACGGTTGTTTATGGGATACAAACGGCGTTGAATGGTATATCGACGGCGCGTTAGTATTAAAGCAATATTGGGGAGAAAAGCGGAACCTCTTGGCGCCGAATGATCCGCAGCAAAATCCGGTAGCTGCCGACGGCACTAATCCGACGCTTAGTAATCCGTTTGGACTGTTTGATTCCGAGACAGCAATTGACGTTATTCTGGGTACCGGAAAGACCTGGCCGATGGAAGTTGACTGGGTCCGGATTTGGCAGCACCCTTGATAAGCTGGTATGAACTCCTTGTTGCGATTTTCGCTGGCAGCCTATAAAATAAAAGTATCAATAAGCAGGAGGTTGGAATGAAAAATTGGAAAATCCCAGCAGTCATCGGCGGCGTGGTGTTGCTGCTAATAATGATAGTCGCTGGATCTTATAATAGCATGGTGGCTAGCCGCGAGTCGGTTAATACAGCATGGAGCAAGGTTGAGTCGCAATATCAACGGCGCAGCGACTTAATTCCTAACCTCGTGAACACCGTCAAGGGCGCGGCTAATTTCGAGCAAGAGACATTAACAAAGGTAGTCGAGGCGCGCGCTAAAGCTACGCAAATCAAAGTCGACGCCAATAATCCAGATGATATAGCCAAGTTTCAGCAGGCCCAAAGCGAGGTTAGCTCGTCGCTCAGTCGGCTGTTGGCGGTAGCTGAAAACTATCCTCAGCTCAAAGCAACGGAAAACTTTAAGGATTTGCAATCGCAGTTAGAAGGTACAGAAAATCGTATAACTGTGGCGCGCAATGACTTTAATGACGCTGCTAAATCATATAACACGAAGGTTAAATCTTTCCCGACAAATTTGTTAGCGGGTATGTTCGGTTTCAAGGAGCGACCGTATTTTGAGTCGGACGCTGGCGCTAATAAAGCTCCGTCGGTTGATTTCAACGCAGCAAATTCAACCAAACAAGAAAACTAGATATGCGTTGGCGAAGCTCTGTTATTGGTTTAGTTGGATTGTTGTCATTGGCAGTGTTATTTGGCTGCCTGTTTAGTAATACGGCTTTCGCTAAACTAGAAGTGCCTGCTGCGCCGCCGCTTGAACGTCCTATAATTGACCAGACGGAAAGTTTGGCAAATGAAAATATTGACCGCATTGCGCAGCTGATTAATGCTGAGCGCCAGAAAAAATCATTCCAAATCGGCGTGTTGATGATTTCGACGCTTGGCAGTGATGATAGTCTAGAGGAATATAGCCTCAAAGTAGCCCGCCAATGGGGTGTCGGCGACAAGAAAAAGAGTAATGGCGTATTGCTGCTCATTGCCAAGAATGACCGTAAAATGCGAATCGAGGTCGGCAATGGTATGGAAGGTTCGTTAACCGATGCGCGAGCTAGCCAAATTATCCGTAACACAATCGCACCAAAGTTTCGCAGCGGCGATTATGCTGGCGGCGTTGAGGCGGGTGTCAAGCGAATTATTGATGCAGCAGAAGGCAGGAATCTATCTGACAATGATATAGATGGAGAGTCAATTGTTTCAATGTTATTTATAGTTATTTTTATTACTATCATAGTAATAGCTATCCTGAAAGGTAATGGGAGTAATGGTAGTCGTCGGCGGTATTGGTGGCTTGCTGGAGGTTCAGATAGCAGCTCGTCAGGCAGCAGCTCGTCAGGCAGCAGCTTTGGCGGCGGCGGATTCTCGGGCGGCGGCGCCAGCGGCGGTTGGTAAAATTTAACTTTCTGTATTATAATTCTAAGTATGCGTAAAGTTTTTGGGATAATTTTAGCTGCGCTTGTCGCAGTGTCGGCTGGGGGTTCGTTTGCTAGTGCAGCCGGTTATGTAAATCAAGCTGATATTGATATAATTACCGCTTCGGATAAGGCGTATACAGATTTTATAAAATCGACAAATGACGAGAAATCCGTAACCAACGGCATGGTACTTGTTCGAGCTACAGCTGCGTCATCGGCATTCAGAAATGTTGCCAATCATAATTTTTCTTCCAAGCTAGGTGCTGAATATAGCAGGAAAGCGGCGGAAGTTAAAAAGTATGCCGGAGAAACCAAGGTGCTGCTCGACAAGATTGCTGCCGCTTTGCGCGGAAATGACTATAATAGAGCTAACCAATATTTGAACCAAATCCAGAACTCTGTCAAGAAATACTATGCAGCTATGGAAGGGATGAATAAAGCTGTTAGCGAGTCTAATTCGCATTCAGGAATTTTGTACTTGTCGGTGACAATTGTTGCAGCGGTCATAGCAGCCGGATCGTTTGTTTGGTTCGCTATTGGCAGAGGTAAGCAGTTGAGCCCTAGTCTTTTGGCGGCGCGTAAATCGGTTGCCTTTTCGTCATTAGCTCCGCTGATTGGCGCTGTTATCACGTATGTAACGTTTATATTAGCCAGCAATACTGGTGGCACTTACACGATTGCTTACGGTTTGATTTTGATTGGTTCGGTAGTTTATATTCTTTCAGTTGTGCAATATATTAATCTAGCCAAAAAGACGCCAGCGGTACCGCCAGTCCAGCCGACTACTACAAAATAGACAGTAATGCAAAAATCTAAATTAGCACTCTTGACACCAGAGTGCTAATTATTTATACTGAAATAGTTGGCACTCGACATAAAAGAGTGCTAAAATGAATATAAGAAAAACCAGATGTGATCGAAACAAGAAAGGGGAATCATATGGGTAAAATTATCGGAATTGACCTTGGTACCACCAACAGCGCCTTTGCGTACATGCTGGCAGGTAAGCCAGAAGTTATCGCTAATGCTGAAGGTAACCGTACTACACCATCGGTGGTGGCGATTAATAAAAAGGGCGAACGCTTGGTTGGGCAAGTGGCTCAGCGCCAGCGCGTGACCAATCCAAAAAACACTATTTACGGAGTGAAGCGTTTAATTGGCCGTAAATTTAATGACAAGGAAGTTCAAAAAGACCTGGATATCATGCCGTACCAGATTGTCAAAAAGGGTACTGGCGTGGCGGTCAAGATGGGCGACAAAGAATACACGCCAGAAGAAGTTTCAGCTATGATCCTCAGCAAAATCAAAGCTGATGCCGAAGCGTTCCTGGGCGAAAAAGTCACCGAAGCGGTCATCACCGTGCCGGCCTACTTTGACGATTCGCAGCGCCAGGCGACCAAAGACGCTGGTAAAATTGCCGGCCTGGAAGTTAAACGCATCATCAATGAGCCAACGGCTGCTGCTTTAGCGTACGGCCTGGAAAAAGGCAAAAATGACGAAACCATCGTGGTGTTTGACCTCGGTGGTGGTACCTTTGACGTTTCCATCCTGGAGCTTGGCGACGGCGTGTTTGAAGTGAAGGCTACCAATGGCGACACCCACCTGGGTGGTGAGGACTTCGACAACATCATCGTTAACTATTTCCTGGATGACTTTAAGTCTAAAGAAGGTATTGACCTGCGCAAAGACAACGCGGCCATGCAGCGCCTGAAGGACGAAGCTGAAAAAGCCAAGAAAGAATTGTCGACAGTCACCGAATACGAGGTTAATATTCCGTTTATCACCGCTGACGCTGACGGGCCAAAGCACTTTGAGTTGAGCCTAACGCGGGCTAAATTGGAAGATTTGGTGAAAGATCTGCTAGCGCGCCTCGACGGCCCAGTTGAAAAAGCGCTCAAAGACGCCAAACTCTCTAAATCAGACATCCAAAACGTGGTGATGGTTGGCGGTATGACCCGCATGCCAGCAGTGGTTGAGCGAGTGAAGAAGCTGTTCGGCAAAGACCCAATGCAGGGTGTTAACCCAGACGAAGTGGTAGCTGTCGGTGCAGCTATTCAGGGTGGTGTGCTAGCCGGCGACGTCAAAGATGTGCTACTGCTGGACGTAACACCATTGAGTCTTGGTATTGAGACAATGGGCGGCGTGTCAACCAAGCTGATCGAGCGCAACACTACTGTGCCGACCAGCAAGAGCGAAGTGTTCTCAACCGCTGCCGACAATCAGCCGCAAGTGGAGATTCACGTCTTGCAGGGTGAGCGCGAATTCGCCAATGACAACAAGAGCTTGGGTCGATTTGTGCTTGATGGTATCGCGCCGGCACCGCGCGGTGTGCCGCAGATTGAAGTGACGTTCAATATCGACGCGAATGGTATCCTCAATGTCACCGCCAAGGACAAGGGCACTGGCAAGGAGCAATCAATTACTATCCAAAACTCTGGCAACATGAGCAAGGAAGACATCGAAAAAGCGCAGAAAGAAGCCGAACTCCACGCCGATGAGGACAAGAAAAAGCGCGAAACCGTTGACGCTAAAAACCAGTTAGAAAACGCCATCTACCAGGCAAAGAAAATGCCAGATGAGTTCAAGGATAAGATTTCTGACGACGACAAGAAAGCGATTGACGAAGCGGTCAAAGAAGCGGAAAAGCACAAAGACGCTGACGACAAAGACGAGCTGGAGGCGGCAGCCAAAGCACTGCAGGATACCATCATGCCAATCGGCGCCAAAATGTACCAGCAAGCCGCTGAGGACAAAAAGGCTGATGAGTCTAAGGACGACAAAAAATCTGACAAGGACGAACCAGTCGAAGGCGAGGTGGTTGACGAGAAGTAGCAGAGTCTATCTAATTTAGGCTAATATAATACCCCAAGTATCCGGGGTATTATATTTTTCGCTGGACGGCATAGTTGAGTGGTGGAATTTTGGTAGTCGGCGGCACGCGATAGACTAAGGTGAGGCTCTGAAAGGCGAGCAAAAACGTTATTGCTACGATAGTTCGGTGTCTCTTTTGAAAATTTCTCCATGAAAAAGCCCTCCCGTGCTATACTAAAATTAGCATAAGGGGAATTAAGCATGGAATTAATTTTTCTGTTAGTGATTGTCATCGTGATAATTAAGGTGGCGCAGAGAGGTAATAATCGACTACCTCGTCAATCCGAGGATTACCGGCACGGTTATTGGGACGGCGTGTGCGATGCGCAGAATGGACGTGCAAAAATTGAAGATAGCGACGGTCAAGTCAAGCTTATTACCGAGAATCAGGCTGCAGCTTCGCAGTATACTGGTCTTGTGCTAATTGGCGACGAAGAGGAAGAACCTGATGCTGCGCCACCTACTGATGCCGCGCCAATTGAAGAAAATACGAATATTCCCGACGAAAAGACGCAGATTGTCGAGCGGCTATCCCCGGTCAGCAATAAAGAAAAAGAGAAAAATCGTCAAACTACCATCAACGTGGCGCTCTATACCGCGTCATTATTATTGACCGCTGGTATATTGCTGCTGGCGCAAACGATTGAGCTTTCGGCGCAGCTCAGGTTTAGTCTAGTGTGGCTGTTTATTTTTGTTTATTATGCAACTGGCCAGGTGTTATATACCCGCTTGCCAATTTTAAAGCCGGCCTCAACGGCGTTTATTGGTACGGCACTGGCTGCTGTGCCGATTGGCGGCTGGAGTATGCATTTACTCTTGGGTATTGATCCGGCGCTGTGTTGGCTTGCCACTTCCTTCATCGGTACCTTCTTATGCGTGGATGCTACAGTCAGGCTCAATAGCCAACCGCTCGCCTATATTTCGCTGCTGTCGATGTTTACGATGACCACCAGCTTGCCGGCTGTTATGCATGCTCAGTTGGTGTGGTATTATGCTGCGGTGCTATTTTTCGGGTGTCTGATGACCTTGGCTGCGTATTTTTCTAATCGTTTTCCGCGCCAATTCACCGAGCCGTTGACACTGGTTAATCCGTTTATCGTCCCGTCTACCTTATTTCTCGCTATCGGTTCGTCGGTGCATATGGGAACGCTTGACGTCAGCATGCTGCTGCTCATCAGCGTTATATATTATTTTACTGTTGCCCTCGTCGAGAAATCAAAAAAGATGCGTACCTATGAGTTAACAACAGCGAGGATATTACTAATGGCGATGATTGCTAGTTTTGCGCTGTACTTATCGAATAGCGACAGGCTGGTTATGGGTGTAGCGCTTGGGGTAGCGGCGCTTGGTAATATGATTTGGTCTATCAGGTCGATGTATATACAAAAGCAGCCCGACAAGCAGCACGAAATAGTATTGTGGGTTAGTTTCGTTGTATCGCTGGCCGCTTTCTTGGTTATAGCTAGTGTTGAAATCCCACTGAGAAATATAATCTCATTTGCCTTGTTAATTATGGTTTCGGTGGCGACTTTTGCGGCGCTTTCATTGCTGCGCCGCGCCCGTTTTGGCGGTATGGTAGTAATGTCTGGAATTTTGTTAGTGCTAGTTGGTGTCAGGCTATTTGGCCTCGACTCCATAACAGCCTTGCACGTACATTACTCTATCTTTATGCTTATGACCTTGCTGCCGGTTGTCTGCCGATTATTAGTTTTGAAACGCCCAAATATTATTAAAAGTCAAGCAATATTAGTGTACGGCGCTGCGGCCGCTTGGTGGTTAATGACGGTGTTTATAGCCTTAGCTTTTTTGACTGCTTATCCAGCGAGAGAAGGTTTGCTGTATCTGTCAGATTCGGTGGCGGTTGCCACTATCATCATGGGTATTGCTGCGTGGCGTGAGAAAGCTTACGGTTTAGTGATTGGTATTCATGCCTCTTTTCTGGTGATAGCGTTGCTGCTGGCTTCGTATTTCAAGCTGGCTGGTGAAGATACTGCTATTTTGATAGCGTGGCTGAACGGTTTGTCGTTACTGTTATTGGTAGAGTGGCTGTACAATTACCGTAGCGAGGCAGCGGTTAAGTGTCGCGAATTGTTGCTATATTCTGCCATTGGCGCGGCTATCTTGATCGTCTTTTCATCTATTCATCCGGCAGTTTGGCTGCCGTTAGCAGCGCTACTGTATTATGCGTTTTATCGGCGGCGTGAGGATGGTTATCTGGGCGGAGCATACTTGGCGACGATTGCTTTGGTGCTGCTGTTCTTGCATTGGTTGAGCGTGCCGCTAAGCGACAATTTCACTATCACTGCTTGGGTGACGTTTGTCGGCTTTGGGGTAGTGTATTGGTCGTTGGCGATGAATAAGCGAACATCGACTATCAGCGATATGACCCTATTAGCTGCTACGGTACCAGTAGTGATATTACCGATGGTAAATCTGTCGACGACATACGAATTGCCGTTCAAAATCTTGGGCTGGCTGGCAGCTGTCGCGGCACTTTATATGGTAGTGTATGCCAAGCGGGATTGGCGGCCGATGGCGGTATTGGCGCATCCAAGTTTGGTATTGTTGTTCTATTTAACAGCAGAGTGGCTCGGCGTTCAGCTTGAGTTTATGTCGATCGTTTCACTAATTATCTTTGCGGTGTTTTATAGCGCCGCTGTGGCTATGCGAGCCAGGAAATTGTCGGCTGCTTGGTATTATGTATCATTTTGGAGTGCCGTTGGCTGGTCGATGCTCTTACTGCTGATGGCTATGCCAGCCAGTGTCGCAACCGAGGCGGTACTGCTAGTAACACTAATGTGGGCGGTCAATGGCAGCGCCCTAATAGCCGAGGGGGTACCGAAGAAGAATATTCCGTATTTCGACTCGGGCGTACTTTTAATATTGTGTGGTATTTTATTTGCTATTCATATGCTGATTGCGCCTGTTCACGACATAGTGGTGCCATATCTGTGGTCGGCAGCAATTCTTTCGGGAGCGGTGATGTCGTGGCGCTGGCTGGGGTACGCTCATGTATACACCATCGCGCACTTGGTGCTGGCGCTCGCTGTGTTCAGCTTATCGACCCTTGTCCTGGCGCTAGCGGGTGATAATGCCATGGAAATATTGTTCCTGGTCGAGCATTCGCTGATGGTTATCATCGGCTTGGCGCTCGGCAGGTGGCTGGTTACTATCTGGGGTGCTGTCGGCGTGACGCTGGCCTTAATCTATCTGTTGTCAGGCTATGCCTACGCGCTGGCTATTTTGGCTGGGCTATCAATTATCACGGCAGTGGTAGTCGTGGTGGCCAGAGGACAGAGGAATAAGCAGAAAAAAGTTGCAAAGAAATAGGGCCCGACTCTGACAGTGAGGTAATAATCTATACACAGAGACGTTGTTGGTCAGGTTTGATGAGGAAGTATAAAGTCCGAAAAGATAGCGTCTTTCTTTTAGATTAAAGTATATTTTCTAGTTTCAACAATTTAATTTTCTTTTCGATTCCGCTAGCATACCCCGTTAGTTTACCATTACCGCCGACAACCCGATGGCATGGTACGAAAATTGAAATTGGATTGCGCCCGACTGCTCTGCCGACGGCTCGTGCCGACATCTTGGCGATACCGCGTTTCTTGGCGATATTTTTAGCAATTTCTCCGTAGGTAGTGCGCTCGCCGTACGGTATGGTTTGCAAGATACGCCAGACTTCCAGCTGGAAAGGTGTTCCATCAAGCTGTATTGGCGGGATTTCTCCAGGATTTTTGCCAGCGAAATACATATCAAGCCAGCATATTGCCTTAGTGAAAATCGGTAAATCAGAATTTGCGGTATTCTCGCCTAGCTTAGCGCCAAAATGTTTTTGCCTAGCGAACCACAGTCCAGTGATAGCGCTGCCGTTGCTTGCTATAGTAATTTCGTCTAGCGGCGATTGGTATTTACAAAAGAAATTACTCATAATAAACGTATTTTAACACAGTAACTCTGTCCGATATTGTATAATAAATTATATGATATTAGAGGTGAGCTTGCAGACGGCGGATGATCTGATACAGTTTGGTGCGAAGCTTGGCGGCTTATTGCATGGCGGCGAGACGCTCGAACTTGTCGGCGATATTGGCGCTGGCAAAACTACACTGACCAAGGGATTGGCGCTCGGCTTGCAGATTGACGACGAGGTTCAGAGTCCGACGTTTACGATTAGCCGCAATTACGAGGCTGCGGACGGCCTGCGGTTGGCTCATTATGATTTTTACCGCTTACCAGATGCTGGTATCATGAAAATGGAACTTGATGAAGCGATTCACGATTCGCATACAATTACTGTGATTGAGTGGAGTGATGTAGTAAATAACGTACTGCCAACGGACGTATTGCAGATCGTCATCCAGGTGCAGCCTGATGATAGCCGCCAGCTAACTTTGAAGAGCGGCGGTGAAAAATCGCGTCGAATTGTGGAGAAATTACGATGATTGTATTGTGGAATAGTGCTGAAATGACGGTGCAATTAACGCTAATTGACGGTGACAAACGAACCGACTACGAATGGGCGGCTGAACGCAATCTTGCGCGCGACATGCTAGCTTATTTACGCGACCGCTTAGCAGAGAATGGGGCCAGTTTTGCTGATATTTCGGGCATTGGTGTATTTCGCGGTCCGGGGAGTTTCACTGGTTTGAGGATTGGTCTGGCAGTGTTGAATACTATAGCGCACGAACAACGTATTCCGATCGTTGGAGTTACCGGCGATGTTTGGCGTGAAGAATGCTTGGCTCGGCTGCAAAATGGCCGCAATGATGAAATAGTTCTGCCTGAATATGGCGCTGAGGCTCGCGTTACCAAACCGCGTAAATAGTTGCTTATTTTGTTATAAACGCGGTACAATGGTAATGTCTACGAATGTGACATTGATAAGTTTAAATTTTGATAATTTTGCGGTTTTTTGACTTGATGTGTTGACTAATTGCCGCGAAAGAAAGGAAAAATATGGTTGAGGGAATTATTGCCGCGATTGTTGGTATTATTGCTGGCGTGGGCGGTAAAGTGGTATATGATCGCCAACAAGAGACCAAGAGCAAAAATACGGCTGAGCAGGTCATAGCGCAAGCTGAGCGCAAAGCTAGCGATATCGTACTCAAAGCTAAAGATGAAGCGCTGCGAATCGAGAAAGAGCGCCGCAAAGAGCTTCAAAAAACCGAGAATCGTCTGGCGGACCGTGAGGAGTCGCTTGACAAGAAACTTGACCAGCTTGATAAACGCAGTGAAAAATTACGCAAGCAAGAAGACGAAGTTGAAGAATTGAAGAATGAGATCCGTGACATCCGTACGCGTCAGCAGGAAAAGCTTGAGAAAATTGCTGGCCTCAAGAAGAAAGATGCCGCTGATAAGTTGATGAAGATGACTGAACGCGACATCAAGGGTGATCTACTAAATCTGGTTGCCAAAATGCAGCAAGACGTCGAAGCTGACGCCGAGGAGCGGGCGCAAACTATCCTCGTCGAAACGATGGAACGCATGGCTAGCGAGGTAACTGCTGAGCGCACGGTCACTGCGGTTAAACTGCCAGACGACGACATGAAAGGCCGGATTATCGGCAAAGAAGGCCGTAATATTCAAGCGATGCAGCGCGTTACTGGCGTAGACTTCTTGGTTGATGACACGCCAGGCATGGTAGTTCTATCGAGCTTTGACCCAATTCGCCGCCAGGTAGCGCGTCTCGGTCTCGAGATGTTAATGAAAGACGGCCGTATTCACCCAGGGCGTATCGAAGAAGTCTTTGCAAAAGCTGAAAAGCAAATCGACAAGGAAACCCAGCGTGCTGGCGAAGATGCGGCGCGCGAAGTTGGCGTTACCGGTATCCCGCGCGATTTGTTAAAGCTACTTGGCGAGCTAAAGTTTCGGACTAGCTATGGTCAAAATGTTCTTAAGCACTCGACCGAAATGGCGCACATGGCTGGTATGATTGCTAGCGAGATTGGCGCTGATGTCCGCACCTCCAAAATAGCGACGTTGCTGCATGATATGGGCAAGGCAGTTACCCACAAAATTGAAGGCAAGCATCACCATATCGGTGCTGAGCTGGCTCGCAAAGCTGGCCTGAGCGAGGGTATCTGTCATGCGATTGAGGCTCATCACGACGACATTGAAGCGACTACGCCAGAGGCTATCGTCGTTCGTATTTGCGATGCGATCAGTGCCGCTCGGCCGGGTGCGCGTAATATCTCTGCTGAGAATTTCGCCGAACGGATGCGCGACCTCGAGAACGTAGCGACTAGTTTCCAAGGAATCGAGAAAGCGTACGCCATAAGCGCCGGCCGCGAGATTCGCGTGATTGTCACGCCAGAGAAAATCGACGACCTTAGCGCTATCAAGCTAGCCCGTGATATTGCGACTAAGATTGAGTCAACTATGCAGTATCCTGGAACTATCAAGGTGAATGTTATCCGTGAAACGCGCGCGGTTGAGTTCGCCAAATAACTACCTCTTTATCTGCCTGCAATTTATAATCAAAATACTCTACTGTACGACAATGTATGACAACTGGTAGAGTATTTTATTGTTCGACTTGACCGAGCAGCTTGCCTGTGATGACGATGCGGCCAGCGTCGGAGCCGCCAAGTTCGCAGCTGTATAGAGTCAGCTTTGCTTCTTGGGACGGAGCTTCGATTTCAGTCTGGTCTGGTTTGACATCAAATATTTTAGTGATTTCGTACGCATAGCGAGCACCTTCGTAATCGACTACAATATTGTCGCCCAATTTCATCTTATCAATGTTATAAAAAGGCGATTTCTCAACAGTACCCTGCGGTGTTGGCTGGATACTGAAGCGGTGGGCAGCAATAATGAAATTACCGCCATCTTTGGGATTGCCATGGTTTGGTTGTCGCCATTCAGCACCGCGATCGAGTGCGGTACGGCCTTTGTCGTAGTGAATATTGACGCCGATGCGCGGTATAACAATGCGGTTCTCGCCGATTTTGGCTTTTGGCAGCGATTTAGCATCAATCGGCTTGGTGAAAATCAGAGGTGCCACTGACGGCGATAAGGTCAGCATCATAAAATACACGCCAGTGCTAATCAGGCATATCGCCACTGCAAAAATAGCATATGGACGGCGGTGCTTTTTTTGTTTGATCGAGAGCAACTAACCTCCTAAAACGATTATTCGTTAGTAGTATAACATAATTATTTTGATATGAAAAACACCTCTTGACAAAGAAAAGGCGTTTTTCGCTTTGTTAGAAGTAAAGTCTACAGTTTTATTTATTCGCTAAATGGCTGCGCTAGCGTCAATGATTGGTCAGCTTCGGCGATACGTAATAACTCGTTATATTTAGCGACACGATCGGTTCGCGATAGCGATCCAGTTTTAATCTGGCCGCAACCCAGGCCAACGGCCAAGTGGCTGATTGTCGTGTCTTCGGTTTCGCCAGAGCGATGGCTCATGACAGTGCGCCAGCCAGCATTTTGCGCCATTTTAACAGCTTGAATAGTCTCGGTTAGCGAGCCGATTTGATTTGGTTTAACTAGCAGCGCGTTGGCAGTTTGTTCAGTGATAGCTCGCTCAATTAGCGAGGTGTTCGTGACAAGCAAATCGTCGCCGACTAGCTGGATGCGGTCGCCGAGCCGTTCGCGCAGCAGCTTCCAGCCATCCCAGTCATTTTCGGCTAGACCATCCTCAATTGAAATAATTGGAAATTCATTTGTCAAGGCTTCTAGCCAATCAACCATTTCACTGCTTGATAGCGACTTGCCTTCGCACTTGAGTTCGTAGCGTCCGTCTTGATAGAATTCGCTTGACGCAGCATCCATTGCAAAGACAACGTCGCGGCCGAGTTCATAGCCGGCGTTTTGAATAGCTTCGGACAATAAGGCCAGCGCTTCGCGATTGCCGTTGCGGACGCGCGGTGCGTAGCCGCCTTCATCGCCGACAGTAGTTGGATAATCATAATTTTTTAGTACTTTGGCTAGCGCATGAAAGATCTCGGTGCCCATTTTGAGTGTGTCTGCAAAAGTCTGCGCACCTTTACAAATGATCATAAATTCCTGAATATCGGTAGCGAAAGCTGCGTGAGCGCCGCCATTGAGCACGTTCATCATTGGTAATGGCAGGACAGGTGTGCTGTCGGTCATCTCTGCGACGTAGCGCCACAGCGGTTGATTCTTAGCGCTGGCGGCAGCTTTAGCGGCGGCTAGGCTGACGCTGAGAATGGCGTTAGCGCCGAGTTTGGATTTATTATCGGTGCCGTCTAAATCGAGCATTATTTGGTCGAGAGCAGCTTGGTCGCTGGCATCGTGTCCAGCTAGTGCTGGCGCGATTATCTCGTTAACATTGCGGACTGCTTGGTAAACAGCCTTACCCGACCAGTCAATGCCGCCATCGCGCAATTCAAGCGCTTCAGCCGAGCCAGTGCTAGCGCCGCTCGGTACGGCAGCACGGCCAAGCGTGCCGTTACTTAAAATAACGTCTGCTTCAACGGTTGGGTTGCCGCGGCTGTCGAGGATTTGTCTTGCTTTGATTGATTGAATTGTGAAATCGTTCATAGTTATATTATAGCATTTAATGCAGAAGACTAGACTGTTTGAAATCTCACGGATAAAATATTTCAGGCAACTCGTTTTTCGCGGTATAATGAATTTATGGAAGTGCAAAAACAGGGAATTTTAGTTATTAGCCGCCACGCAGAAAGCGAGTGGAATTTATTAGGTAAGTGGACTGGCTGGACAGATGTCAATTTGACAGAAAAAGGCATGCGCGAAGCCGAGCAGCTTGGTGAAATTATTCGCGATATTCACTTTGATGCCGCTTATACTAGCGAGCTCAAACGTACGCAGCAGACTTGCGATGGAATTCTGCGCGGCAAGGGCGACCAGGAGGATCTCGAACGGATTATCGCCAAGCCGCTTAACGAGCGTGATTACGGCGACTTAACCGGCAAAAATAAATGGGAAGTCAAAGACGAGATTGGCGATGAAGCGTTTCAGGGAATTCGCCGCGGCTGGGATTACCCGGTGCCGGGCGGTGAAACGCTCAAAGATGTTTACGCGCGGGCAATTCCATATTTTCAGAGCGAAATCTTGCCGCGACTGCAAAGAGGCGAAAATATCCTGCTTGTTTCGCACGGTAACACTATTCGCGCGCTGATGAAGTATCTCGACCAGATTCCTGATGAAGAGATTGGTAAAGTGGAAATGCCGTTTGGTACGATACTCGTCTATAAATTTGATGCTGGTCATCAATTGCCGCTAGATAAGCAAACGCGCACCATAGACATCATTCCGCCGAAGGCTTGAATTACCAAATTTCTTTATGCGGCACGCGTAGGATTTTAGCTAAGGCATATTGGATAAGCCAATAAACAGCTGATACCACTAAGCAGAAATTGCCGACGATAGTCATAACTTGGTGCGGTAGTTTAGGAATTGTCGGTGCAAAGAGTAATAGAATGACTGGCAGAACCGTCAATATTAATTTAATGCAAATTATCAGTTTGTACGACAAGTTTAATTTCCATTTTTTTGCTGGTTGTTGTTTTGGCGGGCGGGTATTGGCGGCTATCACGTTGGCTGCCGAATGCGTGATTTTAGCGCCAGTCTTGCCGATTTTCTTTGGCAATCCTATTAGCGTGATTATTGACATAACAATAATTGCAGCTGTAATGGCAATAGAGACAATGGCAATGAAGGGGGCGGCGTCGCTATAACATCCAGAGTGGCTCACGACGGGTCGAGGCGCTTGTCGTTCTGGTAGAAAAATCTTTTGTACAGCTTCTGATTGGAATAACGGATATAGTAATATAATTGCCGTCCATGTCCACTGCAAAAATACTGACAAATACCCTAATGTGCCAAAAATATTAACGACTATGCGGCGGCGCGAGTGTTGCTTGCTTTTCATATAGTTATGATAGCATGAGGAGTATGGGAGGGCAAAATAGGACAATAGCAAAACCTGCCGCTCGTCGGCAGGTTCATAATTCAAATGGTCGGCCCAGCCCTATCCCACTCAAACCTCTGGGACGAGTGCTGGCGCTACGTGATGCAGCATGCGCCGGAGGAGGTCCGGCAGCTCCAGCGGGTGCAGCAGCGGATGGCTGCCAACGAAGGAGCAGTACCCGAGGAAGCCGCCGCTGGGGCTTCCCACCGGTTGACGCGCAGTGGTGCCGAAGCGGCGGGTCGGACCGAGCCCGGTGACGCCAAGCCGGTACGCCAGCCAGAGACCAGCACCACCACACCCTCAGACGGCGCCGCCAAGCCCACTGGCTCCACCCCTCGGCGCATCAACCGCCGTCTGCGGCCTGAGGTCGTCGAGCAGATGGTCCAGCTGCGTCGCGACGGCCATACGGTCAAGGAGATCGCCCAGCAGTTCGGCTTCCACCGTGAAACGGTGGCTACCCACCTGAAGCGGGCAGGCATGACACTGCGGACCAGTCTCACGGACGAGGCCTTCTGCCAACGAGTTCGCCAGACCTACGAGACGACCGGGACTGTCAAGGGCACAGCCCAGCAGCTCGGCGTCAGCAAGGATACGGTGCGGAAGGTGCTGCGGGGGTAACCGCTCGGCGTGGGTGGAGCGGCGTCACCTGCCGTCGATCCGCGACAGATAACCATATGCAAAGTTTGCAACTTTGCACAAAGCTTGCTCTCGCGATCTAAAGAGCCGTCTATGATCGGGGTTTTTGCGACGTCGGAGGTTGTAGGAATCGCACAATAGTTGGTGAGTCGGCCGGGAGCCTCGCACCTGGCATGCCCTGCGATAATGGGGCAAAGGTCGCTGATGGTGCCAACTGGTGGCTCGGGGGATCATCAAGGAAGACGACTATCCCTTGAGATAGCGCCAGATTGGGCGCCTACCACATGTATGGAGTTGCATGGGTCGTTTGAGAAGTGCTAGTCTATGGCCTGGCTCACAACGGAAGGTGAGCGCGGCTCGGAGGCCGAGAGCCTCCCCCACAGCGGGGCTAGATCCCGCAACACCGCAGTGCTTCGACACTGCGCCTAGATCGATCCACTGGCACGAGAGACCGCACCTCATCAGTGCTCACTGACGTATAGGTTCAATAGAGCAAGGCCGACCATTTGAGTCAGGCTAGCTCAGGAAGGAGGAGTCATCATGAACTCCTTCACCACTCCCACTCTTCCCCTGCTCCCGCCGTTCCGCTTCAAGCGGTGGCTGGCCACCATCTCGGCCGTACTCCTCACCACCCTGGGGTTCACCGCCATCGCCCCGGCCGCTCAGGCGGCGCCGTCGGAGGTGACAGCGACGGTGTTCTCCGTACCGGGCTGGGACTACGCCAATGTACGGAGTGGCCCTAGTACCGACAAGGCAGTGGTGAGCACCATCTCCGCTGGCTCGACGGTCACGCTGGGTTGCTCCACCCACGGCGGCAACGTCACCGGCCCGTACGGCACCTCCGACCTCTGGTACAAGGTGGCCGGGACCGACACCTACATTGCTGACGTCATGGTGTCGACAGGAAGCGACAATGCGGTTACTGAGGAGTGTACGGCTTTCGACCTCTTCGCGCCAAAGAAACCTTTGACCAATCCCGACCGCAGTTTCATATCCGTCAAGTGGACCCTTGGCGGGAACGGGCATTCTGATCCGAACGTCCCAACCGACCTCTACCGCCATTATCTCGGCAAGGACGGAAAGCCAGGGGTAGACACCTACATTGACTGGGCATACTTCTCCGAGTACCAGCCTTTTGTGAACTTTGCTTGCGCTATCCCAGTCGGTGGAGTCAAAACGTATGAAGCGACGGTTCCAAAGGACGACATCTTCATGTTCCTGGCGCTGCACTACTTTGATGTCTACCGCACCTCCGAGCATGAGTTCGTTGTGACTGACTACTACGACTTCAACCAGTCCTTCCTGTACGGAAGCCAGTACCAGATGGCTCAGGACGGAAATGCCACTGAATTCAACGTGTTCTCAGGCGGCACCCTCGCTGGTAAGCGAACCACAGACGGCACTGCCTTCACCTGCTAGTTACCGGAGGACGTGTGTCAGCAGCCTGGGTGCGAGTAGGCTTCTCGAGAAATGCATCGAGCCGCCTGCTCGCACCCAATGTCTCAAGACCACTGCCGACCAATAAGAAAACCACTCTCCGGTGGTCGTATTTCACGTTAGAAGACATGAACGCGAGAAGACGCCAGCCGTACACTGATGAGATTTACAAGATCGAGCCCATAATGTATCATAAGACCATATATGGGACAGCACTCTTCCATACTAGTTCACTACGTCCGCAACCGTCGCATTATTCTTGGGCTATTTCCGCTGACAGGGGTGATATCTCTCGTGGTGGTACTCCTCTACGCCACACACTCTCCACCGCTGTATTACGATATGAAGCAGGTGTTGGCGCAGCGATTCGACAAGATGTCGTTTCAGTCGCTCGATATCAAGTATGCGTACGGCAGTATGGTCGGTCGCGATGGACCTACGGGTGACGTGGTCGGGTATATCAAGGATAAATCGGCGCAGCAGGGTCTCCTGTCCAAGCAACCATTTACCGACTGCTCACGCGGCTGTAGCTCGTGGGTTTCACGTTCATCGCTGGCACACACCTACACTCCCTTCGACCTCTTAGCAAATCAGGTCTCGGTCGAAGTCGCCACAGAGGCCATTGGGACGCACTCAGCCGCGACACAGCCAGATGCCAAATGTAACATACGGTTTCACTATCGAGCCCAAAGTCTACATTCTCCCACCCCTTCCTCGGTCGATATATTCTGTCTCTCGGCAGCCACAGGTGCATTCGCGTACATGGCGCGATAGCCACTCGCAGTTCAAGACGGATACTCCGCCTCAGACGGGGCACCCATAATGGTACCGGCGTGACCAGGAGGGTGTAGAACTGATATCGAACTCACAGATACTGGCGCAGCCAATCCGGCATAGCCGGATCATCGAGGTCCCAGGAGCCGACTACGTTCTCGTCTCTACCCCACGTGCTCTCATCTCCATCGAAGAACTTCTGCCGGTGACACTTGTACTTCACGACCTGGTCGCCCTCGAGGCGGTACTCGTTCCAGTAGTAGTTCTGCTTCCCATAACCCTTCCATTCCTTGGTCCGGTAGATTAGCATGAAATAGATCGACCTTCCAGTATTGACTCGTTGACATCGCTCCTTGCGGAGGCTATCAAAACTCATATCTCACTAAGATATCCGACCCATACGGATAGCACATGTCGTCATAGTACTCGATTGGACTCATACCTAGTTCTTTGAGCTCGCCACGTGAGGTGCGAAGCCAGTTGTGGCCAGCAGTGTCTCGGAAGGCGAGCTCCACACCGGGATGCGCACCTGCTTCACCCCATCCTCCTGGGAATGGGAACTGCCAGTCTCCAGGTGGGAGTGTACGGCACGCATGGCGGAAATCCGGATCGGCATTGACTGCCGATTCCCGAGCATCTCGATCCTTGATGACAAAAGTCAGCACTGCATCGTATACTGGCATACCCGACTGGTTGCTGAGAATCTGGAGGTCGTGAGTCTCATCGACCCATGCAGTGACTCGTTCGGCCTGGCGTCGGCGCCGGTCAGAGCGGTCTTGTTCATAGTTGGCCTGATACTGGTCCGCATTAGCCTTTAACTGCTTGTTAGAGGTCCGCAATGCGAGGACGGCTGTAATAGCAGCAATAGTGGCGCAGGAGGTACTGATTACCGACAACCAGTTTTGAAGCATTGTTATTCTCCTTCTTAAAATTGTCGAACATTAGCGATCATGAGTTAATGTAGGCAAGCTTCGGTAGCGATAGCATAATACTAGTGGCGGACATGGATGAAAGGCGGGCGAGGGTGTGCTACCCGTCTTCGATACGAATAGATAGATCGACGCATTCTCTTCGGGTTTACCGGCCGAACTTCCATTTTAGGCATGATCTCGTCTGACAACTCCTTGAGTCGCGCGAAACAGTCGGCAAGGAATTCGTTGAATGTTGTGACCAGTTCACCAAGGGGAGCGTAAATAAGTTTCGGGTCGGCGTCATCTGCCTTGATCTTGTTGTGCTCGTAGTTGATCGCTGTCGCTCTCGGCTGGTCATTACCTATGAGTGTGGAGTCAGAGTCGGCGAACGAGTGCTTCAGGGCGTTCGACAGTCGATTCAAGAAATCAAGGAAGTCTTTGTGGTCGGTCAAAATTGACGCTGGCTGACATTTCCTGACAGCACCGCCGATCATGTCAATTTTGATTTCCGAGGGATAAGTGCCATCCTCAATGTACTTCTCCAGATACCAGATAGTTGCGACAAGCTCGTCGGCGCACCTTCGCATTCCTGCGACGGCCTCTTCGGTGGCGAATAAATGGAGCTTTAGGGAGGTGCCACCTGTGACTATGTCGGCATCGGTAGGCTGAGGGGTTAGTTGAGTCCTCTTCCACACCCACCAATGAGAGTAGGCCTCGTCAAGCCGCGTGTTGACGTGTCCCAGCCGCATGCCGATCGAGAAGAACTTCGCCGAGAGATTTCCGAATGGCGTGTCGGGAGGCAACCAGAAGTAGTCCTGAGCGAGGAGCGTACTGTCGAACCGATCGCCTGTGCCTGGCTTAAGGATGTACACGAACACACCCCAATAATAATAGGCGTCGGTCCGCAGCCGCCGATTGAGGTAGCTGGCGTTGTGGAACGGCGCCATAGGTCACGATTCGGCCACGAGCCTCAGGGCGACAGCGCCCCTCCTACCGCTCCCTCACCAACTCCTCGGCCTCCACCCCGATGGTCTGGGCAATGCGCTCCAGGCTCTGCAGGGTGAGGTTGCGTTCTCCTCGTTCAACACCACCCATGTAGGTGCGGTGCACGCCCAGGACGCCAGCGAAGGCTTCGTGGCTGAGACCTTGAGGCAGCCGCTACCCTCCCAGCCCCCGCAGCAACTCCCCCGGATC
>CALGPW010000017.1:0-52466 GCA_937959535.1 uncultured Candidatus Saccharibacteria bacterium
GCATACAGATGCGAACACCTGTGGAGATGTTGCAGAGGTGGTGAGGTGTGTACGCGTTTTTCGCAATTATTTCGCAAAAATTGCAAATTTTAAGTATTTTTGAGCCGTTTTGAGCCTTTTTTGCGCTCTCTAGCGGCGTTCTCTGCCTGAATTGGCCTATGAGGCTAGACTTGAATGAAAAGGCGTCTAGGTAGCGCTTAGGCGCTTTGTTGACATTTTACCCGTAACACGCTAGAATATGACAGAAGTAACAATAGTACTAACGTGAAGTAAAGGAAGTTTTAATTTTATGCTCGCAATTCGTTTGCAACGTTTGGGCCGCAAGGCTTATCCGGTATACCGCGTCGCCGTCCAGGAAGCGCAGCGCCACCCATCGAGCGGCCGCGTGGTTGCTTATGTCGGCAGCTACAACCCGCACACCAAAGACGCTAATATCAATGTCGAGGCTGCTCAAAAATACCTTGATAACGGCGCTCAGCCGACGCCGCGCGTTGCGAAGTTGTTAAAAGAAGCTGGCATCAAACTGCCGAAATGGGTTAAAGAGTTCCAGGGCGGCAAGGCCAAAGCGGTCAAGAATACTGAAAAGCTGCGCAAGAATCAGCCAAAAGAAGAGCCAGCTGCCGAAGAGGCAGAAGCTCCAGCTGAAGCCTAACGCTTTTAATTACGAACTAGCGCGCTCTAGCTGCATGGTTGGGGCGCGTTTTTCGATTTCATAGCAAAAGCATGTTACAATAAAAGTACGATAGTAACCGTGTGACCGCAAAGGAGGAGATACCGTGGGCATGTCGACCATTGACCAGGAATTTGTCGAATATATCGTAAAATCACTAGTAGGACATCCAGATGATGTGGTTGTTGACCGGATTGTCGACGAGAAGGGTGTTTTGCTGACGCTAACTGTCAATCCAGAAGACTTGGGCCGGGTGATTGGCCGCCGCGGCTCGACCGCGCAAGGGCTGCGCACGCTGCTGCGAGCACTAGGCGCTAAAAATACTGCTCATTACAACCTGAAAATCGTTAATAATGATGACCGCGAGGACGCCGATTCGGCTGCAGTGGATAATGATGTGGAAAACGTCACTAGTGATTCTGTGGAAAATGACGCAGAAAACACAGAAACCGAGAGCGATTTCGCAAAAAAGTCGCGCCAAGAGCTTGCAGAATTGGACGACCTTGATATATAATCATAAGTAAGTTCATGCGAGAACCCTGAACTAACGAAAACAAAGTACAAAAGCTCTACTGCGAGCAAACCAACAAATGGTTTGAGAGACTTATTTGTGCAAGAAAGCCGTCCTTCGAGGCGGTTTTTTTGTTGGGGCGAAATTTCGAGAAGGCCAGGCATAATTTATTACACGAAAAGCCAAACGTGTCAATTGAGACTATACAACTATTTTTGTAAAAGCACAAATATATAGATAAAATATAACGTAATATAAGTCAAATACTATTATGCAATAAAATCTAGATTGTAGCAAATTATTGCAAGACATGAAAATAGCCCGCCGAAAACGTGCTCAAGCTGGAAACTGGGTGTTTCAACCCAGGAGATGCAAAATCTGCGTCTCGAACCAGGTTGAACCAATTTTCAGCGGGCTATTTTCGAGCGGGCTGTCAGCCCTTCGGGCTATCCAGGCGGATAGCCTGGATGAACCCGAGCCAGAAGGCCGCGCGGCGCGGCCAGTTGTTAATCAAGGCTCTGATGAACCTCGTGAGCGCATACAGGTGCATGCGCTCTCGGAAGGAAAGCTTCTTGGGCTCGGGGGCAATGGCAGTGACGGTCTTCATGGCCGTCCTCCTCTCTCTGCTCAAGGTAAGGGCGACTTTCGCCCTAAGAGGTAAACCTTGAGCAAAAGTTGATATATATATATCACAGATAGACATCCGTGTCAAGACTTGCTACACTATAACAGATGAGAAAAATTCAGGTGATCACCTTATTTCCAGAAATGTTCGCTGGCGTGTTCGGCAGTTCGATGATGTGGAAAGCGCAAAAAGACGGCTATGTTGAGCTTTCGACGATTGATCTGCGTCAGTTTGGATTAGGCCCGCGCCGCACGGTCGACGATACGCCGTACGGCGGCGGCGATGGTATGCTGCTGATGGTCGAGCCGCTATGGCATGCGGTGCAGCAGGCCAAACAGATTGACCCTGGCGCCAAAGTCTTAATCATGACACCGCGCGGCCAGCGTTGGCGGCAGGCGCTGGCGCAGCAATACAGCGAAAGCGAGAACGGTTATATTGTAATCTGCGGCCGCTACGAGGGCTATGACGAGCGAATTATGGCGCTGGTTGATCAAGAGCTTAGCGTCGGCGATTATGTGCTAACTGGCGGCGAATTGCCAGCGATGACGATTATTGATTCGATTGTGCGGTTAATCCCTGGCGTACTTGGCGGCGAAAACAGCGCAGCGATTGAGAGCTTTAGCGACGGCGAAACGCTAGAATACCCGCAATACACCCGGCCCGAGGAATGGCAAGGTTTGCGCGTGCCAGAAGTGCTACTTAGCGGACATCATAGCAAAATCGCTAAATGGCGGGCAGCGCACAGTAAAAAGGCTGGGGAATAAAGCGATTTTACCAGCGCCGGGCAGGCCCAGCTAGCGTCAACTAAATTAGGAAACAAAATACTCCTCGCCAAGGCAGAGGAGTATTCTATTGTTGTGGTGGATTTATCGGAGAGCGATCGATACATTTTTGTGTTTGTTTTTGTAACTTCGCTGTCTATACAATATACGTTTTTGTGCTTAATAGCAAGCATTTTTTGGACAAAAAATAAAAAATCGTGTGGAAAAATGCTATGCTAATAATATGAAACAGTTTATAGCTAGTATTTTTCCGCCAACAATTTTCGAGAAGCGCGCGCAATATGCGGCGCTGGCAGTAGGTTTCTGGACTATTATTATAATGTTGGCGCAATTGTTTAGGTTCGAGAAATTTCCAAAAACTTTAGAGTCGCTGGGGATTGGCGACGGTACTATCGCTGCTATTGCTATAGTTTTGCTGGAGTTTATTTCTCTGCCGTTTTTGTTGTCTATGCCGCGGCTGAGCAAGCTAGAGCGGCAAATATCAGGCGCGTGTACATTGTTAGCGCCTGGCGTTTGGCTGGTGATTAGCGCGGCTGTGCTGATGAGCGGCGGGCAGGAAAAAGTTAGTTTGTTTGGCGCGGTAGCGGCGCTGCCGGGGGTGGCTAGCCTGCCGCTGGCTGGCGTGTGGCTAGTAGCTGCGGCGTATTTGACTGCTAAACTGCGGCGGCTAGATTTGAAATAACGGCGCTCTAGTGATATATTAAAGTAGGCGCGATGGGGTGTCGCCAAGTGGTAAGGCACTGGGTTCTGGTCCCAGCATGCGGGGGTTCGAATCCCTCCACCCCAGCCAAGAAATAATGATATGAAGACAACTACTCCCCGCATTCCGAGCGGTTTCAGCGAATACCTGCCAGGCGACCAAATAGAGTTTAATCGTTTGCGCGACATTATTCGCGAAACTTATGAGCGCTATGGCTACGCGCCGCTGGACACGCCAGATATTGAGCTGAGCGAGGTATTGTTGGCGAAGGGCGGCGGTGAAACCGAGAAACAAATCTATCGGTTTGAACGCGGCAAGAATGATTTGAGCTTGCGTTTTGATCTAACGGTGCCGCTGGCGCGCTACGTCGCCGAGCACGAAGGCCAGCTGGTTTTCCCGTTCCGGCGTTACCAGATTGGCAAAGTGCACCGCGCCGAGCGAGCCCAAGCTGGCCGTTTTCGCGAATTCTATCAGTGTGATATCGATGTGATTGGCTCAGAAAGCGTGGCGGCCGATGCGGAGTTTCCAGCGGTAATTAATGACATTTTCGAGCAGTTTGCTTTCGGCGAGTTCACGATTCACATCAATAATCGCTTGGTGTTGAACGGCTTTTTCGCTGGAATTGGTTTGGCCGATGTATCGGCGGATGTACTACGAGTAGTCGATAAAATCGAGAAAATATCGCGCCAAGATTTTATAGCGGAATTACGCGAGCTGGGTCTTAGCGAAAAGCAGGTCTTGCAAGTAGTTGCCTTCACAGAAATTAGCGGCAGCAACGACGAGATTTTATCGCAGCTAGAATCAATGAAAAACGAGATCGATTTTGATGATTTCGCGCTTGGCACGGCAAAATTACGCGAGTTGCTGGCGATGCTGCGAAACATGGGCTTGCCAGAGCAGCGTATTCAGTTAGACCTACGGATTGCGCGCGGACTGGATTATTATACTGGCGTAGTCTACGAAACGACACTTGATGATTATCCAGAAGTTGGTAGTGTTTGCTCGGGCGGGCGCTACGATAACTTGGCCGAGAATTATACGCGGACACGTTTGCCAGGCGTTGGTGTGTCGATTGGTTTATCGCGCTTATTCTATAAACTACGCGAAGCAGGCGTCGTATCTAGTAATCGCCGGACATTGGCGCGCTGTATGGTGGCGTCTTTTGACGATGCACAATTTGGCGAGGCGCTGCAAATAGTTGCCGAGCTGCGGCGAGCTGGCGTGGCGACAATTCTTAATACTGAATCAGTGCCGTTAAAAAAGAAGCTGCGCTATGCTGATCGTCTTGGCATACCGTTGGTAGTCTTGATCGGCGAGGAAGAAGTGCGCGGCCGTTTCGCGACAGTGAAGGATATGGCAACCGGTGAGAATAAGACCATTCCCCGCCAGCAACTAGTTGAGGAGCTGCAACGATAAGGTGGCTTGGCTGGTTAAGATAATCGCCGACTGGCTGTTGATTCCGTTAGTGCTGCTGGCTTTGTATGAATTATTTTTTAAGGTTGAAAGTAAGCGCCGCTATGAAATTTATTCTCGCGTGCTGATGGCTGGGCTGACGTCTTATGTGGCTGCTAAAATCCTTGGGCTAATATATCAGCCTGAACAGTTGCGTCCGTTTGAACTGCTTGGTGTTAATCCAGGGGCGGCCTATCTGAATAATCCAGGATTTCCGTCGGATCACGCGCTTTTTGTGATGTTTTTGGTGCTAGCGGTTTGGTATGCACTGCGTCGCCGCTCGATTACTATAATTATGCTAACTATGGCGCTGCTAGTTGGCGTTGGTAGAATATTAGCGCTGGTGCATACGCCACTTGATGTTGTCGGCGGCATGGCGGTGGCTTGCTTGGGGGCGTTGTGGTACGTGGATTGGCCTAATGTTAAGCTTGCATCTAGCAAAAAACGCAAGAATGTAGTAAAATAACTTAGTAAGATGACTAATGTGGAGAAACCTATGAACAACGCAAACGAGACTGCAGCGGTGAAGCTGGAGCCGTTTATTCCGATGGACAAAAAGGATATTATTCGAGCTGCTATCTATGGAGCATTCGCTGGTGCAATACTAACGGTGTTGTATATTTTGGTTGGCCGGGTCGCGTCGGCGGTGATGTGCCGCGGCGATAATGATTTATGCCAGAATGCGCCGCTGTATGTAGCAATTTTTTCGGTAACTTTGGTGTCAATCGGCGGATTGATACTGCTGTCGCAGGCGCGAATTTACCGGCCGTTATTTATCGTTATTGCTTCGATAGCGGCTCTATGGGGTCTGCAATCGTATTTAGCGCTATTGCCGTGGTATTGGGCGATGGCGGCGATGACGGTAATTGGCGCGTTGACGTATGCGATGTTTACTTGGCTAGCGCGATTGCGGTCGTTTATACTTTACTTGGTTGTATCGATTGTGCTGATTGTAGCGGCTCGGTTGATTATCGCTGGGTAGCTGGCGCAGAACCGTTATTTGCGGTATGCTAGCTATATGGAAATAATGGTTTTGCTTATAATTTTAGCGATAGTCGTCGCAGCGGCTAGCGTGGTTATTTTTGTGTTGATGCAGCAGCTGAAGCGAGTGCAAAATAACTCGGCGGTAGAGCTGATTAAGGGCGATGTCGTTGAATTGTCGCGTTCTATCGCTAATTTGCAGCAAACAATGAGCGACAAGCTTGAACGCTCGCAGCTGTCAACTCAGCAATCGGTACAAAAGCAGCTCAGTGAAAGTTCAAAATTGGTGGCCGATGTCACGCAGCGCTTGACCAAGCTCGACGAGACCAACAAGCGTGTCGTTGATGTGGCGACTGATCTCAAAACCTTGCAAAATGTTCTGCAAAACCCCAAGCAGCGCGGTGTTTTTGGCGAATACTATTTGTCGAGCGTTCTCGAAAATATTTTGGCGCCAGGGCAGTATCAGACTCAGTATAAGTTTCGCGACGGCGAAATAGTTGATGCGGTGATTTTTCTTGATAAGGGTCAGATTCTGCCAGTTGATAGCAAATTTAGCCTCGAAAATTACAACCGGATGATTGAAGCTAGCGGCAAAGAGCGCGAGCAGCTAATGCAAAAAGTCAAAGCTGATCTGAAAGGGCGCATCGACGAAACCAGCAAATATATCCGTCCGAGCGAGCATACTATGGATTTCGCATTTATGTTTATTCCCAGCGAGTCGTTGTATTATGATTTACTGATCAATAACGTTGGCCAGGGCGGCAGCTCGCGCGATCTGATTGAGTATGCTTTTCGCGAGAAGCACGTGATTATTACTAGTCCGACTAGTTTTATGGCGTATTTGCAAACGGTATTGCAAGGTTTGCGCAGTTTGCAAATCGAGGAGCAGGCTAAGGATATTCAAGTTCGTGTCGGTAAGCTCGGACAACACATTGCCAAATTTGAAGAGTACATGCAGAAACTAGGCAATAGTCTCGGCACGACGGTCAATCATTATAACAACGCTCATAAAGAGCTCGGTAAAGTTGATAAAGACGTAGTGAAGATCGCTGGTAGCGATTCTTCCGTCGAAGTATTGGCGATTGATCGTCCGTCGTCTATTGATAAGAAGTAAAGATTTTTGACTATCAAAATATCCCGCCGATAGACGGGATATTTTTGTTAAGAAAGCTAAGACTTAGTCTTTCTTTTGCCGGCCAGCGACCAACACGTAGAGGTTGGCACCGACAGCGGCGCCTGCTAAAGCGCCAACTAGCGACTCGAGCGAGAAGCGTGAATTGACAACTTCGTTAGAGCCAGCTGAACCGGTAGTGAGCTCCTTTTCGGTCGAATCAGTCATCGCTAGCGCAACAGCCGGGTTAAGGCTAGCTCCCTTGACGTAAGCGACGTGAGGAATCTCAACTTTATTAGAAGCCGAAGATGTTGCTTTGCTTTGGTAGTCGGCGATTGCTTGCGTCTTGGCGGTCGATAACAAATAGCCAGATGTCAAAATACCGACTGCCAGTGCCAAGCCAACGCCGAGCGCCTTGCCAGTATTGCAAATTTCTTCGCGCGATAGAACTGCCGCTAATCCGAATAGGAAGATAGCGGTGCCGACCAGCTCAATGCCGAATATCGACCAGTTCATGCTGCTAAATCCGCTAAAGCCGAAGTTAATCGAGCCGCCAGTAACCCAGTTGGTGACGATTACAGCCAGCATAGCGCCGATGAATTGGGCGCCCCAGTAGAATGGCAGCAGGATTGTCTTGAGCTTGCGCATAGTCCACAAACCAAATGTTACGGCTGGGTTGACGTGCGAGCCCGAGACAGCGCCGATGCTCATCACTAGCATTACTAGCGTGAAGCCGATAGCTAGCGCGCCAACGCCGCCGTCTTTGAATGTGGTCAAAGCAACTAGTGTCAATACAAACGTACCGATTAGTTCGGCAAAGATTATATTTATGATATTTGATGGAAGCTTGACGCTGCTGCGTTTAGTTGTCGTAGGTTTGGCAGCGGCAGTTTCCTTCTTTGGTGCTTCTACTTTTTCGGCAGATACTGTACGAACAGTCGTCTTGCTGGCGGCCGTTTTCTTGGCGGTCGTCTTCTTCTTGGTAGAAGCGGCTTTTTTAGTAGCCATGAATATTCCCTCCTTTACTGAAATATAGACATAGTATAACACAAAAATATTTTGGGTTGTATACATCTGTTATAATGATGATATGGGACGTTATTTTGAACAGACAGAAAGCCGCAGCGAGCTGCAACAGCGCATCGCTGCCGATCTGCGTGAAAAAGCAGCGCAGAAGGCAAAGCAAGAAGGCGAGCCAGTTCCGGGTGTTAGCGGCGAGCTAATCGAAAACTCAGAATATTTGAAAGGCACCAAGGCTACGACAACTCTAGCACCAGCTTGGGTGTTTATTGTGCTGATGGCAGTTGGCGTATTTGTGTTATTCGTATATCAGGTGAATAAGTAGGTTAGCAATGGATTTCGAGAAAGTTTTACAAGTTTTATCAGCGCGGGCGGCTCAGTCTAACCACCCGCAAGAAGTATTGCGCGCTCCGGAAATCAAAACGCTGTATGATCACATCAAGACTTTGCCAAATGATGAGCGCGGCGCTTTCGGTAAGCGAGTCAACGAGCTGAAAAAATCGTTGGAGGTGGTCATAGAAGTTCGCCGCCAGGAGCTCGATAAAGTCGATTTGCCGCCAATCGACGTGACGGCACCGATGGATATCAATGCATCGCAGCCTGAATTACTGCCGAGTGAGCGGGGCACGATTCACCCGCTGAGCGCCGAGATTGACCGCATTTCTGACATTTTCAATCGCATGGGTTTCGTGACGGAAGAGTCGCGTGAGATTGATGACCAATTCCACATGTTTGAGAGCTTGAATTTCCCGAAAGGCCATCCAGCGCGCGATGATTATGATACGTTCATGACCGAGGAGACAGACGCTAATGGCGACCGCTTGATTGCGCCAGCGCACACCTCGACCATGCAAAACCGCGTGCTGAAAAAATATCATGGCAATTTGGAAAAGGGCGAGGCGATCGCCGCCATCGTACCTGACCGGGTATTTCGCAACGAAGATTTGGACGCGCGGCACGAGCACACGTTCTATCAAGTCGAGGGCGTGTATGTCGCCAAGGGAGCTAATGTCGGTAATCTCATCGCCACGCTGCAAGAGTTTTTGCAGGAATATTACGGCAAAAAGCTTGACGTGCGCGTCAATCCATTTTATTTTCCGTTCACTGAACCGAGTTTTGAATTTGCGCTGAGCTGCCCGTTCTGTGAAGGCAAAAAGCTGGATTGTAAAGTTTGCTCAGGCGAGGGCTGGATTGAGCTATTAGGCTGCGGCATGATTCATCCGAATGTGCTGAAGGCCGCCGATATCGACCCGAATGAGTGCACTGGCTTTGCCTTTGGCTGCGGTATTGATCGGCTGGTAATGATGAAATACGGCATCGAGGACGTGCGGCATTTCGAGAGTGGACGATTAGACTTTTTGGAGCAGTTTTAGGAACTATTATGGAACCAGAATGGGAGATAATTCAACCAGAATTAGTTTCTTACGGTGAGGATATACTCTTAGATAGGAATGATAACATGACTATAATTTGTGCTAAGCATAAATTGGTAGTTGATGAAGAGATTGAATATGATGATTTTGGTAGTCCAATGCCAACTATGAACCTAGAGTGTCTAGAGGGACCTCATACAATAGTTCTAGATAGAACGCCAGGGGAAATAAGAGAATATATACGCAGGAAAATTGAATCAAAGAAGTACCAAGAAGCAAAATATTTTGATATTGACGGATATCTTGTTCCAGCTAGTAAGGAAGCAAAGGTTAAAACAGAGAGTGGCGACTATTTTGTAACTACTCAAGTGATGAATAGCGAGAAAAAGGGTGAGCAGATAGTGATCTATGCTGGTAAAAAGGGTGCAAAGTATAAGTCACAAATTTTTATTGATCCTAAGCATGGTAAAATAACTTTTGATCAAAACGATATCAATCCGAAAGATGTCTTTGTTAAGATAGAGGCTACGTTTCGCGACGGTTCAAAAGCGAGTATAAAAGCCGCTGACAATAGAGATATCAAACAGTAGTATTTTCGTAATTTTATACATGGGGCTTGAGATTGATGCAAATATCCCGATAAGGCCGCGTGACAACTTCTGCCGACTCAAGGCCGAGTTTGGCCTCAATGTCACTAATCATCGCTAGGGCACTAGTCTCATCATCTGATAAAACCTCAACTTCCACGAACGTCCCAGCGTCTTTGATTTCGTCTATGGCCACCGTTGCCTGCGGAAAATCAGAGGACTGGAACGAGCGACGGTATTTGTTGACCTCGACCAGTTTCGCCATGCCGAGGTTGGAGAGCAGCTGTTTGGCGATTGCCGCGTCTCCGGGCTGAATCGGTAGGTTTGTCTCGGGCTTAATGATTACGTCGTTCGCCGTATGTGTCGCGGTCGTCGTCGCAGGCTTATATGTCACCTCGGCAAAACCATCGCGCTGGCGAATCCGCAAGCATTCAACCGTCTGCATAAAATCGACATCAGGACGAGAATAATACGTGTCAATTTCGCGGAGATTACTCTGCAGTTCAAAACCGAGTTCTCGCAACTGCTTGAATAATTCTTCTGCGTCGCTGGTTAATTGGCGTTTGCGTTCGATTTCTAGTAGTTTCTTGGTCATTTGGTAACCTTTCTATAACTGACTATAGGTTACTAATCTGAAAACTCCGCATCCCGCGGCGGTAAAAATCTCGCGCCGGTAAGCTGTCGAATCACTGGCGCGAACGGCGGCAATTTGGCGGGTAATAGTGTTCATAAATTAAGGATAGAGTAGTTTGCTGCATCATGCAATAACTATTTAGGAACGTCTCGTAAGGTTTATGCTATAATTAAGTTATAAAAGTTACCAATACTGCAATCCTTGTTGGATATCAACGGCCAGTAAAAAGCAAAGTTCGCTTATGAAAGGTGTAAAAATGTCTGTAGCGCTCAGTAGCAAAAAGATAATACTAATCGTAATATGCGTGATACTTGCGCTGATAGCAGGATTTGCGGCTTGGGCATTTCTGTGGCCTAGCCGTAGCGCCGACTTGCAAAAAGCCGACATCAAGCGGCGCGATTATAACCAGTCGGTGGCGGATATTAAAAAAGTCATTGCCGACGATACCGCTAATAGCGAGGTGCGGCCAGATTGCCGGCCGATTTTAAAGACTCACGGCAAGAAAACTGCCCGAGCAGTAATGATTCTTCACGGCGTTAGTGCTGAACCTTCTGGGATGATAGAACTGGCAGACTGGTTTTACCAGGCGGGCTACAATGTGTACGTACCACGAGTGCCGCATCACGGTATGAAAGACAATAAGCTCCACGGGCAAGTTCGCGCCAGCGAATTGGTTAAGTTCATGGGCGACAGCGCTGGGCTAGTCAGCGGTCTGGGCGACGAACTGGGCGTGATTGGCCATTCTGGCGGCGGCACGCTGGCAACGTGGTTGGCGCAGTATGGCGACGGGTTATTCTCGCGGGTATTACTGCTCTCGCCGTACTATGAACCGGACGCTTCTAAAGCACCGAAGTGGCAAATGGCGCTGCTGCGTAATATCTATGGCAACCATCTGCTGCCAGATCAATTCTTTGACGGCAATTTGTCGTACCGGGCGCTGGCAAATTATGTCATTATCAAGCAGAATTATCGCAATGATTTGAAAGCTGAAGGCTTGAAACATCTCGGCTTGATAATTGGCAGCGAGGACGATTTGATTGATAAAACCATGGCGCTGAATATCGCCGAAGGCATGGCTAAGGCTAGCGGCGCCAAATTTACTTACGAAACGACGCCAGCTTATATCGGCGCTGGCCACGAATTAATATCTCCAGAAGACAAAGTCGTCAAGAAATACAAGAAAGAATTGTACGGCATGTACCTGCGGGTATATGAGAAATAGTATTTAGTAGTTGCGTACTATCAGACGTTTTTCATTTTCGGCTTAGTTAGGTGGAGATCTGTTATAATGGTCTATTGTGACTGCACGTAAAGTAAAGATATCCACGAGACCGTCTAGGAGTGCCGTTTCTGACAGCAAAACCGTCAAGTCGCGGCTGCATAAGGGGTGCCGCCGAAAAATACAGTCTAGCGGCCAAGCCATGCTTGCTCGTAATATTAAGTATCGTCAGGCTGCGCTCGCCCGAAAAATGAGGATTAAAAAGCCATATTACGATGCCATCATGTCGGGTCGTAAAACCCTGGAGGTTCGCGTTGGCTATGGCAGTATCAAGCGCTTGCAGGCTGGCGAGCTATTGCAGCTAGAAACTAGTCATGAGTCTGGCGCGGTACGGATTAAGTCGATTCGTATCTACGATAATTTTGCTAAGATGCTGGCAGCTGAGGACTGGCAGCAAATTGTACCGCAAGCCAAAGATAGAGCGGAAGCGCTTCGGCTTCTTCAGAAAATCTATCCGCCGCGCAAAGAAAAACTCGGCGTGTATGCTATTGAGATTGCGAAATTAGAGAAAGGCAAATCGGCTAAAGGCAAGAAAAGCAAATAATACTTTTTAGGCGTCTCGAGGGCGTATTTTTGCAATTAAGACAATTTTGTGGCATCATAAAAGATAAATGATTCAATATAAAAGGAAATTAGAATAATATGAGTGAACTTCCATACCTGTTAACGGCGGCTCCATCTGAATATCCTAGTGGCTCGTCATCGCTGCTAGGAGCTGATTTTATGCCGACACCACTGATTTTTAAGTCAGCTAGAAAATCGGATATAGCAGGAATAGTGAATCGTGGTTTGGAGAAAAATAAAGATGGTAATCCTTCGGTAAAAGCCGCACGAGGCATTGGCGGGACGGCAAGCCGTGTTATGCTCAGAAATCTAGCAGATCAAGCAAATTCCATAGACCCAAATGCTGTCGTAGGAGCTCAGGGTGAGAATAACCCAACGGCCGCGAGGCTGCTAGACGATCTAGAAAAACGCGTAAAAGCTGGAGAGGCTGGCGCGCTTGCTGCTCCTATTCCTCCAAAATCCTTAGAAATGCTCAATAATCTAAATGGAAGGGTCGAAGAAAGAGGCGGTCAGGCTGGCGAATAGTCTCTGAATAATAGGATGAAAAAAGGTAAAAATATGGGCGCAGATAGTGCTTCACAGTGGGACAAATAGGAGGCGTATACTATGAATTGGCTTGCGGTTGTTGGCACCCGCGAAATGAATGACGCGATTTGCCGCGATATTGAGCGATTTGTTGGTCAGAAGATTGCTGAGGGCAGTGGTATTGTATCGGGCGGTGCTACTGGTGTTGATCACGAGGCGGCTCGGCTGGCGTATGAAAATGGCTTGGATGCGTCGCGGTTTAGTATATTTCTACCGGTGAAATTAGAGTTGTATTGCCAGGCACTGTACGATCGAGCGGCAGCTGGCAAATGCCGCTACGACGATGCGGTCGATACGGCAAATCTTTTACAAAAGATTTGTCAGAGTAGGCCTGGTGTTGTGCACGATGTCACTGAGTTCACTGAAGTCAATGCCGAATCATTTCATGCGCGCAACTGTCAGATTGTTGACTTGGCGGACGAACTAGTAGCTTTTCGAGTGAATAATAGCCGAGGCACGACATTTACTATTGATCGAGCCCGAGATAAAAATATTCTAGTAAAAATTTTTGATTACTCAATCACTTCGCTCTGATTGCCATACTTAGCGATGATTTGTGTTGCTTGCGCCACGTCGTTTACGTTGTCTGGCGTAGCAATTGCGTGCCAACCGTCACTACCGAGCAAAATGCCCAAATCAAGCAGCATTCGGTCGATGTCGGGCGCTATCGAAGGTCCATCAGTATAAGATATGCTATGCAAATAATCGGCAAAGCGTTGATTCAGATCGGGCGAGCGTAAATCCCGGGCGACGGTCTGGACGCAGCGGATAATGTCAGCAAATTGGATTGGCCCCGATTGTACACTGAGATGCAGCGTATTGGTGACAGACATGTCTTCGGCGTGATATTTGATATGATTGTCGTCGGTGTAGGCGCCAAATTGGAGGCTAAGCTTTTGGCTGATTGATAAGTTCAAAAAGTGCATGTATTCATAAAATAGCGGCAACGTTTCGGGTCGTTGCTGGCGGAATTGCTGAGTTAGCTGAAAGGATATATAGAGTTTGCGTGGAATTGCTGACGGCTGGTTAGTTGAGTAAATTATACCGCTGATTTGGCTAGTGCTGCTATTCAGCCGCTTGATATTATCGATGTTTTGCCATGGCCGAGAGTCAAGCTGTCTTAATTCGTGCATCATTCGGCCGCTGTCGGCAACGTATAGCTGGTTTGGCTCCTCGGCCAGCAAACGGTACAGAGCTAGTGAAACCGGCTCGTTGTCCATTTCGCCGAAATCAGTCGGCAAGGATAATATCTTGTTGGCTAACCGCGTGGCATCGACCGAGTGCCAAATACTCTTAATAATGATAATGCCGCCAGGGTAAGTGTGTCCGTCTAGCATGTAGTCGATTAGCTGGTGCTGGCCTTGCTGGTACATAAATTCGGCCGCCGTCGCCAGAAACATATGCTCGTATAAATGAGCCAACTGCGTGCATGGATGGTGCTTAACAATAGTGATGCGCTTCATTATATTAATTATAGCAGAGAGTTAGAGCTGATGCTCTTTGATGTGGTAGCGAACGGTTTTCACGAGCAATTTTAGCTCGCGTACGATAGTGTTATACTATATGTAATATGAAAGTCAGCCTAAACATTATCAAACAATTGATTAATTTTGAATTACCGCCGGTGGATGAGTTGGTGGCGCGGGTCAATCAGCAACTTGGTGGCGTCGAAGCAGTGATTGACCTGAACACCAAATATGGTGGCGCGCGAATTGTCCGGGTGGTTGAATGCGCCAAGCACCCTAATGCTGATCGACTGAGCGTGACCAAGATTGATGATGGCGGTGCGGTGGCGGATGTGCCGCGCGATGAGGGCGGTCTGGTGCAAGTAGTTTGCGGCGCGCCAAATGTACATGCGGATATGTGGGCAATTTGGTTGCCGCCAAAAAGCACGGTGCCAGCAAGCTTTGACGACGACGAGCCATTTGTATTGGACGCGCGGCCGCTGCGCGGCGTGCTCAGCCAAGGTATGTTGGCGGCGGCAGACGAGCTGGATATCGGTACGGATCATGAGGGGATTGTTGAGATTCATGAGCACGACGTGCCGGCGGGCGTTGAGCTTACGGCGGGTGCGAGTTTCGCGGAAACGTTTGGGCTGGATGATTACGTGCTGGACATTGAAAATAAGATGTTTACTCACCGGCCGGATTGTTTTGGGCAACTCGGCGTGGCACGCGAGATTGCTGGGATTTTTCATCAGCAGTTTACTAGCCCTGAGTGGTATAAATCGGAGCAGCAGTTCACGGGTGCTGAGGGGCTGGATTTAATAGTGACGAATGACGCGCCAGAATTAGTGCCGCGATTCATGGCGGTGGCAATTCGCGATGTTACCGTGCAGCCAAGTCCGCTGTGGCTGCAATGCCAGTTGGTGGCGATGGGCGGCAAGCCGATTAACAACATTGTCGATGCCACGAATTATATGATGTTCATGACGGCGCAGCCAACGCACGCCTATGATTATGATAAATTACGCGGGTCTAAACTCGGGGCGCGGCTGGCTCGTGATGGCGAGAAAGTTAGTCTGCTCAATGGCAAAGAATATGAACTGACGGCGAATGACATCGTCATTGCCGACGGCGAAGGTGTGATTGGCTTGGCGGGAATCATGGGTGGTACTGAGACTGAGGTTTCGGATGGCACGAAAAACATCGTCCTCGAATGTGCTAATTTTGACATGTATGCGCTGCGCCGTACGGCCATGCGCCACGGTATTTTCACTGATGCTTTGACGCGGTTTAATAAGGATCAGTCGCCACTGCAAAATGCTGCCGTGTTGAAACAGTTGATGAGTATGGTCGGCGGGGTGCAGGCGAGCGAAGTGTTTGATCTAAAACAATTTGATGACTGGCTTGACGATTATTTCAATGGAAAATACACGCCAGCTAACATTGACATCAACAGTAAGTTTATCAATGAAAGATTAGGCTTAGACTTATCTGACAATGATATTTGCGGTTTGCTGAATAACGTGGAAATAAAGAGTCATGGTCCGGAAGAAGAATTGGGTTATATTTGCATCCAATCGCCATTTTGGCGCACCGACCTTGAACTGCCGGAGGACATTGTCGAAGAAGTTGGCCGGCTGTATGGCTTTGATAAACTGCCGCGCCAATTGCCAATGCGCAACATCAAGCCAGCGCCGAGGAATCCGCGCCGTCAGCTCAAGCAGGCGATTCGCCAGAGTTTGTCGCGCGCCGGCGCCAACGAAGTCTTGACCTATAGTTTCGTCCACGAGCGTGTCTTGAAAAACGCCGAGCAAGACCCGAGCCGCGCCTATCGACTAAGCAACGCTTTAAGCCCTGATTTGCAGTACTATCGCACCAGTGTGCTGCCGAGTTTGCTAGATAAAGTTCACGCCAACATCAAAGCCGGCCACGACGAATTCATGTTGTTTGAAATCGGCAAAATTCACGATAAAGAATTGCCGCTTACTGACGAGAATCTGCCAAGCGAGCAGACCTTCGTCGACGGTGTTTACGCTAGCAAAAAGCCGCGGGCGGGCGCGCCGTTTTATAAGGCGAGGAAGTTGGTAGATAGATTGTTGGCGGATATTAACGTTGAGGCTGATTTCGTGAAAATAGCAGAGTCTGACGCGGATATGCCAGCGCCGTTTGACGGCCAGCGCAGTGCTTGGATTGTCGCAAAAAACGGTGACAAGCTGGGTATTGTCGGCGAATTATCTCAGACAGCGCGGCGTAATTTTAAGCTGCCAGATTACACGGCGGCGTTCTCGCTTGATATTGAAAAATTGCAGGACAATTTGGCTGAAAATCAAGAGTATAATTACCGGCCGCTGAGCCGTTTCCCATCAATCAGTCAAGATATCTCGCTGCGCTCAAGCGTGGAAATTTCGCATGATGAGTTGCTGCGAGCAGTTCGGCAATGCTTGGACGAGTCAAAAAATCTACATTGCCAGATACAGACGCTTGGTGTATATCAGCCAAAAGACGACGCGACTATCAAGACTACCACTTTCCGGCTAACGTTTACCAGTTATCAGCAAACCCTGACTGACGCTGAAGTCAAACCGATTATGGATAATATTGCGACGGCAGCGCTTACTAAACTTGACGCCGAGCGAGTGTAGCTTATTTTAGTTGTTTTTGATTAGAACGCAGCGGGCGTTCTGGCAGGTTGTTGCGCAACGTTACTAGGCTGCGCCGTGTTGGGCGGCCGATAAGTACGCCGAACGAGGCGCCAGCAGCAATGGCTACCGCAATTAGTATAGCTCGCATCAATAACAGAGTACCGTCTACAGCGGCCGGATTAGCGACTAGCGCCATTAGTCCGTTATACAAGGTTAGTCCGGGAACCAGCGGCACGATACCGGCATCGATGATGGCTTGGCTAGGAATTCTGGTCAAACGTGAAACAACAGTGGCTGTAAAGCCAACAGTAAATCCAGCGACGGCGTTAGCAGGGATAATTATCAAGCCTAATTCTGATACAGCTAACAGCACATAATAACCCAATAGTCCGCTGGCGCCAGTGATCAATAATCCAACTGGCCGCGAGTTATTACTTAATGCAAATGATGCCGAGATGATGACGGCGCCAACATACTGATAGGTAGTGTTTGTAAAGGATAAGCTGTCGGGGGTTGCGACAAACGCTAAGCCAAACTGCCTGGCGGCATACAGGCCCATGCTTACGCCCAGTACAATACCAAGCGTCAACATAACCACCTTTAATAGCCGAGCGCTAGCTGTGACGTAATATTCATCAATTGCGTCCTGAAAGGCGCCAACAATCATCATGCCAGCTACTAGCAAGACGATACCGCCAACGGTTAATATCGTCGGATCAATCAAAGCAAAAAATTCCCAATATTTATGATTAACTAGCCACAATATGCCAGTAGAGACTAACGTGACTGATAACGCGGCAATAATCTGAATGAAAAATGGCGGCAGCGCAGCGCGCCCTAGTAGCTTTATCAGAAGAGTAATTAAAAAACCTATGATAAAGGCAGCCAGGATAATCGGTATAGACGTCGTGTAGAGCGCAACCGAGCCGGCACTCAGGCCGCCGCCAGCAATATAACTGATAATGCCAGGATAGCGCTTATTGTTGGCAATGATGGCATCGAGTTCATTTTCGGCATCATCTAGAGTGACTTTATGGTTGGCAATTTGGCTGGCTAGGTTTTGTAATTTGCGCATTAGCCGGTAATCGGTAGCGCGCGGCGAGATAGTGCGGATCAGTGTCAACGGTTCGCGATCGATGCCGCGGTCTTGCGAGAGCGTAATTTGATTAAAGCTGACATCGATATGTACTTTTCGCTTGCAATATGTGTCGGTTACCCCGAGCGCCATATGCACGACGCTATTCGCTGGCGTGCCCATTGATAGCAAATGGTCTGACATGTTCATAACCAGCCGCAAGGCTCGCATATTCGGCGTCAGTGTCTCATCGATTTTCTCGATATCAACTTGATCAGCATCGTCGGTTGCTGTCAAGATGCTTGTTAGCGAGTGGCGCATGAAGCGAATCAGCGGATTCATACCTTGATTATGGCAAAAAATCTATTAGTATTCTAGAGGCATATGATGTCATTTTCACAACTCCTTCAGCGGGTCATGGTCGCGGTTGCTGGTATGTCGAATGCTATCGAAATTAACTCGCTTTTGCTATACTGATTTAATATGGGTAGACAGGGGCTATCGCGCGATCAAGTAGTTATTCAGCGCGAGAAATATGGCGAGAATCGATTGCCTGACCGCGAAAATAAAAGTATTGTTAAGCTGATTTTAGCAATTATTACCGAACCGATGATTTTCTTGTTGCTGGCAGTGGTAGTGGTCTACTTTTTCTTGGGCGATTGGCATGAAACGGTGGTCCTGGCGCTGTCGGTGATTGGCGTAGTGGCTCTAGAATTGTATCAGGATTCTAAAACTGAGCGAGCGTTAGAAGCGTTGCGATCGTTATCCGCGCCGCAATGCCAGGTGGTGCGCGCTGGCGAATATGTTACCATTCCTAGCGTAGAAGTGGTAGTTGGCGACATTTTGATTATCGACGAAGGTAGTCGAGTGGCTGCTGACGGTAGGCTCATTGAATCATCAAACGTTGCTGCTAACGAAAGTATTTTGACTGGCGAATCGCTGCCAGTCGAGAAATCCGCTGGCAACCAAGTCTTCTCTGGTACGGTAATAACATCTGGGCACGGACTCGTCGAAGTGACCGCTGTCGGCGAACAGACCGAAATGGGGCGCATTGGCGTGTCGCTGCACGAAATTAAGCCAGAGAAGACATTATTACAAAAGGAAGTTAGTCGAGTTGTGCGCTATATAGCAGCGGCGGCAGTGCTCTTGGCGATGTTGTTGACGTTGCTGTTTTGGCTGCTGCGCGGCGATTTTTTGCATGGTTTTTTGGCGGGACTGACGTTGTCAATTGCGATTTTACCCGAGGAATTCCCGGTGGTTCTGTCGGTATTTATGGCGCTGGGAGCTTGGCGCTTGGCCAAGAGCAATGTGCTGGCGCGCAAGAACCAAACTATCGAGACGCTCGGCGGCGCAACGGTGCTTTGTACGGACAAAACTGGGACATTGACCGAGAACCGCATGGCGATAAATCAGGTGATCGCGGCTAGCGGTGAAGGGCCTAGCGACGCTCAGCGCAACGAGATTATTGCCTATGGTATTCTGGCGTCGCAAAAAAATCCGTCCGATCCGATGGAAGAGGCATTCTTGGCGGCAGCTGATGACCTAGCAGAAATTTATAACGGCATGGATATCGTCAAAGAGTATCCGCTAGATAGCCAGTCGTTTTCGGTAGCACAAATTTGGGGGTGGGACGGCAAGCCTGAGGTTATGGCGCTGAAAGGCGCTCCGGAGGAGGTTTTTCGACTATGCCGCTTGCCCAGTGAGCAGCAAAGACGACTGCAAGAGATTGCTGATGATGCAGCCGATGACGGCTTGCGTGTATTAGCAATTGCCAAGGCAGCAGCGAAAAATATCGAGCCCTCTCGCGATAGCTATCAATACGAGCTGCTAGGTTTGGTGGGGTTGTCTGACCCGATTCGTACCGAGGCTAAGGATGCTGTCACCTTGGCGCACCGAGCTGGCATCAAAGTGATTATGCTAACTGGCGACCATACCGAAACGGCGCGGCGTATCGGCCGCGAGATTGGCTTGAATGCTGAGCAGGTGGTAACCGGTCAAGAATTTTTGTCGATGAGTGAAGGGCAGCAGCGCGAGCTTGTTAAAACTACAGAAATCTACAGCCGCGTCGCGCCAAATGTCAAGCTGGCGATTATTTCCGCTCTTAAGCAAAACGGCGAAGTGGTAGCGATGACTGGCGATGGAGTTAACGACGGTCCGGCCCTCAAGAGTGCGCATATCGGTATCGCTATGGGCCAGCGCGGTACCGACGTTGCTCGCGAAGCGTCGTCGATCGTGTTGCTGGATGATAACTTCGCCTCAATTGTTCAAGGTGTGCGTATCGGCCGAAGGATTTTTGCTAATTTGCAAAAAGCGGTGATGTATATCATGATTGTGCACATCCCGATTGCTGCGTTGTCAATTGCGCCGGTATTGCTTGGTTGGGAATTGATTTTACTGCCAATTCACATCGTATTTTTTGAATTTATTATTGATCCTGCTTGTACGTTAGTATTTGAAGGCGAGCCAGAGGATGAAGACACGATGCGCCAGCCGCCGCGGCGAATTTCGCAGCCATTATTTAGTCGAGCGGTAGTGCTAGAAAGTTTAGCAATTGGCGGGTTGCTGGCGCTGATGGCCATTCTAATTCATGGCGGGATGCTGGGCAGCGGCGCTTCTAGCGATCAAGCGCGAGCGGTAACTTACTTAACGATAATTCTCGCTAACATCGGTATGATTTTGGCGCTATCTGGTCGCAAAATTATTCGCTTGGCTGTTAAACAGCGCGGCAAGAATGCCTTGGCCATTGTGGTGGTCACGGCTTCTGTCGCCTTGGCGGCGGTCTATAGTCTGCCATTTCTGCGCAATTTATTCAAAATCGCACCGTTGTCGCCAGCTGAATTCGGCTTAGCGGCAACCGCGGCGATTATTGCGTCGCTGCTGGCGGCAATTGTGCGCAAACTATGGAAATAATCGAGATTTTATGCTATAATGAAAGGATAAACTAGAGAGGGGAAATAATGGCAACGTCAAAGAAGCAACGTGCTGGCATTTTGATTATTGTGGTCGCGACCGTTCTAGGTACGCTAGGATCATTCGCAGTGATGATTTTATCAATGCAGTCAAACAAGCAAGCTCAGGCGGACTACCAAAAAGTTCTAAGCGAGTATAAAAAAGAGCAAACTGCTTACGAACAAAAAAAACAAGCGCAAGCCGACAAGCTGTCAGCTAAATATTATGAGACGTTCAAACAGTATTCTAGCCAAGTTGCAAAGTTCGAAATCGATAGCGTCAAATCGCTAGCAACCGAAGATCTAACAGCGGGCGATGGTGCATTGGTAGACGATAAAACTAATTTTGCGGCTTATTATATTGGCTGGGATGCAAATGGTGATATCTTTGATCAGAGCATTGATAACAATAAGCTGAAAACGCCGTTGCCAGTAAGCGGGTTGAGTACGGCTGGTATAATCAAAGGCTGGAAAGAGGGTCTAAAAGGAATGAAAGTCGGCGGCGTGCGACTGCTGTCTATCCCGGCGGACAAAGCTTACGGTGAGGCTGGTAGCAAAGACTCTAAAGGCAAGCAAATTATCGCGCCGAACATGCCATTGAAATTCGTCGTTATGGTGATTCCAGCACCAGAAACTATCACTCCGCCAGATATGACGAAGCTGATGAACGCATACCAAGAAGCTCAACGAGCGCAGTAAGACGAGGAGGAAATCTGCATGGAAGATATTAAGCCTGTGGTGATGATTGGCGCTGGCCCGAGTGCGCTAGCGGCAGCAATTTATACTACGCGCGAAGGTATTGCTACGACTCTTTACGAGAAGGGTGTTGTTGGCGGTCTAGCGGCAATTACCGATAAAATCGACAACTATCCTGGTTTTCCCGATGGCGTTCAGGGGATGGAATTAGCAGATAATTTGCGCAAGCAAGCTGAACGCTTTGGCGCCAAGATTGATTACGGCGATGTTTCGGTGCTGCGCCACCAGGATGGAGTTAATATTTTGACGGTTGACGGTCAAGATGTTAAAGCTCGCGCTGTACTGATTGCTACAGGCAGCGGTTATAAGAAACTTGGTATTCCTGGCGAGGCAGAATTTTATGGCCGCGGCGTGCATTATTGTGCGACCTGCGACGGCGCTTTTTATAAAGGCAAGAGACTGGTCGTCGTCGGCGGTGGCAACTCGGGTGTGCAGGAAGCGATGTTTTTGACGCGATTTGCCGAGCATATCGATTTGCTGGTGCGAAGTACTATCAAAGCTAGTAAGACTTTGCAAGACGATTTGCAGAAATATATTGATAATGGCAAAATTACTGTACATTTGCAAACCGTAGCGCAAGAAATCGTCGGCGAGGACGGCGCGGTGGCGGCGGTGCGGGCGCTTGAAGACGGCGCAGAAACGACTTTCGAGGCTGACGGCGTGTTTGTTTTCATCGGCTTGAAGCCGAACACCCAGTTTTTGGCAGATAGCGGCGTGGAGCTTGACGAGTACGGCTTCATCAAAACCGACGACCATTTGGCGACGGCTTTGCCAGGCGTATTTGCTAGCGGCGATGTCCGCAGCGGCGCTACCATGCAGGTAGCTAGTGCTGTCGGCGAGGGGGCGACAGCGGCGCTGAGTATCCGCGAGTATTTAGAAAGCGTCAAATAACTGCTGCTATTCGACGTATTTCTTGCGGAAAGCTTCGAGTTGTTTAATGATGGCTGGGTCGCTAGTCTCGAGGGCGATTTCGCGCGTGCCCATGATGCCAGAGCCGCGCATGAAATTGTGCGACCCTGATAACGCTATTTTCGAGCCGTCAGGCATCGTGAAAACAATGAATTTGGCGTGCAGATATTGCGGATGCTGATATAGGGTTTGTTGCCGGCTGGTTAAGGTGCCGAGTTTGATGAGAAGTTTATTGATCGGCGAGGCGGTACGCCAATTATTGAAATACAATTTGGCATTTTTGCGCTTGAGAATGCGGTTGAGTTTGCCAGTCGGGCAGTACTGCGATACTAGTACAATGTTTTCAGCTTGTTCGGCTAGGTCGCAGGCGCGCTTGTAAATGAGAGAATTAGTTGGCAAGCCCTGATCAACCAGGACAGTCGAGTGTTCGTCGAGGCCAAACATTGAATTGCGAATCGAACCGCCGCGCTTGTCGGCGCGAGCGATAAGGTATTGCTCGTTAGATAGCTTATCAGCTAACGCTTTATTATCAAATCGGAACATGTAATCGACATTAGCTAGGCTCTCGTGGTCCATATTGACGCCGCCGCAAGCGTAGACTGTGTCGTCAACGATTGACCACTTGCTGTGAGTGCGGCCAGTCATTAGCATATTAGCCTTTTGGCCGAGCCAGCGAAAAGCCACGCCTGCTTTTTTTAGCCGCCGTTCTAATTTCATGGCGTGAACGGCGCGCGATGGCTGGCGGCGCGGCGAACGCAGAATGAATTCTTTCGGTTCGAGATAAGTGAATGAATCAGCGCAAACCGAGGCTGGCACGCCGCGTTCAGCCGCCGCGCGCTCGACGGCGGCGATTACGGCTTCGGTGTGCTTATCATCGGCGCGAAAGGTGGTTGCTACCATATTGACGCGCTGCTTGGCGTTATCAATTTTAACTGCTAAATCCGACATATAGTCTTCTGCTGTCAATAGCGTCGGACTCTTTTTCTTACTCATATCTCTATTAGTATACTCTATAGCGTAAAAAACTGATACTATATAGGTAGTAACTGTAAGCAAAGGAGCAATATGGCAGATTTTAATAAAGTTCTTGACCCAGGAGACGTTGATGGCGGGCTAGTCAATACGGTAGTAGAAATCCCCGAAGGGTCGCGCCTGAAAGTCGAATGGGATCGTCAGCGGGCGGCCTTTATGCTGGATCGCGTCGAGCCAAAAATCTTTGCTAAGCCGTGTAATTACGGCTTTATTCCGCAGACGCTTGACGAGGATGGGGACGAGCTGGATACGCTGATTATTTGCCCAGAGCCGCTAACGACTGGCGTGTGGTTGGAGACGCGCATTATTGGCGTGCTGCGCTTCGAAGATGACGGCGAAGTCGACGACAAAGTAGTCGTGGTGCCAGCTGATAATCGCGACGACGATCGTATTAACTCGCTCGACGACATCCCGCAGCTGGTTAAGCAGCTTGAGCATCATTTCACTCATTACAAAGATCTCAAGAAGCCAGGCAGTACCATCGTCAAGGGCTGGGGCGATGTCGAGGAAGCCAAGACGATTGTCAAACAATGCATTGACCGCTATAATAATCAGTAATAAACTTAAACGGAGCAAATTATGGATTATTATGATTATTCAACTTCGACTTATGCGGCTAGCAGCGATGTCGGTGCGGTTGCAGTTGTAATTTGGCTGTTTGTCATCTTAATTGTAATGGCAGTTTCCATACTAATGATTATCGCCATGTGGCGAATCTTCACTAAGGCTGGCAAGCCAGGCTGGGCGTCATTAGTGCCAATATATAACATGGTAGTAATGATGCAGATTGTCGGTCGGCCAGAATGGCAAGTCGTACTGATGTTCTTGCCGTTTGCCCATATATACATTTCGATCGTGTTACCGCTAGATTTAGCAAAATCGTTCGGCAAAACGACTGGTTTTGGTGTTTTGATGATCTTCTTCCCGGCGATTATGAATCCGATTTTGGCGTTTGGTTCAAGCCGCTATGTTGGTCCGGTTGTGCAGCAGCAACCTGTCTACGGCCAGCCGCCGCAGCCTGGGTATTACGCACCGCAGCCAGCTTACGGACAACCGCAGCAGCCGGTAGCCTATGCTCAACAACCGCAGCCATACGCTCAACCGCAACAACCAGCTGTAACGGTTGTCCAGCCTCAGCCGCCGGTAGCTGAAGGCGGACAGCCACAGCCGCCTCAGCAGCCGCCGCAGGCATAAATAGTAAACTTTTAGTTGCAAAACCTAGCGAAATAGCCAGAATTTGTCTGGCTATTTTCGTTTTGGCCGCTATTTTTTGTTACGGCGAAACGGTGCTGTGCGCTGCAATAGGCTGCCAGCGCGGCCTAGTAGCGAGGTTTTTTTGAGCTGGGCCTTGAGCTTCATACGGGCGTGTCCAGTGATGACATATTCGTTCCAGCCGGGCTTTGGGCGAGCGCGCTTGTTGGTTAGAATCTCGACGGTATCACCGTGCTGCAATTTGTAGCTGAATGGTTCCATCTTGCCATTTACTAGAAATCCGCTTGATTTAGCGGCTAGATCAGAGTGCACGCGGTAGGCAAAATCTAACGGGAAAGCGCCGTCTGGCAGGTCGTAAATATCACCCTTTGGCGAATAAATAAAAATCCGGTCGCCGAACAAATCGACCTTCAAATTATCAACATCGAAATCTTTACCTTCGCGAATCATCGATGCTGCCGACTGCAAATGCTTAATCCAGTGCAAGTCTGTCGGTAGGCTGGTCATTTTGCCCTTGATGTAAGCATCAGTTAGTTTTTGCTCATTATAATGAAAACTGGCTGCCAGTCCGCGTTCGGCGTAATCGTGCATCTCGCGGGTGCGGATCTGGAACTCAACCGCTTGGCCGTTTTTAGTAACCACCGTAGTGTGCAGTGATTGGTAGCCGTTGGGCTTAGGCTTCGATATGTAATCTTTGATTCGCCCAACCATCGGCTCGTACATATTGTGCAGTTCGTTAAGTACCAGATAGCAAGTGTCGATATCGTCAACAATAATTCTCAGCGCGATCAAATCATAAATATCGTCGATATTGGGGACGCGCTTCATCTTCTTATACAGGCTGTAGGTACTCTTGACGCGGCCGTCGATTTGGTGCTGAATTTTCTCGTCGCTGAGGCGCGAATCGACAGCGCGGCGGACGGCATCTAGCTTGCGTTGAGATTTCTTTAAGCGGCTATCCTTGAGGGCGACAGTTTGGTTGTATTCCTCGGGCATTAAATATTTGAAGCTCAATTCCTCGAGCTGTACGCGCAGCCGCCCCATGTTTAACCGATCGGCTAGCGGTGCGAAAACGTCCAGTGTCTCGCGAGCGATTTTCTTCTGCTTTTCCGGGCTTTTGAATTGCAAAGTTTGCATATTATGCAGGCGGTCGGCCAGCTTGATGATGATCACTCGCACGTCTTGGCCGACAGCGATGAGCAATTTCGTCAAATTATCGGTAGTACTCGGCAAATACGATTCGAGATTTTTCATACCAGCGCGGGCTTGGCTGACCTTGGTGACACCGTCAACCAGAAAAGCAATATCTCGGCCGAATAGCTCGGTGATTTCCTCTAGTGTAGCATCAGTATCCTCGACCGTGTCGTGCAGTACGCCAGCAATCACCGAATCAATATCCATACCCCAGTCGATTAGCATAGCAGCGACTTGCAGCGGGTGAGTGATGTACGGCTCGCCGCTCTTGCGTAGTTGTCCGTCGTGTTTATCGGTAGCATAATGGATTGCTTTTTCTAACAATGCGACCTGCTCTTCACTGTAATGGCTTCTAGCCAGACTAACCAGCTCGACCTCGTTCATAGCCTTATTATAGCAAATTTGCCAAAGCTATTGCGCTTTTGCTAAAATATTAGCAAAGATGGCTTAATCAAGGAGTGGGCATGGTGAAAATAAAAGTAGCGATTAATGGTTTTTGTCGGGTTGGCCGCAGTGTTTTCAAAATTGCGCAGAGCCGTTCGGATATCGAAATAGCGGCTATTCGGACGCATCTGAGCGCTGAGCAGTGCGCTTATCTGCTGAAGCATGACTCGATTTACGGCCATTATGCCAAGGCGATTGGCACTGGCGACGCGTCGCTATATGTAGGCGACCGGATCATTCCTATCATAAGCGACAAGCGGACAACCAAATTGCCGTGGGACGACCTCGGTATTGATGTTTTGATTGATGCTGGATGTCAGACTGATGCTGCTGAGCTGCGCCGCCATCGGACGGCTGGTGCTCGGCGCGTGGCGTCGTTGTCGCAGTGCGCTGATTTTGCGACGATCGTCATGGGCGTTAATGACGGATTGGTCAATGTCTCGACGGATATAGTCTGCAGCGGCGATGCGGCGATTAGCTCGGTAGCGCCGGTTATCGCTACACTTGATCAAGCGGTTGGCGTCGAGGCCGCGACTATTATGGTATCCGGCAGTTATCATTTTGCTGGCTCGCTATTAAAGACTGAGCGTCTGGGCGACAGCGACTTGGTGGCGATGGCGGCTGATTACGGCCAGCGATTGCAGGCAGTTTTGCTAAATATTGTGAGCGCGGTAAGCGGTCTTGCAATTAGCAGCCGCCAGTACGGTAATGTCGGACTATCAACGATTTCGCTGCTGCTACGCGAACCAGTCGCAGCCAAGAAAATAAACGAGATTTTAACGCATGCTGCCCGCGAACCGCTATATAATGGTATTTTGGCGGTTACCGACAAAGAGCTGGTGGCCGAAGATTTTCGCGGCAATAGCTACAGCTCGACAGTTGATGCCGGGCTAACTGCCGTTGTCGGCGAGCGGCTGGCGCAAGTGTCGGCCTGGTACGATGGCGAGTGGGCCAGCGCTAACCGTTTGGTCGAACTGGCGGCTGAAACTGGACGGTATGCGCGGAATGTGCAGTAAGCTTACTCTTATGATAAGATTAACAAAATCCTACTCTAACGGGGCTTGCCAGGGGCGCGTATTATGCTTATACTTGTAGTATGAAGATTTTTCTAGGAGCGGATCACGGTGGGTTTTATCTGAAGGAGAAGATTGAAGCTTATCTGACCAAGCGCGGCATCGAGTGGGAGGATGTCGGCGACAAGATACTCGATCCGCAAGACGACTTCCCGCAGTTTGCCCAGATGGCCGTGACCAAGGTGTTGGGCGAGGACGATTCTACTGATCCGCGGGCAATTTTGATTTGCACTGGAGGCCAAGGTATGGCAATGGCAGCTAACCGTTTTCGCGGCATCCGAGCGGCAGTGATCTGGGATAAGTTCGAAGCGCATGAGTGCCGTAATGATAACGACTGCAACGTCCTATGCTTGCCGGCTCGGGTGTTGGACGCTCCGGGCGACGATTTAGAGCTCTGGAAAGAAATTATTGACGAGTGGATCGCTACGCCATTTGCCGGCGCGGCACGGTTTGTTCGCCGCAACGCAGAATTGGATGCTTTCTGATGGCCGAGATTGTTCCAACAGTGCTCTGCGAAAATGCAGAAGATTACAAGCTAACGATTGAGCGTTTATCACCGTTTGCTAAGCGTGTTCATCTAGATTTGGCTGATGGTGAATTTGCACCGACTAAAACCGTCGAGCTAAGCGAGATGTGGTGGCCGCAGGATTGGCAGGTTGATATCCATGCTATGGTGGCGCGGCCGAGTTTGTATGTTGATGCTTTGGTGCAAATGCGTCCGTCGCTGGTGATTTTTCATGCCGAAGTTGACGAGGATTTGCAGCCTTCTATCCAGCAGCTCAAAGCTTCGGGTATTCAGACTGGCGTGGGATTGTTGCGCCCAACGGTGCCAAATACCGTCAAAGATGTCATCAGCGCAGTTGATCACGTGCTGGTGTTTAGCGGTGATTTGGGCCACTATGGCGGCAAGGCCAGCTTGATGCAGCTGGAAAAGGTTCGCTTGATTCGCAGTATTCATCCTAGCGTTGAAGTTGGCTGGGATGGCGGCGCGACGCTCGAAAATGTTTTTAGCCTGGCGCAAGGCGGCGTTAATATCGTCAACTGCGGCAGCGCTATCCATTCGGCGCCAGATCCGGCAGAAGCTTATCAGAAATTAGTAGCAGAAGTTAATAAGCAAGGAGTAATTTAGGTGGCTCGCGAAAAATTATCTATTCCACAGCTCAAAATAAAAGCCAACGATGTGCGGCGCGACGTAGTTCATATGCTAGAGCTGGCCAAGAGCGGGCACCCGGGCGGTGCGCTGGGGCTGGCGGATATCGTCACGGCACTATATTTCAATATTATGAATATCGATCCGCAGAACCCTGAATGGCCAGAGCGCGATATCTTCATGTTGAGCAATGGCCACACAGTGCCGGTACAATACGCGGCCATGGCCGAGGCAGGATACTTCCCGGTTGAGGAGCTGTCGACTTTGCGCAAACTCGGATCGCGCCTGCAGGGCCACCCAGAGCGCGTCAAGTTGCCAGGGCTCGAGAATACTTCCGGGCCGCTAGGCAGCGGCATCGGGCAAGCAGCAGGTTACGCGTATGCGCTGCAATATCTAGATAAGCAGCGCCACCGCTGGGTGTACGCGATTGCCGGCGACGGCGAGCTTGATGAAGGTAATATCTGGGAGTCGGCGATGTTTGCTGGTAAGTATAAACTACGCCAGCTAATCCTCTTCATTGACCGCAATAATATCCAGATTGACGGCCCGACCGAAGATGTCATGCCGCTGGAAAATTTGCGCGGCAAGTGGGAAAGCTTTGGCTGGCACGTCCAAGAAATCGACGGCAACAATATTGAAGGCATCATCGACGCAGTAAACTTAGCCAAGGCGATCGAGAATCGGCCGTGCTGTATCATCGCGCATACGATTCCGGGCCGCGGTGTTGGCTTTATGGAATACGATTACAAGTGGCACGGCGTAGCGCCATCAAGCGATCAGGCGGCTACGGCGCTGGCTGATTTGGCGCATTCAGAATTACAGCAAGATGCAGGAGGATATTATGAGTAATCAATCGTCTAACAATTCGATGCCGTCCAAGGCGCCGAAACCGCCAACTCTACCAAAGCCGCCGAAACCGCCGAAGCCTTCGGCTGCATCCACTCCGTCAGGGCCGCCAGTTCAGCCAGCCGCCTCAGTGCCGCCAGCGCCGCAATATGCTGCTCCGCAGTACACCGCTCCGCCGGCAAACAATACTTATCCGCCGGCTAGCCCTTACGCTTATCCGTATTCGCAGCCTGCGCCAACACAGTCGCCAGGCAACTGGATGGGTGCTGTTAGTATCATACTTGGCTTGCTTTGGGTGAGTATGATTGGCTTGCCGCTCGGCATTGCTAGCGTTGTTAAGGCGAACCGCTACGGTACTTCGAAAGCAGCAGGCGTTATCGGTATTATTATTAATTCGGTTACGTTTGTTATTTCTATTATCGTTACGATACTTCTAGTGTCTGGGGCGATGCAGCCGCTTTTCTCGCAGTTTGATCATGCTGGCGACAACAAAGGCAAGGAAAAGGATGGCACCAGAACTGTCCGAAGCGTCTCGCTTGATGATAATTACCAGCCGCAGGGTTCACCAGTTTGGCGCATCGAAAACGGCAAATTGCCAGAGGGCTGGAAAGAATTTGAGAACGATAACGGTATTCATTGGTATCGGGATAGCAACAGTATTTTAATGACTATATCTGTGGTTGGTAGCGAAAATTTTAGCAGTAGTTCTGATAGAGTTAATTCGCGAAAAGTTATCGAAGACAAGATCGGAAATGCGAAGAGTAACGGTGACTTGGTGACTGGTATAGAGTGGTATCAGTCATCTGCTGATTTCGCGAATGACCGCGGCGCTGTGCAACTTTTGTGTGCTCGCGTTTTGGCTAATGACAACAGCGGTAAGCCGCATTTATCAGTGATTTGCTCGCGAGCATACGGTAAAGGAAGCTACTTGTTGTATTTATACAACAATAAAGAATCGCTCGCTGTTTCAGAAAGCGCCAAGGCGATGTTCCGATCGCTAGTGATTCTCGAGAAAAAAGATGCAAAACGATATTCAGGAGAAGGCCGTGTATAATTATCCTCTAAATGACAACATTTATAATGAAAAATCAGAAGCAGAAGCCACGCGTGCTGGTTTTGGACGCGGCTTGAAGGCAGCCGGCGAAGCTGATGAGCGAGTAGTCGGTCTGTGCGCCGATCTGGTCGAGAGCGTTAAAATGGATGCCTTTGCCAAGGCTTTCCCTGAGCGTTATATCGAGGTCGGTATCGCCGAGCAGAATTTAGCGACAGTGGCGAGCGGCCTAGCGCGCGCTGGTAAAATTCCGTTTGCAGCCAGTTACGCGGCGTTTCACCCGGGGCGCAGCTGGGAGCAGATCAAAGCGACGATTGCGCTTAACGACATGCCGGTTAAGATCGTCGGCGGACATAGCGGTACAACGGTTGGGCCGGATGGTGCTACCCACCAAATGTTTGAGGATATCGCGTTGATGCGGGTGTTGCCGAACATGATTGTCGTTTGCCCGGGTGATGCTATTGAGGCCGAGAAAGCCACCAAAGTACTTGCCAGGACCGATAAGCCGGCTTACTTGCGGTTAACGCGCGCTGCTACGCCGACATTCAGTACACTGGATTCGCCATTCGAGATTGGCCAGGCGTATGTGTTGCGCCAGGGCAGCGATGCGACGATTGTCAGCACTGGCATCATGACGGCGTACGCGCTGCGAGCAGCTAACGAATTGCAAAGTAGCAGCGTCTCGGTCGAAGTGGTACATGTGCCGACGGTCAAGCCGCTTGATAACGAGACGATTCTGGCGAGTGTTCGCAAAACTGGCCGGGTAGTTACGGTCGAGGATGCGCAAATTGCCGGCGGTTTGGGCGGCGCTGTTGCCGAACTACTAGGCGAACAGCTGCCGTCGCCATTATTGCGCATCGGCATGAATGATCGTTTCGGCGAGAGCGGCGAGGCTGGCGAGTTGCTGCAAGCCTTTGGACTTGATGAAGCGAGTATCGCCCAGAAGACGCGCGAATTTGTTGATCGCGTGCCGCAATACCATGCAGGATTTTAAGGAAAGGAGACAATATGAGCTTATCAATTGATGAAATTCGCCAGCGTACCAGCCGGGCGCGCGACCTAATGCGCCGCAGCCGGCTAGAGGGTTTCGCGGTGGGCGCTTTTAATATTGACAATCAAGAAACATTGCGTGCGATTTGCCAGGCAGCGCAAAAAACCAACGCGCCAGTGATGGTCGAAGTCAGCGCTAACGAAGCAGCTTCGCTGGGCGGCTACGAAAATATTCGCGATTTGGTCGATAACTATAGCCAAAATTACGGTGTCGAGATGTATATCAACCTCGATCACGCGCCGACAGTTGAGGGCTGCAAACAGGCTATTGATGCTGGCTTTGAGTTTATTCATATCGATATTTCGCAGGCTAACCACGATGCTTCGCTCGAGGAAATTATCGAGAAAACTCGCGAAGTTGTCGAATACGCTAAGTTCACGGGCGCGCTGGTCGAGGCTGAGGAGCGCTATTTCTTTGGCGATTCCAATCTTCATAAAGAAGAGATCGACTACGAAGAAGTCAAAAAATGGAATACCAAGCCCGAGGAAGCCAAGAGTTTTGTCGATGCTACGGGTATTGATACTATGGCGGTGCAGGTTGGGAACTTGCACGGGCTGTATCCGGTGCCTAAGATTCTCGACCTAGATTTGCTGCGCCAAATTCGGGCGGCGATTGATTGCCAGATTAGCTTGCATGGCGGCAGCGGCACGCCGCTGCACTACTTTGAGGACGCGTCCAAAATTGGTGTTAGTAAGATCAATATTAATAGCGATTTGCGCTATGCTTTCCGCACTACGCTCGAAAAGGTGTTGCGCGAGAATCCTGACGAATACGCTGTTTTCAAGCTGATGCCCGAAGTTTACGATGCTGTCCAAAAAGTCGTCGAAGAGAAAATTGGCGCTTTTGGGAGCGCTGGAAAGGCGACGCTCTAGTGGCGGTTAAAATTTTAGCAATCGGCAAAGGTACGCAAGACGTATTCTTGCGCAGTAACGAATTCGATCCGCATACTCGCGGTAAGAAAGTCTTCACTGAGCTGCCGCTAGGTATCAAAATGGAAGTCGAAGACGTAATCTTCAGCACTGGCGGCAATGCTACGAATGTCGCGACAACGTTTGCCCGCCAGGGCTTAGACAGTCGCTATATGTGGGCGCTGGGTAATGACTCGGCCAGCCAGGCGGTGATCGCGGCGCTTGATACCGAGGGTGTCGATACGCGCGACGTCTTGATTGATGATCGAATGCAAGCTGGCTATTCAGTAATTTTGATCGCGACCAATGGCGAACGAACGATTCTAAACCACCGCGGGCGGACATTTGGCAAGGATGTTAGCCGCTTGAATTTGCAAGCTATCAGCCAAGCTGATTGGATTTACCCGACGTCGTTGGCCGACAACAGCCTGACAGTGCTGCGGGTGATTCTAGACGAAGCTGAGCGCGTTGGTGCCAAAGTCATGCTTAATCCGGCTGGCCCGGAACTAGCTGATCCAGAAAAGCTAAAAGGTTTGCTGGACACAGTTGACGTGCTTTGCACCAACAAAGAAGAGATGCAAAAATTAGTAGCTGGCGAGACTATCGAGGAGTTGGCTCTGCGGGCGCTGCACTATTGTCCGACAGTGATTGTTAGCGACGGTCCAAATGGCGTGGTAGCGACTGACGGCAAGACATTGGTGCGCGCTGGCATGTATGAAGACGTGCCAGTAGTCGATCGCACGGGCGCCGGCGATGCTTTTGCTAGCGGCTTTTTGAGCCAGTGGGCGCAAGGTAAAAACTTAAAAGATTCGATTATTTTCGCTAGCGCCAATTCGACTAGCGTTGTCACCAAAATTGGCGCTAAGGACGGTATTTTGCATAAAGGCGTCAAACTGCACGCTATGCCAATCACCGAGAAACAATTACCGAAACGAGGAGAATAATGAAATACCAGATTTGCGTATCGGGCGCGGCGTCGGGCGAGACAGTTGATAGCGCTCACGAAAAAGCTTTTGCGATTGGCGCTGAAATCGCACGTTCGGGCAAGACATTGCTGACAGGCGCTACCGTCGGTTTGCCGCACTTTGCTGCGCGCGGCTTCAAAAGTGTTGGTCAGACCAAAGGCGTGTCGGTCGGATTTTCGCCAGCTAGTTCGTTTCGCGAACATATTTCGACTTACCGTTTGCCGACTGCCGAATTCGACTATATCAACTTCACCGGTATGGAATATGTTGGCCGCGATGTTCACTTAGTGCGCAGTGCCGACGCAGTTATTACTGTCGGCGGGCGGATGGGCAGCTTGCACGAGCTATCGACAGCGCTCGAAAGTCGTAAGGTCTGCGGCATCTTGCTGGGTAGCGGCGGCCTGGCTGACTACACGATTACTTTGCTTAAGAACGTTTGGGCGCCGGGCGCTAAAGATGTCATTTACGATGCAAACCCTGAGCGGTTAGTGGCGCGAGTCATTGAGGCACTTGACAAGAAATACGCCGATGTTGAGCATGATAGCAGCGATCCGCAGGTTAGTGCCAAACGCTACGGTCAAGGTTAGCTAGAATAGCTTAAAAATGTTAAAATATACCAGATGGATAGTCAGCGATTTCGGCTAAAGTCTGCGTATCAACCGACTGGCGATCAGCCGCAAGCGATCGCCCAGTTGCTGAATGGTTTGCACGATGGCCAGCGCGAGCAAACACTACTCGGTGTCACAGGTAGTGGTAAGACTTTTACGATGGCGAATATTATCGCTCAAAGGAATGTGCCGACGTTGATTCTGGCGCATAACAAAACGCTGGCGGCGCAGCTTTTCAGCGAATTCAAACAGTTTTTCCCTGACAACGAAGTTCATTACTTCGTCAGCTATTTTGATTATTACCAGCCAGAAGCTTACATCGCGTCGAGCGATACCTATATCGAGAAAGATTCGGCGATCAACGAAGAAATCGATCGCTTGCGTCATGCCGCTACTGACGCTTTGCTGACACGGCGCGACGTAGTTATCGTGTCGAGCGTTAGCTGTATCTATGGTTTGGGCTCGCCGGCGGATTATTATGATTTGTCGATTACCGTTAAGCGCGGTGAGCGGCGTTTGCAAGACAAATTTTTGCGCCAATTGATGGATATTCAGTATCATCGCAACGATATCGACTTTGCGCGCGGTGCGTTTCGCGTCAAAGGCGACGTGGTCGATGTCTTTCCGGCGGGCGGCGAAACAGCTTATCGAGTGGAGTTTTTTGGCGATGACGTCGATCGAATTACGCGGATTGACCCGCTGACTGGCGAGATTCTAGAAGAGCCGGAACTCTTCACTATTTTTCCGAGCAGCCACTACGCTACGCCGAAAGAAAAAATTAAGCGCGCCATCGAGAATATTCGCGCCGAGTACGAGCAGCGTGTCGAATGGTTCGAGAAAAATAACAAATTGTTGGAGGCGCAGCGACTCAGCCAGCGCACCAAGTATGACCTCGAGATGCTCGAGCAGACTGGTTTCGTCAAAGGTATCGAAAACTACAGCCGTTATCTGACCAACCGCGAACCGGGCGAGCAGCCAGCGACTTTGCTAGATTACTTTCCAGACGACTTTTTGATGATTATCGACGAAAGCCACGTTACCGTGCCGCAAGTGCGCGGCATGTATAACGGCGATCGTGCCCGTAAAGAAGTCTTGGTCGAGTACGGTTTTCGCTTGCCGAGTGCCCTAGATAACCGCCCGCTGCGCTTTGACGAATTTAATAAACACATCAACCAAGTTATTTACGTTTCGGCGACGCCTGGCGATTACGAGCTTCAGCGCAGTCCAGCGCCAGCGCAGCAGGTAATTCGCCCGACTGGTTTGCTTGATCCAGAGATTATCGTCCGACCGACCGACGGGCAAGTTGACGACTTGATCGCCGAGATCCGCGACCGCGTCGACAAAAAGCAGCGCGTACTAGTCACTACTTTGACCAAGCGGATGGCAGAGGATTTATCGACTTACTTGACGGAGATCGGTATCAAGACAGCTTACATTCACAGCGAAATCGACACGCTGGAACGCGGCGATATTTTGCGCGATTTGCGGATGGGCGTTTATGACGTGCTGGTCGGTATCAATTTGCTGCGCGAGGGGATTGACTTGCCAGAAGTTAGTTTGGTGGCGATTATGGATGCCGACAAGGAAGGGTTTTTGCGCAGCGAACGAAGCCTAATTCAGACGATTGGCCGAGCAGCGCGCCACGTCGACGGCAAGGTGGTCATGTACGGCGATAACATGACCGATAGTATGCGCTTGGCGATCGACGAAACGCGCCGTCGCCGCCAGATTCAAGAGAAATACAACCGCGAGCATAACATCACGCCGCGCGGTATCAATAAAGCGATCGACGAAGGCCTGCGCGCCATCATCCCGCAAAAAGAAGATGACAAGCCAAAGCTCGACCTGCGAAAAATCCCGCGCGATGAGTACAAAAATCTCGTCAAAGATCTGACCGCGCAGATGAACTTGGCTAGCGCTAACTTAGAATTCGAACGCGCCGCCGACCTGCGCGATCTGATCGCCGAGATTCGTGAGAAGATGTAGGGCTAGTAACAAAAACTTTAGCAGAAAGGATCAAAATGACACCAAACAAACTGCAGCCTGGCGACGAAATTAGAATCGTTGCACTGGCGCGCTCGGCTAGCGATATTGACGAGACTGTTTTGCGGCGGGCAACGATGGCGCTGGAATCGCTCGGTCTGACAGTGACGTTTAGTGAAAATGCCTTTTCACGGTCTCAGCGCGGCTGTCCGAGCGACCAGGAGAAGGTCGACGATTTACACGCTGCATTTACCGATTCGAAAGTTAAAGCGATTTTGGCGGCCATTGGCGGTTTTAATTCAAATCAGTTGCTCGACAAAATAGACTGGAAACTAATTGACGCTAACCCGAAGATTTTCGCTGGATTTTCGGATATCACGGTGTTGAATCATGCTATTTTGGCTAAAACTAGCTTAATCACATATGCTGCGCCGAACTTTTATTGCTTTGGTATGCTGCCGCAAAATAGCTATTCGCTGGAATATTTTAAGCGCTGTTTGTTTGCGGATCAGCCGGATGAGTACGAAGTTGCACCGTCGGCGAACTTTTACGATTATCCTTGGGATTACGACGAAAAATCCTCGCGCGCCACTCTGCCAAACGCTGGTCCACTAATTATCCAGAAAGGTAGGGCTGAAGGAACTTTGCTAGGCGGAAATATGTGCAGTCTAAATTTGTTGAACGGCACCGAGTATTTTCCGCGCATTGCTGGCGATATCATCTTATGTATTGAGGACGATAGTTACGATTCGATTTTAGAGACATTCGAGCGCAATTTCCAGTCGGTAGTGCAGCAGCCGTATTTTCGCCAGGTCAAAGCTATTCTAATCGGGCGTTTCCAGTAAGAATCGCAGCCAACAGAGCAGGCTCTTAGGGATATTATTCTCAGCAAAAATATTGAGCAGACTATGCCAGTCATTGCTAATCTAGATTTTGGCCATACCGACCCGAAATTCACTTATCCAGTTGGTGGCAGGGCTGCGGTTGAGGCTAATGATATAGCTACGATCCGCTTTTTCTCTAGCTAAATCAAGATTTTTTGACATGATACCATCAAATATGTTATAATATATAAGATAAGGTAGTTACTCTTGCGACAAAATATAAACCCCATAAGGCGGTAGTGTGATGGTGGCTGTACCGTTCTTGTGCGTGTTTACCGACGATAAATGCACGCCGCGAAAATCCTTGCTATAGCCGTGCCAGCTGCTGTTGAAGCGGACATGCCAGTGCCCTGACAGCGGCAAATTGATATCGTAATGGTCGAAGTGCTGGTCGCTGAAATTGACAATTACTAGCACGTCGTCGCCAGCGCCGCCCTTATCCCAGCGGTGGTAACCGATAACGCAGTTGTCATCGTTGGCGTGGAAAAGGGCGGTCGAATTGCCTTGCAGGCCGCGCGTTGTATCGTAAGCGTTATGCCGCAACGCCAGCAAGTGCTTGTGAGCTAGCAGGATGCCGGCATACTTTTCAGTTTTGTGCCATTCTAGGGCCGCCCAATCGTTGAAGGAGCCGTCCTGTAAGAACTCGCTGCCTTGCAAGATCATTGGAATGCCAGCGGATGTCAAAGTGATGGCATCGGCCAGCAGAGCTTTCTCGCGGGCATATAGCGTCGTGCCGCCGGTGGGGTCGGCTGCTTCGTTGAGCCGCACCGAGCCGTTGGCGGCAGTATCGTGCGAATCGCTAAAAATAACCCGCTCAAAATCATTGCCATTGTACGAGTGAGAAAATTCATAGCGAATGCCTTGCAAAGTTGGTGCCGTACCAGCAGTCAGCCCTAGCGCATCGCGTAAAGCATGCGGCCAGCCTAGCTCCCACTGCGCATCAAAGCCGCAGCCGTTGTTAGCGCGCGGTGCCGTGATCGCGGGGTTGCAAGCGGCGTCTTCGGCGATTATCAGCGAATCTGGTTTGATTTTATGTGCTAGTTCAGTGATATCTTGCAATAAACTCCAAGTGTCGGCAATATCGTGCTCGGGGTCATTATCGCGGCCTTCGGTATTGCGCATGTAAATGGTGCTATCGACGCGTAGGCCGTCCATATGGTACTCATTCAACCACATCGTGATATTGTCAAGGATAAATTGCCGAACTTCCGGCCGGCCGAAATCAGGCCGTCCGCCCCAAGGTGTATCGCCGCGCTCATCATTATAAAAATAAATCCCGCCGCGGTCGTTCTCGCTCCAACCGTCAAACTGCCAGAGGTCAGTGTCGCCATAAAAATGATTGTAAACGACGTCTAGCACTACGCCGATACCGCGGGTGTGGCACTCGCGCACGAACTTCATCAAGCCGTGGCGTCCGCCCAGCATGCTTTCAACGCTGAAAATGTGGTTTGGCGCGTAGCCCCAGCCGTTGCTGAAAGCCATACTGGTGATTGGCATCAGCTCAATAATGTTAATACCGAGGTCTCGCAAGTAGTCCAACTTTTCGATCGCACTGTCAAAGGTGCCAGATGTAGCAGCGTCGGGTCGGTTGAAAGTGCCGACGTGCAGTTCATAAATGACTTGATCCTGGCGCGGCGGCATGGCAAAATTAGCATCGTTCTGCCAATCGAAGTTATTGTCGACAACCACCGAAAAGCCCTTGTCGCTGCTAGTGATAGCTCGAGCGCGCGGGTCGTTTTTCTCGAGCAGCCGGCCGTCGGGCGTCTCGATGATGTATTTGTACTGGTGGCCCGGCTCAACATTGCGAATTAGCGCAAACCAGTAGCCGTCGCCCTCGCTGGTTAGAGGCTGTTTTTCGCCCGCGGTGAACGTCCCGCTGATGAATACTTGCTTGGCAAACGGCGCCCACACACGGAACTCCGCTCCGCCTCTATATAATGTCACTCCTAGTTTCTTTTTGATTTGATGCGGCATAACTTATCTTATTGTAGCATAAGTGGGATGAGCAAGTTTCTGCGACTTATATAAAATCCTTTGGCACTTCTCTATCTTCTGCGTTATAATTAGTGAATAATGAGTACAATTACCAACGACGATGTGCGTCATTTGGCACACTTGAGCAGTTTGCAGATGTCTGATGCGGAGGTTGAGTCACTTCGCGCCGATATCGAGAAAATTATCAATTATATCAATCAGTTGGACGAGTTGGATACCGACGGTGTGGAGCCGACGTATCAGGTGACAGGTCTGCAAAACGTCTGGCGCGACGACGAAATTATTGACAGCAGCGTATCGCGGCGACAGCTGCTGGCCTTAGCAGCCGAGCAAAGTGACAATTGCGTAAAAGTGCCAAAGGTGTTGTAGTTATGAAAATTATTGAATTAGTCGATAGGATTAAAAAAGGCGAGACCACTGCGCGGGCACAAGTCGAGCGGTCGCTCGCCAAAGCCCAAGAAACCGAGGAATATCATGCGTTGCTGAGCCTGACGGCAGAGCGCGCTCTGCAGCGAGCTGACGAGATCGACGAGCGGATCAAAAAAGGTGAGAATCCGGGCGTCCTAGCGGGCGTACCGTTCGTGGTCAAGGATAATTACTTGGCGTTTGGTGCGCCAACTACTGCGGCGGCGAAAATGCTCGAGAACTTCGAAGCGCCAGTCCAGGCGACCGTCGTCGAGAAGCTTGAAGCGGCTGGTGCGATTTGTATTGGTAAGTCGAATCTCGATGCTTTTGCGCACGGTGGTTCGACCGAGAACTCATATTTTGGCGCGACGCATAATGCCGTTGATCAGACCAAGGTAGCTGGCGGTTCTAGCGGCGGCTCGGCGGTAGTGACAGCGCTAGATGTGGTACCGTTTGCACTTGGCACCGATACTGGTGGCTCGATTCGCCAGCCAGCCAGTTTTAACGGTGTTTACGGCTTCAAGCCGACTTATGGTTTGAGCAGCCGCTACGGTGCGGTGGCGATGGCCTCGAGCACCGACACAATGGGTTGCTTCGCACGGCATGCCGACGATGTGGCATTAGTCACTAGCGTGATGGCTGGTCGTGATGATAAAGATATGACGACGCTGCCGGATTACTTTGAAATGCAAAAAACAGCAGGCGAGCGTTTAAAAATTGGCCTGATCAGCGAGGCGATGAGCGATGGCGTCGACGCAGAAGTTCGCGCTAACGTTAATGATTTTGCCGATAAATTACGCGCAGCTGGCCACGCGGTCGAAGATGTCGATATGCCAAGCCTTAAATATGCTTTGGCGATTTATTATATCGTCGTGCCAGCAGAAGTTTCTAGCAATCTGGCGCGCTACGACGGCGTGCGCTACGGCTATCGCGCCGAAGGTGTCAAAACGCTAGCCGAGCTCTACGGCCGCAGCCGCAACGAAGGCTTCATGACCGAGAACAAACGCCGCATCATGATTGGCAGCTATGTGCTATCCAGCGGCTTTTTCGATGCATATTATCTGAAAGCTCAAAAGGCGCGCACTGTTTTGATTAACGAATTCAACAAGCTGTTTGAGAAGTACGATTTTTTGCTGCTGCCAACCGCGCCGACGCCGGCGTTTGGTCTGGGCGAAAACACTAGCGATCCAGTCAAGATGTACTTGGCGGATGTCATGACGGTACCGCCGAGCTTGGCAGGTTTGCCAGCAATCAGTATACCGGCAGGTAGTAGTTCTAGCGGTCTGCCAATCGGCGCGCAGTTAGTTGGCCCGATGAAGTCCGACGCTAAGTTGATCGCGCTAGCAGGCGATATGGAGGGTGAAAATGAACAATAATTTCGCAACGTGGTTCATTTTGATCGCGGTACTGATTTTGGCGATTGTCGGCGCAGTTTTTATTGCCTTTGCTAGCAAGCGTTCGCCGAAGCTCAAAGTTGAAAAATTCCGCGCCCGTTGGCTGGCGATCGAAAATAGCCTCGACAAAGAAAGTGCTCCCAGCTGGCAGCTAGCTATCCTTAACGCTGATAAGCTTGTTGACAAAGCCTTGCGTGATAGTCACTACAAGGGCGAGACTATGGGCGAGCGCATGAAGGCCGCTGGTAAGGTTTGGTCGAACGCTAACCATATCTGGGGCGCGCACAAAATTCGCAACCATATCGCGCACGAAGCTGATGTCAAGATAAATTATGATATTGCGCGCCGCGCTCTGGCCGCTTACAAACAAGCATTGAAAGATTTAGGAGCAATCTAATGGCAGTATCTGACGAAATTTTACAACAATATGAAATGACCATTGGTATCGAGTGCCACGTCCAGCTGGCGACCAAAACCAAGCTGTTTAGCCCGGCTGATAATGATGCTCGTAATGCCGAGCCAAACGAAAAAACGCATGAAATCGATTTTGGATTGCCAGGCATGCTGCCAGTACTGAATAAGCACGCTGTCGAGCTGGCGGTGCGCGCCGGTAAAGCGTTGAATGCACCGATCGCTCGCGTTAGCCGGTTTGATCGCAAACATTATTTCTATCCTGACCTGCCAAAGGGTTATCAGACCTCGCAGATGTATCAGCCGATTATTTTGGCTGGCTATGTCGATGCGCCGCTAGAAGACGGTTCGCTCAAGCGGGTGCGGATTCATCATGCGCACATGGAAGAGGACGCTGGCAAGTTGACGCACCACGACGGCTATTCGCTGGTTGATCTCAACCGTGCTGGTACACCGCTGATTGAAATCGTCTCTGAACCAGACATGCATTCTGCCGAGGAGGCTAAGGCGTACGCTTCGGAACTTCATAAGTTGATGGTCTACGCTGGCGTGACATACGGTGATTTGTACCACGGCAATATGCGCTTTGATGTCAATATTTCGGTGGCCAAGAAAGGCGCGACCGAGCTTGGCAAACGCGCGGAAGTAAAGAATCTCAATTCGTTCCGCAGCGTCGAGCGTGCCGCTGAGTACGAGTTCAAACGCCAAGTTGACCTATTGGAGCGCGGCGAACCAGTGGTTCAGGAAACCCGCGGCTGGAGCGATGACAAGCAAATTACTACTTCACAGCGTTCAAAAGAAGACGCCCAGGATTATCGCTACATGCCTGACGCTGACATCTCGCCAGTGGTGCTGAGCGATGAGGAAATTGCTCGGATTCAGGCTGAGGTGCCGATGTTGCCGAACGAGTACCGAGAACGCTGGGTGGATTTGAAGTTGGATCACTCGGTAATTGATACAGTGCTAGCTCATCAGGAAGCTGCTAAAACTCTGGATGCCATTTACTCTCTGACTGATAGCAACGAGCAGTCAGTACTGGAGGATTTGAATATTGATCGCCAGACTTACGACCGGCTATCTAAACGGATCTTTAACTTATTTGCCTCTACGCCAGACGAACAATTAGACTATCAAAAAGTCGAGTCTGGATTAGTCGGTCCGCACCGCTTGACGCATTTAGCATTGCTGGCTGAAAAGGGGACGATTAGCTCAAACAGCGCCAAAGAGATCTTTCTTGATTTATTCAATGAAAAGTACGCTGGCGTTATGCCGGAGGATATCGCCAAGGAAAAGAACTTGTTGCAGGTATCCGACGAATCAGCCATCGCCGCCATCGTTGACGAAGTATTGAACGACCCGGCCTCGGCAGCTTCCATTGCCGACATTAAAGCTGGTAAAGACAAAGCCATTGGCTACTTGGTTGGTCAAGTCATGAAGCGTTCCAAGGGCCAAGCCAACCCGAGTCTAGCGCAGAAATTAATCCGCGAAAAATTATAAGGTTCGACACTTCAGAAATAGGAGAGAATAGGAGTTAAATTATGAAAAAACCAACCAAAGCTATCATTGCTGCCGCTGGTTTCGGCACGCGGTTTTTGCCGCAGACCAAAGCCATGCCTAAAGAAATGTTGCCGCTAATTGACAAGCCGATCATCCAGTATGTCGTCGAGGAATTGGTCGAGGCTGGCATTAAGGATATTATTATCATCGGTAGCGCCAACAAGCGGGCGATCGAAGACCATTTTGATACGCCAAACGAAGAGCTACTCGCCAATCTGCGTGCTGGCGGCGCCAAAAAGCAACCGCTAATTGATGTCGTCCAGCGCTTGTCCGAAATGGCTAATTTTGTCTACATCCGCCAGAAAGGTCCCTACGGCAATGCGACGCCGCTGACTTGCGCTTCACATTTGATTATGCCAGGCGAGTCGGTGATTTACACGTTTGCCGACGACTTTATTGAGGCTAGCCCGAGTCGTTTTCGCCAAATGATTGAGGCATCGCAGCAGCTCGACGGGGCAATCTTGTCGTGTAAGAAAATTGTCGAAGACGCCGAGTTTGATCGCTATGGCGTGGTCAACGGCCAGCAAGTCAAAGACGGCGTTATCAAAATGACCAATATCGTCGAAAAACCAGGCAAAGCTAACGCGCCGTCCGACTTGGCGAGCGTCAGCAGCTATTTGTTGCCGGGCGAGTTCTTCGGCTATCTCGAGCGGGCTCGCGATGACTTTGACGGCCGCGGCGAATTCACTGTCCAGCCGATCATGCAAGAAATGATTGACGATGGATTTGATTTTTACGGCGTGGAAATTACTAACGGCACGTATTATGATACCGGCGATAAATTGGAATACATCAAAACAGTGATTGATTTTGGACTAAAGCATCAGAAGCTCGGCCCAGCGCTGCGGCGGTTCTTGCAATCGCGAATTAACGGCGAAAATCGCTAAAAGCACTAGCTTTTTCTGACAGAACGTGGTATAATGAGAGTATAGCTGCAAAAAGCAGTATAAAAATAAACAAAAAGGAGCGCAAATATTGATGGAATGGGCTCAAATACTTGTCATCATTTTGGCGGCAGCTTTGGCGTTGTTCTTGCTGTTGGCAATTATCCTGACGATCAAGCTAATCCAAATCTCCCGCCAAATCAAGCGAGTGGCTTGCGCCGCCGAGCGCACTGCCCTCAAGGTAGAGTCGGTCGCCAACAGCGCGGCTGCTATGGTGGCGCCGGCAGCAATCGCCAAGATCATCAAATCGATGATGTACAAAACTAAAAAACATAAAAATAAGGAGGACTAATTATGTCAAAACGTAAATTTGTTTTGGGGGCGCTCTTTGGCGCAGTTGCCGGAGTAGTCGCTGGCGTCCTAACAGCGCCGAAATCAGGCAAAGAAACCCGTGCCGATCTCAAGAAAAAGGCTAACGAACTAAAGAACGAAGCTGGCGAAAAAGCCGAAGAGGTCAAGGCCAAGGGCGAGAAAGTTTATAGCGATGTCCGCAACAAAGCCAATGCTGCCGTCGAAGAAGGCCGCAAAACTGTTGACGACTATAGCGACCGCGCTGTGCGTGCTGCTAACGCCGCCAAGGACGAATTCAACCGCCCAAGTAAGCGCAAATAATTGTAGCCAATCAAATATTCAAGGCGCTCTGTTTTATTGTAAATCAGGGCGCTTTTTTATTGTGAAAACTGGCGAGTTGTGGCAAACTAAATCTATGGCTAAAAAGCACAATAATATCTTCGCCCGCATGGCTCAACGTCTGCACGATGACAACGAAAAAGGCTCGCGCCAGGCGCTGCTCGAGGAGCTGTTCAACGACTTCAATCGCAATCGCTACGAAATTTACAAGATTAACTTTTTTCGCGGTATATTTTTCGGTTTCGGGTCGCTTTTAGGCGGTACTATGCTGATTGTGTTGTTGGTTTGGGTGCTTAATCTCACCGGCCAACTTGTCCCGAGTGTGGCTGGCTTTATCGATCAAATACTTAATGTTATGCAGAATAGCCGGCGCTAGCGTTGTCAAACGGCTTCTTCACTCCTTAAAATTACTGCGCTAAGAGAGTGTAGACAGGCTAGCGCGCCGCGTCTTCAAAAACAACCTAGTCTGCGCTATAATAAGCATAAGATATGGGTAGTAATTCAACACAAGGCCAGCCGGCGCTGCAACCGAGCGATTTCGTGCACCTGCACAATCATACCTTTCATTCGGTGCTAGACGGCTTGACTAAAATCAATGATTTGGTTGATAAGGTCAAAGAGTTCGGCATGGAAGCGGCGGCAGTAACCGACCACGGCACGATGAGCGGTATCCTTGACTATTATAAAACTGCCAAAAAGGCTGGTATTAAGCCGATCCTCGGTATCGAGACATACGTAGCGGCGCGCTCGCGCTTTGATCGCGATCCGGCCAAGGACAAGCAGCGCTTTCACTTGACGGTGCTAGCGATGAACAACACCGGCTTTCATAATCTGATGAAGCTATCGACGCAGGCTAATCTGGAGGGGATGTATTACAAGCCGCGGATTGACCACGACTTGCTAGAGGAGCTGAATGAAGGCTTAATTGTGATGAGCGGCTGTGCTAGCGGTGAAATTGGCGTAGCTCTCAAAGAAGACGATTACGACCGCGCCCGCGATATTGCCAAATGGTATAAATCGATTCTGGGCGACCGTTACTATCTGGAATTACAAGACCACGGCCACCCGAAGTCAAATACGCACTGGGATGTCCAGGCAAAAATCAACGAAGGCTTGATTAAGCTATCGAAGGAGCTGGACATCGAGATGGTAGTGACTTGCGACGGCCACTACTTGACGCATGATCACCAGGACGCGCATGAAATTCTACTATGTGTCGGTACTGGTTCGTACTTGAGCGATGAAAAGCGGATGAGTCTGAAAGACTTTGAGCTGCACTTGACCGACCCGCGCGATATTATTGATCACTGGGGAGAGGAATATCCCGAGGTGATTCGTAACACTAAAAAGGTGGCTGACCGCTGCAATGTTGAAATTGAGCTGGGCCGTATTCTTATTCCTAAATACCCGCTGCCTGAAGGCGAGAACGAGCATTCGTATCTGCTGAGATTGACTTATCAAGGTCTATTGCAGCGTTATAATGGCGCTTCGAAAGAGGAGGCCGAGAAATTAGACCCTGATGATATCATCCCGCAATTGTCTGACGAAGTTCGCCAGCGCGCCGAGATGGAGCTGGGCGTGATGGGTAACATGGGTTATGAGGGTTACTTCTTGATCGTTCAGGATTTTATTAACTGGGGTAAATCTCAAGGGATTGTTTTTGGTCCGGGTCGTGGTAGCGCCGCAGGATCAATTATTGCCTACGCACTGAACATTACTGACCTTGATCCGCTGAAGTACGGCCTGCTGTTCGAGCGTTTTCTTAATCCAGACCGTATTTCCATGCCGGATATTGATGTCGATATTCAAGATACTCGCCGCGACGAAGTGATCGAGTATTGCGCTAAAAAATACGGCGAAGATCACGTCAGCAATATCGCTACCTTTGGTAAGATGTTTGGCCGCATGGCGGTGCGCGATGTCGCCAGGGTGCTGGAAGTGCCGTATGCCGAGAGCGACCGCTTGGCTAAGTTGGTGCCGCCGCCAAACCAGGGCCGGCACATTCCGTTGTCGGTTAGCGTTAAAGAGGACGCTGATTTGCGTAAGGAATATGAAAATAACCCTACCGCCAAAGAGGTGCTGGATTACGCCATCCAGCTCGAAGGCACGATTCGCAGCCACGGTGTTCATGCCTGCGGCGTGGTGATTGCGCCGGACACGCTGGTTAATTATATTCCGCTAGAAATGGCGCAAAAAGGCGTGGTGGCCACGCAATTCCCGATGGGCGAAGTTGAGGAGCTGGGCTTGCTGAAGATGGACTTTTTAGGCCTTTCAAACTTAACGATTATCAATAATGCCATGCGTATTATCAAAAAAGTTTATAAAGAAGAAATCGATCTGGCGCACTTGCCGCTTGATGATAAGCCGACATATGAGCTGTTTCAACGCGGCGATACCACTGGCGTGTTCCAGTTAGAATCGGCAGGCATGAAACGCTATTTGCGGGCGCTCAAACCAACGCATTTCGAAGATATTATCGCCATGGTGGCGCTGTACCGCCCGGGGCCGATGCAGTTTATTGACAGCTTTATTCGCCGCAAGCATGGCGAAGAACCGATTACCTACTTGCACGAGGGTATGCGCAACTCGCTGGAAAACACCTACGGAATCTTGGTCTACCAAGAGCAATTTATGCAAATTTCCAAGGAATGGTGCGGCTTTACCGGCGGCCAGGCTGATACGCTGCGTAAAGCTGTCGGTAAGAAAAAAATCGACCTGATGAAAAAGGTTAAGCCGGAATTTGTCGAGGGCGCGGTCAAAGTCGGCGGCGCCACGCGCGAAATGGCGGAAACCTTTTGGACACAGCTGGAGGAGTTCGCTAATTACTGTTTCAACAAATCTCACGCCGCTTGTTATGGTTTAATTGCCTACTGGACGGCCTATCTGAAGGCGCATTATCCGGATGCTTTCATGGCGGCGCTAATGACCAGTGATCACGACGACATCGACCGCCTGGCGATTGAAATTACCGAGTGCAAGCATATGGGCTTGGAAGTGTTGGCGCCAGACGTTAATCAATCTTACGTCGAGTTCGGCGTGGTGCCAGCTGCCAAGCAGGTTCGCTTCGGTATGGCCGCAGTCAAAGGTGTCGGCGTCGGCGCAGTCGAAGAGATTATCCGCGCCCGCGAGGCTGACGGCCCGTTCAAGTCGGTCGAGGATTTTGCCAAACGTGTCAGTACCAGCAAAGTTAATCGCAAAGCTTGGGAATCGCTGGTCAAAGCCGGTGCTTTCGACGCGCTAGGCGACCGCAGCGATTTGCTATTTAATCTCGATACGATTCTGGCTTTTGCTAGCAAATTGCAAAAGGAAGCGCTCAGCGGGCAAGTTGATATGTTCGCGGCGCTCGGCGGCGACAAATTGATGCCATCGGTCGAGCTGAAGACTTCGCCGGTCAAATATACCAGTAAAGAACAGCTGATGTGGGAGCGCGAATTGCTGGGTCTTTATATCAGTGCGCATCCGCTAGATAATTACGATGCCTTTTTCGAGGAGCAGACCATTCCATTGCACGCCTGCACGCCGCAAATTGACGGGCAGAAAGTATCGGTCGGCGGCTTGGTATCGACGATCCGCACTATCGTCACCAAGGCTGGCACCAAAATGGCGTTTGTTGGTATCGAGGATAAAACTAGCGAGGCAGAATTAATCGTTTTCCCGAGGCTGTACGAGCAGCTCGGCGACAACTTGCAACAAGATGCTATCGTCAAGGTGGCCGGCACAATCAACGCCCGTGACCGCGACGGCAACATGACCGACGAAGCCAAAATCATCGCTGACGAAATTAGTATCGTTACCGACAAAGAACTCAACGAATACCAAAGCCACGGCCGCAAAATGGCCGCCCCCAAAGGCCGCGCGGCCGTCAAAAATAAACGCTATCCGCGCAAATCTGGAGGCGGCGCACCAGCCGTTACGGCTGCAGCCAGCGCCAAAGCGGCACCGGCAATCACCGCCAAGCCTCTAGAAAAACTGGAAACTGTCTATGTCAAAGTCAAAAACCCAAGCGACCGCGACCTACTAGTGTCGCTGAAGAAATTGTGCAGCCAGAACCCCGGCCAAAACGACATCATTATGATTTTGGGCGATGATAAGTCCAATGCCATCCGTCTGCCGTTTCGGGTTGACGCCCAGCGCAACCTGCGCGCTGGCCTGGCCGAACTATTGGGCGACGAATGCGTCAAGGTAAAATAGATTAGGATAAGATAAGATAAATTAAACCAAAGAAAATAGCCCGCCGAAATTGGCTCAAACCGGAATTGGGTTGTTGTATTATCAACCCGGGAAACACTTATAATATGGTTAAGCGTCTCAACCGGTATCGAAAAAACCAATTCGGCGAGCTATTTTCAGGCGGGCGCCCTTAGCTATCGGATCCTAGGAATCCGGACTCGACGCTCACGGTACGTGCACTCCATAGTGCCCTGAACCGGCTTGTAAATTCCCCTGAGGTCTTTCTTGCCCCAGAACTCACAGGAGAAGATGCCGTAGAGGTATCTTCTCGTCTTGAGTACTACGATACCTCTGGTAATCGAAACGCGTCCGGCGTAGGAAATCATCTTGTACATTGCTCTCTCCTTTCACGAGAGAAGCTTCCGCTTAAGCTAAAGGGCAACTTTTGCCCTAAGACTGTAGCCTGAGCAAAAGCTGATATATATATCATACTGAAGCAGAAATGTCAACACATTTTTCAGAAAATGTGTCATAATATACATCGCCACCTCTGTTATCATCTTTTATAAAAATTAATGCTATTTTCTGATCATCAGCCCGTATAAAGCGATTCCGGCCGCTACCGACACATTGAACGACTCTTTTTGCCCGAACATCGGAATCTCAATGATATCGTCAGCCAAAGCCAGCCATTCGGGCGCGATACCGCTAATTTCTTCGCCTAGCAGCAGCGCGACGCGGTCTGGCGCTGAATAATCGTGCAGATTGGTGCTATTGGCGGCTTGTTCCAGGGCGGCTATGCGGTAGCCTAGCTGTCGTAGTTCGTCTAGCGGCGGTGCTTCGCGATACTCAAACGGCACTAAACTCTCGGCGCCGAGCGCCGTTTTGTGGATTTGCTGGGTGATTTTTTCACGAATGTGCGGCAGGCGCTGGTCGTCTCGCGTGATTTCACCGTCGATTAGCGCGCAATTTGGCGCTTCGCGGCACAAACTTAAATCTGGATACGGCGTATAGCCGCTCAAAATCAACCGTTCGACACCGAAACCTTCGCATGTCCGGAAAATCGACCCGACATTGAAAGTCGAGCGGATGTTGTGGGCGATGACGACGATTTTTGGCATAATTCTATTGTAGCATTGTTTTTAGCGCAAGCTTTTTGCTAAAATAAAGGTGATGGATGAAGAAGAAGTTCAGCGCCGCCGGCGCGAACAAGACGAAAAAGCTACCCGCCAGCGGGCGACTATTTTGGGTTTGCCGTATGTTGATATGCGCAATCTAGAGGACACGCTACCGCTAGTCCCTGGCATGATTCCGATCGAGAAAATGCACCAATACCGCATCGTGCCGCTGGCCAAGGGCGGCAACGAAGTGATGTACCAAATCGGCGTGACTTCGCAAACGCCGCAATCTATTTTGCAGAAAATCAAGCGCGAGTATCAAGACCGCGGCGACAAATTGCAGTTTTTGCTGATCAGCGCCAGCGGCTACCGGGCGATGATGCTGCGTTACGATCCGCCGCAGCGTACTGCTTACGATGATATCGAGATTGCTAAAGAGGGCGACAGCAATACCATCGCTCAAGTTAGCCAGACGCTAAATCTGGTATCAAGCGAGGAATTATTTGATTTCTTGATCAAGCAGGCGGACAGGCTTGGCGCTAGCGACATTCACATTGAGAACGAGCGCGACTCTATCCGCGTACGCATGCGCGTCGACGGCGCGCTGCACCCGGTGGCGCAGCTAGAACGTTCGCGCTACCGGATTATTATGGGCGAGCTAGCTAGCCGTGCTGGCGTTAGTAGTGCAGCTATGGAGTCGCAATCCGGCCATATGCAGATGGAAATCACTACCGACCAAGGCACGCATCTATTGAACCTACGCGTCGAGACTGTGCCAACGCTGTACGGGCAAGATGCAGTGCTGCGTTTATTTAATTTTGACGAATCATTGTTGAATTTGGACTTGCTGGGTATTCCGCCGCGCCAGCGCAAGGAAATCGACGAAGTTGTCAGCCACCCGCGCGGTCTGGTGCTGATGGTCGGGCCGACTGGCTCGGGTAAATCGACGACGCTTTATAGTATGCTTAACGCGTTGAATACCACCGACCGCAAGCTGATTACACTCGAGGATCCGATCGAGTATGGCCTGAGCGGCATGTCGCAAATCCCGATCGATACGACGCACGGGCAGAGTTTCGCTGATGGTTTGCGCAGTGTTTTGCGTCTCGACCCGGATGTGGTGATGGTTGGCGAGATCCGTGATGTCGATACGGCGCGCACGGCTATTCAAGCGTCAATCACCGGCCACTTGGTGTTATCGAGCTTTCACGCCAATACTACCAGTACAGCCTTTAGCCGTATGATTGATATGATTGGAGTTAATCCGATCTTTTCAAGCGCTATCCGCTTGTTGATTGCCCAGCGTCTGGTGCGGCGTTTAGTTGATCATACCAAGGAAGCGTACGAACCCGATGAGGCAACACGTAAATATGTTCAGCGCGTACTCGAAAAGCTGCCGCCCGATGTCGAGAAGCCTGATCTGGATAATTTTAAGCTGTGGCGCCCCGTGCCTAGCGAAGATGCGCCGTTTGGCTACAAAGGTCGGGTGGTTATCATGGAGCAGCTGGTTGTTACCGAGGAAATCCAGAAATATATTCGCGGCGATGTTGAAGATGTCCATCCCGAATCAATTGAACAAACTGCCAAAGCTGAAGGCATGCTGACATTGGAGCAAGTCGGCGTGCTGGCGGCACTGCGCGGCGAAACGACGCTAGAAGAGGTCGCTCGGGTGATTTAAGCTGGTTTTTGGTGTTTTTTGCGAAAGTTGGGTGGTGACGGTTGTCCGGATTTGACAAAAACAACAAAAACACCTCTAAAACTCTTGACAAACAGCGTAATGTGTGATAGTATAATAGTATACCACTCCCTCTAATAGGTTGAGCAGGTATGCACCCTAAAAAAGAATGAAATCTGATAAACGCCGATTGACGCCGCAAGGATTTCAGACTCTCTACTAAGATGTAAAAAAGATTTTCGCGAATAACATCGCCAGCTGCGTATTTTTATGTGTGAATAGAGAGTCTGAAAGGCAGACTCCACTATCGCCCCAGAATGGGGCAGAAAGGAGCCGATCATGGCTCTGGAGACCCTCAACGATGTTGTTGTAACTCGGGGCGGCTGGCCCGCCATGTGGGAGCGTGGCGGCGCCCTGTCACGCCGCGGCTCCGCTACCATCATCACCGAATCGGACGGGTCGAAGCCTCGTCCGATTCTGGTTCGTACTCGCGGGCACCTCGCCTGCGGGAGGCACGCATTGATCGGCCTGCGGGTCGGCATGCACGTAATCTACGCCGGGCGTTCCGGCGCAGTTGGCATCAAGCGCATTGTGCGCGTTGGTGTCCAAGGTCAGAAAGCCCTGGTTGAAGTCGAGGAGGTTGACGCCTCCTCGATCCCGTCTGAGCTACAGCCCGCTGTGCGGGCTGCGATAACCAAGGCGAATACTTTCCATTGCCGCTTTGCTGTCTGGGTAGACAGCAAGGCGCCACAGCGCTATGGCCCGAATCGCCGCCAGCTGGCGGAGATCTACGACCAGATACATGCGGTCAAAATGGCCGCTGTCAAGGCGGAAATGGAGGACTGGGAGCGCGAGCTCCTGGTTCCCTCAGAAGCTCCGCCCGAGGAGCTGTAGCGCCCGTGCCTCGCGCACTCGGGGCATCAGATTTCATTTTCCGAGACCTTGAGAGTGCGCTCAAGGTCTCCACACCCGCGCCTTCTTGGCGGAGATGGTCGAGTCTTGGTTTAACCACCGAATAGACTACCATCTCCGCCGGAAGGGCGGGTTTTCACTTTTGGTATTATTTGATCACTGCCGAGACCGCTGATACAACACGCTCATCAAACGGCGATGGGAT
>CALGPW010000018.1:0-22953 GCA_937959535.1 uncultured Candidatus Saccharibacteria bacterium
TTGTCACACCGGCCGGAATAACCACCGGCAGTTTTCCGATTCGACTCAGACTCATTACTCACCTTTCGTGTGATTTGATATTAACCCTGGTATTTTAGCATGGATTAGGGGTGAAATGCAATATTGTTTTCAGCAAAAATTAGATGAAGGTGGACCGCTTAGCCAATAAGCCCTTTCTCCTTGAGTGCAGCGTCAATTTTGGTTCGGTTGAAGCCGCGAATGATTACGCCATTGATGTCGGTGACAGGTATACTGCTAGATTTGTCGCCGACTTTAGCGAGAAGTTCGTCCATTGCGCCTTCATCTTCGTCGATGTCGCGAACGGTATACTTGATGCCCAATTTGTCTAAGTATTCTTTTTCGGTTTTACAGTACGCGCACCACTTGGCGCTGTAAATGATTACTTGATTGTCTTGGTTGTCTTGATCGTTTTGGTCGTCTCGATGACTCGTCTGGTCGTCCATAATTATCCCCCTTCGTTAATTACAATCATTATATACACAACATCTAGCGTATGCAAGCTATTTATCGGCGCTAGATGTACGGCTAGTCAAATACCACCCACCGTCAGCTGGCGATTGATAAATGTCAAGCTCGAGGTCGAGGTGGTATTTTTGCAGTTCTTTGATGGCGTTTAGGGCGGCTTGCCGGCTAGCGAAACGTTTCTTTTGCGGCGCGCGAGCGCTTTTGTTTTGGTACGGTGTATGTTTAGGGGTGCGGTTTCGTCTAGGCATAATGTCTTAAATTATACACTTTACATATAGCGGCTCATACTGCTACAATAGCGCTATGACCAGTGGGGCTGACAATACCGCCGAGACGCGGACTTCTGATAATACTGTATCTCGAGAAACTTTTACATCGTTAGGGCTGGCTATGGTCGGCGTGACGTGGAGGATGTATGTACCGATGCTTGGCTTGTTTTTTGCTGGCTTGTGGTTGGATAGTTTATTTAATAGTAAGCCGTGGTTGATGTTCAGCGGGTTTGCGGTAGGCGCGGCCGCCGCAGTGATTTTGGTGCGGCAACAGATAAAAAAGGTTAATAAGAAATGATGTTCGCGGCGCTACCTCATATATCGGTTAAGGCCGACGAAGTGTTTTCAATCGCCGGTTTGCCAATAACTAATGCCAATCTGGTTGGCATTCTAGGGTTAGTGCTTCTGGTGTGGCTAATGTTTCGTACGCGAGCAGCGGTGCTTGGCCGCAAAAAATCGAATTTCGCAACGCGCTTAACTCTTTGGTGTATAGAAGGATTGTATAAGACGGTCGGACAAGTGATTCCTGACCAAAAGTGGGCTCGCCGGGTGGCGCCGCTGGTGATGACGATGTTTTTCTTTATAGCCGGACAATACTGGCTCGGTTTGCTGCCGATTGTCGGGCCGATAACTGTAGGTCATACGCCGCTGTTCCGCGGTCAGGATGCCGATTTGAATATGACGTTTGCGCTGGCGACGGTGACTATCGTGATGGCGCAGGTGTATGCTGCGCGCGAGCTGGGTTTTGTTGGTAATCTGAAGCGTTACTTCGTTAATCCGTTGCGCGATCCGATTATGTCGTTTGTTGGTATTCTGGAGCTTGTGGCGGAGTTTTCGCGCTTGCTTAGTTTGTCGTTCCGCCTGTTCGGCAACGTGTTGGCGGGCGAAATACTGATTGCTATGATTGCTTATCTAGCGCAAGTTGCGATGCCTGCGGTTCTGCAGCCATTTTATATTTTTGAGCTGTTTATCGGCGGTATTCAGGCTTATATTTTCTTTATGCTTTCGACAGTGTTTATATCGCTCGGTTTGGCGCATCACGGCGGTGATGAGGAAAAACAAACGCATGATGATTCTTCGACTTCTTCCGGCATGAAATTAACGGCCGAGGGAGTAAAATAAATTAGTTAATAATTAAATCATAAGGAGAAATATTATGGAAATCATAGCATTTACGCTAGCTTATATCGTTCCTGCATCGTTTGCAGCTATCGGCTGTAGTTGGATTGGCGCTTCGGCGATGAAAGCTGCTGGACGCAACCCAGAAAAAATCAACGATTTGCGCACGATGATGATTCTCGGTATCTCGTTTATAGACGCTCTGGCGATTATCGGTTTCGTGGCAGCTATTGTCGGCAAAGTGATGTAAGGATTCGCGCGCGTGAATAACTTGCACTACTTTGCATCGGCTGGAGCTGGAAGCGATAGCCTATTGGGGCCACTAGGAATTGATTGGCGGTTGTTCGTGTTGCAAACGGTTGCTTTTGCGGTCTTGCTACTAGTGCTGAAAAAATGGGTTTATCCGCCTATTCTGGCTATGCTTGATAAGCGTGACGAGTCTATCAAAGAAGGTTTAGAGGCTGCCGAGCAGGCCAAAAAAGCGGCAAGCGAAAGCGAAAAGCGTACGGCCGCTATGCTGAAAAAGGCCCAGCAAGAGTCGCGAACTATTGTTGCTACTGCCAAGAACGAAGCAGCTGAAATGGTTGCTGAAGCTGAACAAAAGGCCAAGAACCAAGCCGATTCTATTCTCGAATCTGCCCGCAACGACGTCAGAGCGGAAGTTGCCCAGGCCAAGAAAGACTTGCGCGGCCAAATAGTGGACCTAGTAGTCGATACAACCCGGAAGGTTACGCTAGACACAGTTGATCCAAGTAAGGACACCAGTTTAATTAAAAAGCAGTTAGAGGAGATCAAATAGCGTGGCGGCCAGTACTATATCGCAGCGAAGATTAGCAGCGTATGTGGCTGGCCAATTGCTTGCAAGCGGCGATAAGAAGCGTCTTATCAAAGAGTTAGCAGCCTATTTGATCGAAACTGGCCGTGTGCGCGATCTCAATCAAGTGGTGGCGGCTATTGAAGAGGCGCTAGCGTCGCGCGGCGCTGTTGTAGCGACGGTTACGACTGCTCGCCCGCTCTCGCCAGAAAATAAGCAAGCAATTGTTGAGCAATTTACGCCGACTGGCGCCGAACTATATATTCGCGAACAGATTGACCCGAGCGTTATCGGCGGCTTCAAGATTGAACTGCCTGGCAGCCAGTTTGACGGCACAGTGATACATAAACTAACAACCCTCAAGGGTATAAAGTAAAGGAAAAGAATGGCTGATATTACAGTGACAGAATTGTCGGACGAACTGCGCCAGGCGATTGCCCAGCTCGAGGTGTCTGAAGGTTTAGAAAAAGTTGGTATTGTGACTCGCGTGGGCGACGGCGTGGCGTGGGTGCATGGATTGCGCGAGGCTGGTTATAGCGAAGTTCTGGAGATCCAAACGGCCGAGGGCGTGGTTGAAGCCTTTGCTTTGAACTTGATGGAGGACGAAATCGGCGCGGTGCTATTAGGCAGCGACCAAGGTGTTTCCGCTGGCGATAAAGTCAAGCTAAAAGGCGAAGTGCTGAGCGTACCAGTCGGCGAAGAACTGCTGGGGCGCGTAGTTAATCCGCTGGGCGAACCGCTTGACGGCGGTCCGGCAATCAAATCAAAGCAGCGCGGTCTGGTCGAGCGCGAAGCTATCGGCGTAATGGGCCGCAAGTCAGTTCATGAGCCGTTGATGACGGGCATTATGAGTGTCGATGCGATGTTCCCGATCGGCCGCGGCCAGCGCGAGCTAATTATTGGCGACCGCCAGACTGGCAAAACCGCCATTGCGCTTGACACGATGATCAACCAAGCCCGCCAGAAAACCGGCGTGGTCAATATCTACGTAGCGGTTGGCCAGAAGCTCAGCAAGATTGCTCGCCTAGTTGAACGCTTGAAGTCCGAAGGCGTGATGGACCAGACTATCGTGGTGGCGACTAGTCCGAGCGACCCGGCTTCTCTGCTCTATCTGGCGCCATATGCTGGTACCGCTATGGGCGAATATTTCCGAGATAATAGCAAGCATGCCTTGATGATTTATGATGATTTAACTAAGCACGCAGTCGCCTATCGCCAGATGTCGCTGCTGTTGCGCCGTCCGCCAGGCCGCGAGGCGTTTCCGGGTGACGTGTTTTATCTGCATTCTCGCCTGTTGGAGCGATCGGCTAAGTTGTCGGACGAACTAGGTGCTGGCAGCTTGACTGCTTTGCCGATTATCGAGACGCAAGCTGGTGATATTTCCGCTTACATTCCGACTAACGTCATTTCCATCACCGACGGCCAGATATTTATGGAGACTGACCTGTTCTACCAAGGTATTCGCCCAGCGATTAGCGCGGGCTTGTCGGTGTCGCGCGTCGGCGGTGCGGCTCAGACCAAAGCGCTGAAGAGCGTCAGCGGCAACCTTAAACTTGGCCTCAGCCAGTTCCGCGAATTAGCTAGTTTCGCACAGTTTGGCAGCGATCTCGACGCCGAGACCAAGGCGCAAATTGAACGCGGCCAGCGCCTAACTGAATTGCTTAAACAGCCGCAGTATCAGCCGATGAGCGTCTGGGAGCAAGTTGTTAGCATTGTTGCGGTTAGCGAGGGCTATTTTGATGAAGTTCCAGCCGCCAAGATTAAAGACGCGCAGGCCGATTTGCTGGCTCGCTTGTGGACGAACCACAAAGCTGAAATGAAAGCGCTAAACCGAGGCGATAAAAAATTTGGCGAGGACAAATCTACCGCCAAGATTGTCAAGGACGCGGCGTTAGCAGTTGCTAAAGGATTTGAGGACTAACTAGATGCCGTCGACTCAGCAGCTTAAATCGCGTATTCGTTCGGTCAAGAACACTCGGCAAATCACCAAAGCTATGCAGATGGTGGCAGCTAGCAAAATGCGCCGCGCTCAAGAGGCGACCAAAAGCTCTCAAGCCTATACAGCGGCAGCACGCGAACTGCTGGCGTACTTGGCACAGCAAGGTGCGACCGATAATCACCGTTGGTTTGTGCAGCGGCCGGTCAAAGCGCGCCTGCTGATTGTGGCAGCAAGCGACAAAGGGTTGGCTGGTGCTTATAACGCTAATATCATCAAGACTTATCTGCACGAGCTGCATCAAGATGACCAATCGGGTATCGCTAACAAAACTATCGCTATCGGCCGCAAAATCGCTCAAGCAGCAACGCGCATCAAGGATACTGAAATCGTCGGCACCTACGAAGATTTGCCCGACCGCGTGCCAGGTGCGCAGTTTCATGCTATTCTCAACACTGCCAAAGATATGTTCGAGGCTGGCACTGTCGATGCTGTCGACGTGATTTTCACGCGCTTTGTTAGTAGTATGACGCAGAAAGCTGATATTGTTCGCCTGTTCCCTGCTGGCTTTGTGCCCGACGATGAAATTAGCGACGACATCCGCGAAGCTAAGTTTGAGCCAAGTCCTAAATATATCATAGATGATATAGCTTACCGGCTGATTAGCGCTCGTTTGTATCAAGCACTGCTTGACTCGCGTGCTAGCGAACATAGCATGCGAATGCTGGCGATGAAGAACGCCACTGATAACGCTAGCGACTTAGTAGCCGACTTGACGCTAGAAATGAATAAGGAACGCCAGAGCGCAATCACCCAAGAACTGACCGAGATCAGCGCTGGTGTGGAGGCGATGAAATGATAAAAAAAGGAGTTACTATGAGTAAAAACCAAGGAAAAATCATCCAAATCATGGGCGTGGTGGTCGATGTTGAGTTTGATGATGATTCGTTGCCAGAAATATACGAAGCGTTGACGGTCAAGCGCGGCCAGCAGACGATTACGCTCGAAGTAGCGCAACATCTAGACCAACAGACAGTACGTACGATTAGTTTGCAAAACACCGACGGATTACGCCGCGGCCAAGTCGTCACAGCGACTGGCGCGCCGATCAGTGTGCCGGTTGGCGAGGACACGCAAGGCCGCATGTTCAACGTAGTTGGCGAACCAATCGATGGCCGCGAAATCGCCAAGAGCGCCAAGCGGGCGCCGATTCACCGCCAACCGCCGACGTTGACCGAACAGTCCAACAAAACTGAAATCCTCGAAACTGGTATCAAGGTTATCGACTTGATCGCGCCGCTAGCCAAGGGCGGTAAGGCTGGTTTGTTCGCTGGCGCTGGTGTTGGCAAGACAGTCCTTATCCAAGAGCTGATCAACAATATCGCTAAGTTTCACTCAGGCAACTCGGTTTTTGCTGGTGTCGGCGAGCGAACTCGCGAAGGCAACGACCTCTATTACGAGATGAAAGACGCGGGCGTGCTAGACAAAACCTCGCTAGTATTCGGTCAGATGAACGAACCGCCTGGAGCTCGTTTGCGCGTGGCGTTATCGGGCTTAGCGATTGCCGAATCCTTCCGCGATGAAGGTAAAGACGTGCTGCTATTCATCGACAATATTTTTCGCTTTACTCAAGCAGGCGCCGAAGTATCAGCGCTATTGGGCCGCTTGCCGAGCGCGGTCGGCTATCAGCCAAACTTGCAGCAAGAAATGGGCGCCCTGCAGGAGCGTATCACTAGCACCAAAAAAGGCTCAATCACCTCTGTCCAGGCCGTCTACGTGCCAGCCGACGACTTGACCGACCCAGCACCAGCGACCACTTTTGCTCACTTGGATGCCACTATCGTGATGAACCGTGCCTTGACGGAAATTGGTATTTATCCGGCGGTTGACGTGTTGGATTCCAGTTCCAACTCGCTTGATCCAGAGATTGTCGGCGAGAAGCATTATGCGGTGGCTCGTGAAGTCCAGCGAGTATTGCAGCAATACAAAGAATTGCAGGATATCATCGCTATTCTCGGTATGGAGGAGTTATCAGACGACCAAAAACAAACCGTGGCGCGGGCTCGCCGCTTGCAGCGCTTCTTGGCGCAGCCGTTCCATGTTGCCGAGCAGTTCACTGGCAATCCAGGTAGCTACTTCAAGTTAGAAGATACCATCAAGGACGCTAAAGACATTCTCGACGGCAAATACGACGATAAGCCAGAAAGCTGGTTCTATATGTCGCCAGTGCCGCTCAGCGAGAAGAAGGACTAAGCTCGAGATGATGCAGTTTCAGCTAATCACGCTAGCTGGCGTTAAGCTCGACGAACCAGTCTACGAGGTAATGATACCAACTACCGAAGGGCAAATCGCAGTCTTCCCGAGTCACGAACCGCTAGTAGCAGTGGCGCAGCCTGGCGCGGTAGCGGTCCGCCGCCAGAAAACCGACAGCGATGACCAACTGGAATACTTCGCGATTAGCGGCGGCGTGGTTGAAATCAACCAGCAGCGCGTGCGGATTTTGGTCGACGAAGCCGAGCACGGCGACGATATCGTTGAAGCCGAGACTCAGGCCGCTCTCGAGCGCGCTCTCAAAATGCGCGATGAGGCTCAGGATCAGGTTGAGCTCGAAAAGGCTCACCAGCTGGTCGATCGCCACCGCGTACGTTTGCACGTGGCTGGCTTGCGCCGCCGCCATCGCCGGCGATAATTATAGCTAATGCAAAATCATATTATTGAGCACGGTTTGTTTTGGCTGTCGTTTTCCGCTAAGTAAATGTGATCGGCGGTATTATCGCGATGGCAGCTTATAGATGGCGGCTTATATTAGTCTATCTGTATGATGTTAAGTTTAGTACACAGAATGTCATTGTCGCCGCGGCGTTTGGCTGCGCATAGACGGTGTGCGCCATCGCCGTATAGAACAGCGAAAATCGACCCGTCTTCGCGCGTATATACCGTGACGCCGTGAATTGGCGGAGCAGTTTTTGCAGAAAGATGCGAATACTCACGAATAATACTAGAGCTGCGTCTACCGTTTTTTGGAGATCTGCGACCTCTTCGCCAGTCGGAAATTTCTGGCGCAGCCACAAATAAACCTACCGGTATGGGAACGCTATATTCAGTTGGCTCAGATCCGGGTGTTAGCGAATCTATATCGACAACTACCCGCGACGTTTTTTTGCTGCCGCCGATCCTATCGAGAGGGATAGGCTCTTTGACTGGGCTGATATTGAGCTCGTGTAAGTCTGCTACTAACTTAACTAGTCTCGGGTCGTTGATATTGACTTTCTCGGGCAGTTTATCTGCTTGAGTATTTATCTCTATGTTATTTGCGACATGTAAGTCATCAACGGTGCGTTCATCTAACTCTTCGTCGGATCTAAGATGTAGTTTCTCTCGTACGCCTTCGAGCATATGCATTATACTTTATATTATACACCATTTATCTACATATGTCAATAGCGGTCCAGTAATCGGCAGGCGTTGGCTCTAAGCTTTGTGTGCTTGCATTAGCGTAATGGCCGTCGATCCTAAGTCCGTTGATATTCTTCTGAAACTGCAAGTTTCGATTGGACACTGGCTGCATAGAAATTCGGGGGCAGTTTGTTTTGTTGTATCAAGGTCGGCAATTGATACTGGGATCACGCCCCTCTTTTTTAGACGTCCTTGCTCCCCTGGAGATTTTTGCTTTATTGACACTTGTATGTCCCATTCTTCTCCTGCTAAGCAAGTTGCTTGTATATCTGTCTTTTTTGCATAGTCAAGCTTGGCGTTGCTTTTTGTTGCCCATCCAGCTTCTCTTAATTCTGCGGTAACTCTAAGCTCGGCGTTTCGCCCTATTCTTTGCGCCTGTCGCCCAATCTCTGGTCTCCTTAAACTAGCCATTTTAGTATTGTAAAATAACTTTTCAATCGAGTCAACTTTTGCAATATATAATTGCCGCTGTTGGACTGTCGCGAATGCTCGGTAAGCGATCTGCAATTCTTTGCAATGTGCTATAAAAGTTGTTAGTTAATTAGAATTGATGAGCTGGCGGACTTCGTCGGTGTTTTTGGTGTTCATTAATTGTTCGCGCAGTTCCTTGGCACCGTCGAAGTCGCGGATGTAGATTTTGAAGAAGCGTTTGAGGGTTTCGAAAGGGCGGCCGAGGGTTGGCTGGTAGCGGTCAAAGAGGTCGAGGTGGTAGTTGAGGAGTTTAATTAGTTCTTGTTTATGATCGACGACGGGGATTTTCGTTTCCTCGGTTGGAGTACTCTTTCTGTTTGTCTCTCGGGTATCGTCAGAAAATAATTCGGGGCCCACGTAAAGTTGCCCAAATTTTTTCTGAGATACCACTCGAGACGCTCGAAAGCAAAACGGATCGCTAAAAACTCCCCGTCCGATCATGATGCCGTTTAGACCTGGGTGGGCTCTAAATAGTTCCTCGCCATGGGCACGGTCGCGGATATCGCCGTTGATGGTTAGTAGAGTTTGCGGAGCGATTTCATCGCGTAGTTTGATGATGTCGTCGATGAGCTCGTAGTGCGCTGGGACTTTGCTCATTTCTTTTTTGGTGCGGAGGTGGATGGTTAGGTTGGCGAGGTTTTGCGCGAGTAAGATACTAAGCCATTCGTGCCACTCGTCGATATAAGTATAGCCGAGCCGTGTTTTGACGCTGACTGGCAGTCCTGCAGTTTTGGCGGCGGCGATGGCGGCAACCGCTACGTCGGGTCGGCGGATCAGTGTCGCTCCCCCGCTCTTGATGGCGGATTTGGCGGGACAACCCATATTGATGTCGATACCGTCAAAGCCGAGCTTGGCGCAATGGGCAGCAAATTGCTCCATATCGCCCGGCTCGCCGCCCCAGATTTGGGCGACTAATGGATGTTCGTCGTCGGTTTTGATGAGCCGCCCAGCGATGGCTTTATCGCCAGCATGCACCCAGCCAGTGGCGTTGGCAAACTCTGTGAAAAAGACATCGGGCGCGGCAGCCTTTTTCACGACATGGCGAAACACCACGTCAGTGACGGCTTCCATCGGCGCCAAGATGAAAAACGGCTGCGGTAGATTGTCCCAAAATGATGTCATCTCTGTTATTTTATCACAAAAAGGAAAAACCCCTCACTGGCGTCATTGACAGTGAGGGGCGGCGGGTTCAAGCGGTTCTGCTCGGAGTTAATCTCAACGGTGAGAAAAACTGCCACGAGTGAATCTCGCGAGCCCAGAAGTTTGTGCCCCGCGGCTAGAGGAGAACGTTGCTAGGCCGCGGGGCGGAGGTCGCATAGGCACCTCCTTTCTCCCCCTGCTGGGGGAGTTTATCCCGGGACTCTCCCGGGAAGATGAGGGGGCGGGAGCACCCCATTGTGCTCCCGGACGCGCTACACGCACTGCTCGCGCAATGTTCCCCAAGTATAGCCGTCTATGTGTCCGCGCCTCCCACAGCGCGACACATACCCCTAGCGAGTGTGATGGGGATCGAACCCATAAGCCGTTGGGTTTGGAGACCCGACCGCCCTCCAGGGCGCACACCCTACGATTCTTTTCCGGACTACCGGCTGGTGAAATCAGACCAGGGGCGGACGGACGCCCTTTGCCGGCTTGAGTGTCAGCGGTTCTCGGGGTGCACGCCCCGAACCGTCACTTAACGCGGGCGTTATCACCCGCGTCCTTTGCACCTGGGGCAGTTTCCACTACCCTGACAAGTGCCGCAGACGAGTTGAGAAAACAAGTCCCAGACTCGCCCAGTTCCGTTACAACCAGGGCAGTTCCCGCTGCCCTGGCATCTCGTGCATTTGGCGATGATTTTCACCCCCTTTCCGCCCCAGTTTGAGGCAAAAAAAGAGCGAACTTTCTTTTTGGTAACGCTTCCGTGCAGGAGCGCCACCTAGATCCGGCTTTTCACCGAATCAAAAGTTCGCCCCATTGGACAAAAGCTAATATATATATATCAATAATAGAAAACAATGTCAAGAAAATTTGTCAAGATTGTGGTATAAAACTATTAACTTGGCAGAAATTAAGCTTATTCATCGCCTGTTTTTGGCTGTTTGCAAGCCGGATATTTGCCCGCTAGCAAGTCTTCTTCGAACTGTAAAACTCCCCGGTAATTCGCCTCGTAATGGCTGGTGTCTGGCAATTCTAAGGAGGTGATACAGTGCCAAACAGCGGCGATTAGGCGTTGAAAATCGGCTAGCTCGTCGCGGCTAAAGCGGTCGTCAAGCTGGTAGATGTCGCCGCGGGAGTCTGGTTCGACAAACTGCAGTACAGCGCCGCCGAAATCATATTTCGCGTAATCGCGCGAATTGGCGCAGAGCAGCTCGTAGAACATCAGCTGCTGGCGGTATTTGTGGAGCTTGATTTTTTCATAGTCTGATTTGCCAGTCCATGAAGTTGATGGTTTGCCAGTTTTGTAATCGGTGACGGTGATGGTTTGATTGTCGACATCAACTAGGTCGAGCGAACCGGTCAGGCGGGCTTGGCCGAGAACGACGCCCTGCCCGGCAAAACTAAGCTCGGGTTTTTGCGATGGCTTAAAGGTGTCGTATTTGGCGCCCAGAAAGGCTTCGAGCGCTTCGATGCCGCGCTTGCTATACAATGCCAGATCAGCGTCGCTTAAATTTTGCTGGTGTAGTAGGCGGATAAATTCGCCGGTAATATCCTCGATTGGTTTGCGAGTGCCGCTGGCCGCCAAATGGCTGTGCGCGTGCTGCAGAACGGCGTGAATCAGAGTGCCGTAAATGGCATTAGCGCTTTTGGCCTGCGGGAAGCGCAGCAAATTATTTAGCAAAAAGTTCTGCGGCCCGCCGCGCGTAACGTCGATAAAGTTATTGAGGTGCGTGATAGATAGCTTGTAATTTTCGAGAGTTGGCGCGAGCAGCTCTTTCATGGTGCGGCTAATCGGCGCAGTTAAGCGGTCGTGCCAGGCGATTTCGCTTTGGGTGGCGAGCGTGGCGGTGCTATTCGGCTGGCGGTCAATTTCTTGCAAGTTGGTGCCAGCCAGAAAACTAGCTTTGAGTGTGTCTTTGGCGGTGTCGTCGCTGCGGGCATATGTCAGGTAAAGCTGGCGTTTGGCGCGCGTCATGGCCACGAAGTACAAGCGGATGCGTTCGTCATAGCTATCGGCGTTTGGCGAGATAGCCAAGTTCTCTGGATAACCAATCAAGCGGCTGCGGCTGCGCACGCGTTCGCCCCACATCGAATCGATTGAGTTGATGACATAGACGGTGTCGAACTCTAGGCCTTTGGATTTGTGGGCGCTCATTAGGTTGATGGCATTTTGAGCAGTTTCGCTGGCGCGCCGGATGCTAACGACGGGGATATTAAGCTGGCGGTAGGTGTCGATTAGCGTCAAGAAGTCGCTGGCTAGCAGTGTGCTGTCTGGCGCGCCCTCGCGCAATTTACTGCGCAAGGTTTGCAGCGCTTCCAAGGCAGTTAGGTAAGTGTCGGGTGAGCTGCCAAGAATATCGCTGTTAAAATAATATTGGTAGAACGGCGAGATAAAGGCATTGCGGTGCGGTTTGGTTGGTTTGCGCGCGGCGTTGTTATCATCATTATCGTCGTCGGTGTCGTCGTTGGCTGTGTAGTTTTGCGGCACGCCGATGAGCGTGTCTAGGAAAGTTTCGAGCGGCTCGGTCAGGCTAGCCTTGGTGCGGTCGAGCAGCCACTTGGCTAGCGGTTGAAAAGTCGGCGACGCCAGCATCGCTTCAAGCCAGTTGGTGCGGTTGCGGTAGGCTTGCAAACTTAGCCGCCAGATAGCTTCGCTGTCAAAGTCGAACATTGGCTGAGCTATCAGCTCGGGCAGCAGGCTGTTGGCTTCGTCGTGCTCGCCTGCTGCAATGTCGACGCAAATGCGCGTCATTAGCTCTAGCAGCTGGACGCGCTCGTCGTCGAGAACATTATCGCGGCGCTCGTAATTAACAGCAATACCAGCGTGGTTCAGATACGGTAGCAGCGCAATCAAATCGCTGTGGCGCCGAGCAATGACGGCGATTTCTGATGGTTTTATACCTTTTGTGATATTTTCTTGGATTGATTCGGCGATCCAGGCGAATTCCTCCTGGCGGCTTGGCAGCGCGGATAGTGTAACTTGGCTGTTAGCGTCGTTAGTGTGCGCCTGTAACTGCTTATTTATATCCATAGATGTTTCTAGGCGGCCGCTAGCCTGAGTAATAATTTCACGGGCGTGGTCGAGAATGGTTTGCGACGAGCGGTAGTTGTCGGTCAAAACGACGCTAGCGTGATCTGGGTAGCGCTTGCGGAAACGATGGATGTTGCCGACATCGGCACCTTGAAAGCTGTAGATTGCTTGATCATCGTCGCCTACCGCCATGATGTTTGGCGCATCGCCATGCGGCGTGTCTGTCAGGTTGAAGAGAATACGCAGTTGCGCTAGGTTGGTGTCTTGAAACTCATCGACCATGATATATTGATAGCGTTCTTGCAGATTGAAGCGCAGGTCTGGATACTGCTCAATCGCTTGCACGACATTGAGAATCATGTCGTCGTAGTCGAATAGCTCGGCTTGGCGCATCTCGGCGAGATATTGATCATAAATCGGCGCGACAGCGCGTAATTTCGCGTGGCGTTTGCGGTCTTTGAATACAAATTCGCCGTTGGCATCCTTTTCAAGCCAGGTGTTGCGCCAAGCGGTGATCGGCGTTGTCTTGCCGCTAGCGACTGCTTCGTCGAAGGCGCGCGCCATACTTAATGCCAAAGCGTCAGCTAGCGGCGCAATAGCTGGCGGCAATTGCGGTGCTGGCAATTCGGCGATTTTGTTGGCGATTGGCGGCAGTAAGGCGATAGTGGTTTTGCTGATGCGATTAGCAAAAATAGCTGCGAGCTCCGGCTCAACAGCGTCAAGTAGCTTTTCGTTGCTATCAATGATTTGCAGCAGCTCGCTGCTAGACAGGCCGGCTTGCTTTAACTCGCTGATTACTTGCGCTGTGTCGCGCAGATGCGTGAAATCGCCGTTCATTTTGCTGGCTAGCGGATTATTGTAGTCGAGCTCCTCGAAAATATCAGTTAGAATCGAGTAAGTGGCCACTTCGTCGGCTGGTGAAAAATCAGCGCCGCGATAAAAATACTCACTATGATGATTGATTATTTCGGTGCCGAAACTGTGAAAAGTTTGAATTGACACTTTGTAAGCATCGGTACCAATGATTGATGCTAGACGCGCCCGCATAGCGTTAGCGCCGCTATCGGTAAAAGTTAGGCAGAGGATATTTTCGGGCAGTGTGTCGGTGGCGCGCAGAATATTGGCAGCGCGCATGCTGAGTAGCTCAGTTTTGCCAGTGCCTGGGCCGGCGACGACCAGCAGCGGGCCGTCAATGGTGTCGACGGCTTGTTTTTGAGCAGAATTAAGCTTATTGTAGCGAGTTTTGAACTTTTCCATCTATCTCATTGTAGCGCAAAGCTCGGTAAATGCCCTAATGTTCTATGGTATAATTTGATTGTGAATAATGATTTCTTTGACGATGCTGCAATCGAGCAAATAGCCAAAGACCGCTTTGGCGTGTCCTTAGAGGTGAGTACGGTGGTGGCGCGGCGGATTGATTGTGGACAAGCTGCTTTGGCAACTTTTTTTCTCTCGGCCAAGAAGCAGCTGTACTGCTACATTGAAGGCTCGTCGCAGCTGACGCTGGGCGATATTCGCAAGATGGCGGTGCGTATGGGCGTGCGGCCCGAAATATTTTTTCCGCCGAAAGGCCAGCCGCAATATTTCGAGGAAATTGCGCGCGATATGTTTGTTAAGGTATATCCGGGCCGGCGCGATATCAGCCAGGACGACTTGCGTTTCTATCGAACTCTGGTGCCGTATTGTCCGGCGCTTTTCTTGGTTGAGGAAGTCAAAAACGGCACCATTTATTGCGCTGATCATGATGCAAGTTCTGGCTGGCGGCCGGCAGCGAAGTTTGTTTATCGGAGGCTCCGAACGAGTTAAATGCGGGATTATTTAGATATTATTCGCCGTAATTTGATGTCGCCAATTGTCATTGCGATTTTTTTGTTGGCGCTAGCGCTATTGTACGCTGGCGAGCGGCGCGATGCTTGGTTCATATCGGTAGTGATTGCTGTCAATACAATAATTGGTATTGTTCAGGAAGTTCGCGCCAAGTATGCTCTCAAACAGCTGGAGTTAATGAGCGCGCCGCGAGCACGATTAGTCCGCGGCGATGAAGTTGCAGAAGTGATGTACGATGTCTTGCAGGTTGGAGACGAGATTCTGCTCGAGGCTGGCGATGAACTGCCAGCGGACGGCGTAGTTCTATCAGTTCGCGGATTAGAGGTCAACGAGAGCATGCTAACGGGCGAATCAGCTTCAATTGATAAGAAGAAACATGATGAAGTTTACGCAGCAACCACGGTGATAGCGGGCAGTGCGCGAGTGCGAGTAACGGCAGTCGGCGATGCCACCAAGGCGGGTGCAATCAGTGCTACGCTCAAGCAATATACGCCGCGCTTGACGCCGCTACAGCAAGCAATTCAGAACGCGATTACTTTCTTGACATATTGCGCGATTGTGTTGTCGCTTCTGGTTTTCGCGCGCTACCGTATTGCTGGCTTCGAGTCGGTGCGAATCCTCAAGACGATTATCACCAGTGCTATCACTATCGTGCCAGAGGGGTTGCTGCTGGCTAGCTCGCTGCTGCTGGCGTTTGGCTCGCTAAAGTTGGCTCAGGCCAAGGTTCTGCCACAAAAATTGTCGGCAATTGAGGCGATGGCACTACTTAATATATTATGTACTGACAAAACGGGCACGCTGACTAGCGACGAGATTACTTTGGAGCGCGTCGAACCTTTTGGCAGTGGTAATGAGCCAGTCAAGCAGTTGGCGGCGATGGTAGCGCACGAGACTAGCGGCGGTAATGCTACTGGACAAGCGATTATCACTGCGCTTGATTTACCTTATGAATATACCGTAGATGATATATTAGCGTTTTCTTCGTCGCGTAAATTTGCTGGCGTTAGAGCGCGAGTCGACGGCCGAGTTCGGACGCTTATCATGGGCGCGCCGGAATATGTGGCGCGGATGGCACCGCTATCGACAGCCGAGCAGCAACAGATCGAGAAGTGGACTGACGATGGTCTGCGCGTATTGTTGCTGGCCGAGTTTAATGATAATGATACGCCGCTAAAGTCTCTAAAGCCAGGCAGCGGCCGGCCGTTGGCGGTAGTTTTGCTGCGTAATTTGCTGCGCGATGGCGTCGTCGATACGGTAGCGTTTTTGCAGCGCCAGGGCGTAAACATTCGCGTTATCAGCGGCGATAATCCGCGGACGGTTCAGTATGTGGCGCGCGCTGCTGGAATTAACAATCCTGACACGGCGATTACTGGCGCCGAACTGGTAGAGCTTGACGAGCCGGCATTTGCTACAGCTGCCGACCAGCATACGATTTTTGCGCGCGTTTTACCAGAACAAAAGGAACGTCTAATCGCCCACTTCTCGCAGCAAAACCATCAATTTACTGGCATGGTTGGCGATGGTGTCAATGACGCTCTAGCGCTCAAGAAAGCCGACCTTGGTGTAGCCATGTATGCCGGGGCGCCAGCTAGCCGGCGGGTAGCGGATATTATTTTGCTTAATAATTCGTTTAATTCATTGCCGTTGGGTATGCGTTTGGGGAATCAAATTATGCAAGCGATCGAGGTAATTGCAACGCTGTTCTTCCACAAAATTATTTACGGTTTGGTGCTGCTGGCGGTAACGCTGGTGTTGGGCGTGATACACCCGTATGCGCCGCGTCACATTACTTTTTTGAATATTTTCTTGGTGACGATGCCGACGATTATGTGGACTCTCTTCCCGCCGCGGTCGCATCATCGAATTAACCCGCACAATTTTTGGCGCGATACGCTGGGCGCGGTGACGCCAATTGCGCTGGTGTCGGGCGCGGCGGTATCGATAACGTACTTGATGCTGCGCGCTATGCAGCCGCACGACCAGGATACGGTATCGACGATGACGGTGCTAGTAGCAACGTTTTTTGGGGTATATTTGGTATTTTTGGTGGGGCCAATGTTGGGAGTGGTGCTGGATCGGCGTGCCAAGACAGCGCGAATGCTGTATATAGCGGCAGCGTTGCTGGTAGCGTCGACTAGCTTTGCTGTACCGCTGTTACGCCGATTCTTTGACTTCACGATACCGACTTTAGCAATGATTGGTCCAGTGGCTGGCGTGGTGGTAATTGCCGCCCTGTTGCAATGGCATCTGGCCCGCCGCGCTGGCAAAATCTATCAGAATAGATAGAAGTTAATAAATAAAAACACCCCTTCGTGCAGGGGGCGTTTTTATTGTTGCTGCTGAGAGAAATTTGGTTTAGTAAACCTTCAGCAATACTTCGCCGCCTAGTTTGGCTTTAGCGGCTTCAGCGCCAGTCATGACGCCCTTGCTAGTGCTAACTAGGACGATGCCGCGGCCTTGCTTGACCTTTGGAATGTCGGCGCTAGAAACGTAGATGCGGCGGCCTGGTTTAGAGACGCGCGCTAGCTCGGTAAAAGCTGCGTTCTCGCCATTGTTATTGATGGTGATGACGAGCGTACCGCGAGGCTTGCCGTCCTCGAGCTTGACATCGGCCAAGTAGTGATTCTTGACCAATTGCTCGGCGACGATTTTCTTGAGCTTGCTAGTAGGTACGCGCACTTCAGTTTTACCGACTAGTGCGGCATTGCGGATGTGGGTCAGGAGATCCGCGATTGGGTCAGTAGATTGTAAACTCATATCTTTTTCTCCTTTCCTTTACCAACTACTCTTTGTGACGCCTGGGATATTACCTTTGCTGGCTTCTTCGCGGAAGCGAATGCGGCTCATGCCGAAGCGGCGCATATAGCCGCGCGGACGGCCATCAGACATATCGCGAAATTTGCGCCGAGTTGGGCTAGAGTTGCGCGGTAATTTCTGTAAAGCATCAGGGTCGGTAGCTTTTAGAGCGGCGCGTTTAGCGGCAAACTTCTTGATCAGTTTCAAGCGTTTTTTGTCGCGGGCGATCATAGATTTTTTCGCCATTATTTGTCCTCCTTTTCAAATGGTAGGCCAAATTTCTCGAGCAATGCGCGCGAATTTTCCTTGCTACCGTTTTTGATTACGAACGTTACTTGCAGGCCGTGTACTAGCTGAGTTTCTTCAAATGTCAACTCTGGAAAGATTGACTGGTCGGTGATACCGAGGTTGTAGTTGCCGCTTTTGTCAAATTTGCTGCCGACGCCGTGAAAGTCGCGAACACGCGGCAAGCTAACGTTGACTAAACGGTCGAGAAACTCGTACATGCGAACACCGCGCAAAGTTACCATCACGCCGATTGGTGAGCCCATGCCTTTGCGAATCTTGAACGTAGCAATTGACTTTTTGGCTAGGCGTTCGACTGGCGCTTGACCGGTGATACGCGTTAAGGTATTTTTGACGGCGGCAAGCATGCGCTTGTCGTCTTTACTTTTGCCGGTACCGACACTCACGACGATTTTCTCGAGGCTAGGAACCTGGTTCACATTGTCGAGATTCAATTCGGCCTGTAGTTCCTTGAGGTATGTTTCGCTGTACAAGGCTTTCAGGCGAGGAGTGTAAACGGCTGATTGTTTAGCTTCTGCCATTATTTAATCTCCTTATTATTAAGTTGGCGGGCGACGCGAACTTTAGCGCCGTCTTTGGTTGAGTAGCCAACACGGCTAGTTTGAGCAGATTTTTCGTCGACGACGAGCGCCAGTTTACTTAAGTCAACTGGTACTTGAATATCCTTTTTGCCGCCGCGCGGATTGAGCTGGCTAGGCTTGATGTGGCGAGTCTTGACGCCGACGCCTTCAACTAGCGCTGCATTTTGCTGCGGCAAGACGGCTAATACTTTACCGGTGGTGCCTTTGTTGGCGCCAGCGATGATTTTGACAGTATCATCTTTATGAATACGCTGAGTCATTAGAGTACCTCCGGAGCCAGGCTGACGATCTTCATGTAGCCCATGTCGCGAAGTTCGCGCGGCACTGGGCCGAAGACGCGGGTGGCCTTTGGCTGCTTGTCATCGTTGATAATCACCACGGCGTTGTCATCAAAGCAAATGGTCGAGCCGTCCTTGCGGTGGATTTGGTCGCGGGTGCGAACCACCACAGCCTTGACGACAGACTTCTTCTTGACGTTGCCGGTTGGGCTGGCGTCCTTGACTGAACAGACGATCACGTCACCAACGCGAGCATAGCGGCGGCGGGTACCACCGAGAACGCGGATGCACAATACTTCTTTGGCACCGCTGTTATCAGCGACTTTGAGGCGGGATTCTTGCTGAATCATTATTTTTCCTCCTCGGTGTCGTGGTCGTAGTCGACTTTATCGTTGACTTCGCTATTAACGTCGCTTTTGAGTTCGACTGAGCCTACTGAGCGCTTGACGATTTCGTCGAGCTGGAAGCTCTTGCGGCGGCTAATCGGACGAGTCTCGATGATACGTACCGTATCGCCCTTGCGAGCGTCATTCTTCTCGTCGTGCGCAGCATATTTACGAGTCACAGTGTACTGCTTCTTGTAAATCGGGTGCGTTTCGCGAGATGTCACGGTAACGGTAATTGTCTTGTCGGCGGCGTCTGACGTCACGACGCCTGTCAATGTCTTTGCCATTACTTATTCTCCTGTTCTGCTGCTAACTCTTGCGCACGGATCGCGGTGAGCAGACGCGCGATTTCTTTGCGAATCTGGCCGAGGGCGCGCGGATTGACGAGCTCGCCGGCTTTGTGGCTGCGGCAGCTGTCAAGCAGTTCCTGGCGCTTGGCGGCGAGCTTATCGCGCAGTTCGTCGATTGACTTGACGACGCTGGCGGTCTTGGCGGTTTTCTTGGTTTCGGCCATTATGCTTCCTCCTTCTTAACAAATCGGACGCGGACTGGCAATTTGTGGCCGGCGAGACGCATAGCTTCACGAGCGATTTCTTCGCTAACGCCCTTCATCTCAAACATAACCGTGCCAGTTTTGACCTTGGCGACGTAGTATTCAGGGTTGCCTTTGCCGCCGCCCATTTTCAAGCCCAAAGCTTTTTTGGTGACTGGCGTGTGCGGGAAAATGCGAATCCAAATCTTACCGCCGCGCTTGATGTAGCGAGTCATCGCCTGGCGAGCTGCCTCGATCTGGCGACTGGTAATACGCTCGTTGTCGAGACTTTGTAGACCATAATCGCCAAACGCGACATAGTTGCAGCGCGTAGCGTTACCGCGGTTTTTGCCGATACGGACTTTGCGGTGAGCAACTTTTTTTGGTAATAACATTACTTCAAGCTCCTTTCACCCTTGTAAATCCATACTTTGACACCAACGATACCAGTACCGTTCGGGCCTTGAGCGCGAGCGACGTGAAAATCAACATCGGCGCGCAGCGTATGCAGTGGTACTGAACCTTCGATGAACTTTTCGCGGCGGCTCATCTCGGCACCGTTAAGCCGTCCTGCGACTTCGATACGGATACCTTTGGCGCCAGCGTTGCGGCTGCTTTGAATTGCCATCTTAACAGCACGTCGGAAGTTAGCGCGGCGTTCTAGCTGATGCGCGATGTTTTCGGCGACGAGCTTGGCGTTTAATTCTGGCCGGCGTACCTCTTCGACATTGATACGAATCGGCAAGCTGACGATTTTTTCGATTTCCTTCTTGAGCTCAGCGATACCGGCACCGCCACGGCCGATCACTACACCAGCTTTGGCGGTGTAGATAGTGATGGTGACAAGGTTAGCGCTACGCTCGATTTCGACTTTAGCGATTGTCGGGCGCGACGAGAATTTCTTCTCTATCAAGTCGCGAATCTTGCCGTCTTCGGCTAGCCAAACCGCAAAGTCTTTCTTGCTGGCGAACCAGCGCGAGTTCCAAGCTTTGCTGGTCTGGAGGCGGAAGCTCAACGGGTTAACTTTCTGTCCCATTTATTTCTTCTCCTCTTTTTCTGCTGGCTTAACAGCTTTTGCTTCGGTCTTCTTGGCAGGTTTCTTGATAACTTTCTCGACGCCCGAGACCTCGACCAAAATGTGGCTCGATTTTTTCTCGAACGGCAAGGCACGTCCGCGCGAAGCTGGCTTGTAGCGGCGCATGCGCGAACCAGCGGTAACACTAAGCGTAGTGATTTGCAGGCTGCGAGCGTCTAGGCCGTGATTCTCAACGGCGTTAGCAGCGGCACTTTTGATGGCTTTCTTGACAGCCAGAGCGGCGCGCTTCGGCGTGTGGTCAAGGATAACTTCGGCGTCGGCAACGCTGCGGCCGCGCACCAAGGCGGCGACTAGACTGACTTTGCGCGGTGCCTGGTCAACGCCTTTGATCATCGCGCGAGCTGTGTGAATAGTTGCTTCGGCCATTATTTCTTATCCTTTCCACCGTGCTTGCGGAACTTGCGGGTCGGGCTAAACTCGCCGAGTTTATGGCCAACCATGTTTTCAGTAATAAGCACCGGTACGTGTACGCGACCGTTGTGCACCGCAAAAGTGAACCCGACCATCTCTGGCGTGATCGTACTACTGCGTGCCCAGGTTTTTATCACGGTGCGGTCGCCAACTTTCAGCGCTGCCACTTTTTTGGCAAGCTTGGCGTCGACGAATGGGCCTTTTTTGAGTGAACGACTCATAATTACCTCTTCCTCTTAGCTTCGTGACGACTGCGGACAATCATCTTATTAGTTGATTTGCGGCGGCGGGTCTTGAAGCCAATTGCTGGCTTGCCCCACGGCGTCTTCGGGATGCGGCCAGGACCGGTCTTGCCTTCACCACCACCCATTGGGTGATCGGCTGGGTTCATGGCTTTACCATGGACGCTTGGGCGCCAACCCATACGGCGGCGGCGGCCAGCCGAGCCGAGCTTGACGTTCTGGTGCTGGACGTTGCCGACTACGCCGAGACTAGCTTCGCATTCCAAGCGGAACCTGCGAACTTCGCCTGACGGCATACGTACCATGGCGTAATTGCCTTCTTTGGCCATCAATTGAGCCTTAGTACCAGCTGAACGAACCATTTGGGCGCCGCGGCCTGGATTAATCTCGATAGCGTAAATCTGCGTACCAACTGGAATACTAGCTAGCGGCATGCGGTTGCTAGCCTCGACAGGAGCGTCAGCGCCAGTTTTGATGACTGCGCCTTTAGTCATGGCGGTATCCGCCAAAATGTAGTGGTATAAGCCGTGCTGATCTTTGACGCGGGCGATACGAGCGCTGCGACCTGGGTCATACTCGATTTCTTCGACAGTCAAAGTCATATTGGCTGGCATAGCATGATTAACTAAACGATAATGCCGCTTGACACCGCCACCGCGATGACGCACGGTGATTTTGCCGGTATTGTTGCGGCCGGCTTTTTGTTTGCCAGCTTTGACTAAGCTTTTCAGCGGTTTGCGGGTTGTTACCTCGCTAAGATCCTGCGAAGTCATGCCGCGGCGGGCAGGAGTGGTTGGGTTGTATTGCTTGACAGCCATTACTTTTTCTCCTCCTTGACTTCTTCTTGCTCGAAGACTTTGATTTTACCTTCGCTCAAGCGGACGTAAGCTTTCTTGCTATCCTGGCGATGCGTGGTGCCCGGGTAGCGATTCTTGCCGCGCGAGAAGCGAACAGCTTTGCCGCTTTGAACGAGCGTCGTTACTTTGGCAACTTTGACGCCTTCAAATTGCGCTTCGACGGCCGCTTTGATTTCGTTTTTGTTAGCGCTCATCGGCACATCGAAAATGTAAGTATTTTCGTTGGTAACTAGCCGGTAAGCTTTCTCGCTGACGCGCGGAGTGACTAATACGAGTTTCATTACTTCGCCTCCTTTGCTAGCCACGCCTCGACGGCTTTAATGGCAGCCGGTGTCATTACGATTTTGTCGGCGTTCAAAATGTAGTAAACGCTGAGGTATTGCGCGCGCACCAAGAGGGCATTGGCTAAGTTATTTGTAGCGCGCATCAGTTCTGGAGTCTTTTCGTCGACGACGAGTAGAACGCGGTCTTTCTCACTGCATTTCTTGGCGGCGAGGAATTTAGCGACTTCAGCGGTTTTGCCGGTAGTTTTGATATCGCTGACCAAGATTTTCTTGTCTTGGTTGGCGAGGGTCAAAGCTTGGCGCAAAGCGACGTGCTTGCTAGTCTTGGATAGTTTCTTGCTGTAGTTTTCGTTGCCGCGCGGCCCGAAAACGATACCACCGTGGCGCCAGATTGGGTTGCGGGTCGAGCCAAAACGTGCTCGGCCGGTTCCTTTTTGTTTCCACGGTTTCTTGCCGCCGCCGCGAACTTCGCCGCGGGTTTTGGTGGTAGCACTTGCCTGGCGGCTGTTGGCCAAAAACGCGTCGTACGCAAGTTTTAGCAGCTCGTGGTTTGGTACGTCAACCTCAAACACACTCTTTGGCAAGGCTGCTTTTGCTGGCTTGGTTGATTCAGCCATTACTTAGCACCTCCTAGT
>CALGPW010000019.1:0-62600 GCA_937959535.1 uncultured Candidatus Saccharibacteria bacterium
CAAACTTTATGCTTTACATGCTTTAGTTATGTTGCAGAGGTGGTGAGCTAGTACGGAATATGGACAAATAACGGCAACTGTGGTATAATCTAATCACAGTTAGCTTAAGCAAAAAAGGCGGATGTTATGGTACGGAGTATGTCACCAGAAAATAGCAACCCTAAACTTGAAGGGGCTAGGCCTTTGTCTAGGCAAGAACGCATAGATCGACTGAGGGGCGAGCAACAACAAAGACGTATCATTGAGCAACGTGACGCTGTGAGTAGGGTTCTTAAAAAAGGCGGCTACGGTTGTTCAATTGGTCTGTTTGTTGATCCAAATGATAATGTTTTGAGTATTGAAAACAGATATGGTGGACCAGTATCTGGTGATTGGCGAGTGGTTCGTTGTGAGTCTAGCGAGGTTGAGGAAGATCAACCAAGAGCAGAAATTCAAACAATAAGTAGCGTAAAAAAAACTGAGCACGGAAGACCTCCTTTCTGGCCAATTGGCGTCGAGGCTATTGATACGATCTATCCTGAAGACGGTAGGGCTATTAATATTTTTTGGATGTCTAAACCTAAAGCCAAACCTGAATCTGAACCTAAACCTAAAGCCAAACCTAGAAAACTCATAGTAGGGGATTTTGCTGGCAATGAATTTTTGCCGCTAGATGAAATAATTGATCCAGAGACAGAGAAAAAGATGGAGGCAAAGATAAAAGCAAAGGAAGAAGCAGATGAATTCGATAGACTCGTGCAGTCTCTTAGAGATGAAGGATTGGGGGCAGACGCGGAACGATGTGTACAAGCAGGATTAGACTTAGGCGCTACAGCTGTTTATGACGTGATGGTATAGCTGCGTGGCAAATGTGTTAAAATACAAACATGTACAGAGGATCCCGACCGAGAATTTTACCGATAATCATTACTATTATCACTGTGGTGGTTGTTATTGCTATTTTGGTAACACTTGTGCGATCGTTGCTGAATCCAGATAAAAAGACCGAGCAGCCGCAAACTCCCGAACAATCGTTAGAGAGCAAAATCAAAAATCAAGACCCAATTCGCAGCGTGCGCTGGACAGTGCGCGGTCCGATTGTTGCCGATGAAGAATTCAAGAGCTACCAGATTACAGTTAGTCCAACATCGCGTAAATACGTTATTTATTCGGGTTATCTGGATAGAGTTTTGAACAAGAAGGAATATGCTAATAACAGTAATGCTTATGAACAGTTTACTTATGCGCTAGTCAAGGTCAACATTCAGGCCTCTGATAACAAATCAAACGATGATATTCGCGGCGTATGCGCCACTAAAGGGCTGGCTTACGTATTCGAGACGCGCGATGGCGACAATACCGATACCAATTTGTGGACGTCAACTTGCAAGGATTCGCCTGGTACGCTTAACGCTGATACTCTGAAGCTCCAGGCTCTTTTTGTCAATCAGATTCCAGATTTCAAACCGTCATTTAATAATATTTTCTAATTATGGCGATAAAAGCAGTTATTTTCGATTGTTTTGGCGTACTGTACGGAGGCAGTATTGATACGCTAATAAGAATGGCCGAGCCAGAGGGCAAGGTAATGCTGCGCGACCTCAGTAAACAGCACGATTATGGTTTTATTAGCGGCAGCGAGTATGAATCGGGAATTGCTGAGTTGTTTGGCTGGACACAGCAACAGACACATGATTTCTTGATGCACAAGCGGATTCGCAACGAGGAATTGATAAACTATATCATAAATTTACGCCAGCAGCACGCTAATTTGAAGATGGCGATGTTGAGTAATGTTGGCGGCGGTACGCTGGAATATCTATTTGCGCCAGGTGAATTAGAAAAAATGTTTGATGTGCGCGTGTTGTCGTATGAGGAAAGCTTGGCCAAACCAAACCCAGAAATTTTCACGCTGACAGCTGGCCGCTTAGGTGTCGCCACTAGCGAATGCGTGATGATTGACGATCGTGTCGAAAATTGCGAAGGCGCCGAGGTGGCGGGAATGATGGCGTTGCAGTACACCGATAATGAGCTGCTTATTAAGCGTTTGAACGCTCTGTTGGAGGCATAGATGCCGGAACTTCCCGAAGTCGAGACGGTTCGCCGCGGATTGGCGGAGCTACTGCCGGGCCGAGTGGTGGCACGAGTGGCAGTGTTTGACTCGCCGAAGAGTTTTCCGAATGCGCCGGCTGATGTCGAACAATTTTTGTATGGCGCGCGCGTGACGGCGGTGCGGCGGCGGGCAAAGGTGCTGATGATTGATTTGGATACGCGCTATTCGTTGGTGGTACATTTGAAGATGACGGGGCAGTTGGTGTTTCGCAGTTGTCATCCTGCGATGTATCGTCGGAAAAAATCTGGGCGTGCTTATCACCGGGACCCGGATTGTTTTCCGATGATACTCGAGGATGACAAGGTGCCTAACTTCGCTGGCGGTCACCCAAACGATAGCTTGATTGGTGAGTTGCCAGATCGGTCGACGCGGGTACAGATTGATTTTGTGGACGGGTCGCGGCTGTTTTTTAACGATCAGCGCAAGTTTGGCTGGGTAAAATTGCTGCCGACTGATGAAGTAAAAAACCTGCCGTTCATGCAAAAAGTTGGGCCGGAGCCGCTTGATCCCAATACACGCGCCGAGGATTTCATCCAGCGGATTCGTCGCCGCCAAAATTCGATGATCAAGCCAGCGCTGCTCGATCAAGCGGTGATTGCTGGTGTTGGTAATATTTATGCTGACGAGGCACTGTGGGCGGCGCAGATTCATCCGCAAACGCGGGTAAAAAATGTCAGTGACCAGCAGCTGAATACATTATTTACCGAGCTGCGGCAAATTTTGCAGCTCAGCATCGATCAAGGCGGCTCAACCGACAGAAATTACGTCGATGCCGAGGGTCGAAAAGGGAATTACCTGACATTTGCTCGTGTGTTTCGCCGCGAAGGCCAGGCTTGCCACCGCCATCCCGATCAAGCAATTATCAAGCTAAAAGTTGGCGGCCGCGGTACGCATATTTGCCCAGTCTGCCAGGTGGAGGTTGAATGATTTATCTGATTATTGGCACGAACGCTTACCGTGCGCAGTATGAGCTGCAGCAATTGGTGAAAGCACTGGATGTACGGCCTGAGAAAATCGACGCGGCTAGTCTTGATTTGAATAAATTAGCCGATACGGTACGCGGCTTGAGTTTATTTCAAGAACGGCGGCTGATTGTTATTGAACGGCTCTCGGAGCGAAAAGACTTGTGGGATAAGCTCGGCGAATGGACTAGCGATATTGCGGCAGAAACCTACTTGGTGCTGATTGAGCCGCGCCCGGATAAGCGTACCAAAACTTTCAAAACCTTGCAAAAAACTGCAAAGTTAATTGAAGCAACGCCGCTGACTGATCGCCAGCGTCCAGCGGCCGAAAAGTGGCTGCTAGACTATGCAAGCGAGCACGGAGTAAAGTTGACGAAAACACAGGCTAGTAATATGGTAGCGCGAGCGATTATCGCCGATGAAAAATCGCGTTCTGCTGAAATTGACCAATTGCAATTAACTCATGCTGTAGCTGCCTTGAAAAATGCCGTGAAAATTGACGATGCAGCGATTGCAGCGGTTTTGCCGCCAGCACGTGAGTTTTCGGTGTTTGATATCATTGAATTGGCAGTGCGCGGCAAAACGGCAAATCTACGGAGCGCGCTTGATGAACTTCGCCGCAGCGACGATGTTTATAAAGTGGCGCCGTTGGTCTGGTCGCAGTGGTCGCAGCTGGTGTTATTAGCCAAGGCTGAAGCGGCTGGCGCTAGCGATAAGATTGATCTCGGCATACATCCGTTTGTTGCCAAGAAGTTGCGGCCGCTTGCTCGGCAGCTGTCGCCAAAGGACTTGGCGGAATTGACTGAATTAGCGGCGGAGCGCGATTATCAAATGAAAACCTCATCAGTCGATCCGTGGGCGGCGTTGGAGGATTTTTTGTTTCGGGTGGCTTCGCGGCAAAAATAAACGCCCTGGTTACCGAGAGCGTTTATTTCGATAAGGTTAAACTTAGGCTGTTTTGGCTGCAGTTTTCTTAGGTGCGGCCTTTGCGGCTGGCTTTTTGGTAGGAGCTTTTTTAGCCTCAGCAGCTGGCTTAGCGGCTTTCTTTTCTAGCTTGACGCCAGCAGCTTTAGCGACCTTGGCGAGGGCTGCTTTGCGGCGGCTGACGGTTGCCTTTTTGAGCAGCCCTTTCTTGACGGCAGTGTCTAGCTCGCTTTGAGCTTTGCTTAGGGTAGCGGCGTTCGGGTTGGCCAAAAATTCCTTGGTGGCAGATTTGATATCGCGCTTAATACCGATGTTACGCTGGCGGCGCTTAGCGGTTTGCTTCATTCGCTTAACGGCTGATTTGATGAGTGGCATAAATTCCTTTACCTCTGTTATTGATTTAGTGTATACAATCAGTTTTCAATTATAACTTATACACCTCTGTTTGTAAAGTGGCGCTTGCTTGTTTTGTAAATTAGTATTGACTTTGTCGTGATACTTATGTTATAGTACATAAAGTCTATAGCGAATAAAAACAAATAGGATAAAATATGGCAGACGTGCTAAACCAGATAGTAGAGAAAGTCAAAGAAAGTAATAATATTCTCGTTACGGTTAGCGCCAATCCGTCGGTTGACGAATTGAGCGCTGCTTTGGGCATCACGCTGCTAATCAATAAGTTAAATAAGCATGCGACGGCAGTATTTAGCGGGGCAGTGCCGCCAGCGATTAAATTTCTACAGCCCGAGAAAACGTTTGAAAGTACAGTTGATAGTTTGCGCGACTTTATCATCGCGCTGGATAAGGAGAAAGCCGATCACTTACGCTACAAGATTGTCGATGATATGGTCAAGATTTTTATTACGCCGTACCGTACGACAATCAACCAGAAAGATTTGGACTTTAGCCAAGGCGACTATAATGTCGAGATGGTGTTGGCAATTGGCGTCAAAGATGAAGCTGATTTGGATCATGCGCTCGAGAGCCATGGCCGAATTTTGCACGATGCGGTTGTAGCAAGCGTATCGCTTGGCGAGTCAACCCAGCTCGGTAGTCTGGAGTGGAGTAATCCGCGAGCTAGCTGCTATAGCGAGGTCTTGTGCCGGTTGGCTAACGAATTAAGAGGCGAGAGCCGGCTGATTGACGAGCAAATCGCTACGGCGTTTTTGACAGGTATCGTGGCAGCAACCGATCGTTTCAGCAATGCACATACTAGCTCGGCGGCGATGACCGTAGCTGCTCAATTGATGGCAGATGGTGCTAACCAGCAGCTGATTGCCACTAAGCTCAAAGAATCGCATGATAAGCCGATTCCAGTGCCTGAAGCAAAAAGCAAGGACGAAGAAAAATCCGTCAAAAAGGATGAGTCTAAAAATTCTGGCGACATTGGCGCATTGTCGATTTCGCACGAGCCAGTCGGTGATGTTGACGACGTCAAGAATGCAATTGATAGGCGCCATTCCGACGAAGCTCTGAGGGCTGCCAATGAAGAATTAGAGAAACGAAGCAGCCGAGATGCCGCCGCTGCCGCCGAAAAGAAATTAGCCGAACAATTAGCATCGATTCCTGCTGCTGAGCCTGAAGCTGATAGGCCAGATATGCCGTCGGTTGCCGATTTGCAGCGCGATATTGCTGCCAGCTCGGCAGAAGTGGATGAAGCGGCCAAAGAAGATCTAGCTTTGCCGCCAGTTGCTCCATTTGCGCCAGGGCCAGGTCTAGCGATGCCAGTTAGCCCGAGCGAGCCGTCGATTGGCGGTACTTTCAACGCGACAACCGAGCAGGCTGCCGAGGAAGCTAGAAAAGCTGAAAAAGACATGCATAATCGCGTCATTTTAAGCCACGATCGCGGCGCGGTGGCGTCGCAGCCGCCGTCAATGCAATCGCCATTTAATGCCGTAGCCGATAAAACCGAGGTGGAACCGACGGTTCGCGATGTCTTATCAGAAGCTGCGCCGGTTGATGCGGCGCCCGAGGCGGTTTCTTCGAAAGGGGTAACGGTGCAGCCGAGTATGCCAGCAATGCCAGCGCCTAGCGTAGAAGCTGTGCCAGCCGCAAATCCTGCTAGTTCAGACCAAGACCAAGCGCGGTCTGCCGTTGATGCAGCTCTGTCGGCAGCATCAGCTGTGCCATCGTCTGGCGCGGTTGACGATTTACCGCCATTGCCGCCATTGCCGCCGTTGCCAGATTTTTCATCCTTGCCGCCAGTACCAGCTAATGGCGGGGTCGGAGCTGACACTTTAGAATCTACTCTACCGCCGCCGCCAGCTCCAGCAGTTTCGGCACCAACATCAAATGATCCGGCTCAGTTCAAGATTCCAGGGCAAGCTTAAGCTTGCGAATAGGCTTCAGATTGACTCTGAAAAGATTTTAGAATCAATGCTACGGGGTATGCTGATATACTTGAAGTATGAGTGACAGGGTTATATTGATCGATAAGCCGCCAGGCATGACTAGCTTCGGGGTGGTGGCGCGAGTTCGCCGCGTACTTAGCCATCGGGCTGGCAAAAAAGTCAAAGTCGGTCATTGCGGGACGCTTGATCCGTTTGCGACGGGCCTGTTGATTTTGGTTACGGGCAAGGAATGCCGCAACGCGATGCGTTATACCAAGCTTGATAAGGTTTATGAAGCGACGTTCCGGTTGGGGCAGACTAGTACAACTGGCGACCCGGAAGGCGAAATTATGCCGTATGTTGCAAGCGACGAACTACAAGGAGCTGAATCTTTACCTTTACTCAAACAACCGGATGCAGCAGCAGTTAAGTATGTTCTAGCGCAATTCGTTGGCGATATCAAACAGCGTCCGCCAGCGTTCAGTGCTATCAAAATTAACGGACAGCGGGCCTACAAATTAGCTCGCAGCGGTAAAGAAATTGATATTCCAGAACGCACAGTGACGATTTATGCGCTGGAATTGCTTGATTACGCTTATCCGTTGCTCAAAGTTCGAGCTCATGTCTCTAGCGGTACCTATATTCGTAGTTTGGCAGTTGATATCGGTGAGGCTCTAAACACGGGCGCTTACTGCCAGGAGTTGCGTCGTACGCAGATTGCCGATTGGCAAGTCAGCCAAGCGCAAAAGCTGGCTGATTTTGGTGTCGAATCATAAACCAATCCTGACGCTAGCAATATTATGTAAGATTAATAGCAGAGATGTTATGTCGTACGTATTGTTTAGTTTTAGCTCAAAGCTATGGCTTAATCTTGACTAATTAGTGTATCTCTGCTAAAGTCGTTAGCTATGATATCAAAGGATAACAAAGCGAAAGCTATTGCTTTGACTCAGGTCAACGAGAACGATGTCGGCAGCCCGCAAGCGCAGATTTCGATCTTGACGGCTCGTATCAAAGAGGTGACTGAACATCTCAAGTCCAATAAGCACGACCGTATGGCGCGCCGCGGACTGATTCAGATGGTAGGTAAGCGCAAGCGCCTGCTGAAATACCTTGAGAAGACGAACTTTGAGGCCTACAAGGCAACGCTAGAGAAGCTCGGTCTGCGCAAATAAACGTGCAGCCTGGGCCAAAAACCGTCTCGTATCGAGGCGGTTTTTGGTTTGTAAAGGTAGATCGCAGCTACCGTATTGCTAAAATTACTAATCTAAGTAATATTATTGACAAAAAGCATAAGCTATGCTAGCATAAAAAGGTAAGTAAACGGCAAAACAAAAATGAACACAAAAGAACGCTTTCCAACGTCTTCTCATGAGGTGACTAACAGCCGCGAGCAAGGCGAGTCGTTTGACTATAAGAAGTACGGTATTGAGCCGACAGTTAAGTCTAACTCTCTTGATGGTGATAATTTTAGTACGCCGCACGAATGGACGCCAGCTGGCAGGGCCAAGAAAGTCAATGATGCTCGCGATGCAGTAGCGATTGCTTTCGGCGATAAGCCGCCCGCTATGGCGCGCCAAGAGTCTAATACTGGCAGGCAGCTGCTGGTCGGCGAAGCTTACAAAGCCGCTACTGACGGCGGTACGGCACCGACAAACGAACGTGCTTCTATCCGCCGGGTTTTAATGACTGGCGAGAAAATAACTGGTAAGTTACCGTCGCATGCTTACGCCGAGAGAGGGCCGCAAAGTGTTGATGAAATGCTCGATCGGCGTGCTCGACTGATAGAGAATGGTGTTCCAGGGGATATGGTTGATGGTATTGTCAGGGGTGAGCGTAACAGTGATAGAGGCGATAATCTAGTTCAATATGCTTCGCGACCGCCAGTTGAGCAAGCAGCATATGAGCAGCCAGCGATACGTGAGGAGTCAGATGAGCTGGTTTCGCGTGAGACTAGTGCTAGTGCTGTTATGTCCGAGGCAAAAGAGACACCGTTGCCGCCGCATGCTGAGATTCCGAAAGCAGAAACTGCCGCCGCCAAGCCGTCTAGCGAACCAGAACCTAAAGCGCCGAAAGAAAGTGCGCCGCTAGAAACCGCCAGAAACGAAAGCCCAAAGGCAGAAACTAAACCTGCCACAAGTAATCGCACCGCCGAGAAAAATCCGGCAGAACAGGTTGAGCAGCCAGATGGCAATCAAAAAAATACGTTAGAATCAAAAGCAGACGTATCAAAGACAGACGAGAAACAGGTTGCTGAAGAACAAAGTACGAAACAACCTGACGAGCGCCAACCTTTCAACCAAGAGAAAGCTAACAAATGGGCGGGAGACTTCTTGAGGGCTTATGGCGGATTTCTTGACCAAAATGTTAGGGCAGAGTTAGCCGATAGGCTAAAATCTAAAGGCGGACTAAATGTTGACGCAAAAACTCTTCAAGCAATGTCTAGATTAGCAAAAGAAGCTAACCCGCGGTCGCCGATATGGCAAACTAAACCAGGCAGCGGCTCGGCTTTGCAGAAATTTGCCGATAGAGCTCGTAAGAATCTACAGAGTATTATTGAAAGTTTATAGTTTATAACTAGTTGTGTACTAAACCTCCGCAATTGTGTATAATATAAACACAATTAAGCGAAAGGAGTGCGCAATGGCGTTTGGGCCGATGATGAAATTAACAACCGATAGAGGCTTGTCGGTTGAACTGGCGCCGTTTGCGCGCGATAATCTAGCGGTGTTTGTCGAGGGTTTTGCGCGCGGCACGGTAACGCAATACTTGTCAGCGCACCGAGCGCAGACGATTGAGACCGAGCAAGTCTGGTATGATGAAATGATCAAGAACAAAACCAGCCTAAACTGGGGTATTTGGGTTATAGATGGCGACAAGCGCCAGCTGATCGGCAACACAGCGCTTACCGAGATAACCAAAGATCACGTTCATTATGCGACAAGCGGTATAGTTATTGCCGATAAGAAATATTGGGGCCAGGGGATTGCCAGTGCTTGCCATCGGGCACGAACCTGGTATGCTTTCGAAAATCTAGGCCTGCACCGAATTAAGTCGGCGGTTATTCACGGCAACGCGGCGAGCTGGCGGGCGCTTGAGAAGTGCGGCTACGAACTTGTCTATACCGAGCGCAATGAAGAGTTCGTGAACGGTAAATTACGCCACATGGATTGCCTGGAATGCCTCAACCCGGCAGATTGGGCCTGGCGGCAGTGGTGGGACGACGACCGTCCGCCGCGAAAGAGCTTGGAGGCGCGCAAACGGGCGCAAGCGGCGGTTGATTGGGCGCGGCAAAACGTGACGCTAGAGTAGTTGTTGGTGCTGTTCGTCGAAATTATCGACGACGAGAACCGGCTGATCGCTATTGATGTACTGTGCGATATCGGTGTGCTGTAGAAATTCGGGGTAGAGAACATGCCGCGACGGGTCGATGTATTCGCAAACGGCTAATTCTTGAGCGCCATGTGTTGTTTGGCTAATGTCAATATCGGTAAAGTCATCAGGATTATCGACCGCGAAAAAGAACTCTAGTTCCTCTTCGTAGCCAGCCCGCGATGATGGGAATTGCTGGATGAATAGCAATTTGCCAGGTTTGGCAGTTATGCCAGTTTCTTCGCGTAACTCACGGATTAGACACTCAGCCAGCGACTCGTGCGGGTCAAGACCGCCGCCTGGCACAGCATAATACGGGGATGTCTGGTCGCCGCGGCGATGTTTGACGGCGAGTATCTTTCCTTCGCGATAAATAATAGCGCGCACATTAATGCGCCGCCCAGTATATAGACTTTCGGTTTGTGGCATTAGGCCTCCTCGTTGATTAAGTTTGCATGGTTTGTGATCGGCTTAATTAAGAACAATCTACTGGGTTAGGAAAAAGTGTCCGGAACTAACCCTATTATCATCGCTTTGCTGAAAAACAACGGTTAGGGGCCTTTGACCGCTATCTCTCAAACTAGGGTAATTGGTCGTACCTCTGGCTTCGAGTCGAGACGAGCTATTAGGCTCAAATAATCCATCTGCTTCGGCCACTCGAGTTAGCTCAGTAAATGAAGCTTCAACTTGATCAATAGTGTCTTCAACGTCTTCAACTGAGATTCTTCCTATACCAGCAGATACTTTTGCTGCTAGTATAATTCCTTCTCCGCGCCTAATTGAGTCGACGATATTGCTGTATGCTTCCTCTGGATTGACTAGGTGATACTCAGTAAGCCGCCATGGGCTTTCTGAACCGGTCTCCTCCCCAAAGAAGCTAGTCTCGCTAGACATGAGTTAATTTCTTCCCTGTGCGCGTTGGATTGCTATTTCGTTCATGCATATCTGCTATCTGCTCGTTTAATTTATACTTAATTCTAGCATATTCATCGTTATCTACAACACCAGAATCGTATAGGTTTTCAAGCATTTCCTTTGAAGGTCCCAGCATTTGCTCGTATGGATCGGCAGGCAGAATTGTGTGAATACGTTTGAGGGTCCTAGGCGAAAATGGGCAGACAGCTATCGTACTATCACCATACAGGTTGTTTTGCGCATTAGCCTCATCAGCTCCTGTTTTTGAAGATTTAATATCTATCGCTGTTTGCTCTCCCCGGCTGTCAGTTATAAGATAATCAATACCTTTCTTGTCTTGTTCGGTAGTCGCACGGACCACTTCAAAGCCCATATTTTCGAGAGCGAGCTCGGCTAGTAATTCTGTACGTACGCCCTTTATGTGATTCTCCATCAATTCACGGTAATAAGGTTTGTCGGCTATAGGGATAAAATTATTTAGAAGTTGCATTGTGTCAGCTGGCGTGATAGCAGTGCCCCAGCGGTTAAAAATTTCGCGCAGCGAGTCGTTGAAAGGAGAATATATACCAACAATTTTTTCGCGATTTTTAGGAGAAAGCCTCCTATTTGAGTCTCTAGCTGTTTTTTCGGCAGTTACGGCGGTAATCCAGTTGCGATAGGTGCCGTAGAGCTTGTAAAACTCTTGTTGCTGGTTGGTCTCAGCAGTTGGATGTTCAACTTGTTGCATTAATTGCAATAGATTGTGCGCAGCTTGCCCGATACCGCGCTGCGGACGTTCTGGATCGATCGTATGCGCTTCCTGCCGTAATTCTCTCGCAGTCTCTTGGCTTTTTAGCCAGAAGTCTTGGCGGCGCCTTAGCTGAACTATAGGAAGCGTGCTCATATCCTTATTGTAGCATAAACATGATAAAAAAGCAATAGCATGATAAAATATAAATGAAATAATGCTTACTGTCTGTTATAATAAGATAGTTATCGTTAACGCGGAAGCGATAGAGACGAGAATTTGTCGCCTGCGGTGTTATGGCACTATAGCCTGGCCGAAGACGAATTTTCACCCCTGTTGCTTGCCGCGAAGAAAGGAGCTCTTTTATGAGTATTATTAACCCGAGCGGCAAGGAGATTTTTAGCGTTACCACCGAGCTGTGCGGCCGTCCGCTGAGTATTGAAGTTAACCGCGTTGGTTTTCGGACGACCGGTAGTGTATTGGTACGTTACGGTGATACGGTGGTGCTGGGCAGCGCCCAGGTCGGTTCGCGGCCGGTGCAGCTAGATTATTTTCCGCTGTCGATTGATTATGAAGAAAAGTTTTATGCTGCCGGTAAAATTTCTGGCTCGCGGTTTATCAAGCGCGAAGGTCGGCCGAGCGACGAGGCGGTGCTGATCGGTCGGTTGATCGACCGCCCGATTCGGCCGCTGTTTCCAAAGGGGTACCGCCAAGAAGTGCAAGTGGTGGCGACGGTGCTGAGCATGGATCCGGATTTCCGTCCGGACGTGGTGGCGATGATCGCTGCTTCCAGTGCACTGATGCTAACTGGCACGCCGTTTGACGGGCCGGTAGCGGGTCTGCGGGTGGGTCGTGTGAATGGCGAGTTTAAGGCCTTTTTGACGCTGGAGGAGCGTGAGCAGTCTGATTTGGATTTGGTAGTAGCTGGCATCGAGAGTGGCATTACCATGGTGGAAGCTGGCGCTAAGGAGGTATCAGAAGAGGTAATCGTCGATGCGATGGCCTGGGCGCACCAGATGATGCAGCCGGCGATTGCTTTGCAGCGAGAACTGGCGGCCAAAGTTGCGCCAACTCCGCAAGAATATGAATTAGTCTTACCCGACGAAACAATTCAGCAGACAGCTGACGAATGGGTTGACGGTAAATTAGGCGAGAAAATCCGCCGGCCGTATCCAGAGCGCAACGAGGTGGTCAATGAGATTCGCTGGGCATTCCACGAAGCGATGACTGAAAAGCTGGGCTTGGGCGCTGAGGAATACGACGAAGTACGCGACGAATACGATGAAGCATTTACCTTGGCGCTACACAAAGATGTTCGCCGCGGTATCGTCGAGGACGGTAAGCGCCCGGATGGCCGCGCTTTGACGGAAATTCGCCCGTTAAGCTCAGAGGTTGGTTTATTGCCGCGAGCGCACGGTTCGAGCTTGTTTACCCGCGGCGTGACGCAAGGTATGAATATTGTGACCTTGGCACCACTGAGTTACGCCCAGCTGGTTGATACTATGGAGGTTAACGACGGCGAGCGGCGCTATATGCATCATTACAATGCGCCGGGCTATACGGTTGGCGAGGTCAAGCGGATGGGCAGCCCGGGTCGGCGCGAGATTGGCCACGGCTACTTGGCGGAGCGCGCCTTGACGCCGGTGCTGCCGAGTGAAGAAGACTTCCCATATGCCATTCGCAGCGTCACCGAAATCATGAGCCAGAACGGTTCGACGTCGATGGCAGCGACCTGTTCGAGCTGTCTGGCGTTGATGGACGCTGGCGTGCCTTTGAAGGCGCCGGTTAGCGGCATTGCTATGGGTCTAATGATGGACGGCGATACGCCGTACGTACTGAGCGATATTGCCGATGTCGAGGATTTTGCCGGTGATATGGATTTCAAGGTAACTGGTACAGCCAAGGGCATCACGGCGCTGCAGATGGATATGAAAGTGCATGGCTTGCCAGTGGCAGTGCTGCGCCAAGCAATTGAGCAGAGTAAGGCTGGCCGGGCATTTATTCTTGACCATATGCTAAGTATTTTGCCAGCGCCGCGCGAGTCGCTTAGCCCGTATGCGCCGCGCATCGAAAAGCTAAAGATTGATCCGGATAAAATCGGCGCGGTCATCGGCAAAGGCGGCGAGGTGATTAACAAGATCACCAGCGAGACTGGTGCCGAGGTTGATATTAAAGAAGACGGCTTGATTACCATCGCCAGTCCAGACGGTGCATCGATCGAGAAAGCACTCAACTGGATTAAAAGCTTGGTCGAAGAGCCAGAAGTCGGCAAAATTTACCAAGGCACGGTGGTCAGTATCAAAGATTTCGGAGCGTTTGTGAATATCTTGCCGGGGATTGACGGTATGTTGCATATTTCACAACTATCGGATAAACGAGTCGGCAAAGTAACTGATGTCTTGAAAGAGGGCCAAACGGTACGTGTTAAATTAACAGAGATTGATAACCGCGGGCGCCTAAGCTTGACAATGAAGGGAATTGAACAGCGATAATATTTCTACGTAAACGAATACTATACGGAACAGCTTGAGTTTTGCTATACTTAATAGAGATACACTTATAAAAGAGGGGAAGTCTATGAACAATCAACCGCAACCACCTGAATCGCCGCAGCCAGTGCCGCCTGCGCCGCAGCCAGCTCCAATGTCCGCGCCGCCTATGCAACAGCCAGGGATGCCGCCGCAAATGCCAGTCAAAAAAGGTCTTAGTAAAGGGGCTTTGTGGGGGATAATTGGCGGTTCTGTTGGATTTTTACTGCTGATTATCGTAATAGTGGTTGTTTTGCTGCTTAATATGGGGCCGAGCAAAGAAGATTACCGTCAAGCTGTTTCGTGGATGAATGATGAAAGCTCGAAATTGAACAGTTTGCAGTATTCATCTGTACGTAATCCAGAAGCCTACAAAGAAACGGTTAATAGCGCTATCAAGAGCCGCGATGAGCTAAACGACAAATTATCGAAATCTAAGATTATGCACGATAAAGCTGTCAAAGAAGCTTACGATAAGTATAAGAAAGCTTACGATGTTGCTAAGCCGGAAATGGAGGGCTTGTCGCAGTACGTAGAAGTTTATAGCGAGGTCAGAAAAAAATGCGATAACGTATTTTATCTTGGCCATATAAGCAAGAAACCAGATGAAGTTGATAAGGAAGTCAGTCAAAAATACGGCGATTGTGCATCCTTGATGCAGAAACTGAGCAAATCGGACAATAGCAACGTGGCTAGCTTTGGCAAGGAGTGGAGCGATTACTACACTTCGCTGAAGAAATACTATGTCGAATACGCTAGAGCCTATACCAGCGGTAATTTCAGCGCTCGACCGCGCCGTCCAACCGAACCGTCAACTACCGGCTATACGTTAATTACTAACGCCAGCCGCAAAGTTACTGATAGCGGTATGGATCGGTACTACAACGACTTTTCAAGCGTTGTCAATCAAAAATTAACTGCGCTGCGTTAATATTCGCCGCGCCGGTAGTACCCTCTGTATCAGCAGAGGGTACTATTTTGGTAAAATGTAATTATGAATAAGCAAGCTGAATTAGACGCCTTGGCGGCGGAAATTATCGAAGCTGGGATTTGTTTGGAATTGGCGGCTCAAGCAACGCAGCTGGTGATGGGCGATGGCAATGCTGATGCTGATATCGTATTTATTGGCGAAGCACCAGGCAAGAATGAAGATTTACAAGGTAAACCGTTTGTCGGTGCAGCGGGGAAATTTCTCGACGAGATGCTGGCGGCAGCTGGTTTGCAGCGCCCGGACGTTTATATTACCAACATTGTGAAGTATCGGCCGCCAAATAACCGCGATCCGATGCCAGAGGAGAAGCGTCAGTTTTGGCCGTATTTGATGCGGCAATTAGAAATTATTCAGCCAAAAGCGGTGCTGACATTGGGGCGGCACAGCGGCGGTGGTTTTATCCCTGGCCTGCGGATCAGCCAGGACCACGGACGGCCGCGGCGGGTGCGCTTGCATGAATTGGAATTTGTAGTGATTCCGCTATATCATCCAGCAGCAGCGCTATATAATGGCGGTATGCGCCAGACGCTAATCGATGATTTTATGCGGGCGGCGGCGTTTGTGCAGCAGAATAATCCTGAATCGTAAGATTGACACGCTGGTAACCTATAGATATTTGCTCAAAAGCCAGGGCTTATTCCTAATTCGTTTATTAAACTCTTGCCAAAACTAAGCAACCGTAGTATAGTGGATAGTCGATATCCACTATATCTAATTTACGGAAGGACTAATATGAAACTATCAGGAGCTGTTGAACAAGCCTGCTGTATCATGGCGATTTTGGCTGACCCGCAGCGAAAAGCGCCGATGACCAACGATGCTTTGGCGGAAAAAATGGCAGTGTCGCCGACGTACCTGAAGAAAATTAGCCGCAAGCTGGTGGTGGCGCGGTTGATTACTTCAACGCAGGGTGCTGGCGGCGGTTTCATTTTAGCGCGGGGAATGGGCCAAGTTACGCTGCATGATGTGGTACTGGCGATTGAAGGCGAAGCGCCGTTTTTTCAGCCTCAAGGAATTGTCGAAAGAGTGTTTGCGTCGCGGCCTCGCCAGGTGGAAATCGGCATGAATATGATTGAAAAAGTCTTTTCCGAGGCGCAAGAGAAGTGGAGCGAGTATCTAAAAACGGTAACGTTAGAAGACGTTGTCAAGGAGGTAATGCATGGTTGAAAAATTAAAACGGCTGTCAAATAGACGCCGCGTCAATATGGTGCGAGCTGAGTGGCAGCACCTCTGTAAAAACAAAATATTACTGCTGTCGATGGCGGTTATTTCGTTTATTCCAATTATGTACAGCGGTTTTTTCTTGGGTTCAATCTGGGATCCATATGGGCAGGTGAAGAATCTGCCGGTAGCGTTTGTTAATGAGGACAAAGGCGCGCAGCTGAACGGTCAAACGGTAAATATTGGGCAATCTGTTGAGCAAAAACTCAAAAGTAATCATGATTTGGGCTGGGAATTTGTAAATAAACAGCAGGCTGATGATGGGGTCAATAGCGGCCATTTCTATGCAGTGGTGACTGTTCCGACGGATTTCTCGGCAAAAGCGGCGTCAATTACGCAGAACAAACCGCAGCAGGCGGTGATTCGCTACACGACTACGCCAGCCAAGAACTATATCGGTTCGCTGGTCAGTAATCAAGCGGCTGAAAAAGTCAAAACGTCGGTGGCCGAGCAAATCACTCAGGCGTACGCTAAAGGTGTGTTGGAAAATATCGGTAAGCTCGGCGATGGTCTGGAAACAGCGGCGGGCGGTGCAGCTACTTTGCATGGCGGTTTGACTCAGCTGCAAGCGGGCGCGCAGACGTATACTGGCGGAGTCAGGCAATTGGCGGTAAATCAGCGGGCAATGGCTAATGGTTTAGCGCGGCTCGGCGATGGATCGCGCCAGTTGCAGGCAGGTTTGGGGCAATTGTCGAACGGTTTGCCAAGCGAATCGCAAGTTGCGCAGTTAACAAACGGTATGAAACAGTTGCAGGCAGGCCTTAATCAATTAAATACCAGCGTGTATAATCCATCGCCGACGCTTGTTAATCAGCAGAGCAAAGTGCAGAGTGAAGCACGAGATCTGGCGCAAACTATGCAAACGGCAGCAGCGGATTTGACGGCAGCGGGCGGGACGCTGCAAACACTGGGAGCTAATGCGGCAAATTCTGGCGGTTCAACAACCATAACTTTGCCGCAAATTAGCCAGCTTTCCCAGGCGTTTAATAAAACGCAAACGATTAGCGTTCAAGCGGCCGCGCTGCTTAAAGATTTGCAGATACTCACTCAAAGTCTGTCAACGCAGCAAGCACAATTGCAGGCTGGTGTTTCGACGCTTAACAATGGAGTTAACCAGCTGGCGCCAAAGGCAACTGCCGCTCTTAATGGTTATAACAGCGTAAGAGCGGTGAATAATCGGTTGCTGGCCGGCTCGACATCGCTAACAAACGGTCTGGCGCAGGCGCAAACTGGCAGCCAACAGCTAGCAAATGGTGCAGGTCTGTTAGATGGTCGCTCTGGTGTACTAACGAATGGTGTGTCGCAATTGGCGGACGGCGCGGATACTCTGGCTACGAAGCTAGCAGACGCTTCCCGGCAACTCAAAATTCAACCAACTGGCGCGGCCACGCAGCAGCAAATGGCCAGCCCGGTGAAGTCGGAAACGACCAAGCAGGGTGACGTGCCGAATTACGGCTACGCGCTGGCGCCGTACGTGTTGTCGCTGAGCTTGTTTGTCGGGGCGATTGCTCTGAATATTATTTATCCAATCCGCAAAACTTTTGCCGAGCAAGAGAACGCTTTTCGCTGGTGGCTGGCCAAAGCTTCGGTTACTGGCGTGGCGGCTTTCGTTCAGGCAACAATTTTGATGCTGATCATGGTTTACTGCCTGGGTCTAGTGCCAGATCATCCGGCGAATTTCATCGGGGCGATTTATTTGACATCGTTTGTTTATATGTCAATCGTATCGCTGTTGGTGATTGTGCTGGACAATCCGGGCCGTTTCTTGGCGATGGTACTATTAGTATTACAGCTGGGGTCAAGCGAGGGAACATTCCCGATTCAAACAGCCAATGGCTTTTTCCAAGCAGTCAATCCGCTGGTGCCGATGACTTATTCTATTCGGGCGCTGCGCCAGGCTATATCGGGAGGTTTAGGCAGTTCGTTCTATAGCGATAGCATGTGGGTGCTAGCTGGATTCTTGCTGGCGGCTAATCTGCTGATGATCGGCTTCTTCATCTACCGCGGTAAGCGAAAATTCGCTCATACTTCGGTAGATGGCGACGACTAATCCTCTTTCAAATTTCTAAGGAAATGCCGGCGTCTTTGGGAAAACGGCGCTGGCATTTTGGTTGGCGCAGGGTCATTTTTGACAAAATACGGACAGTTTGCTAGAATAAAACTACTAACGAGAGGGATTTCTAATGAGTAAAATAGCACCTCTCTACCTGGTTTTTAGATTATTGTAATAAAAAAGGAGTATAACAATATGGGTCAGCGGCGACTGGCAACCCCCAAAGGCGACGATACTAGTAAACGCCCTTTGCAGGTTAAACAAAAATCAACAAATACTGTACTGAATGCGACAACTACGCGCAAAGGCGAAGTTTTTCGGGCGCAGCGGCGAATGTCAGAAGGCGTGAATGCGCAGGCTAGCCAGCATCTGATTAATGTGCCGGTTAATAAATCGGTATACAACGGCTATGGCGGCAAGCAATTCAGTCTAAAAGACCAGCCGAAACGTCCGCGGGCGCCGCGGCCAACGCTGAAGGTGATTCCGATTGGCGGTGTTGGCGAGATGGGTATCGGCAAGAACATGACGGCGATTGAATACGACAACGATATCATCGTCATTGATATGGGTTTCTTGTTTCCGGGCAGCGATTATCCGGGTATAAATTATATAATTCCTGATACTCAGTGGCTGGAAGAAAATAAGCATCGGATTCGAGCGCACGTCTTTACGCACGGCCATCTCGACCACATTGGCGCATTTCGGCATATCATCCCGAAATTGCCAGCACCAGTTTATGGCACGAAGTTCACGCTTGGCATGCTACAGCGGACGATGGAAGAGACAGACGGCGCTTTCACGCCAGAATACCACGAATTAAATCCAGAAAATCATGATACTGTACAACTTTGTGATTCATTTAGCGTTGAGCTGGTACGCGTTAATCACTCGATTCCAGATGCAGCTGCTGTAGTGGTGCGGACGCCAGTTGGTAATATCCTCTCGAGCGGCGACTGGCGTATTGAAGAAAATCCGGTCGATGGTAAGAAATTCGATTTCAATCGGATTAGCGAGATTACCGAGAAAGAAGGCTTTTTGCTGTTTATGAACGAGTCGACTAACTGTGAAAGCGACGGTACGCATACGCACGGTGAATTCGATATTCAGCACAGTATGGGCGAGGTGATGGATAAATGGTCGAAGAGCCGGATTATTGTCAGTAGCTTTTCTAGCCAGTTGCATCGAATTCAGCTACTTCTCGAGGAAGCGAAAAAGCACGACCGCAAAGTGGCATTCGCTGGCTTTAGTATGATTCAGAACCTAGAGGTGGCGTTGCGTTCGGGCGTGATTAAAGTGCCGAAAGATACCGTCGTTAAGATGGAAGATTTGATAAAATTGCCTGATAACAAGATAACAATCGTCTGTACTGGCAGCCAAGGCGAGTTCAATGCGGTACTCAATCGGATGGCGACGGGGGCGCACAAATACGTTAAAATTAAGGGCTCGGACGTAGTAGTCTTAAGCTCGAATCCAATTCCTGGCAACGAGAAATACGTAGTGCGGACAGTTGATGGCCTGATGCGCGAGGGCGGCGAGATTATTCAAAATGGCAAAACACACCTAACTGGTATCGGGCCGCTGCACCTATCGGGTCACGGCTATTACGATGACCACGTGCGGGTGATTAATGCGGTCAAACCGAAGTATTATCTGCCTAATCACGGCGAGTTTCATATGCTTGTCCATAATGCTCGGCTGGCGGAAAAAGAATGCAGTATTCCGCGGCAAAATATATTTGTTTGTGATCCAGGCGATATCATTGAGTTTACTAGCGATGGTGCGCATAAAATTGGCCGCATTGTTCATTCTGGCGGTACGATGTATGATGATGCCGGCGCGGTAGTCAGCGAAGTGGTGCTCAAAGACCGTATCCACATGAGTCAAGAAGGTATATTTATAGTCATATTGACGGTTCAGCGCGGTACGGGGCGGCTCTTGACTAGTCCAGACATTATCAGCCGCGGGTTTATTTATATGCGCGATAATGAAGAGCTAATGGGAATGATCCGCCAATATCTCAAGCAGAAAGCCGCGCGTAGTTTCTCTGGTAAGTATGACATAGAGGTGGTCAAAAAAGAAATCAAAGACGAAGTAACGCATATTTTGTATGATCAGACGCGACGAACGCCGATTGTTATTCCAGTAGTTAATGAAGTTGGTGGCGCAGCGAAAGCACACGGCCGCGCCCCGCAAGCTAGACCTGCTGGCCAGCCGTTGATGCCGCAGCCGTCAGGCAAGCGTTTCCCGCGCAAACAGACCCCTGATACCGAGACAGTAGTGCCGCGCGACCGCTCAGACAGCCGCTCGTACTAACAGATATGTACATGAGGTTTTCTAGATAAAATTAGATATTGTAACATAAAATTGATACATTAACTATTTTTAGTTACGATCAAGACATGAAGAATATTGAATCTACCCCCCCATCTTTATCAACGCCATTAGCAAGTATTAGTGTTTGTCCAGAACTCGCTGCAATTGAACCGTGGTCTACGCCAAATCCAAAAGTTAGAGTTTATTTTGAAAAATCTCGTCCGGACGCCTGGCCTATACTTCCGCCAAGAGATCAGCTCAATCCGCAAGCGCGGGAGGCGCTGGCTGTCTTTGATAAGGCAGACGAATTGCGGGCAGAACCTGGATATGAAGAAGTGTTGGAGCTGGCAGGCTTACGGGTAGAAGTAGACATTAAAGATAGTAAAAAGCAGGCAGCGGAAAAACTAATAGACAAAGGGATTAGACTAGGAAAAATACCTCCAGAAGATAGGGAAAGTAAACTAGCAAGATATACAGAAAGATCCGGATGGGTAAAATATAAGACAGAAAGACAAGTACTTAGTGGTGAGTTGCCTGGGAATAGCTTTCTGTGCAAACCTCTTCAACTAGGAAGTTCGGCTTTAGAAAAGCTGGCCATATTGGAAGCTCTTGGTTTTAATGAAGGAAACATCAAAGGTTCTATTGTATTTGGAAGTAAGCATAGATATGACAGAAAAGTTCAAGAAAGTGATAGGTTCTTTAGGTCAACAGAGGAAGAACAGAGAGAGCAGTTAAAACGTCTGCTTGATGACGCTAAGACAAATCAAGCGAACGAAGAAAAACGTAAAAAAGAGGCTGCTAGGGTAGCTGGTATTGAGAGAATGTCTGGAGGTGATGTAGAAAGGGTTGTTGAGTGGTTTGAATCTTGTGCGGAATCATTGCGGCAAGATGGCTATGTATTGAGTTCAATGGTAAACCTTGAGTCTAGCAGAGAGAAAGCTGAGCTTGTCAAAGGAAGTATCGCAGAACTGCGCCAATATTTTCCAGATTTGCGCTATCCAAGCGGCTTGAGTGTACTTGATTATTTATCAGAGACTTATGGTGCGGATTCGACAGTAGCAGTATTGGTTGGCGCGCAGGTCGTAGGAACAGGTAAAGTTTATACTCTTGGTCTAGACTGGGCGACTGTTTATAGAAAGTTAGATTCCTCAGACAGCCGCTCGTACTAACAGATAGCGCTATTGCTTTTTGTAGTAATTTATGCTACAATAGCAGTATACCCTTTTAGATATAAACAGAGTACAATAGGTAACGGTTATGGCAAAGAAAAAGACGACGCGAACTCGAAAATCGACTAAAACAACTCGTACAGCACGCGCTAGCAAAGCAGCGAAAGCACCAGCACCGCAGCATGAAGTACCCTCGGGGTTTTGGCCGCAAGTTGCGGCGGTGCTGCTGATGGCGTTCTCGGTACTGCTGGTGGTATCGTGGTTCGGTGCGGGCGGTCCATTGCTTAATCAAATGCTAGAAGTGTCTAAGCGAACGATTGGCTGGGCGGTTTATATAGTGCCAGTTGTCGGTTTATATGTAGCTGTTAGAATATTTGGCGCCGAAAACAACCGATTGCCAGCAGTCATGAAATTTGCCTCAATTTTGATAGTTATTTGGTTCAGCGGCTTATTCGGGCTGTTTCGTGAAAAGGGTGCACTGTCGACTGGCGGTGTTGTTGGCGATGGTTTGAATTCGGTCGTCTTGTCGCTGGTTAATATACCAGTCGGTGTTTTTATTTATATTTTGCTGATTGCGATTACGCTATTGTTTGTGTTGCAACTGCGGTTTAGCGATATTGCAGCAATGTTCAAGACGGCAGTAGTTAGCAACGAAAAGGCAGAGAATGAAGCGAATGTCCAGGTTATGCGCAAAGCTGCCGAGGATGATCACGGCAAGATGGATGATTTCAAGCTTAATGAAGGCGTGCCGACGGTGTCGCAAGATGATAGTAAGCAAAATGCCAAGCTTAAGAATAAACCGCAGGCTAAAAAAGCCGAAGCCGATCGCGACGACAAAATGGCGATGCTGGCGGTTAGCGACCCGAACTGGCAATTTCCGAGCCTTGATTTGCTAGAGAAGAAGGAAGCGCCAGCTGATGCGGGCGATATCAAGCAGAATGCGCGCATTATCCAAGACACTTTGCGTGAATTTAACATTAATGTCGATATGGAAGGCGCTAATATCGGCCCGAAAGTGACTCAGTATACGCTGCGTCCGCCGGCGGGTATTAAATTGAGCAAGATTACGGCGCTAGAGACCAATATTGCGCTGAATCTGGCGGCGTCGAGCTTGCGCATGGAGGCGCCGATTCCAGGCAAAAAGGCTGTCGGTATCGAAGTACCGAACAAAAAAGCGGCCGACGTACGTATCCGTTCAATCCTCGAGAGCGCTGAATGGCGCCGCCGCAAAGAGCCGCTGAGTTTTGCGATTGGTAAAGACATTTCAGGACTGCCGTTTGTCGGCGAGCTTAACAAAATGCCGCACTTGCTGGTCGCCGGACAGACAGGCTCTGGTAAATCGGTGATGATTAATACGCTGCTAAGTAGTTTGCTGTATCGTAACGCACCGAGCGATATGAAATTAATTCTCGTCGATCCGAAGCAGGTCGAGATGGCGCCGTATCAGGATATTCCGCACCTGTTGACGCCGGTGATTGTCGAGCCAGAGAAGACAATGAGCGCACTGAAGTGGGCGGTTAACGAGATGGAACGCCGTTATAGCTTGCTAGCCGAAGAGCGAGTACGCGATATCAAAACTTATAATGAACGGGCTAAAGCAAAAGGCAAGAAAATTGGCGTTGCCGATGAAAAGGGCAATGTACAGCAAGTCGATGAGGGTACCATGCCGTATATTGTGATTGTGATTGACGAGATGGCTGATCTGATGATGGTAGCCAAGCGCGATGTCGAGGGCTTAATTGTTCGTTTGGCGCAGAAGGCGCGAGCGGTTGGTATTCATCTGGTGCTAGCGACGCAGCGTCCGAGCGTTGATGTGATTACCGGCCTCATCAAGGCAAACGTACCGGCGCGAATTGCCTTTACAGTGGCCAGCCAGACCGATAGCCAGACAATTCTCGACCAGGCTGGCGCCGAGAAATTGCTGGGCCAGGGAGATATGCTGATTAAAACTGCTAGCATGCCGAAACCGAAACGTATCCAGGGTGCTTGGGTGATGGACAGCGAAGTGAACAAAATTACTGATCAGCTGCGGATGCAGGCGCCGCCGCAGTACAATGATGAAATCGTTAGCCAGCCAGTGCAATTGAATGGTAAAGGCGGCGTGGTGATGGACTTCGGTGGTAATAGTGGCGACGATATGTTCAAAGATGCAGTGCAAGTGGTAGTGCAGATGCGCAAAGCCTCGACGTCGTTATTGCAGCGTAAGCTACGAATCGGCTACTCGCGAGCAGCACGGATCATTGAAGAAATGGAAGAGCAAGGAATTATTGGTCCAGCTGATGGTTCGCGGCCGCGCGAGGTATTGATATCTAGCGTGGACGAGATTAGCGCTGGCGGCGATTTCTAGGATTACTAAGCACCGACATATTCGCCGAGGATAGTCACCTCGTGGTTGCTGCGCTCAATGTCGCGGATAGCTTGATAAAGCGGTTGTCCAGCGCAGTCGACGACAATAAAGAACTTGTATTTCCAAGGCTGTCCGACGATTGGCTGCGATTGTAATTTGGCGAGATTGATATGGCGTTTGGCGAATATTTGTAATACCTCGACGAGGGCGCCAGGCTGATGGTCGGTGGTGATAACTAGAGAGGCGCGATTAGCATCAGCAGGCGCATTAGACGGTTCAATTACCAAAAAGCGGGTGATATTATCGGGATTGTCGTGGATGGAACGCTGTAGTATTGGCAAATTATATAATTCGGCGGCAGTTTGGCTGGCGATAGCGGCGCAGTGCCGGGAGCCGTTTTGCTTGATAAATTCGACGGCGCCAGCGGTATCAAAAAATTCAATTGGTGTTGCCTGCGGTAGGTGTTCCTGCAAGAAATAGCGGCATTGAGAAAGAGCTACTGGGTGAGAATAAACCTCAGTAATGTCACTGATTTTGGCGTTTGGCAGACCGATTAGCATTTGCTCGACAGGCAGCTTGATTTCGCCGATGATCGGCGCACTACATTCCTCGATATAACGGTAAACTTCGTTAATGCTGCCAAATAGGGTGTTTTCGACCGCTGTAATGATCGCGTCGGCACTACCGTCGTCGTAGGCGGCGAAAACTTCGCTAAACGTTGTGCAGGGAACGAGTTTGGCGCTAGCGCCGTACCATTGGCGGACGGCTTGGTTGTGAAACGAGCCAGCTTGGCCCTGGATAGCAACATGCATTCTAGCATCATAGCACAATTACGATTTTGACCGCAAAACTAGATGGCAAAAGTATTAAAATCTGCTAGCAGGGCATTTAAGGATTGCAACGGCTAGATAATTGCGGCGATATACTTGACAAGTTATCAAATATAAAGTAAAATAGCGAGATATTTACATAATTAATTATCTGTAGTTAGAGAGGCTACGATAAATATATGGGTAAAACTAGAGAGTTTAGCTCTATTGCAGGCACTGAACGGCCTGGCAGAGGGGAAAAGTTGAAACGCCACGCGAGGGGACTAGGTGCTCTTGCTCTATCTGTTGCGGTAGCTATTGGTCTCTACCATGAAGCACATAAGCCCGCGATAAACGATGAGCAAATGCGCGATATGACAAATAACGTGCGTGCAGTCGTTTTGAATGAGGCTGAAGAAATTAGAGAAGACGGTTCTAGGGAGGGAGATTCTTATACAACTGGCGACGGCAGATCACTTCGTATTGATGTAGCTGCTGGAATGCCAGCTAGCAATACATCAGGGACTGGTGTCGGTGAAACTGCGGATTATAATAGATATGAGGGAATGAGTGTTGAACTATGTTTACGAGAAGAAAGAGACCCTAAATATGGCAAAGTTGGTCAAGGTTCATATTTATGCGCTACTTTTAGCTCGGAGGACGGTTCAGTATTGAGGAGTATAAAAACAAAGGACGGTAAAGTTGATCCTGATAAAGCTATAAAATTCGTAAAAAGTGATGATGCTAGTGTTAGCAGGATTTATTACTCCTGGGATTCCGACAGAAACGGGCGCGTTGAACCTTTTGAATGTCATCCAGGGAAAGAATGTGGGGGTGATCTGAGCTGGACTATTTATGTAAATAAAGATGATGGTGTAGATAAGAGAAAGGAAGGTGTCTACTCAGGTAGAGCCGCAGTTCGTCGGGTGGGTGAGTTGCTCGCTGAGGTCGAAGATCGTTGGGACAACTAAAAGTTTCCAAAAGAATGTACAAGAATAAAACACCCTTGTAACAACGGGCGTTTTATTTGGGCTGAGGCGGAAAATTGCCTTATTGACATTATTAGCATATTGTGCTACTATTGCCTATTAAGTATAAGATAAATTAACGACTGAAATGATTAACTATTTGGCTAAAAATCTCGTTTGTTGCAAACTGGGACTACTAGAGAATAAAAATTAGGGAAGTTAATAGGCGAATAAGTTTTATGCGCAAAGATATTGAATACGGTCCAGATAATAATGCCGAGCAAGCTCCTAAAGAACATTCGATAGTTGGCTTGATTTGGGCAGCGATGGGAAGGCTTAGGCGTCTCAAAAGAAAGCTTACGCCAGTGCTGGTTATTCCTGAGAATGGAAGTCCTAAAATCATGTCAGAATATTCGGCAGATGAGTATGATAGGGCAAATACAGACATGTCGCAGGAAAATTTAGCGCCAGTCGGTGTTGAACATACTGGGTCTGAGATCGGCGCAGGTGTACCACAGGAAGGTAGTCCGTATGCCGATAATTATCGACTCACATCAGCACAATCAACGAATGATGAATCTGAATATGAGCCAGAAATCGACCAAGCTGCGCCAACCGGCGAAGTTAGCCCTGAAGACGCCGCTCGGCTATTAGAGTCGAGAAGATTTGTTAGGACTGCTCCGCGTTTAACCGACCAATTGGCGGATGAAGAGACTAGAAGCAATCTCATCACATATATTGCTGAGACGCACAGTTCTCCGGAAACTGTTACACCGAAAGATCGATACAGAGACAATAGAGCAGAGTTGACGGAATACGAAACACTGCGCCAGCTTGACGACTTTCTTGTCTATATAGAATCCTTAAACGGTGAATGTGCAGCTAAAGCTAAATCTATGCGCGAGAATTTGACGTTTATTGGCGAAAAAGAATACAAAGAAGCGGCGGCTGGTATTGCCGCCAGCTGGAAGGCGGCTCTCGAGGCGAATACCGATTTGCAGATTTGCACTATCGCTGGCGAGATTGGTAGAGAAAAGATAAAGAGTGGTGAATATCTGCTTGATAATATACTAGCTGACTTCACTGAAGAAGATTGGAAAAAGTACGGTGGTAGAATTATTGTCGATAGAGATGATATTGCGCAGGTGCAGCAGAAAAAAGAGAATCTGCGAGTCGTGTTTTTGGATGATTGGACTATTAGCGGCATGCAGCTTAAAAATGTTTATAATTTGCTAGTTGAGCAATATCCCGAAATAAAAGATCGAATCGAAGTGCAATTGATTGTGGCTAATAAACAAAGGATAGAGAAAGGATTTTTGATTGACCGGTGGATGGGCAATGAAAAGAGAATCCCCCTTAGAGCATATTTCTCGGCGCATGAAGCTAAAACGGCAGAGAACGGAGCTTATATTACTGGTTTTCATTCTTCTGTTGACTATGATTTCGAGACGTTGATACGAAGAATGCTTAGGGAAGTTGAATATAGAGAGGATAGGCCTGAGCTAAAAGGAAAGGTATCTATGCCTCCGGGAACGAATATTGTGCGTCCGTATCGCAAAGACGGGGTGACAAGAGCTAATCTAACCAATATCGAAAGAGCCCGCCAGTACCGGCGCGGGCGTCTGGTAGCAAAGCAAGGGGGCAGCCATGCTATACTATGAGGATATGGGAGGGATCGCTGAAAAAGCCGTTAATCATTTGTCTGCTGATTTTCGCGCTGGACTAGATGAAAAAGATTCTGCAAGGATTAAGGATGCGTCAGAAAAGCTGCCGCATAATGTAGTTCTTGAGGGAATTGGCAACCGAATGCTAATCCGGGATTTTCTAGTGCAGGCAAAAGGAGAGCTATCGAAATATGTTTCGACTGTTGACGACAGGGAATCAGATTTGGAAGGTAGCACGCGGCGCTTGTTTAGTATCATAGACGAGAACTTAGAGGGAATTTGCCAGGCTGCCGAAGAGTATAAAGATGAGCCGGGTGGTCTCGGTATGGAACGTTTTCGCCGAGCATTTCAGAATTCAGATAATGCTGCTATTATAAAATTGGCGGAGCATATTGCTCAGATGGATGTTGATACGATATTAGCGATAAATAATCCGTATACTGTGATGAAGACTATCCGATCTGATATTGTTGAGGAATTGTGGGAAAACGTACAGAGCTGCCGAGAAGCTGGCGATAGTTTAGAAGTTAGAGAAAATATTAAAGAAACAGCGGCGGAGTTTGTCGAGGTTATCGATCGAAATATTCTGGGTAGCATGATGTATGGCGACGAATATGCCGCTAACCATACTTAGTAATTAACCATAACAATTCTCTTTTCTGTAAATTGGTAGTATATACAGCATGCGGAGCCTACTTTTTGCTGCAGAGGCGATGGAGGGCTGCGGGTGGCTAGCTTTTTTGCGGCGGATAGGTTATAATACTAGTGATATTAAACCTAAGGTTGCGTGAGATAACGTAACCATCCGTACGGATACCAAGGAGGTAATGTATGAGAGAATACGAGCTGACGGTTCTTATTCGGCCTGATTTGGAGGCGAATTTGGACGCGGTGCTTAGCAAGGTCAAGCAGCTGATCGCCGATAACGGCGGTTCGGTTAAGGCCGAGGACAATTGGGGCAAAAATCGCCTCGCCTACAGCATCAAAGGCGAAGATTTTGCAGTGTATGTATCGATGGATGTCGAGCTGCCAGCAGACGCGCCGCTCAAGATTAACAATGCGCTGAATATTAGCGACGAAGTTATCCGGTATTTATTGGTTAAGATAGATCACAAAGCGCGTGCTGCTTTGGCAGAGGCCAAGAAGCGCGCGGCTGAACGCGAGGCTGAAAACAGCGAAGATTAAGCCATAAATAGGAGGGAAGTCTATCATGGCAAAGGGGTTTAACAAAGTAATATTAATGGGAAATCTGACGCGCGATGTTGAATTGCGAACAACGACGAGCGGCCAGAGCGTAGCTAATTTCAGTTTAGCGGTTAGCCGGAGTTGGCGCAATCAAGACGGCCAACAGCAAGACCAGACCAGCTTCATTAACTGCGTAGCATGGGGCAAGCCGGGCGAGATTATCTCGCAATACGTTAAAAAAGGCGCGCCGCTTTTGGTGAGCGGCCGGCTCGACCAGCGCAGCTACGAAGATAAAGATGGTAATAAACGGTCGGCTGTTGAGGTGGTGGTCGAAGACTTCAACTTTGTTGGTGGTCGCAACGACAGTAATGCACCGGCATCGACACCGCCGCCAGCGACTAGCACCAAAGATGTGGTCGTCGAAGATATCGACGATAAGCCAATCGACTTAAGCGAGATCCCATTTTAACGATTAGAAAGGATTATTATATATGGCAAAAAAAATGCGCAAGGATGCTCCGGTAGTATTCTCGTATAAAGAGGTGAAGACACTGTTGCGCTATATTAGTCCGGTGAGCGGCCAAATCGAGCCGATTTCCAAGACGGGCTTGAGTGCTAAATTGCAGCGGATGCTGGCTCGCGAGGTAAAGCGGGCGCGTCATCTGGCGCTGCTACCGTTTGTGACGCGAGATTAGGGAATTTTCCAGCGTACGAAATGCTTTGTCGTGCGCTGAAGGGTATTTCTAAAGACGCAAAAGGAGATGAAATGTATCAACCAACTGATTTGAAAAAAGGCGTAGTGTGCCAAATCGACAGTCAACCGTATCGAGTGATTGACTACAACCAGAAAGTGATGGGTCGCGGCGGTTCCATTGTCAATGTCAAATTGAAGAATTTAATTACTGGTGCGGTTATTCCCAAAACGTTTAAAGGCCAAGATAAGATTGAGCCAGCCGAGGTGACTAGCAAAACTGTCCAATATTTATACAATGACGGTTCAGCTTTCTTTTTCATGGATCCGAATAGTTTTGAGCAGTTTGAGCTGTCGGTCGATTTGGTTGACGAAGCTAAAAACTTCATGAAAGAGGGCGACGAGCTGGCTTTGCAATTCTTTGACGGTAAGGTGATTACCGTCGAGATGCCAAAAAATGTTTATTTGGAAGTGACCTATACAGAGGCGGTGGTTAAAGGTGATACGACTAGTAGCGTTTTGAAAGATGCGACGCTTGAGACAGGCGCGGTCGTTAAGGTGCCAGCTTTTATAAAGGTTGGCGATATTATTTCGGTTGATACCTCTACAGGCGAGTATCGCGAACGCAAGAAATAGCTTATTAAACTAAAATAAGTGTTTCGCAGCGTGTTAAAATGTAAATATGACTAACAAGCGAGCGCGTGCCGCTACAAGTAGTGCTAAACGCCTGCACAAAAAAGTTAAACAAACATATCGTTCGGCAATGCCCGAGCAAAAACGCCACCGGATGTTAGTTTGGGCGGCGTTTTTTGTTGTAGTGGCGATTTTGGCTGTACAAATATTGTATCCGCTTGATCGAGCGCTGCCGCTAGCGCGGATGAATGGCTGCTGGGTTGGTTGGCAGAGTGAGACAGATTTGGCTAACCAAGCGACGTTAGTATTCCAGCGATCGAAAATTAAATTCATTATTGGTGGCAAACCGAGCGGTGTTTATACGCTGAGTGAAGCTGGTGCTGATATCAAGGCTGAAGAGATGGCGAGTCGACTGGCGAACTATCCCTTTTGGCTACGTTTGGTGCCGTTTTCGATATTTTGGCAGCTGCCAAATGTGCAAACGCTAGATCTAGCTTTCGCGCTGCCGACATTAGAGGTTTTTGCACAAAAAACTAGTTCGCAACTGTCGCGGCCGCCAATAAACGCTGGCGTGGCGTTTAAAGACGGTCAGCTAACGGCGGTTAATGATGTGCCAGGACATTTGGTGAGCGCGCAAGCTATCAAAAACGTGCTGCAAACGGCTAAGTATTCATTTGCTGGCATGACGGAGCTTCGAATTGATGCTAAGTTGCAAGAGGCGTCTCGGCGCAGTACGGCGTTCGCTTCTGTCCGTAATCAAGCCGAGCAAGCATTGGCTCGTCCTTTGACGATTCGCGCTGCCGATCAGACGTTTGCAGTTGGCAATGCTGAGAAAGCTTCGTGGCTAGAGTTTGGCGAAACAACAGAAGGTGGCACGACCCTGGTGATTAACAGGCAAAAACTACAAAGCTCAATTGATAATTGGTCAAAAGCAGCTGGGCATCCGGCTGGCCAGACAAATATCAATGTTGAGAACGGGCGAGAAGTCTCGCGAACCACTGGTGAGAAAGGTAGCCAAATCGATGCGACTTCAATAGTGCAACCAGTCACTGATTATCTGCTGAGAGGTCAAGGTAGTAGCGTGATCTTGGCGGCGATGACTGATTTAGAGCCGAGCGTAATTTATAATAACCGCTATACTCCTACCGAAGATGGCCTGCGAGCTTATGTACGTGATAAGGCACGTAATGGTGCTTGGTTCTCGATTCGCCAGCTGGGCGGTAGCGGTTGGTCGGCAGATGCCGATGCCGAGGAGAGTGTTGTTAGCGCTAGTACTTATAAGTTATTTATTGCTAAACGTTTGTTTGATGAGATAAATGCCGGGGGAATTAGCTGGAGCGACCCGATGCTTGACACGACGGTGTCGGGCTGTTTTGATCGGATGACTATTGCCAGTACTAATCCATGCGCGGTGGCATGGCTAGATAGATTTGGCCGGCAAAATCTGAACGATTTTGTTTACCGACTAGGGTTTTCGCGGGCAGTGACTTTCACGCACGCGCAGGCAACTCATGTATCGGCGGGTGATCTGACGAAGTTCATGGTCGGGTTGGAGAATGGTTCGCTAATTAGCGGAGCGCAGCGCGAGCGGCTGTTGTATTCTTTGTCGCACCATCCTTACCGTTATGGTATACCGACGGGTAGCCAAGCGCGCGAAGTTTATGATAAGGTTGGCTTTTTGTGGAACTACGTGCACGACACGGCGATTGTCCGGCATCCGCGCGGTACTTACGTGATGACGATCATGACTCAGGGTAAATCCTATGCGGCAATTGCGGCGATGACCCGCGACATTGAGCGGATTATGTATCCATAGTAGAATTGAGGAATGAAGCAACGGTTAGATAAATTGATGCTGGCGCGCGGATTGGTAGGTTCGCGTTCGGAAGCCGAGAATTGGATTCGTTTGGGACGTGTGCGTGTTGGCGGGCGAGTAGTAGCCAAGCCGGGGTTGTTCGTTGATGAATCGGCGCCGATTGAATTAGCAGCGTCAGAGCGTTATGTGTCGCGGGCCGGATTAAAATTGGCGGGCGCGGCGAAAGCTTTTAATTTGGATTTTCATGGCAAGACGGTATTGGATATTGGCAGCAGCACTGGCGGCTTTACCGATTTTGCGCTGCAGCATGGTGCGAAGAAAGTATACGCTGTGGATGTTGGCACTGATCAGCTGCACCCGAGCTTACGCGGCAATAAACGAATTGAGTTGTATGAAAAAACTGACATTCGGGATTTTGTACCAAGTGAAATTCCGGATATAGTGGTGATCGATGTGTCGTTTATTAGTCTGAGGCAAATTTTGCCGCACGTTGCGAAAATCGTTGATAAAAATACAACGATAGTAGCAATGGTTAAGCCGCAATTTGAGGCGCAACGCCAACAGCTGACTCGCGGCGGTGTCGTCAAGAATGACGGCGTGCGGCGAGCAATCTTGCGTGAGTTCGAGCAGTGGGCGCGTGCTAATTTCATAATTATTAATAAAGCAGATAGCGAAGTGAAAGGCGCGCACGGCAACTTGGAGCGGTTTTATATATTGAGAAAAGCTGGAAGTTGTTAGCGGCTTATGCGGCTAGCCGGTGATTCGCTGGCAAATTAGCCTAAGCTATATCAAATTTAAGCGATTAAATGCTAAATTATTTACTAACGTTAAATCGAAATTCAACCACATCATCTGGCTGCATGACGTAAGTTTTGCCTTCGGTGCGGATTTTGCCGGCGGCGCGAGCGTTAGCCTCTGAGCCGGCAGCGACTAAATCGTCGTAATTAACAACTTGGGCGGCGATAAAGCCCTTTTCGAAATCAGTGTGAATGACGCCGGCGGCTTGCGGTGCTGTCCAGCCCTGGTGGATTGTCCAGGCGCGAACCTCTTTCGGTCCGGCGGTTAAGTAGCTTTGTAATCCGAGCAAATCGTAGGCGGCGCGAATCATTTGCGTTAGTCCGGCTTCTGGCACGTCGTAACTTTGTAAGAGTTCGAGTGTATCGCTGGGGTTAAGGCCTTTAATTTCGTCCTCAAGCTTGGCGCAGATAAATAGGCTGCGAGCGTACGGCACGAGATTGCGCAGGCTCTGCTTCTTGTCTTCGCTAGCCAGGGTTTCTTCATTGACGTTGAACACATAAATTACTGGCTTGGCAGTCAAAAGGTGTAAATCAGCGATATCGTCAGGATCAACGCCGGAAATTTCGTTAATTGGCGTGCCAGCGCGCAGTTTTTCAGCAAGCACTTCTAAACGATTTTTGATAGCGCTAGCTTTGGGGTTGGCTTTGGCTTCTTTGGCGAGGCGAGCTAGGCGAGTTTCTAGCGTTTGCAGATCAGCCAGAATCAGTTCGGTATTGATAGTGTCGATATCGCGTTTTGGATTGATAATATTCTCGACATGAATGATATCGTCGCTTTCAAAAGCGCGGACGATGTGGACAATGGCATCGCATTGACGGATGTTAGCTAGGAACTTATTACCCAGGCCTTCGCCTTTAGAAGCGCCGGCGACCAACCCAGCAATATCGACAAAAGTCACGGTAGCTGGGGTAATTTTCTCGGCGTGGTACATTTTGGCGAGGACTTTTAAGCGCTCGTCGGATACCGGTACGATGCCAGTATTTGGTTCGATAGTGGCAAAAGGATAATTAGCCGCTAAAATATTATTATTAGTTAAAGCATTAAAAAGCGTGGATTTGCCGACATTCGGCAAACCGACAATTCCGATAGATAAACTCATAATCCTACATTATAGCATTTAAAGGGTATTGTCCGAAAAGTAATTATCTAAAAAGCTTGCGTTTTTTACTTTGCTTATGCATAATATAAGGTATATGAAAATTCAAAAAGGGATGGGCGATTTCTTTGCACTCGACATCGGTACCAACGCGGTGCGAGTATTGCAGCTAGCTGCTTCTGGCCAAGGCAGTTGGAATCTAGTTGCATACGGATATGTGCCTGTCGATCACAAAATTACCGCGAGCGACTCGCCAGAAGCACGGCGCCGGCTCGGCGAGGCCACGATGACGGCAGTAGGCCAGTCTGGTATTCGTACTAAAAATGTGGCGATTGGCTTGCCGTCGAGTAAGACTTTCACCACGGTTATTGACGTGCCAGCAATGAGTGAAGCGGAACTGCGGGCGACTATGAAATACCAAGTTGATCAGTATATTCCGATGAGCAGTGACGAGGCGAAAGTTGACTGGGCACTGCTAGGCGGTTCGCTAAAGTCGCAAAACCAAAACGAGGTATTAATCACCAGCGTATCCAAGCAGTATAGCGAAGAACGTCTGGAATTAATTGAATCGCTTGGCCTGAATGTGATAGCTGAAGAGCCAGATCCGTTAGCGATGGTGCGAGCGTTAGTACCAGCGACTGCTGGTAATTCAGCTTATATGCTGGTCGATATGGGCGAGTTATCGACAGATATCGCTTTGACTTACGGCGATACGCCGCGATTAATCAGAACGATTCCGACTGGGCTGAACTCGCTAGTTAAGGCTGTGGCTCAGAATCTGAGCGTCCAAGAGGATCAGGCTCGCCAGTTTATCCTGAAATTTGGTCTAGATCAAAGTCGCCTCGAAGGGCAAGTCTTCCGTGCTGTCGAGATGACGCTTGATAATTTTGCTTCTGAATTGTCAAAATCGATTAAATTCTTCCAGAATAGGTATGAAGATGTGGCGGTTTCTCAAGCTTTATTATCTGGATACGGCGCGACTGTGCCGCAAATCGATTCGTATTTGGCGGGCAAGATTAATATATCAGCGGTTGCAACTAGCCCTTGGCAAAATATAAATGTCTCGCAGAGCATGCAGCAGCAACTAGCGCCGATTGCTAACGAGTTTGCTACGGCGGTTGGCCTGGCGAAACGGAGAAACTTGTCATGATTGAAGTAAACCTAATACCAGACGTTAAGCGGGAATATTTGCACGCTCAGCGGGTTCGTAATACGGTGATATCGGTATCAATGTTAGTGGCTGCAGCTGCGGCAGGTGCTGTGATTGTGCTGGGGCTTGCTTTGGGGTCGCTGCAGTTTGCTAGTGGCCAGGCTGATAACTCTATTAAAAGCAAATATAAAGAACTTAGCGATAAACCAGATATTAATGATCTTTTGACCATTCAGAATCAGCTAACTCAGATTGATATGATCAGTAGCAATCGAGGTGTTAATTCACGCATCTTTGATACTTTGAGCGCGGTTAATCCGCAGGCGCCAAACAACGTGACTATGTCAACAGTGCGTTATAATGCTTCAGAGAAGACCATTACCATAGAAGGCTCAACAGCTGGCGGTTTTAATGCGGTAGACGCGCTTAAAAAAACCATTCTTAATACTAAATTGAAATACACGAAAGATTCAGAATCTGCAGAAACGCCGCTATCTAGCTCTGTGAGAATTACCAACACGGCGTATGCCGAAGATTCTGGCGGAGAGAAGAAACTGACGTTTACCCTGACGTTTTCTTATCCCGAAGAATTGTTGTCGAACAGCGTTAAAAGCTTAGTAATCGTTTCGCCGACTGGCTCGGTAGACGTGACTGATTCAAAAAAGCACGTGCCAGATTCGCTGTTTGAGGCAAAGACTTCAAACAAAAAGGAGGATAAATAATGGCGGAAGCAAAGAAAGATACCTCGCTAAATAAGCGCCGGCAAATTGATCGTAGCGGCCGCGTAATGTTCGGCTGGGTGGCAGGCGCGTCGGTTTTGGTTGGCTTTGCGCTGGTTATTGGCGGTTTTCTAGTACAGCGTATAGTTTTTGAGACGAAAGTTCTAGCCGAAAAGAATCAAACAACATCGACGCTTGATAGTAATATTAAGACGTATGACGGTTTGCGCGACAATATCCGCGTGTTAAACACCAATTCGGCGCTCGGCTCTGCAAAACTTAATGACAAGGAAGACCCGCTGCGTGTTATCTTGGACGCTTTGCCAGCTGACGATAACTCGCTAGCACTTGGCGCCTCTGTGCAGAATTTAGTTGGCCGAGTGCCTGGCGCTAAGCTTGAGTCTTTCCAAACAGTTTCTTCGAACGAAAAGTCCTCTGACAGTAACAAAAATAACAGCTCGTCAAGCGACAACAATGCCGATAATTCTAGAAGTGTTCAACAGATAGCCTTTACGATGGAATTATCAGCTAGCAATGCAGATATACTGCGCAGTGTTTTGCGTAATTTCGAGAAGTCAATTCGCGTGATTGATATTGACGAATCAACAATTGAAGCGTCAGATTCTAAGTTTACGATGTCAATTTCTGGACACGCTTATTACTTGCCAGGTAAAACAGTTCAACTTAACAAGAAGGGGATAAAGCCGTGAAGAAGAGCGATATAGCGATGATTGTACTGATTGCCGGTTTATCTATGCTAATAGCGTTTACTATTGGTAACAATATTCCTGCGCTTAAGGCGCCGCGGGTTGGTACTAGTGTTAGCACTATCGAGAAAATGAGCAGTGATGTCAAAGAGCCAAGCTCGGAAGTTTTTAATTCTAATGCCATAAATCCGACAGTAGAAACAATAATTGGTTCATCTAGCTCGCCTAATTCACCTGATGCCGCAGCCAACCAGAGCCAAAACCGGGATCGTAGTCAGAATCAAAATAGGTAGGAGTCTTTCTAGTGGCGCTGATGACCGATGACATTCAGGAGAAGCTCATCAAGCTCTTGGTTGACGAGGGCTTAGTTTCTCGCGGGGTTATTGATAGAGCCACTAAGCAGTCGGCTAAAACGAACAAGCCGTTGTTGACGGTTTTGGAAGATATCGGCGAGATAGACGACGAGCTGTTGACCCATGCTATAGCTCACGTTTCGGGCGTACCGTATGTTAATTTGACGGCTAGTATTATTGATCAGAGTATATTGTCGCTGCTACCGAGCGATATTGCCGAGCGCTTCATGGCGGTGCCGCTAGCCGAGGTGAATAATCGTTTGGCGGTAGCGATGATTGATGCCAATAACGTCCAGGCGGTAGATTATTTAGCTAACCGTATTCAGCGGCCGCTCAAGGTCTTTATGGCATCGGAAGCGGGTGTCCGTCATGTTCTCGACCAGTATAAAACCGACTTGTCGACCGTTGACGAAGCGGCGCAGGCTACTCAGGCCGAGGCTATTCAATCGTCAAGCGATATCAAAACTATCGTCCAGGATTCGCCGATTAGCCGCGCATTAAGTACTATCCTAGAGTATGCAGTCAAGAGCCGCGCTAGCGATGTGCATATTGAACCGCTCGAAAAATCGCTGAAAATACGCTGCCGCGTCGATGGCGTACTGCGCGAGGTCATGCAGCTGCCGAAGAGTATTGAGCCGGCGCTAGTTAGCCGCATCAAAATTTTATCCAATTTGAAAATTGATGAACATCGCATTCCGCAGGACGGTCAATTTGCAGTTAATGTGGCTGGCAAGGAAGTCGATTTGCGTATTGCTGTCAGTCCAGTTGTTTGGGGTGAACAGGTGGTGATTCGCTTGCTTGACAAAACTGGTAATACGTTTGATCTCGAGCAAATGGGTTATGTTGGTAGAGCACTACGAATGATTCGCAAAGGCATCAAACGTCCTAACGGCATGATTCTAACAAGCGGCCCGACTGGTAGCGGTAAATCGACCAGCTTATACGCGCTGATTAAAGAGATCAAAACTGACGCGATTAACATTGTGACGCTTGAGGATCCGGTTGAGTATAAGATAGACGGCGTTAACCAGATCCAGGTTAATAACGACGTTGGTTTGACGTTTGCTAATGGTCTGCGCAGTATCTTGCGCCAAGATCCAGACGTAGTGATGGTTGGCGAGATGCGCGATAGCGAGACGGCTAACCTTGGCGTGCAAGCAGCACTAACGGGACATCTGGTGTTCTCGACACTGCATACCAATTCGGCGGCCGGAGTATTGCCGCGCTTACTCGATATGGATGTCGAGCCGTTCCTGATCGCTAGCACGGTCAACACAGTAATTGGCCAGCGGCTAGTGCGCCGCGTGTCGCCGCATCGCGATGCTTACTGGTCGAACCCGCTTGAGACGCAGATGATTCTCGAGACGGTGGGGCATTTATTGCCCAAGACCAAAGAAGACGTAGCGCGCGTGTCCGAGGATTTGGGCTACAAGGACTTGCCATTAGCCAATCAACGAGCCTACGTGCTGGTCAAAGGTCGCGATACGCCAGCTACGCCGCATGGCTATAGTGGTCGGGCTGGGCTGTACGAGGTAATGGATGTAAATGAAGGTATCCAAGACTTAATTGTTCGCCGGGCCACTAGCAACGAGATCCAGCGCAAAGCAGTCGAGGATGGTATGATTACAATGCGCCAAGACGGCTACTTGAAAGCCTTGCAAGGAATCACTACACTAGAAGAAGTAAACCGCGTAACGTCGGCAGACACAGCATAAAAGGAGGGGACAATGCCAGAACAAGAATTACGGATTGAAGTTTTACTAGAGGAAGTTATCAAGCGCCGAGCTAGCGACTTGCATATTCAAGTTGGTTTGCCGCCGATGCTGCGAATTGACGGCACATTGATAGCTATTGCTGGTTTTGATGCTCTCGATGAAGCGCAAGTCGAGTCGCTAGTATTTGCGATCCTCGACGAAGATCAGCAGCAGATCCTCCTTAAGGATAAAGAGTTTGACTTTAGCTTTGCTTTCGGTACGCTCGGACGATTCCGGGTTAATGCTTTCCATGAGCGTGGTAACCTAGCAGCAGCGTTGCGCTTAATTCCAAACGAGATCAAGTCGGTGACCGAGCTCGGTATGCCGCCGGTAGTGATGAACTTTGCCGATTATCCGCGCGGTTTGGTGCTGGTGACTGGGCCGACTGGCTCTGGCAAGTCGACTACTCTGGCGGCCTTGGTTGATAAGATTAACTCCGAAAAATCGCAACATATTATTACTATCGAAGACCCGATTGAGTTTACGCACAAGTCGAAAAAATCGGTAGTAGTGCAGCGCGAAGTTCATTACGATACCTATTCGTTCTCGGCGGCACTGCGCTCTAGCCTGCGCCAAGACCCAGACGTGGTGCTGATCGGCGAGATGCGCGACCTCGAGACAATTTCGGCAGCGATTACCATTGCCGAGACCGGACACTTGGTGTTCGCGACGTTGCACACCAACTCGGCGGCGCAATCGATTGACCGTATGATTGACGTCTTCCCGCCGCATCAGCAGCCGCAAATCCGCGCGCAGCTCAGTAATATTTTGATGGCAATTTGTTCGCAGCGGCTAGTGCCAGCAATCGGCGGCGGTCGGGTGGTATCGGCTGAAATTTTGATTGCTAATCCGGCTGTTCGTAATGTTATCCGCGAAGGCAAGACTCATCAGCTTGACGCGATTATCCAAACTGGTGCCGACCAAGGTATGCAGACGATGGATCGCACATTGGTGCAGTTGGTCCAAAGCGGCACGATTACTTATGATAGCGCGCGGGAATTCGCTGTTGACTTGACCGAATTTGAAAGGTTAATCAGGGGATAGTTAATGAAAAAGTTTACCTACGAAGCACGCGATAAAGCGACGGGGAACATTGTCAAATCGCTGGTTCAAGCTGAATCCGAGAGCGAAGCCGCTAAAGCGCTGACCGCTCAGGGCTATATGCCGCTATCAATCAAGGAGGAAGTCGAGGGCGGCTGGCTAGCGCGCTTTACCAACCGAATTTCTAGCAAGGATAAGATTGTTTTCTCGCGCCAGTTGGCAACGTTGATCGGTGCTGGATTACCGTTGACGCAAAGCCTGCATACGGTATTTGAACAGACTGCCAACAAAAAAATGCAGGAGATAGTCCAAGAAATCATTGCCGACGTTGAAGGCGGTAAGACATTATCTTCGGCCTTTGGCAAACATCCAGAGGTATTTAACAAAATTTTCATTGCGCTAGTTACCGCTGGCGAAGCATCGGGTACGCTTGATGATGCACTAAAACGGATTGCCGACCAGCAAGAAAAGGATGCGGCAATGGTCAGTAAAATCCGCGGCGCTATGGTGTATCCTGGTATTGTCCTAGCGGTGATGGTTGCGGTTGGCGTATTTATGATGGTAACAATCGTACCGCAGGTTGCCAAGTTGTACTCTGATATGAAGAAGACCTTGCCAGTTTTGACATCAATTTTAATCGGAATATCTAATTTTGTGATTAATTTTTGGTGGTTGACCTTAATTCTATTGGCGCTAGCGATCTTTTTTGCGCGGCAATATGTTCGTACCGAAGCGGGTTCTCGCTTATTGGATAATCTGAAACTTAATATGCCGCCGTTTAAAGGTATGTTCCGCCGTCTTTATATGGCGCGGTTTACGCGTATGGGACAGACTTTGCTAGTCACTGGCGTACCGATGCTGGATATGCTGGCTATTGCCGCTGAGGGTGTTAATAACGCTGTTGTAGCCGAAGAGATTACTAGAGCTGCCGGTAAGGTGCAGAGCGGTAAAGCGCTTTCGGCTGCTTTGCAGACAGAGGATTATATTTTGCCGATGGTACCGCAGATGATCAAAATCGGCGAACAATCGGGTAGGATTGACGAGATGATGGGCAAGACAGCACAAGCTTATGAGGACGAACTCGACGAAGAAATTCAAGCGATTTCAACAATGATTGAGCCGATTATGATGGTAATTCTGGCTATATTCGCTGGCGTGTTGATTGGGGCGGTATTATTCCCAATTTACAGTCTAGTCGGCAGTGTACGATAAGGTCTAGACAACTGAAAGGGCCTACGCTATACTGAATACAGTTGAGCATAAGTTCAAAGGGAAAGGTGGAACTAAATTATGACAAAACAACAGATTAAAGACCGTGGTTTTACAATCATCGAGGTCGTTTTGGTGCTGGCGATTGCTGCACTGATTTTCTTGATGGTGTTTATTGCGTTGCCAGCACTGCAAGCTAGCCAGCGCGATACAGCTCGCAAGAGCGATGTTAGTATCGTATCGGCTGCGTATAATAGTGCTTTGAGCAACAACCGCGGCGGTACCGCTGTAAACCAAGATGTGCTTCGAAGGTTCGTTAATGGCGTATCGGAAAATACTAGTATTGATAATATAAACATCGCTGACTTTAGTGGTCAGATAACTGTTAACGATGCACAAATCATTGTAGTTTTAGGAGCTAGGTGTGGTACATCAAACCCTAACGGGCAGCAGGATCTAATTAGGGGTACTCGTCGTCAGTATGCTACGTTTACGCGCTTAGAGGCTGGCAATCATGCTGCGTATTGTTTAGACTCGTAAATCTGTGATATCTACAGTTTTTTGAAAAGGTTGCGCAAAAGCGTAACCTTTTTGCTATACTAGACGTATGATAGTTATCTCAATTGCTATAGTGTGCGGGGTATTCGGGCTGGTGCTTGGCAGCTTTGCTGGAGCGCAAGTCTGGCGGCTGCGAGCTCGCCAACTTGTTGCTGACAAAAAGGCCGGCGAATCGTACAACAAGGCCGAATACAAAAAATTATCGCCGCTCCTGAAGAGTAAGAAGCAGCAAGACCGCTCGCGCTGCTTGAGCTGCGGGCACCAACTCGGTTTACGCGATTTGATTCCGCTAATCAGCTGGCTATCGACACGCGGTCGTTGCCGATATTGCGGTAAGCGCATCGGCTACTTTGAGCCGTTGATGGAATTATCTCTTGCGGCGGCATTTATGGTGTCGTTCTTAGCCTGGCCATGGCACCTGGCGGGGTTGCAGTGGGTATTGTTTGCTGTTTGGTGTATATCGTTGGTAGCTCTAATCATGTTAGTCGCTTACGATATCAAGTGGCGAATTCTGCCAGACTTTCTTACTGTTTCGTATGGCCTGGTCTCGCTAGTCTTTGTGGTGTTGCGTTATTTTATAGTTAATGACGTTAAATTATATAGTTTGGCAATAGCGCTAATAATTATGTCGGGTGTTTATGGCGTGCTCTACTTGATATCGAAAGGTAAGTGGATCGGTCTAGGCGACGTGAAATTAGGTGTTGGCTTGGGGTTGATATTGGCTTCGTGGCAGACGGCTTTTGTCGGGCTGTTTTTGGCTAACTTAATTGGCTGCGTCTTGGTGATTCCAGGACTTGCTAGCAAGAAACTCAAAGCTAATAGCGAGATTGCTTTTGGCCCGTTGTTGGCCTTAGGATCGTTTATATCGTTTTTTGTTGGTGCGCGAATTATGGACTGGCTAGTGATTGCATCGTTTTTCTAGTATCAATGTTATGATGCTTATGCTAAAATAGTGATATGAATAAGTTGTCGGGGGGCTTCACAATTATCGAGGTAATGTTGTTCCTGGCTGTTTCGGGGGTGCTGGCTGCTGGTATATTGGCGACAGTCGGCGGTACTATTGGCGCTCAGCGTTATCGCGACGCTGTTGACTCGTTTGCCGATTTTATCCAAGGCCAATATGACAAAACTGTGAATGTTCAAAATGACACAGAAAATCACAATGAATGCGGGCTTAATGCCGATAAAGACCGGATAGTTGTTAGCGATAGCAGTACAGTATTGGCAGGCACTAGCCGCGTGTGTATGATTGTTGGACGTTTTATATCGTCGGTTGATGGCGTTAACTTTACAGCACGGCCGCTGTATATAGCGACAGAAAACGAAGACCAAATGAACAAGGCTTTATTATCGCAAGGCGATTACGATTTTTTGCAGAGGGCAGCCGATAGGAGCGCGTTGTCGGCTACTAAGTCGGCGCTGCTAACCACCTCAAATACTGGCCACTCTGTTGATAACTATGCGCTCGGCTGGGATACTCGAATTGATGATAGTAAAACTGATCGAATAATCTCAATCGCTATCGTACGGTCGCCAGTCAGCGGTGTTATCCACACGTACTTTTCTAACAAGACAAGCGTTAGCGACACGATAACGGCGGGCGGGTTAAATCAGGCGAGGCTTTGCGTTGACCCTAGCGGCTGGCTAACTGGCGCGCGGTTAGGCGTGCGGATTGACCGCGATGCAGCACTAGAAAGCTCAGTACAAGTTGTCGGGGAGGGCTGCTAGATGCGTTATAGCCGCGGCGACACCATTATCGAGGTAATGTTTAGTTTTGTGGTATTCAGCTTGTTGACTGTAGGAACTTACATAGTTATGAATCGCGGTACGCAGATTGCCCAGCGTTCGCTTGAGATTACGCTTGTCCGCCAGCAACTTGACGCTCAAGTGTCCCTTATTAGATATGTTAAAGATACTAATCCTGCGCAGTGGGCGGAGTTAACTAGCAGCAAATTTTTGGTCAATAATCCACTTGATGTTGTGAGTGCCAGCTCAGATGGCTGCCCTGCGCCTGGCGGCCGTGTTGATTTAGCCACTGGCACAAATGCCTTTTTTATGTCGGTTGATCAAAAGAATGATACAGTTCTGCCGGTGCGCGTTTTGAACACGACGTATTCGTCGCCTTCAGTTTACGCTAATGTTGATTTAATTAACGCTAAAACATACGGTGTTTTTGCCCAAATTGTTCGAGCCGAGCAGAACTCAGGCGTAAATACTGCTAAAGCTTACGATGTGTATGTGAATGCTTGCTGGGATAGTGTTGGCGCGGCAGCGCCGTTAACCATAGGAACGGTGACGAGGATATATGACAAGTAATAAGAATACAAATCAGATACAGGGTTTTACTTTAGTAGAATTGCTTTTAGCTATGACTGGAGTAGCAGTGCTGTTAGTGGCGGTAGCGACGACTACAATACAGCTGATGAATATGTACCACAAGGGTATTACCATCAAAACCATTAATTCTGCTGGCCGCGAGGTTGGCGATATGATAAAGCGTGATGGTTTGTCAGCAAAGGGCCGAGATATCGTTCAAGTGGCTCCTAGCGATAGCGGTACTAGTGGTTTGGGCCGATTGTGTTTTGGCTCGTATACTTATGTTTGGAATACGCCAGAGAACTTGAGGTCAAGGGACGCTAGTGCTGGCGTGGTTTACGACGATGATCCTAGCCACAGCAAAATCGTTTTTGCCCGCGTGGCCGACCCGGATGGCTCTCTATGTAAGGCGACGAGAGGGCAATACCCAAAAGTGATTACTAAGGGTGCTCCGATGAATGCCGTAGAAGTACTAGGCGATAAAGATACCGGTCTAGCGATTCACAATATTTCTTTGACCGATCTATTTGTCGATAGTAATAGTCGAGCTGGTTATACGATTGGTTATACGCTTGGTACTTATGAAGAGGACACTTATCGTAACGGTATAATTAATTCTAGCGACGCACAGTGCTTGGCGCAGTCTGAAAAAACCAACAACTATACTTTTTGCGCGATTAATCAGTTTGCGGAAACTATAATTACAGAGAGGGCATCATGACGCATTCCAAGCAATCCGGCCTAGTTTCAATTATTGTTGTAATGTTTACAGCCATATTATTAATGGTAGTATCAACTGGCTTTATTCGCATCATGGTTCAAGAGGAATCGCGCGCTTCCAATAATAACTTGTCGCGTACTGCCTACGAATCTGCGGTAGCGGGTGTCGAGGATGGTAAGCGGGCGATTATGGCTTGCCAGCGCGGCGGCTCGGCTAGCGCTGCTTGCAAGGCGATTGCTGCTAAACGTTGCAGTACAATACAAGATGCTGGCATAATTAGTAGCATAAGTAATACCGCTATCACTATCAAGAGTGGTACTAACTTACAATACATTAGCGGACAGGCTTATACTTGTGTATTGATCGATTCGCAAACAAGCGATGTGGTGTATAGTCTCAAGGAGGGCAGCTCGCGCGTTGTGCCGTTGCGTGTCAACAAAGATACCTCTATAATTAGGCTTCAATGGATGATGAAAAATGATAAGGTGTCGACAATATCGTCTGCTGATGGCGGCGACACTTTACCAAAACGCGTGGAATGGCCGGCTGATGCGCCAGCGCTATTGCGTATTCAGGCGGTTGTTCCAGAGAGCACGACAGTTAACGGGCAACAAAGTTTTGATAGCTCAATTGTCTCGACTGCCTTCTTGCGTCCGTCTGGTATTCGCGCGCCGAGAAATTTGTTAGATAGTACTGCGTTTAATGCGGTGGCGCCGCAATCGGTTCGTGCTGCTGGTAGCGCTACAAACGCGACGGCAGGCGTCTCGCCAATTACGTGTTCAGCGGAAGCTTTTGATAATCATCAGTATGCTTGTTCGGCCTATGTCACATTGCCGCGCAATCTTGTTGCTGGCAATCCAATGGCTTTTTTGCGAATCACCAGTATTTATAGCGACACTGATGTTAGACTATCGTTTGATAATATCGGCGATGGTACGATTAAATTTGACGGCGTGCAGCCAAAAGTCGATTCAACTGGCCGAGCCGGTGATGTATATCGTCGCGTATCTAGCCGGATTAGCTCGTCTAGCAATATCAATTATCCTGAATATGCAGTTGATATTACAGGCAGTCTTTGCAAAGACTTCTCGGTAACTAATCAAGGGGTACCTTCGGCATTAACATGCAAAGTTATTCCAGAAGAGCAGTAAAACCGTAGAATAATAGAGATAATTGAATAAAAAATTTATTCAGTGTCGGTGTGAAATTGCTCGTAAACGTCTTTGAGATGCTGGTCAGTTACATGGGTATATACTTGAGTGGTAGCGATACTGCTGTGTCCGAGCATGCTTTGTACGCTTCTAATATCGGCGCCGTTCATTAGCAAATCGGTCGCAAAGCTATGCCGCATAGTGTGCGGACTGACGTGTTTGGTGATGCCAGCTAGCTTAGCGTATTTTTCGATGATTCGCTGAATGCTGCGCTGCGATAGCCGCCGATAATCACCAGAAATGTTAGTCGTGCCGCTATTGCGGCTATAGCTCAGGAATAGAGGTTGTAAAGAATCGGTTCGCGCCGATAAGTAATCCTGGACGCGTTCAGCTGCCCGTTTGCTGATAAAAACTGGGCGGTCCTTCTGTCCTTTACCGCGGACAGTAAACTCGCGGCGCTGCATATTGACGTGATCTTTATTAAGCCCAACGAGTTCCGATACGCGCAGTCCGCTAGAGAAGAGAAGTTCGAGAATGGCTCTATCGCGAAGTGCTGGCAAACTATCATCATTAGGTACTACATCAAGCATACGCTGCACCTCGTTGCTGTACAAAAAAGTGACTTGTTTGCGGTGAACTCTCGGCAATTCTATTTTGTTTGGCGCCATACTTTCGATATCGCGCTTACTTAGGTAATCCAGGAAACCTCGCAGGGCAATGAGGTGGTAATTCTGAGTAATAAGCGATAAAGTGCCGCCGCGATCTGTCTGATAGCGATTGAGCCATAAGCGATATTTTCTGACTAGCTCTGGGCGGATGTTATCAACCGTTAAGTCGAACCCAGCGAATTCTAGAAAACGCTCCAGATAGTGGCGATATGCCTCGCTAGTCTTGATCGATCGTCCGCGTTCAATTTGGAGATACTCCATGAAATCTTCAATCAGCTCTGACATATCCATAAGAATATTGTACGTCGTTAATGGTAGATAAACAATATATCGAACAAAAAAGTTATTCAAAATATTTATAGTAAATAACTTAGATATATCTGATATAATAGCGGTAAAGCAACTGTATAAATAGGAGGTATAAATGATGGGTGATGTAGAAAAAACACTAATTGTCTTTAAGCCGGATTCGGTGCAGCGGGGCTTAGTCGGGCGTATTTTGACGCGTTTCGAGCAGGTTGGACTGAAAATAGTCGCTACTAAAATGATTGCGCCCGACAAGCAACATTACTACCGCCACTACGAAGAAATTGGTAAAATGATCACTCGCCGCGGCAAAGAAAAGTTTGATGTTACGTTAGAAATGATGGTTCAGGGGCCGGTTATCGCGATGGTACTTGAGGGCGTTGAAGCGGTTGATCTGGTTCGCAAACTTGTCGGTGCGACAGAACCAAAAAGTGCTGCCCCTGGTACCATTCGCGGTGACTTTTCGCACATGAGCTTCCAATATGCTGATAGCGAAGGTAAGGGAGTGCCTAATCTAATTCATGCTAGCGGTAACATCGAGGAAGCTGCAGAAGAAATATCCCATTGGTTTAGCGATGATGAGTTATATAGTTATCATCGAACTAGCGAGCGCTTTACTCGCTAGTGCTTGCGATGTTACACTAATCCCAGGGCCCCGGTAGCTCAATTGGATAGAGCAGTTCCGTCCTAAGGAAATGGTTGTAGGTTCGACTCCTGTCCGGGGTACCAGGATATTACTATGGCAGCAGAATTTGAAGGATTACACGACGGCGAGAAAGTATTGCTAGTTTTTCGACGGCACATTATTGCTATGCGGAAGGGTTTTTATTCGCTGCTAATTCCGATGACTGTCGGGGCAATACCGTTCTTGATCTGGCAGACTAATCTTGATTTGCTTTGGATATTTTTTGGCGGTTTTGTGCTTGGCTTAATCTTGTTTATTTATCACTTCTTGATGTGGTTTTATACTGTGTACGCGGTAACTAACGAGCGCATTCGCCAGATTACTCAGCGCGGCTTCTTTGGCCGGGATGTTGTAGAAATAAATCTAGATAAGGTCCAAAGTATAAGTTATAATATACCTGGGTTTAGCGGCGAAGTGTTCAAGTTTGGCACCATCATCATGCGTACTTACGTTGGCGATCTGGTTATTCGGCTAGTCGAGCATCCTAGCAAGATATATAATGAGTTGCAAGATGCAGTTCACGAAGCCGAACTAAGGAGACAGAAAATATATGAAGAAAATAAAGTTGAAGCGAAGTAAAAAACAACCAGCTCCAGCGGCGAGCCGTATTACTAATGAGACTATCGCTGAGCATCGCGAACAGATTTTAGCTGGTGGCCGCAGGTTTAAATATCCGATTCAATACACCAAGCATAAGCTGATTATTAATACAGTACTTATTTCGATGGCCAGTATCATTCTGCTATTAGTTGGTTGCTGGGTGGTAATGTATCCGATGCAGAATACTAGCACTATAGCTTATCGAATTTCTCGCATTGCAATGTTGCCAGTTGGCAGTGTTGACGGCGAGCCAGTCCGGTATAGCGATTATTTGGTGCAGTACCGAGCTTCTGAATATTACTTAAATAAATATGGTGAGGTTAAGGTCAACTCCAAAGACTGGTATGTTCAGCTTGACGACATTAAATATCGTTCAATGAATCTAGCCCAACAAGCAGCTTACGCTCGCAAACTAGCTAAGCGCTATAACGTTAGTATTTCGCGAAAAGATGTTAACGATTTTATTGACCAGGAACGCACAACAATTAACGGCCGCGTGTCGCAAGAAACATATGATGCGTCGATTCGTATGCTTTATGGAGAGAGTGCTGACGACTATCGGCTAATTGTCGAAAACGGGCTGCTAAAAAATAAAGTCGCCTTTGCTATGGATACAACTGCAAAAGATCAGGCTGATAAAGCCTTATCTTTACTGAAGTCTAATGGTGACTTTGCCAAAACGGTTGAAACTATCAATAAACAATCGACCGAGGGCAAATTATCAGCTGGCAATAGCGGATCAGTTGATATTAGCAGTAAATTTAATGGACTTAGGGTTTCGGACATTTCGAAAACTCCAGTCGGCAGCTTATCTGGTATTACAAGGAGCACTAATGACGATGGTTACTACATAGTAAAAGTTGTTGCGAAAACTGACAAGAAGATAACCTTTGAATATATTCATATACCGTTGACGGCCTTTAAGTCGCAATTTGAGCAGCTAAAAAAGAGTGGTAAGATTAGCGAACATATAACCATTCCAGATAACAGCCAAACTGGCGGCACGGTAGTTAACCAGTAGGCGTTTTTCGCTTGCACATAACTAGGTAATGATATATAATGCACACTGGATAGTTTGCGCTCGTAGTGAAGCTGGTCTATCACGCCTCCCTGTCACGGAGGAGATCGCCGGTTCGAATCCGGTCGGGCGCGCCATAGAAAGCGTCCCACGAAGTGGGGCTTTTTCTATGGCAGGATTGTTTGGCTTTTGTTATAATATAGACGTATTGCCGTCTTAGCTCAGTTGGTAGAGCGGCGCATTCGTAACGCGCAGGTCGCCGGTTCAATCCCGGCAGACGGCTCCATAGTTTATAAGTTATGAAAAGCGAAATCATTAAGTCGTTATTAGGTATTCTCAAGAATAGGACTCTTGTTCTTTTTCTCGTGGTGATGCTAATCTTAGATATAGTTTGTTCGATTGCCGTGTCTATGCAGATTACGCCCAGCGAGATTACGGTTTATTCGCGTTATACTGCTTTCGGGCAAGTACATTTTTACAAAGATCACTGGCAGTATTTATTATTATTTTCTGGATTTTTCACGTTAGTAACTATCATCCATGGCGCGCTAATGATAAAGTTTTATCTGTTGGAAAAAACAACAACTGCTAAGGCAATTGGATGGTGCGCGTTTGTTATTATGCTGATTGCTGCTATGTACGCTTTTGGCGTCCTATCTTTAGGACGGGCGGCATGAGTTGTCCAGACTTAGAAATTCCTCTTGGCAAAAGGTCGAAGCTTTATCGTTTTTTTGAGATGTTGCCAGCGTTAATAAGCTATGGCATGTTAATTTTGTTAGTAGTTTTATCAGTACTTAGTCCTTTTCTGGCAGCTATTTACTTATTGTTATTGGTGTTAACTACGTTTGTTAAGGCTATAGGCATTTCTTATAGAACTTTGCTGGGCCACCGGCAACTTGTTCGGGCCGAGAAAATTGATTGGAGCGCTCGACTTGATGATCTATCGCAGGCTGCCGCGGGCAAGTCGCTCGAAATTAAAATTAATAAAAAAGATTTTGAAGCTGATGTGCATCAGCAAACTATTCTGTCTATCGAAAAAGGCGAGTTGCAGATTATAGATCCCAGAGATATTTATCATGCAGTACTAATTGCTGCTTATAACGAGTCTTACGAAGTATTGAAGCCGACGGTAGAGTCAGTAAATAATACAACATATCCGAACGAGAGGTTGATTGTATATTTGGCTTACGAAGAACGCGGCGGCGAGCAGATGGCAGAGACTGCCAGACGTCTTCGTGATGAATACGCTGGCGTATTTTGCGACTTTCGGATTATTCAACACCCTAAAGATTTGCCGGACGAGATACCAGGCAAGGGTCCAAATATTACGTATGCAGGCTATGACCTCAAGCAGTGGTGCGACAATAAAAAGATTGAATATAACCAAGTAATCGTTACAACCCTTGATAGCGATAATCGGCCTTACTCAACCTATTTTGATTATGTGGCGTATAAATATGCTGTTACCCCTAACCGCGAAAGACTATCATATCAGCCGGTGGCCTTGTATTTTGGTAATATTTGGGATGCACCAGCGCCAATGCGGGTGCTAGCAACGGGCAATTCGTTTTGGACTATTATTGGTAGTATGCGGCCGCATGCTTTGCGTAATTTTGCAGCTCATAGCCAGCCGCTTTCGGCGCTTGTGAGTATGGATTTCTGGAGTAAGCGCAGTATTGTTGAGGATGGGCATCAGTATTGGCGCAGTTATTTTTACTTTAAAGGCGACTATAGTGTTATGCCAATCCATGTTCCTGTATATCAAGATGCCGTGTTGTCAGACACATTTAAAGCAACGCTTATCAGTCAGTTTAAACAGTTGCGGCGCTGGGGGTATGGTGCTTCGGATATACCATATGTAGCAGTCAGATTATTTACGCGCCAGCGAACGGCTCCTTTTTGGGAAACATTGGCAAGATTCATACGACTAATTGATAATCATGTTAGCTTAGCTACGATGTCAATATTGGTTGCTTTTGGCGCGTGGGTGCCATTATTAACCAATCCCGAAGCTTCCAGAAATATTTCTGCGCATGCTCTGCCGCTAATAGTTAGCCACATTCAACAGGTAGCAGTTATCGGAATATTTATTACGATTTTACTGATGCTGAAGATGCTGCCTCCTCGTCCAGAACGCTATAAGCGTTCGCGAACCGTTTTTATGGTTTTGCAATGGTTTCTGATGCCTGTTACATCAATCTGTTATAGCTCTGCAGCATCAATGGCAGCGCAGACGCATTTGTTGTTAGGTAAATATCTTGAGAAATTTGATGTAACCGACAAAGCAACACTATCGTCGCGTGCTAAAACGAAGGCCAAGAAGGACGCTCTCAAGAAAGCTAGACGTAAATCAAAATTATAAAATTATCATTAAGTTTTAAGCTAAATAAAAATGGGTGACAGGTGAGTTTATATTAAAAACAAATTATTATAGTAAACGAAAGATTAGTCTTTTAGCTGAAACTACCAACACTGATCGAGACACTGAATTACTTTACGTGGTTACAATACCAAGCGAAGCAGTTCAGCTTGTTGTATTATTTGAGCTCGTAGTAAATGGTATAGCGGCTTAGCCGAGATTGCTTTTTGTATGTTGTAGATTTTGTTTTGGTATGTTGTTTAGCCATACCTCTATATTAGCATAAGTAACATTTTCTGTCAAGTTAGATAATTCATAATGATATATCACCAGACGCATAGAAATGTTGATTAGACACCGAATAACGACGTGGAAAACTTTTAATATTTGTGCATAAAATATTATGCAAAATAAAAAACTTGCCGTCTAAATTACGGCAAGTTACATGATTGCTCTGGTGGGCAATAGAGGATTCGAACCTCTCACCTCTTCAACGTCAATGAAGCGCTCTAGCCAAATGAGCTAATCGCCCAGCTGCACTTAATGGTAGCAGAAATCAATACGTATTGCAATATGACAGAATAGCCGGTAATATACTAAGTAGACGTTGACAGAGTCTAACCACCTCTTGAGTCTCGTGTTGGCGGTTGCGGCGCACGTAAAAAGTCGGAGCAAGAGTAATAGCCAAGGTGGAACCTCCCGTTTTTGGGACCGAGGCACGCGCGTAAAAACGCTTGCGTGCTTTTATATTTTCTAAAAAGGAGGTTCATTATGAACGAACAGCAATTACAATCAATGCGGCACAGTTTGGCGCATATTATGGCGCAGGCGGTGCAGCATTTATGGCCGCAGGCTAAATTCGGTGTTGGGCCGGCTATTGATAATGGTTTTTACTACGATATTGATCTTGGTGATGTAAAGATATCGGAGGATGATTTTAGCCGAATCGAGAAAGAAATGCGAAGTATTATTGCACGCGATCTGCCATTTACGCGTCAAGATGTGCCGGTTGATGAGGCGATAACTTGGGCGAAAGAAAACAATCAGCCTTACAAAATTGAATTGCTTAACGACTTGAAACGGTCAGGTACGACAATAGCGAAAGACTTAGCGGGCCAGAAGCTTGGTTCTGCCAGCGATGATGAAAGCAAGGTTGACACTGTATCATTGTACTCGCAGGGTGATTATACTGACTTATGTCGTGGCGGTCACGTTGAAAGCACTGGCAAGGTCGGAGCTTTCAAGTTAATGCGCGTTGCTGGTGCGTATTGGCGCGGTAATGAGAACAACCCGCAGATGCAGCGTTTGTACGGTGTCGCTTTTGCGACTCAAGCTGAACTGGACGGTTACTTGGATATGCTAGAAGAGGCAAAGAAGCGCGATCATCGTAAGCTCGGTAAAGAACTCGATCTTTATACTATGTCGCCACTTGTTGGTATCGGCTTGCCGTTGTTTACACCGCGCGGTACGGTTCTGCGCGAAAAGGCAGCGCAGTTATCGAACGAACTGCGCCAAAAATACGGTTTCACGAAAGTTTGGACACCGCATATCACCAAGAAGGATTTATACGAAGCATCAGGACATTGGGCAAAGTTTGGCGACGAACTTTTTTTGGTAACTAGCCAAGAGACTAGCGACAAGATGGCGCTCAAGCCGATGAACTGTCCGCATCATACTCAGATTTTTGCCTCGCAGCCGCGCAGTTATCGCGAGATGCCGATACGTTATTTAGAAACAACGACCGACTACCGCGACGAGAAAACTGGTGAGCTAGGCGGTTTGAGCCGCGTGCGTTCGTTAACTCAGGACGATAGCCACGTCTTTTGCCGGCCAGATCAAATTGAACAAGAAATTAATAATTTGCTAGCTTGCGCGCAAGAATTGTACGATATCGTTGGTATGAAGTTGCGCGTGCGATTAAGTTACCGCGACGATGGCGAAGGCTACTTGGGCGAGTTAGAATTGTGGCAATCAGCTCAATCGCAACTCAAAGCTGCAGTTGTCGCTAAAGGTCTTGACTATTTTGAACAGGAAGGCGAAGCAGCTTTCTATGGGCCAAAAATAGACTTCATGGCGACCGATGCAATTGGACGAGAACATCAGGTTGCGACAGTGCAGTTAGACTTTGTCCAGCCTGAACGTTTTGGTCTTGAATACATAAATGAGTCTGGCGATTCGGAGCGTCCAGTAATGATTCACAGTGCATTGCTTGGTTCAATTGAACGCTTTTTGAGCGTGTTCATTGAGCATACGGCTGGCTGGTTTCCATTCTGGATTGCACCTGAACAGGTTCGTATTCTTACAGTCAATGATACGGTAAATGATTATGTTGATGAAATTACATCAGTGCTAAAAACAGAGGTATTGATGCGTCCTATAAAATACAACGAAGTAAGATTCACAGCAGATACGCGTAATGAGTCGTTAGGCAAAAAAATCCGTGAGGCAACTGTTGTAAAAATTCCAGTACAAATTATAGTTGGTCCAAAGGATAAGGCTGCACGTGTCGTTAGCGTTCGTACTCGCGCGGGCGAGGAGCAGGTTTCTATTGATCAACTAGCTGAATACATTCAGAGCATCCAATAATGAAAAAATTAGCTGCCGCTGTTGAGCGCGATAATAAATTGCTAGCAGCAGCTGACGTAACAGATTTGCCGCTAGTCGTTATTGCTGGTCCGACTGCTAGCGGCAAAACTGAGCTAGCAATTCGGATCGCTAAAAAATTTAACGGTGAGGTCATCTCGGCTGACTCGCGAGCAATTTATCGCGGACTCGATATCGGTACAGCTAAACCTACGTCTGAAGAACAACAAGGGATACCGCATTGGGGCATTGATATGGTCGATCCAGGAGAGAGGTTTACGGCAGCAAATTTTAAGGTGTATGCTCAGCAAAAGATTAGCGAAATTCGTTCACGCGGGCATCTGCCGATTATAGCTGGCGGTACTGGTTTGTATATCGATAGCGTACTGTACGATTTTAAATTTACGGCATATTCAAACAATCTTGATGAACGGCGTAAACTTGAGAATAAATCGTTAGAACAGCTTATATATCATTGCGAAAAAAACAACATTAAATTGCCGAAAAATATAAAAAACAAGCGACACATTATTAACGCTATTCTACGCAGGGGGGAAGATCCTCTCAAAAATGATAAAATAATTAGCAATACTATACTAGTAGGTATAGCGACAGACAGAGATATCCTAAGAAGCAGAATTGAAGAGCGGGCAAAAAATATTGTAAGTAATACAACAATAAATGAAGCTATACACGCGGCAGAGAAGTGGGGCTGGTACAACGAGGCAATGACTGGGAATGTCTATCCGCTTATCAAACAATATCTAGATGGCACAATTAACGAGATTGAACTTGAGCGAAAACTTTGTGTACTAGATTGGCGGTTGGCTAAACGCCAGCTTACTTGGCTGAGGCGGAATAAGGATATTAAATGGTTTAACATTGATGAAGCATGGACCTACATCGTGAACAATCTAGATAAGAGCTCTTAGATATGATACTCTTATACTAAAGGGTTTACGGTATGATTGACGCATTATTTGGTTCAAAAACGAGGGTAAAACTTCTGCATCTCTTTCTTAACAATCCTGGAAAGTCGTTTTATGTCCGCGAGATTACGCGGTTGATTGGCGAACAGATAAATTCTGTGCGCAGAGAGCTATCTAATATGCTTGATGCCGGTGTGCTGCTGAGTAATACAAACGATAATAAACTATATTACGAGATTAACCGCTCTTACATTCACTACAAACCGCTCAAAGAGATTTTTACTAATAATGATGTTAGCAAGCAAAAACCAAAAAGATTTTCAAAACAATCTGCTAGTAGCGAGACGGACGATTGGCGAATCGCTCTGGCGGCTTTGCCTAAAGCAAAAATTGTGATAGCAGCAGGCGTATTGGTTCGCGGTTCAGCGAGCAAGGTTGATTTATTGATTGTCGGTAATGTCGAGTCTAAACGTGTAGCGGATGTAGTAAATAAAATAGAAATAAAAGTTGGTAGGCAGCTAACGTTTAGTAGAATGCTGTACGACGAATTCTATTATCGCTTGAGCGTGCATGATAGGTTCATTAATGATATATTATCAAGCAGACACGAAGTTGTAGTAGATAGTGAAAATATTCTGCAGCGATAGAAATGAAGGAGGAAAAAATAGTGTTTGACATAGAATACAAAGGCGGAAACACGATTGTACTTTCGGGTAAAAAGACTACTATTATTACAGATCCGAAATTGTCGTTGATCGGACTAAAAGATGCCAAAACTACCGGTTGCGTTGAACTTGCTACCGAGGATCGCTTCGCTGTTAAGGCGGATGGCGCAAAGCTCGTAGTTAATGGTCCTGGCGAATACGAAATAGGAGATTTTGTTATAAAAGGAATTGCTGCTGTTCGACATCTTGATAGCGGTAGCAATGAAAAACTAGATACAATTTATCGGGTAGAATGCGGTAATGTTGCTATAGGTGTTATTGGTAACGTCGAACCAAAATTAAACGATGATCAATTAGAAAATCTTGGAGTGATAGACATCCTAATAGTTCCGGTCGGTGGATCTGGCTATACGCTTGACGCCACGAGCGCCGTGGCTCTGGTCCGTACTATTAGCCCGAAGGTTGTCGTGCCGATACATTATGCTGATAGCGGTATATCTTACGAAGTGCCACAGGACTCGGCCGAAGTTTTTGTTAAAGAAATGGGTGCGCCTGTCGAAAATGTATCTAAACTAAAAGTAAAGAATGACTCCTCGCTACCAACGGTATTAACGACATATATATTGTCGCGAACGAGATAATATAGTCTAAGGTTAAATAATAAAATCCCCCTGTTGTAGGGGGATTTTACTTTGTGGCTTAGGCTGAAGCTATGATACCTTTTTTCTTGAGTGTGCGTATAGCCTTCGTTGAAAGTACCATGGTGATTTTTTTACCATTAACAACGAGAGTCTTTCTTTGAAGGTTGGGTTTGAACACTCGCTTGTTGCGCTGCAGAGAGAAACTTACTTTGTTTCCGAACTGCTTGCCTTTGCCAGTCAGCTCACATCGTGCTGCCATTGTAGATTCCACTTCTTAATTACGGTTATTATCAATCTGTCCTAGTATACTCTGGTTTTGATTCTTCGTCAAGAGCTGGTACAATGATAAATTAGATGGATGTTCTGTATATAATTATTGTTTTGGTGGTGATATTTGTGTCGATGACGTTGCATGAATTAGCTCACGGCTTGGTGGCAAATAGTTTGGGTGATCGAACTGCGTATGATTTTGGCAGATTAACTTTGAATCCGATAAAACATATAGATCCGTATATGACTATATTACTGCCGATGATAATAATTATCACAAACATGACAACTGGGGCTAGCGTGCCAATCTTTGGTGGTGCAAAACCAGTGCCTTTTAACCCAAGCAACATAAAGTATGGCGAAATTGGAGTGGCATTGGTAGCTATAAGCGGTCCGTTAGTGAACTTTCTTTTAGCGTTTGTAGCGTACGCAATACTTGTAGTCTCTAAGGCCGAGGCAGGTTCTTTGTTGAACTCTGTATTAACAGCTTTTACAATGGTGAATTTAGGGTTTTTTGCTTTCAATATAATTCCGATACCACCATTGGATGGATCGCGGGTACTGTATGCACTTGCTCCTGATTTTGTGAGGAGTATTTTCGATACTGTAGAGAGATATGGTGTTTTATTGATTTTTGCCATAGTTATGGTCGGCGGTTCGTTAATAGTTACTTATATGAACTTTATAATCGTAAACATACTAAAAGGATTCTCTATCGTTTTTGGCGGGTAGTCGTGGTACAATATAATTAGCCTCTTAGGCACCAGCGTATATGATTTTCCTAACAAATCATTGATAGGGATCTCAACAGCAGTATTCTCGTGGGAATATTGTGAGAGAACCCACCTTGCAATAAGCGGGGAATATCAGTCGCTAGCCTGGAGGCTTTTTGTGATATAATTACGCTAGGCTATCGGGTAATCGCTGGTTCTTTACAGAACAAGAGGAAAGTCCGGGCAGCGTAGGACATGGCAGTCGCTAACGGCGACCAGAGGTAACTCTAGGGAAAGTGCCACAGAAACGATACCGCTATCTCAAATCTGCTAATGTACGATGACTGATAGTAAGGGTGAAAAGAGCGGTGTAAGAGACCGTAGCCGACTATGGTGACATAGAAGGAGGGTAAACCCTGCCAGCTGCAAGGTGTATTATCGCATAAGTTGTTCGCTTGATAATACTAACATCCGCTTGAGCTGTACAGCAATGTACAGCCTAGATAGATGATTACCGATAACAGAACCCGGCTTATAGATAGCCTAATAAAAGACCGCTAGTTGATCTCGCGGTCTTTTATTAGGCTTAAGTTCTAAGTAGAAGAAATTTTATTGCTTTGTTGCTTCTTTGACGATCTCAGAAAAAGCTTCCGGCTCGTTGACGGCTAAGTCAGCGAGGACCTTACGGTTGATTTCAATGTTGGTCGCGCGAAGACCTGCTATCAATTTACCGTAGGTTGTGCCATTTTGGCGGGCAGCTGCATTGATACGAGTAATCCACAGGCTGCGCAGATCGCGCTTTTTGTTGCGGCGGTCGCGATATGCGTACTGCAAGGCGCGAATCACGGCCTGCTTAGCTAAGCGAAAGCTGCGGGTACGGTTATGCTGCATTCCCTTGGCTAATTTTAAGGTCTTCTTATGTTTCGCCGAAGCGGCGACTCCTCGTTTGACTCGCATATATTAGACTCCCAATGCTCGCTTAACGTTTTTTGCTATGCCGCCTTTAATAATAGCGCTGGTATTAATATTTCGCTTGCGCGACTTGCTTTTTTTGGATAGCATGTGGTTCCCGAATGCGCGGCGACGGGTAAGTTTGCCGGTACTGGTTAGCTTTATGCGCTTAGCAGTGCCCTTGTGGGTCTTCATTTTTGGCATTATTTACTCCTTATTACTATGCTGAGATTTCTCCCGGCCATCGTTGGTTTTTGCTCGAGCGTAGCTTCGTCTTTTAGCTGTTCCATCATCTTGTCTATCAAGTCATAACCTAAGTTTTTATGGGCTATTTCTCGACCGCGGAAGAAAATAAGGATTTTTACTTTATGTCCGTCCGACAAGAAAGCGCGTATTTTGCGCAGCTTGATCTCTAGATCGTTACTACCGATTTTCAAACCAAATCGCATTTGCTTTAGCTCGTTGGCTTTATTATTGCGCCGTGCTTTTTGCTGCTCCTTCATCTTCTGATATTGATATTTTCCCCAATCAACAATCTTAGCTACAGGAGGGTTAGCTTTAGGCGATATTTCTACTAAATCAACGCCTGCTTTTTGTGCAATATCTAGAGCTTCTCTTAAAGACATAACGCCAAGCTGCTTACCATCAGCCCCGATCACGCGAAGCTCATTGCTGCGGATAGCGTTATTTATGCGAGTTGAATTATTAATCGTAGTTCTCCTTTAGAACAGTTGTTTTACTGAGTCTATACTCGCTGTACATGGTAACAAATTACCGATAATAAATCAAGCTCGTTATCGGTATTGGAGAGCTTCTGCGATATGTGCAGCTTGTATTTTGGCGCTATTGTCTAGATCTGCAATAGTGCGGGCGACACGGATGATTTTGAAGTAGCTACGCGGACTCAAGCTCAGTTTATCCGAAGCCTGTGACAATATATTTTTTGATTTTTCACCAAGTTTAGCAAACGTATTTATTTCTCTATTTGTTAAGTTACTGTTGTATTTATCTCTACAATTGTATCTTATTGATTGGATATTGAGGGCACTCTGAATCAAGTTTGATGCAGTTTTATGTTGTTTACAAGACAACGAATTATACGAAGACAATGTACTGTTCGGTACGCGTGAGACGTGTACGACTAAATCAATTCTATCCATAAGCGGACCCGATAGCTTGCGTTGATAATTAGCTATTTGCGCTGGAGTGCAGGAGCATTCTTTGGTTTGATCGCCAAAATACCCGCAAGGACAAGGGTTCATGGTAGCAACCAGCATAAAGTTAGCGGGGTAGGTGGCACGCATACGCGATCTGGTAATAGTAACTTTCTTGTCTTCTAGGGGTTGTCTCAGGGCTTCAATAGACGAATGCGAAAACTCAGGTATTTCATCTAAGTAAAGTACTCCTAGGTGCGCTAGGCTAATCTCGCCAGGTTTCGGGCTTGATCCGCCGCCGATAAGCGATGTCTGGCTGGCTGTGTGGTGCGGGGAACGAAACGGACGCTGACGGATAATAGATTCTGTCGAGGAACCCTCTATGCTGTATATTTTTGTAGCTGCTAGCATTTCTTCAGGCGAGAGCGGAGGTAGCAGGTTGGGTAGGGTTTTTGCTAGCATTGATTTTCCGGCTCCTGGAGGTCCGGATAACAATATATTATGATGTCCTGCCGCTGCGATTATGAGGGCGCGTTTTGCTTGTTCTTGACCGGCCACTTCATCAAGCAGGGTTTGTTTGTTGGGCTCGCTTTCTTCTGAATAAATGTGCGGACAAACAGCATCCTTGATGATGATTTTTTCTTTCTTTAAGTGCAGGTAAAGCTGCTTGATATTATCTACAGGTATGATATTTATGCCGCCTACGAGAGACGCTTGATTAGCGTTATTAGAGGGTAAGTATATAGTATTAATACCAGATTTTTTTGCGGTTTCGGCGATATTGATAGCGCCGCTAGTGGGGCGGATGCCTCCGTTGAGCGCTAGCTCGCCAGCAAATATAGAATTTGCAACATCCTGTTCGCGGAGTTGTCCGGCTGATAACAAGATAGACAAGGCGATAGGTAGGTCATAATGTGTACCTTCCTTTGGAATTTCGGCAGGCGCAAGGTTGATAGTGATACGTTTAGTTGGGTATTCTAGGCCAGAATTGACGATGGCGCTGCGGACTCGTTCTTTAGATTCGTCGATTGATTTATTACCGAGACCAACTATGCGTACACTAGGCAGCCCATTTGATATGTCACTTTCTACTTCTACGATACTGCCATCGTATCCAACGGGTGAAACCGTAAGGATTTTAGCGGTTGATGCCATGACCATATAGTTAAAAGTTAATCATACTATACGTATGATGTAAATAAGTGATATAATGTCAAGAGTAACGCGGGGCTGATATAGCGTTCGACGTAGAGAATTTAACAGGTTGTTTTGCGTACCGACTTCTGACGTTATCAGAATTAATAGTTGCAAAATTTGCAAACAAAGCGAAGGCGTTTGTTGCATCATTGATGCCACGGCAGACAGCCTTTGCGCTAGCTGCGTAATATTACTGGCAGCCGCATCCGCCTAGACTCTTGCTATAGGCTAGGTGTGTAATATCTAGCAAGATCGGTTAATTGATATTTCTGCTATATCATTAATTAAGATTTTAAGCAGATCGCTAGTTCGTATGTTTGTCTAGCTTTGAGCGGATAAGCGATTATTTAACGAGTTAGACTATGTGCGTAGACAAACAACAGGTTACTCTGCGGACCCGGGGGCAGTACCCGGCAGCTCCACCACATCGTTTGCTGTAGAGCCTTTCGGGCTCTTTTTGATTTATGCGATAAAAAAGAATGACTACCTGCGAGTAGTAGTCATTCTAATGGTTGTGGAGTTTTCTGAAGTGTTTATTTCTGGTTCCTGTATAATTTTTTTATTCAGGAACTATCTCTATAGTAATGTGAAAATCTGCTTGTGTCAATGTTTTTTAGCAAGATTGCTAGGTAAAAAATACCACACTAGATAACGGGATAATTAGAGCAAATAAATGTGTTTTATGCCTTGAAACGATACGATAGATATGTTGATTTGTAATTCTGTAAATATCGGTTAGCAACTAACGACTGAATGTAGGGAGGGCTGTTTCTGGTGAATAGCTTAACAGAATTATCACCAGAAATTTTATCGTATGGTGCAGGGAGGTCTAACGTGTAAGGAATGCGGAGGCAAGGAAATCTATGCCTTAATCTGGTGCTGGCAGCATAAATGTGGTGTCGGCAAAATAGTTCTAGGCTTATCGTGTCCAAATGCTAGCGATTAGCTAAGGAGGCTCAGGCCAAGCTCTTCCGGCTTCATAGACAAGTTCTGGAAGGCGATACTGAAACTGGCGGTGACTGTTTTTGGCCGACGAAGTTTGACGGTTAGAGATCGGTCATTGGCGCTATTAGCCCAGTAGGTATTACGTATCTGTGCGTAAGTTGTATTGTGTCTATGAAAAAAAATTTTATGAATTAAGTTGTTGATTTTTTGTTTTTGCAGCTAAAGTATATTGTTGCTTGCATGTGCATAAATCGACATGTTGGGTTGTTTCTGATTCTGGTTCGTTGCTGGATTGTTTTTCTATATATACGGTACATTGTAGGACATAGTATATAGTAGATTTTTTCATCGCGTGAACATCAGCCTTTTATGATATTAATATAATTTTTGCCATGCTGTATGTATAGTTGTCGCATTTCGGATGTCATAAAATATACTGAAGATTTTGCTTAGTTTTATATAAACGTTAATTATATAAAGGATCTTTGAACACAAATAGTGCAATGAATTTTAATGAAAAATAGTTTGTATAAATATACCGTAGTTAGCTGTTTGTTATAAGTTAAATTCGCAGTGTAGAGTCTGATGTAGTGTTGTATTTTTTAAATTCGATATGATCTAAAGTCTATTTGTTGTAATAAATAATTAATAGTAGCTTGATGAAATAGTTATCATTGTAATTATTACACTGTAGAAAAAAATGCAACAGTACAGTAATAACAGAGGTGTGTATAGTAAAATAGTGAGCTGTAGTATAAATAACAATATTTATATTACAATAGACGTTGACTTTTTATCATTGATTTGCTATAGTGTGAATAAGCTTTTAGAAAAACAAAAAAAGCAAAACAATACCAACCAAATAAGCCTCCACAATAATAATCGACGGAAACTAGGTGGCGCCAGATAACTAATACTATGGTTCCACCTAAGCTCCGCCCATTAAGTTGAGGCGTTGAGCGCGCGATATGTGCGCGCATTACACACCTGATTAATCCTTGAGATTGCGATGTCAGTGACCATCAGGTGTGTGATGCAGGTCTGCGCGATCGCAAGTCTTTTGCTCGCTAAGTGCGAGCGGTCAATCGGGCAAAAAGCAGTTGTTGCAGCGACCCTAATAGTTGTTTACAAAGGTGCTTCGTTATATTGCGACACTGCTTTTGCCTCCTAGGTGTTATTATTTAAATCATGTATAAACGCTTAATTGCATTTTTGATGTTTTTATCGTTAGTGGTGTTGCTAGCGATAACGCAGACGACCGCGCCGTCTAAAGTTGGTCCGGCTATTGTAGTCGTTGTGTTTGTATTAATATATATTTTTCTTACTTGCACATTGACTCTCTTGCTTCTATTTATAAACAAGATTGTGAGTAGGCATAAATCTGAGCCGTCTAAGCGGAGTGCTGATGACATGTATACCTTAATGTATGGTGCAGTGTTAGCGTTGGCACCGACTGTGATTGTTGCTGTGCAATCAATAGGACAAATTCAAGCAGGTACATATGTATTAATTACGCTCTTTGTATTGTTGGCTCTTTTGTATGTTCGGCATCAGAAGCGTGTGAAGTGAGGGTTGAGGCCCGTACTAACCCACCACCTTTGCAACCAAAAAGCAGGCCTCGTACACTGTAGTT